>NZ_JAOASO010000032.1 GCF_030158645.1 Hydrogenophaga sp. | reverse complement strand
ATTCGATGCAGCGGTACTGGTGGCTCTGGAAGCCGCTGGACTGCGCGAGGTAGGGGCGCAGCGCGCTGTATTCGGGCGGTGTCATGGTGGCGAGCACGTCCCAGGCGTGCACCAGCTGTTCCATGATCTTGCTCACGCGCGCGAGCATCTTGAACGCGGGTTGCAGCTCGTCCTGCGCGATGTGTGCAATGGCTGCGTGCAGCTCGTGCAGCATGAGCTTCATCCAGAGTTCGCTGGTCTGGTGCTGGATGATGAAGAGCATCTCGTCGTGCGCGGGCGAGAGCGGTTTCTGGGCGTTGAGGATGCTGCCGAGCTGGAGGTAGTCGCCGTAACTCATGTCGCGGCTGAAGTCGAGCTGTGCGCCTTCCTCGCGCACGATGTCTTCGGGCTTGGCGCTGTCGGTGGTGGTGGGCGGGTGGTGCGGGCACATGTTCAGGTCACCGCGTGTTTGGTGTTGAATTCGGCGCGGCGCCATTCGCCGGTCTCCAGCACCTGGCGCAGATGGTCGGCTGCGTTCCACACGTCTTCGAAGCCGATGTAGAGCGGTGTGAAACCGAAACGCAGGATGTCCTTGTGCTGGCCGGCATCGCCCGCGCGGTAGTCGCCCACCACGCCGCGTGCGATGAGGGCCTGCACGATCGCGTAGGCGCCGTCGTCTTTGGTCAAACACACTTGCGAGCCGCGCTGTGCATGGTCCAGCGGTGTGGCCAGGCCAATGCCGTGGCCCTGGCAGCGTTCGTCCACCAGCGAGATGAAGAGGTCGGTGAGCGCGAGCGACTTGCGGCGCAGCGCGGCCATGCCGCCCAAGGCTTCAGCGGCCAGCACCGTGTCCACGCCGCAGTCAAGCGCAGCCAGGCTGATCATGGGTTGGGTGCCGCACTGGTAGCGGGTGATGCCGGGCGCGGGCTGGTAGTCCGGCGTGAAGGCGAAGGGGGTGGCGTGGCCCCACCAGCCGGCGAGGGGCTGCCAGAAGCGGTCGGTGTGGCGCGGGTTCACCCAAACGAAAGCCGGCGCGCCCGGGCCGCCGTTGAGGTATTTGTAGCCGCAGCCCACCGCGTAGTCGGCGCCCGCGCCGGTGAGGTCCACCGGCACCGCGCCGGCGCTGTGCGCCAGGTCCCACAGCATGAGCGCGCCGGCCGCGTGGGCGGCGGCGGTCACGGCCGGCATGTCGTGCATGGCGCCGGTGCGGTAGTTCACGTGGGTGAGCATGAGCACGGCCACCTCGGGCGTGAGTGCCGCGGCGATCTCGTCGGGCTCGACCAGCACCAGCTCGAAGCCACGCTCTTTGCACAGGGCCTCGGCGATGTAGAGGTCGGTTGGGAAGTTGCTGCGTTCGCTCACGATGCGTTTGCGCTGCGGGTGGTCGGCGGTGCTGAGGTTGATGGCGGCCGAGAGCACCTTGAAGAGGTTGATGGAGGTGCTGTCGGTGGCCACCACGGTACCGGGCGCGGCGCCGATCAGGCGCGCGATCTTGTCGCCCACCCGGCCGGGCATGGTGAACCAGCCGTTCTTGTTCCAGCTCTGGATCAGGTCGACTCCCCACTCGCGGGTCACCACGTCGGCCACGCGCGCAGGTGCGCTGCGCGGCATCACGCCGAGCGAATTGCCGTCGAGGTAGATGGTGCCTTCGGGCAACAGGAAGAGCTCGCGCAGGGCGCGCAGCGGGTCTTGCGCGTCGAGCGCGCGGCAGTCTTGCAGGGTGGTGGTCATGGGAGTTCTCGGAGGATGGCGCGCACGGGGCTGGCGTCGGCGGTGGTGAGTTTCAGGGGCAGGGCGATGAGCTCGTAGTCGCCCTCGGGCACGTCGTCGAGCAGCAGGTTTTCCAGCACCCGCAGGCCGCGGCGGCGGATGGTCTGGTGGCTGTCCAGCGTCTTGCTGTTGGCCGGGTCGATGCTTGCGCTGTCGATGCCGATCAGCAGCACACCGAGGTCGGCCAGTTGCTCCACGGTCTCGGGCGCGAAGGCGGGCAGGTCGTTGTCGAACGCGTCTTGCGGCTGGTGTTCATACACGCGCAGCAGCACGCGCTGCGGCAAGTCTTTCAAAGCATGAGCAATGTGTTCGGGCTTCACCAGCGGGCCACAGCCGATGGCGTGGATCACGCGGCAGGGCCCGAGGAAGGCGTCGAGCGAGACCTCACCGATGGGCGCACCGTTGGCGTCGTAGTGCAGCGGCGCATCGGCATGCGCGCCCACGTGGGGCGAGAGCGTGATGGCGCTCACGTTGACCGGGCAGCCCGGGCCGATGGTGGCGGCCCAGGTCTGCGTGTAGGCCGTGTCGCCCGGAAAGACCGGGGCATGGGCGTGTATGGGTGGGGAGATGTCCCAGCGTTTTTTCATGGTGCGGTGAAGGTAGCACCGTGAAAAAACCCGTGGTGTCGGTTAATCCCAACAGGCGTCAAAAATGCTTGAGACCTGAAGTAATTGAGGGTTCAGTCTGCGCCGCCGACCGGCGGCAGGCCGTGGCGTTGGCGCGCGCGGGTGCAGGCCTCGCTGCCTTCTTCAAACTCGCGGCAGGGCGAGGGGCGCCACTCGTAAATGCCGCAGCCGATCTGGTCGCCGAGCCGGCCGGTGAGGGCGGCGCAGCGGGGTGGTGAATGGTCGGTGCCGCGCATGCGCATGGTGGTGTCGGTGACCTCCACCGCCAGGCCCGAGGGCACGCTGCCGCCCATGTCCTGCATCTCGTGGACCGAGAAGTCGACGCGGAAGCAGGCGCAACAGGCGCCGCAACTGGTGCAGGCACTCATGTGGCTGCCTTGGCGACCGCAGGTGCCCGGTACACCAGCACCTTGAGCGAGCGGTCTTCCGATACGTCGGCAAACACCGCCGGGTTGGCCAGGCGCTGCTCGAACACCAGTTCGGGCGCAGCCTCGCGCATCTGGTCCATCAGGAAGGCCGGGCTGAGTTGCGGCGCGTTGAGGCAGAGCAGCACACGGCCCTCCGGCCGCAGCAGATCGGGCAGGCGGCGCATGAGTTTGAGGTAGTCCTGCGTGGCAATGAAGCTGCCTTTCTGGTGGCTCGGCGGGTCGACGATGACCAGGCCGTAAGGGCCGCCGCGCGTGATCTTGCCCCAGGTCTTGAAGATGTCGTGCACGAGAAAACTCGCGCCTTCCTTCAGCGCGTTCAGCGGGTGGTTCTGCTGGCCGATGGCCATGGCACCGGCGCTCATGTCCACGTTGACCACCTGCTTCGCGCCGCCTTGCAAGGCCACCACCGAAAACGCACAGGTGTAGGCGAACAGGTTGAGCACCTTGTGGCCCGCCGCGTGCTCGCGCACCCACTGGCGGCCTTCGGCCATGTCGAGGAAGAGGCCGTGGTTCTGGCCTTTGAGCAGGTGCACCAGGTAACGCGCGCCGCGCTCGGTGACCACGTGCGGTTCGGGCACGCTGCCGGCCATCAGGCGCGTGTCCGCCGGGCCGTCACCCCGGCACTGGAACACCCAGTTCAGGGGTTCACCCGGTGCGATCTCGCTCCAGCGGGCTTGCAGTGCTTCGCCAATGACGGCCAGCGTGTCGTCGGCCACCGGCTGGAAGCTGGTGAGCAGCCAGACCGGTGCAAACGCGTCCAGTGTCCACTGCTCGCAGCCCGGGTACAGACCGCCGCGGCCGTGGAACACCCGGCGCGCGTCGGTGCCGGGTTCGATGCGCGCGATCGCGTCGAGCAGGGCCTGCATCAAGCCAGGCGGCCGAGCAGCAGAAACTCCATCAAGGCCTTCTGCGCGTGCATGCGGTTCTCGGCCTCGTCCCACACCACCGACTGCGGACCGTCGATCACTTCGGCGCTGACCTCTTCGCCGCGGTGCGCCGGCAGGCAGTGCATGAAGAGCGCGTCGGGTTTGGCCTGGCGCATCATGTCCTCGTCCACACACCAGCGCTTGAAGGCCTCGCGGCGCACTTCGTTTTCGGACTCGAAGCCCATGCTCGTCCACACGTCGGTGGTGACCAGATCGGCACCCGCGCAGGCCTCGCGCGGGTCCTTGAACACCTGGTAGCAGTCGCGGTTGCTGATGCCGGCGAGCACCGGGTCGACCTCATAGCCGCCGGGCGTGCTCACATGCACCGTGAAGCCCAGCAGCTCGGCCGCCTGCAGCCAGGTGTTGGCCATGTTGTTGCCGTCGCCCACCCAGGCCACCACCTTGCCTTTGATGGCGTCCAGCGGCTGGCCGCTGGCAGCGGGTCGGTACTCCACCAAAGTGAACAGGTCGGCCAGGATCTGGCAGGGGTGGAATTCGTTGGTCAGGCCGTTGATGACCGGCACGCGCGAATGCGCAGCAAACGCTTCGATCTTGCTTTGCTCGAAGGTGCGGATCATCACCAGGTCGACCATGCGGCTGATCACCTTGGCGCTGTCTTCAATGGGTTCGGCGCGGCCCAGCTGGCTGTCGCCGGTGGTGAGGTGCACCACCGAGCCACCCATCTGGTACATGCCGGCCTCGAAGCTCACGCGGGTGCGGGTGCTGGCCTTCTCGAAGATCATGGCCAGCGTGCGGTCGGGGTCGGCGAAGGGCTGGTACTTCTCGAAGGCCTTGAATTTTTTCTTGATGTGGGCGGCGCGCGCCAGCACGTGGGCGCATTCGTCCGCGCTCAGGTCCTTGAACTGCAGGTAGTGGCGGATCGTCATGTCGGGCTTTGCTCGGCGAGGAAGGCGTGGATCAGCGGCAGCAGGATGGCGAGCACTTCGTCGGCCTCGGCGATGGTCATGATCAGCGGCGGCACCAGGCGGATCACGCTGTCGGCGGTGACGCTGATCAGCAGACCCGCGTCGGCGGCGCGCTGGGTGAGGGCGCCGCAGGGGTGGTTGAGTTCCACGCCGATCATCAGGCCCTGGCCTCGGATGTCTTTGAGGCCCGGGTGACCGCCCAGGCTTTTCACCAGCGCGTCGTGCATGTGCGCACCCACGCGCTCGGCGTTGGCCAGCAGCCCGTCTTCTTCAATGATGCGGATGGTTTCCACCCCGGCGCGCATGGCCAGCGGGTTGCCGCCGAAGGTGGTGCCGTGGTTGCCGGGTTGGAAGATGTTGGCGGCCTTGGGGCCGGCCACCACCGCGCCGATGGGCACGCCCGAGCCCAGTCCCTTGGCCAGCGGCATGACGTCGGGCAGGATGCCCGCCCACTGGTGCGCGAACCACTTGCCGGTGCGGCCCATGCCGCACTGCACCTCGTCGATCATGAGCAGCCAGTCCTGCGGGTCGCAGAGGGCGCGCACGTCTTTCAGGTACTGCGCGCGCATCGGGTTCACGCCGCCTTCGCCCTGGATGGTCTCGAAGAACACCGCCACCACATTGGGGTTGCCCACCGTGGCTTTCTTCAGCGCCTCGATGTCGTTGGCCGGCACGCGGATAAAACCTTCCACCAGCGGACCGAAGCCGGCTTGCACCTTGGGGTTGCCGGTGGCCGAGAGCGTGGCGATGCTGCGGCCGTGGAAGGCCTTCTCGTAGACCACGATCTCCGGGCGCTCGATGCCCTTGTCGTGGCCGTACTTGCGCGCCAGCTTCAGCGCGGCTTCGTTGGCTTCCAGTCCGGTGCTGCAGAAGAACACGTTGCTCAGGCCCGAGCGCTCCACCAGCATCTGCGCCAGGCGTTCCTGGTCGGGCACGTGGTAGTAGTTGCAGCAGTGGATCATCTTGGCCACCTGGTCCTGCAGGGCCGGCACCAGTTTGGGGTGGCCGTGGCCCAGGGTGTTCACGGCGATGCCGGCCAGCGCGTCGATGTATTCCTTGCCGTTCACGTCCCACACGCGCACGCCCTTGCCGTGCGACATCGCGATCGGCAGGCGGCCGTAGGTGTTCATCACATGGGGCGAGGCAACGGGATTGAGGGCGGCGTTCATGCGGTGACTCCGGGAAAGTGGGGCGCTGGAGGGCCAAAAAGAAAGCGGCTCAACGCAGGTTGAGCCGTCGAAGCGCGATTTTAGGCGCAGCAGCCGGGCATCATCATTGCTTGTTGGGCATCGCTGAAATGCGCGACGACCGGGTCTCTGGACCCCGGGTTATCCCTCGTTTCAAGTCTTATATAAGATAGAATACCTGACGCTTCTGCGGTCGAGCGATCCTCGTTGCCGTGGTGGTTTTCTCCTCTGCACGGCCCTCCATCCGAAGGCTTCTCCCGATGGTTTCACCGACAGCCAAACAAGTCTTCATCCAGGGCATCACCCAGAACGGCCGCACCTTCCGGCCGAGCGACTGGGCCGAGCGTCTGGCCGGCGTCATGAGCCCGTTTCGCCCCGGTGGCGCCCAGCCCGGCAGCCACCTGAGCTATTCCCCCTGGTGCGTGCCCAACACCATCAACGGCATCAAGTGCGTGGTGGTGCACGTGGATCTGCGCGAAGCCGAACCCATGGCGTGGGACTTCTGCATGAACTTTGCGCGCGACAACGACCTGCAGGTGGCCGAGGCTTGTCTGCTGCCCGACCCGCCTCGGTCTGTTTGAGTTTTCTCCGGCTGGCCCGGTCATCGGCGCCCACGCAGCAGAGCGCCCAGCCTCCGCAAGCCCACAAGCCCGCTGGCTGCACGTGTGAGGCGTTTTCGAAATACGCGGGCCGGCAGAAGCCCAGACGCAAAAAAGCCGTCTTGCGACGGCTTTTTTGCTTTTGCTGGCAGCGCACCCGTTTCAAACGGCAGGCCAAAATGGGCCCGGGCTGGTGGTCTGGCGGGGCCAGACCGGTGGGTTTCAGGCAGCGGCTGCTGCGAGGCCCTTGACTTTGGTCGACAGGCGGCTCTTGTCGCGAGCGGCCTTGTTTTTGTGGAAGATGCCCTTGTCGGCAACGATGTCCACCACTTTTTGCATCTTGGCGAACAGCTCGGTCGCCTTGTCCTTGTCACCGGCCAGAACGGCTTTTTCCACGTTCTTCACAGCGGTGCGGTATTTCGAGCGCAGCGAGGTGTTGGCTGCATTGATCTTGACGTCCTGGCGCACGCGCTTGCGGCCAGACGCCAGACGGGGGTTCTTTTTCTTCGGCTTGGTTGCCATGGTGTGATTCCTTCAATGTTTGGGGATGATGCCAGCAAAGCCCGCGATTTTAGCACGGGCCAGTGCGCCAGCAACCCACACCCGGGCGGCCCGCCCACCCGTCGCTACACTCGCGCCGTGACCCTGTTCAAATCCGCTTCCCTCGTCTCCCTGCTCACCCTGGCTTCGCGCATCACGGGATTGGTGCGCGAACTGCTCATGGCGGCCACGTTCGGCGCCAGCGCGCTGACCGATGCGTTCAACGTTGCGTTCCGCATCCCCAACCTGCTGCGCCGCCTGTTCGCGGAGGGCGCGTTCAGCCAGGCGTTCGTGCCGGTGCTGGCCGGGGAGCGTGAAACACACGGCGATCAAGCGACGCGGCAGATGGTCGACCAGATCGCCACCGTGCTGGCCTGGGCGCTCACCGTCACCTGTGTGCTGGGCGTGCTGGGCGCGCCGGTGCTGGTGTGGGCCATGGCCAGCGGTTTGAGCGAAGAGGGTTTCAACGCTGCCGTGTTCATGACGCGCTGGATGTTTCCCTACATCGCGTTCATGTCGTTCGTGGCGCTCTCAGCCGGCATTTTGAACACCTGGCGGCGTTTTGCCGTGCCGGCGGCCACGCCGGTGCTGCTCAACGTGGCGATGATCGCCGCCGCGTACTGGGGTGCACCGTGGTTCGCCACACTCGGCATCGAGCCGATCTTTGCCATGGCCGGTGGTGTGCTGCTGGGTGGCGCACTGCAGCTCGGCGTGCAGCTGCCCGCGCTGCGCAAGCTGGGCATGCTGCCGCGCGTGAGCCTGCGCTGGTCAGGCTTGAAGGCCGCCTGGGCACACCCGGGCACACGCCGCGTGACCACGCTCATGCTGCCGGCTCTGCTGGGCGTGAGCGTGGCGCAGGTCTCGCTGCTGATCAACACCCAGATCGCTTCGCACCTGGCCACCGGCAGCGTGAGCTGGCTCACCTATGCCGACCGACTCATGGAGTTCCCCACCGCCATGCTCGGTGTGGCCTTGGGCGTGGTGTTGCTGCCGCAGCTCGCGGCGGCCAAGGCGGCCGACGACACGGTTCGCTACAGCGGCCTCCTCGACTGGGGCCTGCGTCTGGTGGTGCTGCTGGCCGTGCCCTGCGCGGTGGCCCTGCTCACGTTCGCTCAGCCGCTCGTGGCGGTGCTCTACCACTACGGAGCCTTCACCGCCGCCGACGTGCAGCGCACCGCGTCGGCGCTCATGGGTTATGGCGCCGGTCTCATCGGCCTCATCGCCATCAAGGTGCTGGCACCGGGCTTCTATGCGCGGCAAGACATCCGCACCCCGGTGAAGATCGCCATCGTGGTGCTGATCCTCACCCAGGTGCTCAACTATGTGTTGGTGCCCTATCTGGCGCACGCCGGCCTGGCACTGGCCATCGGCATCGGCGCCATGGTCAATGCCCTGTTTTTGCTGATCGGCCTGATGCGGCGGGGCGCCTACAAACCCTCGCCCGGTTGGGCCCGCTTTGCCTCGCAGGTGGTGGCGGCCAGTGCCTTGCTGGCGGTGTTCTTGATGTGGGTGGCCGCGCGGGTGAACTGGCTCGGATTTGAAGGACAGGCGCTTCAGCGCGTGGGCCTGCTGACGCTTTGTGTGCTCGGCGGTGTTTTGGTCTATTTTCTTACCCTGTTGCTGGCGGGTTTGAACTTGCGGCAGTTCGTTCGAAAATGACGTAACCTGCGGGATCATCGAACCCGGCCGCCATGCCCTCCACCTACGCCTTCACGCCACCCACACCCCTGGGCTACTTTGCCGCTCTCGTGGGAGAAGAGGATGCGTTCCCCTTGTTCGAAGCGGCGGCCTCCATTGCGCAAGACGAGTATCCGGATCTGGACATCCAGCAGGTGCTCGGTGACGTGGACCAGATGTTGTCCCGTGTGAAGCGGCGCTGCAACCCGGACGCCGGCCCGCTGCAGCGGCTTCGAACGCTCAACCAGTTTTTCTTCCGCGACATGGGCTTTGGCGGCAACGTCAACAACTACTACGACCCGGACAACAGCTACATCAACGCGGTGCTGCGCACGCGCCGCGGCATTCCGATCACGCTGGCCGTGCTGTGGCTGGAACTGGCCCAGGGTCTCGGCTTGAAGGCGCGCGGCGTCAACTTTCCCGGGCACTTCATGGTGAAGGTCAACCTGCCCAATGGTCAGGTCGTGATCGATCCCTTCACCGGGCAGTCGCTCAGCCGTGAAGACCTCTCCGAGCGGCTGGAGCCCTACAAGCGGCGCAACGGTCTGGTGGACGATTTCGATGTGCCGGTGGGCCTGTACCTGCAGGCCGCCACGCCGCGCGACATCGTCGCCCGGCTGCTGCGCAACCTGAAGGAAATCCACCGCACGCAAGAGGACTGGTTGCGGCTCATCGCGGTGCAGGATCGCCTGCTCATCCTGCTGCCGGACGCCTGGTCCGAGTACCGAGACCGCGGTCTCGCCTGGGCCGAAATGGGCGATTTGCGGCTGGCGGTGAGCGATCTGGAAATCTACGTCGAGCACGCCGACGACACCCTGGACCGCGAGGCCATCGCGCAGCGTGTGCAGGAGCTGCGGCGCGCGCTCAACTGAAACCGTCTGTTCTCTGGCGCACACAAGTCGCCTTGGCCGTGGTGCGTGTGTGACGCCTTGTAAAGCCGGTTGACGCGCTCCCTGCGCGCTGTGAGGATCAAGCTCAGGCAGCGAGTTTTTCCCTGCCGTTTTTCTTCACCTTTGAGACCCACAACATGATGAAAACAATCAAACGCCTCATTGCAACTGCGCTGATCCCCTGCATGGCTTTCGCCGGTGTGCCGCTCACGGCACAGGCCGCGATGGTGTCGACCGAACAGGCGATGGTGACCGCTGCCGGTGATGCCGACCGCGACCACGTCAGCGCCTTCTTCACCCGGGCCGACGTTCAGACCGCTCTGCAAGCACAAGGCGTGAACGCCAACGACGCCATTGAACGTGTGAAAGCCATGTCCGACGTGGAAGTGGCCCAGCTGGCCGACCGTGTTGACCAAGCCCCCGCGGGTGCGGGTGTGGTCGGTGTGTTGTTCACCGTGTTCCTGGTCTTGCTGGTGACCGACATCCTGGGCTTGACCGCGGTGTTCCCGTTCACCCGCAGCATTCGATGAAGTCCTGGCGACTTCGCTGTTCAGCCCCCGCTCTGGCGGGGGTTGTTCTTTGTGGGTTGCTCTTGAGCGGTTGCGCCACGCCGCCGCAGTCGGCCGCCTTGCAGCGCACCTGGCCGGCGCAGCTCCCACAGCAGGTGCTTCTTGACCGGGTGCCGTTTCACCCGCAGGACGACCTGCTGTGTGGTCCCGCCACGCTGGCCATGGTGGCGCAGGCCGCGGGCGCCAGCGTCACGCCCGGGCAGCTCACACCACAGGTGTACTTGCCCGGCCGCGAGGGGGCACTGCAAACCGAGATGCTGGCCGCCACGCGCCGGCAGGGCTTGGTCGCCTACCCGTTGGCGCCCGATCTGCAGACCGTGTTGACCGAGGTCGCCAGTGGCCATCCGGTGCTGGTGCTGCAAAACCTTTCCCTCCCGATCAAGCCCATGTGGCACTACGCCGTGGTGGTCGGTTACGACCATGCGAAGCAGCACGTCGTGCTCCACTCGGGGACCACCGAGCGCCTGGTGATGCCGATGAGCACGTTTGAGAACACCTGGGCGCGTTCGTCACACTGGGCCATGCGCGCCAGCCGGCCCGACCAGCTGCCGGTGACGGCGCAGCCCGATGACTGGGCGGTGGCGGTGTCGGCGCTCGAGCGTTCCAGCCCGCAGGCGGCGCGCACCGCCTACGCCACGGGATTGCAGAAATGGCCGCAGCACCGCATCAGCCGGCTGGGTCTGGGCAACACCGCCTACGCGCTCGGTCAGCGCGCAGAGGCAGCCCAGGCCTTCGAGGCCACCACGCGGGCCCATCCCGATTTCGCCGATGCCTGGAACAACCTGGCCCAGGTGCGACTGGAGTTGGGCCAGTTGCCTGCCGCCCGGCAGGCGGCGCAGCAGGCGGTTGCGCTGGGGGGCGCCCGGCTGGCGAACTACCAGACCTTGCTGAAAACCATCGAAAACAAGCTGGCCGCCGCACCCGCTTCAAGGACACGCTGATGAAACAACTCTTGCTGGTGGGCGCCACCGGGCTGGTCGGCGGTCACGTGCTGCAACAAGCGCTGGCCGATCCGGCCGTGGTTCGCGTCATCGCGCCCACGCGCCGTTCGCTGGTGCCGCACCCCAAGCTGCTGAACCCCTTGGTCGATTTCGAGCGGTTGCCCGACGACGCCGACTGGTGGGCGGTGGACGCGGTGGTCTGCACGCTGGGCACCACCATCCGGGTGGCGGGTTCTCAGGCCGCGTTTTACAAGGTGGACCACGATCACCCGCTGGCCGTGGCCCGTCTGGCGCGGCAACACGGCGCGCAGGCATTTGCCTTCAACTCGGCGCTGGGCGCCGATGTTGCCTCCAAGGTGTTTTACTCGCGCACCAAGGGCGAGACGGAACGCGATCTTCAGGCGGTGGGCTACCCATCGTTGGCCTTTGTGCGTCCCGGTCTGATCGGAGGCCATCGAGCGCAAAGCCGCCCGGCCGAGCAGCTGGCCGTGGCGGTGTCAGGCTGGGTCGGCCCGCTGCTGCCCAAGCGTTACCGCGTGGTGCCGGCCGAGCGCATTGCACACCACCTGCTGCAAGCAGCCATGGTGGCTGCGCCCGGTGTGCACGTGTTGCCGTCGGAAGCCTTGCTGTAAGGCCTCAGGCCAACACCACAGCCGCGCCATCGCCGCGCGGGGCAATGTGGCCGATCTCGAACACGGTTTCGCCCAGACCGCGCAGCGTGGCTGCGCAGGCGACAGCTTCGGCGGCGTCGATCACCACCACCATGCCGATGCCGTTGTTGAACGTGCGGTTCATCTCGATGTCGTCGATGCCGGCGGTCTTCTGCAGCCAGGCGAACAGCTCGGTTTGCGGCCAGCTGCCTTTGACCAGATGCGCCGCCGTGCCCTCGGGCAACACGCGGGGGATGTTCTCCAGCAGACCGCCGCCTGTGATGTGGGCCAGGGCCTTGATCGGGTGGGCGGCGAGTGCGGCCAGCACGTTCTTCACATAGAGCCGCGTCGGTTTCATGATGGCTTGCTTGAACGGCTTGCCGTCCAGCGTGGCGGGCAGATCGGCGCCCGCGCGCTCGATGCACTTGCGCACCAGCGAGAAACCGTTGGAGTGCACGCCGTGCGAGGCCAGGCCCAGCACCACGTCACCGGGCTTCACGCTCTGGCCGGTGAGGATCTTTGATTTTTCGACCGCGCCCACGCAGAAGCCGGCCAGGTCGTATTCGCCCGCCGGGTACATGCCGGGCATCTCGGCGGTTTCACCGCCGATGAGGGCGCAGCCGCTGAGTTCACAGCCCTGGGCAATGCCGCCCACCACGGCCGCAGCGGTGTCCACGTCGAGCTTGCCGCAGGCGAAGTAATCCAGGAAGAACAGGGGCTCGGCGCCTTGCACCAGCACGTCGTTCACGCTCATGCCCACCAGGTCGATGCCCACGGTGTCGTGCATGTTCCACTCGAACGCCAGCTTGAGCTTGGTGCCCACGCCGTCGGTGCCGCTCACCAGCACGGGTTCCTGGTAGCGCTTGGGCACCTCGAACAGTGCGCCAAAGCCGCCGATGCCGGCCAGCACGCCTTCGCGCAAGGTCTTTTTGGCCAGCGGCTTGATGCGCTCGACCAGCGCGTCGCCAGCAATGATGTCAACGCCGGCGTCTTTGTACGAAAGGGGGGTGGTGGAAGAGGTCATGTGGATGCTGGCCCGGTGTTAGTGGGGAGAGGTGGGCGAGGCGGTCGTTGGAGCGGGACGCTGGGCGGGTGGGGGGCTTTCGGGTACCCTGAGGGTGCCCCGATAGAATTTGCCCCAGATTTTAAGGGGTCGCCCTCGCGGCCTCATCGACCCTCGCGCTCCATGCCACTGACCTCCAACCAGATCCGCGCCTTGCTCTGGGCCCTGATCGCTGTGGTGAGTGCTTTGCTGCTCTCCCTGCTGGCACCGGTGCTCATGCCTTTTTTGCTGGCCGCCGTGCTGGCCTACGCCCTGCACCCGCTGGTGGAGCGGCTGCACGCCCGGCGCGTGCCACGCTGGCTCGGTGCCGGTCTGGCGATCGCCCTGCTCATGCTGGTGCTGCTGGCTGTCATGTTGCTCATCGTGCCGGTGATCACCAAGCAGGTCCCGCTGCTGCGCGAGCAAGTGCCGCTGCTGCTCGACAGGCTCAACGACGCACTGTTGCCGCTGGCCACCCGCTTCGGCGTCAACCTGCAAGTGGACGTCGGTCAGGTGCGCGACTGGCTGCGCACCTTGATCACCGGCAACGAGAGCGAGCTCATCAACGGCCTGCTGTCGTCGCTGCGCATCGGCGGCAGTGCGCTGGCGGCGGTGGTCGGCAACCTCTTTCTGATGCCCATCGTGGCCTATTACCTGCTGCTGGACTGGACGAACCTGATCGCCCGTGCCAACGGTCTGATTCCTCCGCGCTGGAGCGAAAGCGTGCAGAGCTTCCTGAATGAGACCGACGAGGTGTTGGGCCAGTACCTGCGCGGGCAATTGCTGGTCATGGCGGTGTTGGCCGTGCTCTACACCGTGGCACTCGCACTCGTCGGGCTGGATCTGGCGCTGCCGATCGGCGTCTTCACCGGCCTCGCGGTGTTCGTGCCTTACCTGGGTTTTGGCCTGGGCATGGTGATGGCGCTGTTCGCCGCTGTGCTGCAGTTCCAGACCGTGCTGGGCGTGGCCCTGGTGGGTGGTGTCTATCTGCTGGGGCAGCTGATCGAGAGCCTCTACCTCACACCGCGCCTGCTCGGCGAGCGCATCGGCCTGCACCCGATTGCCGTCATCTTTGCCCTGCTGGCCTTTGGTCACCTGTTCGGTTTTGTGGGCGTGCTGATCGCGCTGCCGGCGAGTGCGGTGCTGCTGGTGGCCATCCGCCGGGTCAAGCGCGGCTATCTGGCCAGCCAGATGTACCTGGGCGATGGGACTTCCCCCAGCAACGGGATCATCGAGCCATGAGCACCGGCCCCATGAAACAGATGGCACTGGACATTGGTCTGGCGCCCGTGCCCACCCTGGCCAACTTCGTGCCCGCCGGCAACGAAGCCGCGCTGGAGCACCTCAAGCTCTGGACCCACAACCTCTTGCGCTCGCCGGTGCCCACCTTTTTGTGGGGCGAGAGCGGCAGCGGCAAGACGCACCTGCTGCGCGCGGTGCGAGAAAGCCTGCGAGAGCACGGCAGCCGCGTGGGCTGGATCAACGTGGACACCCTGGACCCGCCCGAGTTCGACGAGCACTGGGACGCGGTGCTGCTCGATGACTGCCACCTCTACACCGCCACCCAGCAGGCGGCGGCTTTCAACTGGTTTGTGAACGCGCAGAACCCGGCGCACGGCCCGGCGCGCTGGGTGTTGGCCGCGGCCAACTGCCCGCCGGCCGATCTGCGCCTGCGCGAAGACCTGCGCACCCGCCTGGGCTGGGGCCATGTGTTCCAGTTGCACGCGCTGGGCGAAACCGAACGCCGCGGCGTGCTGCGCCGCGCCGCCGACGACCGTGGGGTCTTCCTCAGCGACGAGGTCATGGACTTCATGCTGCGGCGCTTCTCGCGCGACCTCTCCAGCCTCATGCTGCTGCTGGACCAGCTCGACGCCTACGCCCTGCGCACCCAGCGCGCCATCACCATCCCCCTGATCAAATCCATGCTGGAAGACGAATGAGACTGGCGCTTTTTGACCTCGACCACACCCTGATCCCGTTCGATTCCGACTACGCCTGGGGCGAATTCACCGTGAAACTGGGCTGGCGCGATGGCGACAGCTTCTCCAAGGCCAACGACGGCTTCTACGCCGACTACAAGGCCGGCACGCTGGACATCCACCGCTATGTGCGCTTCGCCATCGAGGCGGTGCGCGAGCGTGGTCTGACCACCGCGCGCGAGGCCCACGCGCGCTTCATGGCCGAGGTGGTGCTGCCCTCGCTCAAGGACACGGCCTTGTCGCTGGTGCGTGCCCACCAGGCCGCGGGCGACACGGTCGTGATCGTCACCGCCACCAACGAATTCGTCACCCGTCCGATCGCTCGGGCCTTCGGTGTGGACGAGCTGATTGCCATCGATCTCGCCACCGACGAGCGGGGTGAGCCCACCGGCGAGATCCGGGGCACGCCGTCGTTTCGAGAGGGCAAGGTCGCCCGTGTGGAACAATGGCTGGCCGCGCGTGGCCTGGAATGGGCCGGCGTGCAGCACAGCACCTTCTACAGCGACTCCATGAACGACATGCCGCTGCTGGAAAAAGTGCACGAGCCCGTGGCCACCAACCCGGACGCCCGGCTCCAAGCCATTGCCCTCGAACGGGGCTGGCGCATATTGAACCTATTCGAATGATCAAGAAATTCATTGACAGGCTGCTCGGCAAATCGCCAGCGGCCCCCGCACGCCGCGCCAGCCCCTTCGGCAAACGCGAAGACGTGCCGGTCTCGGTGCACGGCATCGACATCAAGCTGGTGGACCAGCGCGCACTCGACGTGGTGCACACCCTCAAACAGGCGGGCTTTGACGCCTACATCGTGGGTGGTGCGGTGCGCGACCTGCTGCTGGGCTTGCGGCCGAAAGATTTCGACGTGGCCACCAGCGCCACACCCGAACAGGTCAAGGGTCTGTTCCGCCGCGCTTTCATCATCGGCCGGCGCTTCCGCATCGTTCACGTGATCTACGGCCGCGGCCGCGAACACGAAATGATTGAGGTGTCGACCTTCCGCGCCTACCTGGACAGCGCCGACGCCGAGCAGGTGGCGGGCAACGAGCGCACCAGCAAGGGCGAACTCGCCGGCATGAAACACGCGGTGGACGCCAGCGGGCGCGTGCTGCGCGACAACGTGTGGGGCCCGATCGAGCACGACGCCGCGCGCCGCGACTTCAGCATCAACGCCATGTACTACGACCCCGAGTCGCAGACGGTGGTCGACTTCCACCACGGCATCCGCGACGCGAAGAAGAAGACGCTGCGCATGATCGGCGACGCCGCCACGCGCTACCGCGAAGACCCGGTGCGCATCATCCGCGCCGTGCGCTTTGCCGCCAAGCTCAGTGGTCTGGGTTTCACGTTTGATGCCAAGACCCTGGAGCCACTGGCGTCCTCGCGCAAGCTGCTGCTCGACGTGCCGCAGAGCCGCCTGTTCGACGAAATGCTCAAGCTGCTGCAGACCGGCCACGCGCTGGCCAGCGTGGCGCAGCTCAAGG
>NZ_JAOASO010000031.1 GCF_030158645.1 Hydrogenophaga sp. | reverse complement strand
GCGGACAGCGGTCTGTTGCGCTGCACGGGCGGCGAATTGCTGTACGAGCCGGCACTGGCCGACTCGGCGTTTGAGTGGCCCCGACAGCTGGCGCGGGCGGGCATCGGGTCCGCCGTGTTTGCGCCCCTGCAGGCGCAGGGCGAGGTCCTGGGCGTGCTGGTGGCCGGGCGTGCACAGGGCCACGGCTTCGACAGCGGGGAGTGCGAGTTCATGCGACAGCTCGCCGAACACGTGGCGCTGGCCGCCAGCCAGGCCCGGCTGCACCGCTCCCTGCAGCAGGCCTACGACGAACTCAACGCAGCGCAGCAGGTGGTGCTGCAGCAGGAGCGCCTGCGGGTGCTGGGGCAGATGGCCAGCGGCATCGCGCACGACATCAACAACGCCCTCTCGCCGGTGGCGCTCTACACCGAATCGCTGCTGGCCAACGAGCGCGGACTCAGCGAGCGCGGGCGCGCGCAGCTGCAGACGGTGCAGATTGCCATCGACGATGTGGCCGAAACCGTGGCGCGCATGCGCGAGTTCTACCGGCCCAGCGACACCGGTGTGCAGCGCCGGACGGTGGATCTCAACCCGCTGGTGCGCCAGGCCCTGGACCTCACGCGTGCGCGCTGGCGCGACATGCCGCAGCAGGCCGGCATTTCCATCGACGTGGTGCTCGACCTGGCCGATGGGCTCACGCCGGTCTTCGTCATGGAGGGTGAGATCCGCGATGCGCTGACCAACCTCGTGCTCAACGCGGTGGACGCCATGCCCGAGGGTGGCACGCTCAGCCTGCTGACCCGCGAGGAAGCGCAGGTGGACGGCGCCTCGCGCGTGGTGCTCGAGGTGCGCGACAGCGGCATCGGCATGGACGCCGAGACCCAGCGCCGCTGCCTTGAGCCCTTCTTCACCACCAAGGGCCAGCGCGGCTCCGGCCTGGGCCTGGCCATGGTCTATGGCTGCATGCAGCGCCACGGTGCCGAGATCGACGTGGTGAGCGCGCCCGGTGAAGGCACCACCGTGCGCCTGGTGTTTCCGGCGCACCGCAACCCCGTGCCCGCGGGCGCGCCGCTCGACCCACCCGCCCCCTGCCGGCCCTTGAAGATCCTGCTGGTCGATGACGACCCCCTGTTGCTGCGCTCGCTGTCGGAGACACTGACCGCCGACGGGCACAGCGTGACGTGCGCGGCCGGGGGCGGCGAGGGCATCGCGTCGTTCAGGGCGGCGCTGCCGGCACAGGTGTTTGATGTGGTGATCACCGACCTGGGCATGCCCGAGGTCGATGGCCGGGCCGTGGCGGCCGCTGTCAAGGCCGCGTCGCCACAGACACCGGTGGTGATGCTCACGGGCTGGGGCCGGCGCATGCAGGAAGAGGGCGAGTGCCCGCCCCATGTGGATCACCTGCTGAGCAAACCACCCCGGCTGGAGGCCCTGCGCGCGGTGTTCAGAACGGTGGCGTGATCCGGGCGGCGTTCAAAGCCGGATCACCACGTTGCCGACCACCCGCCCGGCTTCCACCGCTTCGTGTGCGGCGGCGATGTCGTCCAGCGCAAAGGTCTGGCCCACGGCCAGCCGCAACTGGCCGGCATCCAGCAGCCCGGTGAGGGTCTGGACGGCGCGGGCGCGGTCCGTGGGGGTGAGTTCGTAGACCAGAAAGAAGGTGAGCTGGATCGATTCGAACAGCAGCGTGCGGAAATCCACCGCCACCTCGCCGGCCTGGTTGGAGCCGTAGCACACCACCTGTCCGTGGGGCTTCAGGACCTTGTGCGGCAACAGCGCGGCGGTGCTGGCGAAGTCCATGTCGATCACCACGTCCACCCCCCGTCCCTGCGTGATCCCGGCCACGCGCGCGGCCACCGATTCGCGCTGGTAGTCGATCACGTGCAGCGCGCCGGCATCGCGCGCGTGTTGCTGGCGCGCCGGCGCACCGGCCGTGCCGATCACGGTGGCGCCCTGCAACACCGCGAGCTGGGTGGCGCAGTGGCCCACGGCGTTGCCGGCGCCGGTGACCAGCACCGTCTTGCCCTGCAACGGGCCGGCCAGGTGGATGGCTTGCACGGCGGTGAGCGCTGGAATCCCCAGACAGGCCGCGGCATCGAAGTCCACCTGGTCGGGCAGTGCCACCGCCTGCTGTGCGGGCAACACCACGTGTTCGCACGCCGTGCCCAGGGGCCGCTGCCACTGCGCGTTCCACACCCACACCCGTTCGCCCAAGCGGCTGGCCGGCACACCGTCACCGACCGCATCGACCACCCCGCCGCCGTCGCTGTGCGGCACGATGCGCTCGGCGATCAGGGGCCGCTTCAGGCGGGACTTCACGTCCGACGGGTTGACGCCGGAGGTGTGCAGTTTCACCCGCACCTCGCCCGGGCCGGGTTGCGGCATGGGCAGGTCGCCCACCTCCAGAACGTCTCGGGCCAGACCATTGCTGCGGTACCAGGCGGCTTTCATGCGGTGGGTGTCCTGTGTGGGGATGGGGCCGCCATTGTCGTCTTCGCCGACGGCCCGGGTCAGCCCAGGGGCAAGCGCACCTCGAAGGTCGAACCCTCACCCGGTTGCGAACGCACGCCGATGGTGCCGCCGTGCGCCTCGGCGATCTGGCGGCTGATGGCCAGACCCAGCCCGGTGCCCTCGAACTCGCGCCGCAGGTTCAGGCGTGCGAAGGGTTGGAACAGCCGGGCCTGGCCTTCGGCCGAGATGCCGATGCCGTTGTCCCTCACGCTGATGGTGGCCATGCCCCCGTCTGTTTGTGCGGTGATCTCGATGCGCGGCACGCTGCCCGGGGGCACGAATTTCAGCGCGTTGGTCACCAGGTTCTGGAACAGCTGAGACAGCAGGCTGGCGTGCCCCACCACCTGGGGCAGCTCGCCGATCTCCAGCTGGGCACCGGTGGCGTTGAGTTGCGCGGCGAGCGCATCGCACAGCTCGGCCATGAGCGGCGCCAGCGCCACCGGGGTGGGCGGCTCGGTCTCGCCGTTCTGCAGGCGGGCGTAGCGCACCACGTCGTCGAGCAGGGTTCGCATGTGCTCGCCCGCGTTGTGCACCAGCTTGAGGTAGTGGCGCGCGTCGTCGGGCAGCACGGTGCCGTGGTCGTCTTGCACCAGCCCGATGAACTGGACCACCGTGTTCAGCGGTTCGCGCAAGTCGTGCGAGGCGATGCGCACAAACTGCAGCAGGCCTTCGTTGGCGATCTGCAGTTCTTCGGCGTTTTTCTGCAGCTGGGCGTGGCTCTCGCGCAGGTCCTTCAGCGCTTCGGCCAGGTTCAGGCGATCGGTGGCCGCCACCTGCTTGAGCGCGTCGTTGGCCTGTTTGAGCCGCAGCTGCGTGCGCACCCGGGCCT
>NZ_JAOASO010000030.1 GCF_030158645.1 Hydrogenophaga sp. | reverse complement strand
GATGCCGCGCGCCAGCAGCCGCAGCGGTTCGGCAAAGTCTTCGTCGTCGTCCGGCCCCCGCAGCACCTTCGGGTAGAACTGATCACCCGCGATGGGCGCGCCCAGCGCGTTCATGTGCACGCGCAGCTGGTGGCGCTTGCCCGTGACCGGTGAGAGCGTGTAGCGCGCCCAGTCACCGTGCACCTCGGTGCATTCGACCAGCGTTTCGCTGTTGGGCTCGCCGTCGGTCTCGACCATGCGAAAGAAGCGTGTGCTGTCTTCCTCGATCCGGCTGCGCCGCCTGAGCGGGAAACTGAGCGCGGGGCGGTGGGGGGCGATGGCTTCGTAGGTCTTGTGCACCGCGCGGTCGCGAAACAGGGCCTGGTAGGCGTTGCGGTCTTGCGGGCGCACACTGAACAGCACAAGTCCCGCGGTTTCGCGGTCGATGCGGTGGATGGGGCTGAGTGTGTCGATGCCGGTGCGGCGTTTCAGGCGCACCAACAGGCTTTGCTGCACGTAGCGCCCGCCCGGTGTCACCGGCAAAAAATGCGGCTTGTCGGCCACCAGCAGGTGGTCGTCCTGAAACAGCACCGTCTCTTCAAACGGGATGGTGGGTTCGCCGTCGAGGTGGCGGTAGTAGTGGACGCGCGCACCGGGCAGAAAGGGTGTGCGGGGCGTCAGGGCCTGGCCGGAGTCGTCCAGCACCTCTCCGCGCGCCATGCGTTCGGCCCAGGCCGCTCGGTCCACCCCATGCAGTCGCTCAGCGAGGAAGTCCAGCAGCAGCGGCCAGGGAGCTCCCTTCGCGTGGGGAAGCGCCACGCAACTGGCGGACACGCCGTGGCGTGCGGGGATGTCTGGACTCTTCGGCGGGCGTGCCACGTGGGTGGGCCGGGTTTTCAGGCCCGGCGGAACACCAGGTCCCACACCCCGTGGCCGAGCTTCAAGCCCCGGTTTTCAAACTTGGTGAGCGGCCGGTACGCCGGCTGGGGCACAAAGCCGTTGCCGCCGGGCTCGGCGGTGTTCTGCAGCAGCGGCTCGGCGCTCAGCACCTCCAGCATCTGGTGGGCATAGGGTTCCCAGTCGGTGGCCAGGTGCAGGTAGCCGCCGGGTTTGAGGTGGCGCGCGAGCTGGCTCGCAAACGCCGGCTGGATCAGGCGGCGCTTGTGGTGGCGGCTCTTGTGCCAGGGGTCGGGAAAGAAGATGTGCACGCCGTCCAGGCTGTTCTCGCCCAGCATGTGGTCGAGCACCTCCACCGCGTCGTGGCGCAGGATGCGGATGTTCTCCAGCCCTTGCTCGCCGACGAGTTTGAGGAGTGCGCCGACGCCGGGCTCGTGCACTTCGCAGCACAGAAAGTTGTCGCCGGGTCGCACGCCGGCAATGTGGGCGGTGGCGCCGCCCATGCCGAAGCCGATTTCCATGATCAGCGGCGCGCTGCGACCGAAGGCGGCGGTGGCGTCGAAGGGCCCGGGAACGTAGTTCAGCAGAAAGCGTGGACCGTGCTCTTCATAAGCGCGCGCTTGTCCTGGCCCCATGCGACCAGCGCGCAGCACATAACTCTTCACCTGCCGCACATAGGGCACTTCGCTCAGGGGGGCGCGCGGCTGCGCGTGGCGGGGGTCGGTCATGGCGTGGGTTCGTGCGGCAAAGGCGTGGATTCTAGGCCTGCCACGCCCCTGGCCCATGCCGTGGTCCAGGCGGTGAGGGCTTGCGGCACGCTGCCGGTCCGGGGCGGCAGTCCCAGGGCTTGAGCCGCTGCGTTGAGTGCCTGCAGGGGATCGGACAGGTCCAGTGGCAGCGCGCCGTTTTGCTTGCTGAGCTTTTCGCCGTTGGCACCCAGCACCAGGGGCGTGTGCAGATAAGCGGGTGTTGGCAGGCCCAGCGCGCGCTGCAGCAGGATCTGGCGCGCCGTGTTGTCGGTCAGGTCCTGACCGCGCACCACGTGGGTGATGCCTTGCGCGGCGTCGTCCACCACCACCGCGAGCTGGTAGGCCCAGAGGCCGTCGGCGCGTCGGAGGATGAAGTCGCCGACTTCGGTGGCGACGTTTTGCGCTTGTGGGCCCAGGCGGCGGTCAGCCCAGGCCACATCGGCTGTTTCATGAATCCGGAAGCGCCAGGCGCGCGCGGGTTTGCCTTGCAGACCGCCGCGCTCGGGCCGGCAAGTGCCGGGGTAGACCGCGATGTGGTGGCGCTCGCGGCTCGCACCCTGGATTTCCAGTGCCGTCTCGATGTCCTTGCGCGAGCAGCCGCAGGGGTAGGCATGGCCTGGGTCGATGAGTTGATTCAGCGCCTGCTGGTACCGCTCGCCGCGCTGCGACTGCCAGGCCACGGGCTCGTCGCTCACCAGACCGCAGGCGGCGAGTTGCTGCAGGATGCGTTCAGCGGCACCGGGCACGCAACGCGGCGTGTCCACGTCTTCGATGCGCACCAGCCACTGGCCGCCATGGGCGCGGGCGTCGAGCCAGCTGCCCAGCGCCGCAACGAGCGAGCCCGCGTGCAGCGGGCCGGTGGGGGAGGGGGCGAAACGGCCCCTGTAGGCAGCCATCCGGGTGAGGGCTTCGATCCTTCGACAGGCTCAGGATGAGCGGATGCCGGAGGGGCGGGCTCAGGCGAGTTCGAGCGCCATTTCGAGCCCGGAGACAAACGCGTCTTCAACCCGGTGGCCCAGGCACCAGTCGCCACAGGCGCCGATGCCCAGCGCCTTGTCGAACAGGTGGCTCTTGCCCAGCGGGGTCTGCGTTTGAGCGAAGCGCCAGCGGTGCGCCACCGCGAAGGTGGGCGTGGCGCGGATGCCCGTGATCTCGGCAAAGCCCTTGAGCAGCTTGGCTTTCACGCGCTCGGCGTCGTCTTCCAGGTGTTTGGTGGACCAGGCCGGGCTGGCCTGGATGGTCCAGCGTTCGATGGGGTCGCGGCCGGGCTTGCTCGACTCGCGCGCCAGCCAGCTGATGCGGTGGTGCGTGCTGCGTGCCGCGTTCCACTGCGGGCCCAGGTGGGCCAGGCCGGGCTGCATGGCCTGCGGGTAGGCCACCATGAGCGTCCAGCAGGGCGCCACGTGCACAGGAGCCAGCGCCTGCCGCAGTTCGGGTGCGAGTCCCGAGGCGCGCAGCAGGTCGTGCACCTGCGGGTGCGGCATGGCCAGCACCACGCGGTCGAAGCCACCCACGACTTGCTGACCGCCGGCACTGTCTTCGGTGCGCAGCTGCCACTGCTCGGCGTGCAGGGCGTCGCGCTCGATCTGGGTCACGCGGGTGTCGAGCAGGGTGCTGGCGGCCAGCGGCTGGCCCCACAGACCCACCAGCGCGTTCATGCCAGGCGAGGCCACAAAATGCGGCTCGGTGGGGGGTGGTGCGCTGGCCAGCACATGGCCGAA
>NZ_JAOASO010000029.1 GCF_030158645.1 Hydrogenophaga sp. | reverse complement strand
AGCGCGGCGCTGAAGACGGCCTGAAAGCCGCCGGCATGTCGCTCGCGGTGGAAACGAGCTATAAGCGCGGTGCCACCGACTTCTCGTCGCAGATGCAGAAGCTGGCGTCCGAGCAGTGCGACATGGTCGTGATGGGCACCATCATTCGCGAGACCATTGGCGGCATTGCCACGGCCAAGCGCCTGGGCTTCAACCCCACCTTCATCGGATCCAGCGCGGCTTACACCGACCTGATCCACAAGCTCGGCGGCCCCGCCATGAACGGCTTCTACGCCACCATGACGGTACAAAACCCATACACCGACTCGGCTTCGCAGCCGATCCGTTTCTGGGCCAACAAGTACCAGACCAAGTTCAACGAAGACCCCACCGTGTTCTCGGTCTACGGCTACACCGTCATCGACGCCTTCCTGCGCGCAGCGGGCAAGACCGGCAACAACCTGACCACGGACAGCTTCATCAAGGCCATGGACACCATGGTGATCCCGCCGGACATCTTCGGCAGCGCCGAAATGACCTTCAGCCCCACCAAGCGCCTGGGCAGCAACTCGACCCGCCTCTCGCAGCTGCAGGACAACCGCTGGAAAGTGGTGTCCGAGTACATGAAGATCGACGGCGCCAAGTGAGCACCGACTGATCGCTGACTAACACGTTGCCTGCTTCGGCAGGCCATGCGTGCAGCCGCCAACACCCCGTGTGCTGGCGGTTTTTTTTCGCCGGCTTGCCGGGAATGCCCTGAATTCCCGGTGAAACCCCAGGCCAGCAAGACTGGGCGGAAACAGCGAAGGTAGCAATCGGAGCCATTTCGCCCGACCCAACCACGCACCGCCATGCTCGACTTCTTTCGCAACTATTCCGAACAGCTGGAGATCCTGATCGAAGGCGACAACCCCCACGCCGCCGAGCTGCTGCGCCACGCCGATGTGGACCTGCTGCGCAACCACTTGAACCGCGACGAACGCATCACCGCCTACGCCACCGGCCGATCGGTTGGGGTGGGCCGCACGATCTGGGTGGTGACCAGCCATTCGTTGCTGGTGGTGCAGACCGGCACGCGCCCCGGCGTGCGCAAGTTTTCGCTGGGCAGCATCGAGCAGGCGGACATTGAGAAAGGCCGCTACGGCCACGCCCTGAGCGTCTACCTGCCCGGCGCGCGCCTCGGCCTGTATGGCGTGGCGCAGGGCTTTGCGGTGCTGACCGCACGCGCCCTGGCACGCCCCGCCAGACTGGAAGCCACCCCCGCCATCGCCCAGACCGCCCTGAGCGAAGAAGCCCAGGCCCACGCCCAACACGCCTTCGCGGACCTCACCGTGCGCGCCCAGCCCTTGCTGGCCCAGAGCGACGCCGAAGCGCGGCAGCTGCTGCAACAAACCGCCGACCGCGCGCGCAGCGGCGGCCAGCAGCGCGCACCCGAAGCGGCGTAAATCCAACCGCCGGGCACCACCGGCGGCGGGCGCCTAGCATCAGGGCATGCTCACCCTGCCCCCCGCCCAAGCCCTGTGGCTCGCCGACGCCATCCTGGCGCTGCACGTGGGCATCGTCGTCTTCGTGGTGGGCGTGCTGCCCCTCGTTTTGATCGGCGGCGCGCTCGGCTGGCGCTGGGTGCGCCACTTCGGCCTGCGCCTCACCCACCTGGCCCTGATGGTCTTCATCGCCGCCCAGGCTTGGCTCGGCCAGCTGTGCCCCCTGACCGTGTGGGAACAAGACCTGCGCCGCCTCGCCGGCCAAAGCGGCTACCGCGAAAGCTTCATCGAACACTGGCTGGCGCGGCTGCTGTACTGGGACGCGCCTGGGTGGGTGTTTGTGGCGGCGTACACGGGGTTTGCGGTGGCGGTGGGGGTGGCTTGGTGGGGGGTGAGGCCGAGGCGTCTTCAGAATCCAAACTTGAGTCGGTGAAGAGCCAAATACTCCCGCCTTCTGTGCGTGAGGAAGGTGGGATTCAAGACGAAATGTGAAACTGGGATACCCAAAGACACGCGTTCGCCTGATCCAAACGTAGGCTTTGAAAGAAGAATTCCTCCAGAGTCAAACCCGATATACCCCCGATCAAAGGCGGCATCGACACCAGCGGCGAGCAACACTCCATTTTCAGGATCAAGGCGTTCTTGGTTGTTCGAGACCGTCCAGGCCTTGATATGCGAAGCGCGCAAAAGAGGAACAACCGAAAGTCCAGTCACTGCGCAAGCGCCGTTAAATGAGTTGATGAGGTCATCGCGAAACTTACCCTGTCCGATTCGTGCATCGGCGAGACGCTGGACAGTGGTCGGCGTCAACCCCAATCCGATTGGATGTTTGGTGCTGAGAGGAAGTGCGACCAGTGCGCCGAGCCATTCGGCCGCTCTAGAGGAGATTCTGCAAAGGTACTTCTGTGCAACACGACCGCGAACGTCAAGCACAGGATTGGTGCCCGATTGCAACTCAGTCCGCAGACTGCTATTGGAAGTGACAGTTTCCAAAGGAAGGGGCGTAGATAGCTCGTGGTAACTGCAAAACACTGCGCGTCCGCCTTGCAGAGGAGAGTACTTCGTCCCAGCTTCATAAGGACGCCCCATCAATACAGCGGCGCTAGAAGCTACGGCATAGCCACGTAGATGAGAGTTGGCATAAGTGAAGACAACATCCCCTGGCTCAACCTCCGTCATCGTCTCCCAGTGCACGAGCTTCGACCCACCCACTGTTGACGTTCCCGCTGTTCGCTCAGGCGCCCAAAGCAGCCCCGCGTTGCGTTCCTCCAAATAGGTACTCCCCTGGTTTACCCAGAAGGCCTTGATCATCATATTTCCTGGTGTAGTACCGATACGCGTAGTTATACGGTACCCCCAGGGGGTATGCCGGTCTGTGGCTATTTCCTTACGTAATGTTCGTCAAAGTTAGGACGGCATTCCACATCGCATTTTTTTCGATATGCCAAATTCCGCCCTGTGAGCGCAGCCATCACCCCACTACCACCTCACTGATCTGCATCACCGGCGCGATGTCCGTGTAGTTCGGGATGTCCGCCATGATTTCTTGCGCGTGGGGTCCAAAGCCGGCCTGGAAGCTTTCCACGGAGTCGCAGAACAGGTGGCACATGCCCACGTAGGTGGCGGGTGCCCCGGGTGCGCCGCCGGCCATGCCTTTGTCCACCGTGTACGACTTGAGTGCCGCGCCCATACGAGCCTTCACCAAGGGCATATGTTGGTCGCGGTAGTACTCGTGGTTGAAACGCGCGCCCGGGGTGTTGGGGTACATCACGCTGACTTTGATCATGGTTTGTCTCCTTGGGGTGGTGGGGGGAATGTCACGAAACGATATACGCGCCGGCGCCGGTGGACAACAACTTTCCGTCCGCGCCCAGAAACTCCATGCGCGTGCTCGCCACGCGCGAGCCCAGGCGCATGACTTCGG
>NZ_JAOASO010000028.1 GCF_030158645.1 Hydrogenophaga sp. | reverse complement strand
GGCATGTGGTTCCTCACGCAGCACAAGCGCTGGGGCTTGCTGAAGTCGCACCCCGATTATTTGGCCGTGGCCAAGCAGGTCAACCGCATCGACATCTTCAAACAGGCGGCCACGGCGAGCAAAACCTCGCTGCCGAAGTCCGAGTTGCGCAGTTCGAAGTTCATGGACGGTGTGGTCTGGGACGGCAAAGACCCCGCCAAGTACGCCGATTCATTCAAGATCAACGCGGCCTGACCCGGCCCGTTGCCCACCCCCAGCCTCGTGCACCGGAGAATCACCATGGTCAGCGCCGTTTTTCATTCACCTCTGGAGGTGGCCCCCACCTCCAAGGCAGAGCCGATCATCCCACCCGCAATCGCTGTGATGCCCCGGCCAGCGCCCGCCCCGGTGGTGCAGGTCAAACGAGGCTGGGACCTGCGCTTTCTCTGGACCAGCGTGTTGCCGCCCGTGCTCGGCCTGGTGTTCCTCATCACCGTGTGGGCCGTGGTGGCCGGCACCGGCGCCAGCGGCATCCCGACGCCGCTGGAAACCTGGAAGCAGGCGCTCGAGGTGTTCGCCGATCCGTTCTACCAGGTCGGCCCGAACGACCAAGGTGTGGGCTGGAACGTGCTCATGTCGCTGCAGCGCGTGGCCATCGGCTTTGGTCTGGCGGCCGCGGTCGGCATCCCGGCGGGCTTTGCCATCGGCCGCTTCGAGTTCCTGAGCCGCATGTTCAACCCGCTCATCAGCCTGCTGCGCCCGGTGTCGCCACTGGCCTGGCTGCCGATCGGCCTGCTGGTGTTCAAGGGTGCCAACCCGGCGGCCATCTGGACCATCTTCATCTGCTCCATCTGGCCCATGATCATCAACACCGCGGTGGGCGTGCAGCGCGTGCCGCAGGACTACATGAACGTGGCGCGCGTGCTCAACCTGAGCGAGTGGAAGATCTTCACCAAGATCCTGTTCCCCGCCGTGCTGCCCTACCTGCTGACCGGCGTGCGCCTGGCGGTGGGCACGGCCTGGCTGGTGATCGTGGCCGCCGAGATGCTGACCGGTGGCGTGGGCATCGGCTTCTGGATCTGGGACGAGTGGAACAACCTCAACGTGGCCAGCATCATCATCGCCATCTTCGTGATCGGCATCGTCGGCCTGGTGCTCGAGTTCGGCCTCATCAAGCTGGCCACCTTGTTCACGTTTGAAGAGGTGAAGTCATGACCCTTCGACAAGCTCAGGATGATCGGAATATGAAGTACATCGAGATCCAGAACGTCGAGCAGACCTTCAAAACGAAGAAGGGCAACTTCCCTGCGCTGCGCGACATCAACCTGACCGTGGCCAAGGGCGAGTTCGTCACCCTCATCGGCCACTCGGGTTGCGGCAAATCCACTTTGCTCAACCTCATCGCCGGCCTGACCGTGCCCACGAAAGGTGTGCTGTTGTGTGCCGACAAGGAAATCGCTGGCCCAGGCCCCGAGCGTGCGGTGGTGTTCCAGAACCATTCGTTGCTGCCCTGGCTCACCTGTTTCGAGAACGTCTACCTCGCCGTCGAGCGCGTCTTCTCTGCCACCGAAACCAAAGCGCAACTGAAAGCGCGTACCGACGCCGCCCTGGCCATGGTGGGCCTCACACCGGCGGCCCAGAAGCGCCCTGGCGAAATCTCCGGTGGCATGAAACAGCGCGTGGGCATTGCCCGCGCCCTGTCGATGGAACCCAAGGTCTTGCTCATGGACGAACCCTTCGGCGCACTCGACGCCCTCACCCGCGCCAAGCTGCAGGACGAGTTGCTCGACATCGTGGCGCGCACGCACAGCACGGTGGTCATGGTCACTCACGACGTGGACGAAGCGGTGCTGCTGAGCGACCGCATCGTGATGCTCACCAACGGTCCGGCCGCCACCATCGGCGAGGTTCTGAGCGTGGATCTGCTGCGCCCACGCAACCGCGTGGCCCTGGCCGACGAGCCCAAGTACCAGCAGTGCCGCAAGGCGGTGATCAACTTCCTCTACACGCGCCAAGCGCATGTGGAAAAAGTGGCTTGAGGAGAACAGGATGGACATGCGAGTCAACCTCAAGTCAAAAATGAAACTGGTCATGGTCGGCAACGGCATGGCCGGTGTCCGCACCCTGGAAGAGCTGCTCAAGCTGGCTCCAGATCTCTACGACATCACCGTCTTCGGCGCCGAGCCCCATCCCAACTACAACCGCATCCTGCTCTCCCCCGTGCTCGCTGGTGAGCAGACGCTGGACGAGATCGTGCTCAACGACTGGGCCTGGTACAGCGACAACGGCATCACCCTGCACGCGGGCAAGACCGTGACCGAGGTGGACCGTGTCAAACGCGTGGTGCGCGCCACCGATGCCGACGGCAGCGTGATCGAAACGCCCTACGACCGGCTCATCCTGGCCACCGGCTCCAACCCTTTCATGCTGCCCATCCCGGGCAAGGACCTGCAAGGCGTGCTGGCCTACCGCGACATCGCCGACACGCAGGCCATGATCGACGCGGCCACGCGCTACACCCACGCCGTCGTGATCGGCGGCGGTCTGCTCGGTCTGGAGGCGGCCAACGGCCTGATGAAGCGCGGCATGACGGTGAGCGTGGTGCACGTGGCGCCCTGGCTGATGGAGCGCCAGCTCGACGACGTAGCCGGCAAACTGTTGCAGGCCTCGCTGGAACAGCGTGGCATGAAGTTTCTGATGGGCGCGCAAACGCTGGACCTGGTGGGCAATGAGGAAGGCCGGGTCCGTGCCATCCGCTTCAAGGACGGCACCGAGCTGCCGGCCGACCTGGTGGTGATGGCCGTGGGCATCCGCCCCAACACCGCGCTGGCCGAGTCCATGAACCTGCACGTGAACAAGGGCATCGTGGTCAGCGACACCTTGCAGACCGTGACCGACCCGCGCATCTACGCGGTGGGCGAATGCGCGGCGCACCGCGGCATCGCCTACGGCCTGGTGGCGCCGCTGTTCGAGCAGGGCAAGGTGCTGGCCACGCACCTGGCCGAATTCGGCATCGGCCGCTACGCCGGCTCGCTCACCTCGACCAAACTCAAGGTCACCGGCATTGACCTGTTCTCGGCCGGCAACTTCACCGGCGGCGCCAACACCGAAGAGATCGTGATGAGCGACCCCTCGGGCGGCGTCTACAAGAAGCTGGTGATCCAGGACGACAAGCTGGTGGGCGCCTGCCTCTACGGCGACACGGTGGACGGCTCGTGGTACTTCAAGCTGCTGCGCGACGGCCGCAGCGTGGCCGACATCCGCGACAAGCTGATGTTTGGCGAATCCAACATCGGCGACGTGGGCCACCAGGGCCAGAGCAAGGCCTCGGCCATGGCCGACACCGACGAGGTCTGCGGCTGCAACGGCGTGACCAAGGGCGCGATCTGCAAGGCCATCAAGGACAAGGGCC
>NZ_JAOASO010000027.1 GCF_030158645.1 Hydrogenophaga sp. | reverse complement strand
CCGACACCGGCGGGGAAGACAACGACGAAGACGATCTCCTGGACATCTTTCTCGAGGAAGCGCGGGAAGTGGTCGGCAACGGTCTGGATGCCATTGGCCAGTTGCAGGCCCAGCCGGGCGATCTGGAACACCTCACCACCCTGCGCCGCGCATTTCACACCCTCAAGGGCAGCTCGCGCATGGTCGGGTTGGAGGAGTTCGGCCAAGCCGCTTGGTCGATGGAGCAACTGGTCAACACGGTGTTGGCCGAACAACGACCCGCTGCTCAACCCTTGCTGTCGCTGACGGGTCAGGCCATGACCGACTTTGGCCGGTGGGTGGATGACATCGCCGCGAAGACCGAAAGCCATTGGAAGGCCCAGCCGTTCAAGGTCAGCGCTGACGCCATGCGCGATCAGGGCCATTTCCTGCCATTGACACACGCAGAGCAGGCAGCCACTTCACCGCCAGTCCCGGCGCACGTTGCTGTGCATGAAGCGGCGCAAACGCTTGCGCCTGAGTTTCACGACCCGTCGTTCGACCTGGCACCGGCGCATGAAGCGTCGGCTGCCCCGGTCTCCGAACCGCAGCTTCTCGACGTGTTTGAAGATCAGCCGTCGCTGGCGCAACCCGGCGAGACGGTGTTCCCGGACATGGACTTTGATGTGGGCGAACCGGTTGATCACGGCCAGCAGCCCGAGCAGGCATCTGCCGAAGAAGCTGTTCCATTCGACACGGCGTTCCTCGACTTTGGACCACCACCGACCTCGGCTGAGTTGCCCTCGTCCGATCCGATGCTGGCCGATATCGACTTTGGCAGCCTGGCCGAGCTCTCTGACAGTGCAGGCGCTGCGGTCGAGCCGACGGAGGGCACGCCGGCAGCACCGCATGACGTCGAGCCCGAGGTCGTCGTGCCAGTCTTGGCCGAGCCCGAGATGCCCGACGAGCAAACGCGGGTGATTGGCTCGCTGCGCATCGGTCTCAAGCTCTACAACGTTTACCTCAACGAAGCCGACGAATGGTCGCGCCGCCTGTGCACCGGTCTTGCCGAGTGGGCACTTGAGCGCCATGAACCGGTGCCTGAGCAAGCCGAGGCGTTTGCACACTCGCTGGCCGGCAGCTCGGCCACCGTCGGGTTTCAGTCACTCTCCGACATCGCACGCGCGCTTGAGCATGCCATTGGGACGGTGAGTCTTCATCAGCGGGCCGGTGCAGCCGCCACGGACGAACAGGCCCGGTTGTTTGTCGATGCGTCCGAGGATATCCGCCGCCTGCTGCATCAGTTCGCAGCGGGGTTCCTCAAGGAGCCCGACGCCCAATTGATGGACGCGCTCTACCGGGTGGTCCACGACCCGGTCCCCGATGAGTCCTCCTTTGAGCCCGATGTGTTGCACAGCGAGGATGTGCCGGAGGTGGACGAGCCGGTGGTGCACTCGCCGGCAACGGAAGCGGCTGAGGCGGTGCAGCCGGGGGTCGAAACACCGTTGCCTGACCAGGTGGCGCAGGCGCATGTCGATGGTGGCGCTTCAAGCCATGCACCCCTGACCGCTTTCGACTTGCCGGCTCTGGCAGAAACCGGCATCGATTTTGTCGCGCCCCACGCCGACACCCACCGCGCAGAACATGCCGCCGTTCAGGACATTGACGACGACATCGACGCGCTGGACACGATCGACATCGACCTCTTTCCCATCTTTGCGGAGGAGGCGCAGGAACTGCTGCCCCAACTCGAAGGCGCCCTTCGTCAGTGGGTGGCGCGCCCCGACAATGGGAGCGCCCGTTCCGAGGTGCTGCGCAATCTTCACACCCTCAAGGGCAGTGCGCGACTGGCTGGCGCGCTCCGACTGGGTGAGATGGTCCACCGGATGGAAACCACCGCCGAGCGGCTGGGCTCCGATGTGCAGCGCAGCGCGGACCTGGAGCCTCTGCAGTCCGCGTTCGACGCCATCAGTGCCCGGTTTGAACAGCTTCGCAGTCAGGACCCGGAATCCGCCGACGTGGTGCAAACCGCGCCTGAGCAATTTGCACCGGAGTTGACCTCGGTGCCCGAGACCACCGAGCAGGCACTGCGGGAGCGCGCTGCCATGGTGCCCGGCCGCGGCATGGAGGGGCTCACCATGCCGGTGGCACCCACGGCCTTGCAAGCCCGCGCGGGCGCTGCTGTGCGGGTACGGCCCGAGCTGTTGGACCGTCTGGTCAACCAGGCCGGCGAAGTCATGATCACCCGTTCGCGCATGGAGTCCGAGCTCGTGACCCTGCGCGGCTCGCTCAAAGACCTGACGGGCAACCTCGACCGTTTGCGCGTTCAGCTGCGCGACATCGAACTGCAAGCCGAGACGCAGATGCAGTCGCGGCTGGCCCAGGCGCGCGACGCCGACCAGTCGTTCGATCCGCTCGAATTCGACCGGTTCACCCGTGTGCAGGAACTCACGCGCATGATGGCGGAGTCGGTGAACGACGTGGCCACCGTGCAGCGCAACCTGCAGCGCGCGGTGGAATCGACCGAAGACAGCCTGGTCGCCCAGGGCCGGCAAACCCGGGAGCTGCAGCGCGATCTGCTCCGCACGCGCATGGTGGAATTCGAAGGTATTTCCGAGCGGCTGTACCGCGTGGTGCGCCAGGCTTCGAAGGAAACCGGCAAACAGGTGCGCCTGGACATCACCGGCGGCAACATCGAAATGGACCGCGGTGTGCTCGACCGGATGACGGCCGCTTTTGAACACCTGTTGCGCAACAGCGTTGTGCACGGCATCGAAACGCCCGAAGCCCGCGTGGCGGCTGGCAAGCCGGCTGAAGGCCAGATCGAGATCACGCTCGCGCAGGAGCTCAACGACGTGTCGGTCGTGTTTGCCGACGACGGCGCCGGTTTGGACCTGGTGCGACTGAGGGAAAAAGCGGCCTTGCAAGGACTGATCGAGGCCGGTGCGGAGATCAGCGATGCACACGCCGCTCAGCTCGTGTTCGAACCCGGCATCAGCACGGCGCGTGAAGTGTCCGAACTGGCGGGCCGAGGCATCGGCATGGACGTTGTCCGCAACGACGTGGTCGCACTCGGTGGGCGCATAGAGACCGCCACACAGGCCGGACAGGGCACCAACTTCAAGCTGGTGCTGCCGTTGACCACCGCCGTGACGCAGGTGGTGATGCTGCGCGCGGGCGCACTCACCCTGGGCGTGCCGTCCAACCTGGTGGAGCTGGTGCGCCGCGTGAGCGCCGAAGAACTCCACAAGGCTTACGCCAGCGGTTCGCTCACCGTCGCGGGTGAGGAGGTTCCTTTCTTCTGGGCTGGCGCCTTGCTTCAGTCGTCGGTGCAATCCTTGGAGAACAAGGGCCGCACGCTGCCGGTGATGATTTTCCGCAGCGCTGCACAGCGCATGGCCATGCACGTGGACGAGGTCCTGGGCAACCAGGAAGTCGTGGTGAAGAACCTGGGATCACAG
>NZ_JAOASO010000026.1 GCF_030158645.1 Hydrogenophaga sp. | reverse complement strand
TGTGCATGTAGCCGGTCTGGTTGATCTGGTGCATGGCCGCGTCCACCAGCGGGTAGCCGGTGCGGCCCTCGCACCAGGCGGCGAACAGCTCCTTGGCGTGTTTGCCGTGCTCGAACTTGATGTGGTCGTACTCGGGCTTGAACGCCTTGTCCACGACGTGCGGAAAGTTGGCCATCACCTGGTGGTAAAAGTCGCGCCAGATCAACTCCGACAGCCAGGTGCTCGCGCCCACGAGCCCCTGCAGGTGCATCTGGTACGCCACCGAGGCGAGGTGGCGGATCGAGATGGTGCCGAAGCGCAGGTGCACGCTGAGGTAGCTCGGGCCTTTCACGGCAGGGAAGTTGCGCGTCTCGTCGTAGCGGTCGATGCGTTCTACAAAGTCTTCAAACAGGCGGTGCGCGCCGCTCATCCCGGTGGGCAGCGGCAGTTGCGACAGGTTGGTGGGTTCGAACCCGATGTCGGCCAGCGTGGGCACCGGTTTGGCCCAGGCGGTCGGCAAGGGCGCCAGCGTGCTCGCGACCTGCGCCACTGGGTGGGCCTTGAGGTGCTCAGGCGTGAGCGCCCTGAGCCAGGCATTCTTGTAGGGCGTGAAGACGCCGAACGCATTGCCCATCTGCGTGAGCACCTCGCGCCGCTCGAAGATCACGTGGTCCTTGTGGCTGTGCAGCAGGATGCCGGCGTGCGCCAGGTCGCCGAACACGTGGGCGTCGCGCGCCTTGGCCGCGGGCTCGTCGTCGTGGTTGGCAAACACCGCCTGCACGGCGAGTTCCTGGGCCAGTGCCGGTACCGCCTTCACCGACGGGCCGTGCATCACGATCAGGCCCACGCCTTCCACGCCGTTGTCCCGTCCGAGTGCTCGCAGCGCAGCGTCCAGCTCGACCAGCGATTCGCGGATGAACGCCACGCGGCGGTCGGCGCGGGGCAGGGCGTCGAGGATGTCGGTGTCGAAGACGAACACGCACCAGACCTGCCGGCACACCTTGAGCGCGTGGTACAGCGCGGCGTTGTCTTGCGCGCGCAGGTCGCGGCGGAACCACATCAGGCCTTTGTCGTAGGTGTTCATGCGTCCGGGCGGGTGGTGTTGGGAATGGCGGTGACCACGTCCGGGGAGATCGTGGTGGCCCTCTCTCGAGGGCGGACAAGCGGCTTAAAATCGGCCAATGCCAGCTGATTTTGCCCCCATCAACCTGACCAATCATTTTCTGATTGCGATGCCCGGCCTCAGCGATGAGCTATTTGGTCGCAGCGTGGTGTTCATGTGCGAGCACAGCGAACGTGGGGCACTCGGGCTGGTGATCAACAAGCCCAGCGACATCCTGCTGCCGCGCCTGTTCGAGAAGGTGGACCTGCCCATGGGCCGCGACGACCTGCTGGAGCTGCCCGTGTTCCAGGGCGGCCCGGTGCAGACCGAACGCGGTTTTGTGCTGCACGAGGCGGTGTCGGGCGAGGGCGAATCGGTCTACGCCTCCACGCTCTCCATCCCCGGCGGTCTGGAAATGACCACCTCCAAGGACGTGCTGGAGGCCATGGCCTCGGGTGCCGGCCCGCGCCGGGTGTTTGTGTCGCTCGGTTACGCCTCGTGGGGCCAGGGTCAGCTCGAATCGGAAATCACCGAGAACAGCTGGCTGACGGTCGAGGCCGATCCTTCGTTGATTTTTGATGCGCCGGTCGCGGAGCGCTACGAGCGCGCCATGGCTTTGCTCGGTCTGCAACCGTGGATGCTTTCACCGGACGCAGGCCACGCATGAGTGCACCTGCCGCTGCGCCCACGACCCTTGAAGTCCCGGCGCATTGCCAGATGTTTCTGGCGTTCGACTTCGGACTCAAACGAACCGGCGTGGCCACCGGCAACCGCATCACCCGCAGCGCCACGCCGCAGGCCACCATCAACGCCGAGGGCGACGCACGTTTTCCCCTGATCGCGCAACGGCTGAAAGAGTGGCAGCCCGATGCGCTGGTGGTGGGTGTGCCTTACCACCCCGACGGCGCGGCCCACGAGAACACCGCGCGCGCCTTGAAGTTTGCCCGCCAGCTGCGTGGCCGCCACGGCCTGCCGGTGTTCGAGGTGGACGAGCGTTACAGCACCACCGAAGCCCACAGCCTGGGGGCCAAAGATGCCGACGCCGCATCGGCCTGCATCATCCTGGAACAGTTTTTGAGGAGCCTGCCTTGACCGAGTCCTTGCCTCTGAATGCAGAGGCGCTCTACGCCGAACTCCTGCCCGCGGTGAAGGGCTTGATCGACGCCTCACCCGCACCGGTGGTTCTCGCCGGCATCACCTCCGGCGGCGCCTGGCTGGCCGAACGCCTGCAGCGCGACCTGGGATTGAGCGGCAACGCCGGTGTGATCTCGTCCAGCATGCACCGCGACGACTTCGCGCAACGCGGGCTGGCATCGAGCGCACAAACCGTGTTGCCCTTCGACGTGAACGGAGCACACGTGCTGCTGGTCGATGACGTGCTCTACACCGGGCGCACGTTGCGCGCCGTGATCAACGAACTCTTCGACTACGGCCGCCCGGCCAGTGTGCGCCTGGCGGTGCTGGTGGATCGGGGCGGGCGCGAACTGCCGATCGAGCCCACGGTGTGCGCCGCCCGCGCCGATGTGCCCGCAGGCCGCTCGCTCGAACTCGCGCGCGACAACGCCGGGCGCCTGAGCTTCGTGCTCGAAACCAAGAAAGCCTGACCGTGCGACGCAATCCCCAACTCAACAAGAACGGTGAACTCATTCACCTGCTCTCCACCGAGGGCCTCTCGCGCGACATCCTCACCCAGGTCCTGGACACCGCGGCCAACTTCGTGAGCGTGAGCAACCGCGAGGTGAAGAAGGTGCCGCTGCTGCGCGGAAAAAGCGTGTTCAACCTGTTCTTCGAAAACAGCACGCGCACCCGCACCACCTTCGAGATCGCCGCCACGCGCCTGTCTGCCGACGTGATCAACCTGGACATCGCGCGCAGCTCCACCGCCAAGGGCGAGTCGCTGCTCGACACCATCGCCAACCTCAGCGCCATGGCGGCCGACATCTTCGTCGTGCGCCACAGCGAGTCGGGCGCGCCGTACCTGATCGCGCAGCACGTGGCGCCGCACGTGCACGTGATCAACGCTGGCGACGGGCGCCACGCGCACCCCACGCAGGGGCTGCTCGACATGTACACCATCCGCCACTACAAGCAGGACTTCACCAAACTCTCGGTGGCCATCGTGGGTGACGTGCTGCACTCGCGCGTGGCGCGCTCCGACATCCACGCCCTCACCACGCTGGGCTGCCCCGACGTGCGCGTGGTCGGCCCGCGCACCCTGGTGCCGAGCGACCTTTCGCAGATGGGTGTGCGCGTGTGTCACACGCTGGAAGAGGGCATCAAGGACTGCGACGTGGTGATCACGCTGCGCCTGCAGAACGAACGCATGAGCGGTGCGCTGCTGCCGTCGAGCCAGGAGTACTTCAAGAGCTTCGGCCTCACGCCCGAGCGGCTGCGCTGGGCCAAGGCGGACGCGATCGTGATGCACCCAGGCCCGATCAACCGCGGCGTGGAGATCGATTCCGCGGTGGTGGACGGACCGCAGAGCGTGATCCTGCCGCAGGTCACCTACGGTATTGCGGTGCGCATGGCCGTCATGTCGATCGTCGCCGGAAATGAAGCTTGACCCCCACGCTCCACCGCTTCGCGGGTCGCTGCCCCCCGGGGGGGCGCGTTTCGCCTTGGGGCGGCCCGGCGGCGAAACCTGGCACAACAAGGTAACGAAATGAAGATCCTGATTCAGAACGGCCGTGTGATGGACCCGGCCACCGGCCGCGACGAGATCGCCGACGTGGCGATCGCCGCCGGCCGCATCATCGCCATCGGCAACGTGGCGCCCGACTTCCACGCCGCCCGCACGTTGGATGCCACCGGCTGCGTGGTCGCGCCTGGCTTGGTGGACCTGGCCGTGCGCCTGCGCGAACCCGGGCAAGAGCACGCCGGCATGCTCGAGAGTGAAATGGCCGCGGCCGTGGCCGGCGGTGTGACCTCGCTGGTCTGCCCGCCCGACACCGATCCGGTGCTGGACGAACCCGGCCTGGTGGACATGCTCAAGTTCCGCGCCGAGAAGCTGCACCTGGCGCGCGTGTTCCCGCTGGGCGCGCTCACGCGCGGCCTGCAGGGCGAGGTGCTGACCGAAATGGCCGAGCTCACCGAGTCCGGCTGCATCGGCTTCGGCCAGGCCGAGGTGCCCATCGTCAACGTGCAGGTGCTGCAGCGCGCGCTGCAGTACGCCGCCACCTTCGGCTACACCGTGTGGCTGCGCCCGCAGGACTTCTGGCTCGGCAAGGGCGTGGCCGCCAGCGGCCCGCTGGCCACGCGCCTGGGCCTGGCCGGCATTCCGGCGGCGGCAGAAACCATCGCGCTGCACACGCTGTTTGAACTCATGCGCGCCACGCAGGGCAAGACGCCCGGCAGCGCCAACGCGCGCGTGCACCTGTGCCGCATCAGCAGCGCTGCGGGTCTCGCGCTGGTGCGCCAGGCCAAGGCCGAAGGGCTGCCCGTCACGTGCGATGTGAGCGTGCACAACCTGCACCTGACCGACATCGACATCGGCTACTACGACAGCCGCCTGCGCTTGCAACCGCCCGTGCGCCAGCAGCGCGACCGCGACGCGCTGCGCGCCGGTCTGGCCGACGGCACCATCGACGCACTGGTGTCCGACCACAACCCGGTGGACAGCGATGCGAAGACACTGCCGTTCGCCGAAGCCGAGCCCGGTGCCACCGCGGTCGAGCTGTTGCTGGGTCTGGCCTGCACCTGGGCGCAGCAGGACGACCTGGGCCTCATGCAGGCACTGACCGTGCTCACCAGCGGCCCGCAGTCGGTGCTGGGCGCGAGCCTGGGCACGCTGCAGGCCAGCGTGGGCCGCATCGCGGTGGGCGGCGTGGCCGACCTCTGCATCTTCGACCCCAACGCCAGCTGGACCGTGCAAGCCAGCGCGCTGCGCAGCCAGGGCAAACACACGCCGTTTGGTGGGCACGAGCTGCCCGCGCGCGTGCGCGCCACGCTGGTGGGCGGGCAGGTGGCGCACCAGCTGTCGGACGCGCTCGCGTGAAACAGCTGCGCGCCGCCTGGCGCGCCCTGCGTGCCATCGGCCACGTGCTGCGCGGCTTGTGGATCATCCGCACCGAGTTCGGGCGACTCACGCCGCCGCAGACCCGGCTGCTGGTGCGAGAGTGGTCGCGCCAGATGCTGACCATCCTGGGGGTGGAGCTGGTGGTGCAGGGTGAGGCGCCCGCACACGGCCCGTTGCTCATGGTCTCCAACCACATTTCGTGGCTCGACATCCTGGTGCTCAACGCGGCGCACCCCAGCCGCTTCGTTTCCAAGGCCGACGTGAAAAACTGGCCGCTGCTGGGCTCGCTCATCACCGGCGCGGGCACGCTCTACATCGAACGCGAAAGCCGGCGCGATGCCATGCGCGTGGTGCACCACATGGCCGAGCGACTGCGCGCAGGCGACGTGCTCACCGTGTTCCCCGAAGGCACCACGGGCGATGGTCGCACCCTGCTGCCGTTCCATGCCAACTTGCTGCAGGCCGCCATCACGGCCAACGCGCCTGTGCTGCCGCTGGCCTTGAGTTTCGTTGACAGCATTCGCGGCGGGCGGCACGACGGCCCGCTGTTCATCGGCGACACGACGCTCGTTGCCTCAATCTGGTCCACCCTGTGTGCAGACGGCCTGCAAGCCCAGGTGCGCTACGGCGAGGCCCAGCCGCCGCTCGGTCGGGATCGCCGGACCTGGTCTCAGGACCTGCGCCTCGAGGTCGAGCGGCTGCGAAATCCGCCGGACTGATCAACCCTTGGCGCGCTGCATCATCAAGGCGGTGTTGGCCTTGCGCTCGGCATTGACTTTTTGCACCGTGGTCCGCTCGCCCAGGCGTTTCAAATAGTCGCCCACTGGCAAGTCGGCCAGGCAGTCGCGGCCGTAAATGATCTTGGTGGCGCTGCTCACCAGCGGCAGGTGCACGGCGGCGGCGCAGTCGGCCAGGGTGAAGCTGTCGCCTGCAATGAAAGGTGAAAACTTCGCCAGCTGAGCAAACGCCGCCACGTTTTTGGTGAGCTGCTCGCCGGTTTTCTCCTTGGCCGAGTCGCTCACCTTGCCACCGAAGAAAGCTTCGCCGTACAGGTTGCGTGCCACCAGCTCCAGGTGCAGTTCGAGGTAACGCAAGATCTCGCGCACCTTGGCTTTCTCGAAGGCGTCAGCGGGCATGAGGGGGTGGGCCGGGTAGGCGTCTTCGATGTATTCGAGGATCACGGTGGACTCGGACAGAGCACCCGCCTCGGTCTTGAGGTAGGGCACCTTGCCCAGCGGGCTGGCGGCCTTGTCGGTCTGGCCGAGCCAGGCCAGCTCCTCTTCAAAGGCCACGCCTTTTTCGAGCAGGGCGAGTTTGACCTTGTTGTAGTAGTTGCTGGCCGCGAATCCGCAGAGTGTGAGCATGTCGGTCTCCGTTGTTGAGGGGTGTCGTCATCGTATTCGCGGGGGTGATCTTGCGTGCGTCCCGCAGATGACGGACCCCGCTGATAAACTCGCGCCCGATGTTTGGCACCCGATCCACCCACCGACTTGCCGCCTGGCTGGCCCTGCTCGCCATGCTGTGGGGTGCGCTCGCGCCCACGCTGGCGCAGGCGGCGGTGGCCAGCTCGGACCGCCCGGGCTGGGTGGAGGTGTGCAGCACCAGCGGTGTGGTGTGGGTGCGGGTCGACAGCGCCGTCGATGCGTCCACCACCGAGTCCGCCCCGATGGCGGCAGCCGCGTCGGCCTGCGCCTGGTGCCTGCTGCAGGGCAGTGCCGATGTGCCGCCGACCCACGCCACCACGGCGCTGGTCACCCACGCGCCGGGCACCCCGTCTGGCGGAATGTTTGCGTCGATCGTGCCGTCTGCAGTGTGGTCGACCGCGCAGTCGCGCGCCCCACCGCTCGCCTGAGCTGTCCGGATCCCCGGCTTCGGGCCGTGCGGATCTGTTGCGCTGTTCCCTGGTCTTGCTGTGCGCGTTTCGCGCCGACACGGGCCTTTGCCTTTCCCCAACCCCCTCTGGAGCTCTCATGAAAAAACTCATCATCGCCACCTTGCTGTCGCTCACCGCCAGCGCCTGGGCCCAGGCACCCGCCAACGTTGAAGTCAAGGACGCCTGGATCCGCGCCACCGTGGCGCAGCAGAAAGCCACCGGCGCTTTCATGCAGCTCACCGCCAAGGCCGACAGCCGCGTGGTGCAAGCCACCTCGCCGATGGCCGGCGTGGTCGAGATCCACGAAATGGCGATGGAAAACGACGTGATGAAGATGCGCGCCGTGCCCGCACTCGCCTTGCCCGCCGGCAAGACGGTGGAGCTCAAGCCCGGTGGTTACCACGTGATGCTGATGGACCTCAAGGGACCGGTGAAAGAGGGCGACGTGGTGCCCGTGTCGCTGGTGGTGGAAGGCAAGGACGGCCTGCGCCAGACGGTCGAGATCAAGGCCATGGCACGCGCCCTGAACACGCCGGCCGCCGCCAAGGCCGAGGGCCACGGTTCCGGCCACAAACACTGAGCGGCCCGACCCTGAACTGACCGCTGCCTGCCTCTCGCTGCCATGACCCGCTGCGCCAAGTCCCGCTTGAGCCACGCCTTCGCCCGCTGGGTGTTGGCGATGATGCTGCTGGCCGCGCTGGCGCCCGCCGTGTCGCGGGCCATGGGTGTGCAGGCGGGCGGCTCTCCGCCGCCCGGCCAGGCCGGCGTGGACTGGATCGAGATCTGCGGTCCCAGCGGGGTGCGCTGGATCGCGCTCGGCGGCGCCGAAGCCTTCAGCGTGTCGGACGCCGCCGATTCGGTCGAGAGCACCTCCCTGCCGTCCGCGCACGCCGCGGTGCTCGACCATTGCGCCCTGTGCAGCCTGGGCGTCGACCGTTGCCTGCCGGTGGACATGGCGCCACAGGATGCTTCCGCCCGTGGCCCGCAGATCCTTGCGCCGGCCCACCGCGATCCGCACCTGGCGGACTGGCCCCACTCGCGACCCCGGGCCACCGGCCCACCTTTCCTGTCCTGACGTCGCGGGCAGCGCCATCCCTCGCGGATGCGCCTGCCTCCAGCCGATCCCGCCCGCCGGGGTCTGTCTTTGTCGGTGCAGGAGATGGCTTTGTCGTTCCAACATGTTCCTTTGGTGCGGGTGCTCGCCCGTGCCGACACCGCGTGGTCGCCCGGCGACCACGGACCTTGTTGGCGGCTGTTTCACGTCGTGCTGCGCGGGCCCGCCGCCGCCCTGCTGTTCGACGAGGCGTACTTCGTCTCCAGCCACCTGCGCGTCGCGCGCTGGGTCGCGCCCGGTCAGGGCCCCAACGCTGCGCTGATGGACAACCACCCCCACTGAGTCTTCAAGGCCCATCGGCCATTTCTTTCCTCACGCCATCCTTCCCATGCCTCCCATCCATCCAGCCGTTTCCAAGCGCGTGGTCGCCGAACAGCGTTCTTCCCGTTTTCACGCCGTCGCCTGGCGCTGGCACTTCTACGCCGGCCTTTACGTCGTGCCCTTCCTGCTCATGCTGGCCATCACTGGCGCCGTCATGGTGTTTTTCACCGGTTTCCAGAACCGGCTCGGCTTCACGGTTCACGTGACGCCGCAGGCTGTGACGCTGCCGGTCGGTGCGCAGGCCGACGCCGTGCTGGCGCTGCGCTCGCAGGCCACGCTGCGCGAATACATCGCGCCGCGCGCACCCGACGTGGCGAGCTGGTTCGTGGTCGAACGCGACGGCCTCACCGAGGCGGTGGCGGTGGACCCGCACACCGCGCAGGTGCTGCACCTCGTGGACAAAGGCAACACCGTGTTCGCCTGGGCTGAACGCATCCACGGCACGCTGCTCATCGGTGACTGGGGTGACCACCTGATCGAGATCGCCGCGGGTCTGGGCATCGTGATGATCGTCACCGGCCTCTACCTGTGTTGGCCGCGCGGCGCCACACGCTGGGCGCAGGTGCTCGTGCCCGACCTGCGGCTCCGGGGCCGCCTGTGGTGGCGTTCGCTGCACGCCAGCGTGGGCTTCTGGATCAGCGCGGTGCTGTTCCTGTTCCTGCTCACCGGCCTGTCGTGGACGGGGGTGTGGGGCGCGCAATTCGCGCAACCTTGGGGCACGTTTCCCGCTGCCAAGTGGGACGCGGTACCGCTCTCGGACGCTGCCCACGCCACGCTGAACACCGCCGGCCAGAAAGAAGTGCCCTGGGGGCTGGAGCAGACGCCGCTGCCCGCTTCAGGCTCCGCCGTCGGGGTGGCGGGCGTGCCCGCCGGCCAGGCGGTGAACCTGGACACGGTGGCTGCGCTGGCGAAGCAACTCGGTTTTGAGGGTCAGCACCACATCCTGCTGCCGCAGAGCGCCACCGGTGTCTTCACGGTCTCGGCCGACACCATGAGCGGTGATCTGAAGAACCCCACAAAGGACCGCACCGTGCATGTGGACCGCCACAGCGGCCGCGTGATTGCCGAAGCCGCGTTTGCCGACTACCCGCTGGTGGCCCAAGGCATGGCGGTGGGCATTGCGCTGCACCAGGGCGACCTGGGGCTGTGGAATGCCGCGCTCAACCTGCTGTTCTGTGCGGCCACCGCGTTCGTGTGCGTCAGCGGCATCGTGATGTGGTGGAAACGCCGGCCGGCGCGCAGCGGGCGCCTCGCGGCACCGCCCGTGCCACGCGACTTGCCGCTGTGGAAAGGTGGCGCGCTGGTGATATGTGGCGTGGCGCTGGCGTTTCCGCTCAGCGGTGCGGTGTTGCTCGCGGTATTGCTGCTGGACTGGCTGGTGCTCTCTCGCTTGCCCGCGCTCAAGACCAGGCTGAGCTGATCAGACCGGGTGCGCCCGCGCCACGCCCGGCGCCGGCGGGCTCGACGCACCCGATCCGCGTTCGAAGGTGACCACATGGTCCACCTCGGCGCGGATGCCGATCCACTCGCCCACCGCGTGGTTGTGGTGCGAGGGCACGTGGGTCATCAGCACCTCGCCGCTGGCCAGGCGCAGCGTGTAGAGAAACTCCGATCCGCGAAACGCCTTGCGCAAGATCTGTGCTTTCACGGGCGCGTGGTCGTCGTGCACGATGTCGTCGGCGCGCAGCAGCACGTCGCACAGGCCCGAGGCGTAGGCCGTGGGCAGCGGGCATTCGTCCACGTCCTGCAAAGCACCCAGCGGCGTTTGCACCGAAACGTCGTTGCCCACCTGGCTGATCTGAGCCGGTGCGAACACGCCGTGGCCGATGAACTCGGCCACGAAACGCGTGGCCGGGCGGTGGTAGAGCGCGTAGGCGTCTTCCCACTGGTGCAGGTGGCCTTCGTGCATCACGCCGATCACGTCGCCGATGGCAAAGGCTTCCAGCTGGTCGTGCGTGACGAACAGCGCCGTGGCGCCCGCGGCCTTGAGGATGCCGCGCACCTCGTGGGCCAGGCGTTCGCGCAGGTCCACATCGAGATTGGAAAAAGGTTCGTCGAGCAGCAGCAGGCGAGGGCGCGGCGCCAGCGCGCGGGCCAGGGCCACGCGCTGTTGCTGCCCGCCCGAGAGCTCGTGGGGAAAACGCTTCTGCATGCCGTCCAGGCCCACCAGCTTGAGCACCTCGGCCACGCGCGCATCGCGCTCGGCGCGCGGCAGGCGGTCGATGCCGAAGGCGATGTTCTTGCCCACGTCGAGGTGCGGGAAGAGGGCGTAGTCCTGGAACACCATGCCGATGCGGCGCTGCTCGGCCGGCATGTGGTGGGCGCCGTCGCTGACTTTCTCGCCTTCGAGCGTGATGCTGCCGCTGCTGGCGCGCTCCAGGCCCGCCACCGCGCGCAGCAGCGTGGTCTTGCCGCAGCCCGAGGGGCCGATCAGCACGCCGATGTCACCGGCGCGCAGCCCGAGCGTCACGCCGTCCACCGCGGCCTGGGGCTGGCCGGGGTAGCGCACGCTGAGTTGGGAGACGTTGAGGAACATGGTCTGGATCGGTGTTGGGTCATTGTAGATAACTACAATTCGCATTTGCATTGATGTGGATCAAAAGCCCCTCGCCCAGCGCGGCGGGCCCGCGTGCCATCATCCCGCCCGGCCCTCTCCCTTTCCCCACCTCCCTCACCTCATGCTGCGCTGGTTGGCCCTCGCCCCGTTGATCCTGCTTGCGTGTCTGCTCACGCTGCCCGTGCTGTCGCTGGGTGGCTCGTGGTTCCAGTTCGATGCTGCCGCGCGCGACGTGCTGGGCCAGATGGCGCAGACGGTGTTGCCGGAGTACGCGCTCACCACCGTGCTGCTGTGCGTGTCGGTGGCGGTGGGCGTGGCGGTGGTGGGCATGCTCACCGCCAGCGCGGTGACCCTGTTCGAGTTTCCCGGCCGCCGTTTCTTTGAATGGGCGCTGCTGCTGCCACTGGCCATGCCGGCCTATGTGGTGGCCTATGCGTACACCGACTTCCTGCAGTTCAGCGGCCCGCTGCAGGTGGGCCTGCGCGAGAGCTTCGGCCTGAGTGGTCGCGTGTTCCCCGAGATCCGCAACACGCCGGGCGCGGTCTGGGTGTTCACCTTCTCGCTTTATCCCTATGTGTATTTGCTGGCGCGCACGGCCCTGTCGGAGCGTGCCTCGCAGCTGATGGAAGCCGCGCGCCTGCTCGGCGCCCCGCTGGCGCGGCGCATCCGCGAGGTGGCTTTGCCGCTGGCCCGCCCCGCCGTGGCGGCTGGCGTGGCGCTGGCGCTCATGGAAACCCTGGCCGATTTCGGCGTGGTGAGTTACTTCGGTGTGCAGACCTTCACCGCCGGCATCTACAAAGCCTGGCTGGCCATGGACAACCGCTCCGCCGCCGCGCAGCTCGCCACCATGCTGCTGGCCGTGGTGGCGCTGCTGCTGTGGCTGGAGCACCGCGCGCAGCACCGCATGCGTTTTTCGACCCTGCGCGGCATGCGAGCCGGCAGCAGCGAAGCGCAGCCCGCGCAGCTGCACGGGGGGCGCGCGGCGCTGGCTGTTGTGTTGTGTGCCCTGCCGATCGCGTTCGGTTTTGTGCTGCCGGTGCTGTTCATGCTGCGTCCCCTCATCGGCGGCTGGGAGGAGCTGCCCTGGACCTCGTTCGTGCAGTGGTCGCGCAACAGTGTGTGGCTCGCCGGTCTGTCGGCGGCGCTGGCCACCCTCATCGCGCTCGCCCTGGCTTTCTCCGTTCGCGTGCGGCCGGGCCAGATCACGCGTGGCGTGGTGCAACTCGCCAGCCTCGGCTATGCCGTGCCGGGCGCGGTCATCGTGGTCGGCCTGCTCCTGCCGGTGGGCTGGTTGCAGGCCATCCAGCCCGACACCAGCGTGGGCTACTTCGTCACCGCCACGGCGCTGGGCATTGTCTGGGCCTACATGGTGCGCTTCACCGCCGTGGCCTTGCAGTCCCTGCAAAGCGGCTACGCGCGCATTCCGGCCAGCCTCGACGATTCGGCCCGCATGCTCGGCACCACCGGCCTCGGGCTGGCGGCCCGGGTGCACTGGCCGCTGCTCAAGCGCTCCACCGCCGCCGCCGCGCTGCTGGTGTTTGTGGACGTGATGAAGGAGCTGCCCGCCACGCTGGTGCTGCGCCCCTTCAACAGCGACACCCTGGCCGTGGTCACCTACCAGCTCGCGCGCGACGAGCGCCTGGGCGAAGCGGCCTTGCCCGCGCTCACGCTGGTGCTCGTGGGGCTGGTGCCGGTGATCCTGCTGAGCCGGACCTTGCGACAGCGGTAAGCGGGTGTTGCGGCCCGTTGTGCCGCCGCTTGCACGCTGGTCCAATGCACGATTTCAACCCGCCGTCCTATCCCATGCTCACCAAAACCCTGGAAGAACGCCGCCGGTTCATGGCGCTGGCCGCCGCCACCGGCGCTGCGGCGCTGGCCGCCGGTTGCGGCACCCGCGCACCGCTGCCCGGCCGGGCGCCCGCCAGCGCAGCCTACCGCCGCGAAGCCGCCACCCACCTCTACCGCCAGTACCCCGACCGCATCTTCCGGGGAAAACTGCCGCCCATGCTGTACGCCATCGGCGTGTTCGAGGTGGAACTGAGCCAGGGTGGGCGCGTGGGGTCCACGCGCTGGCTGCGCGGCCCCAGCCATGCGCCGGAGGTCATGGCCGAGATCGAACGCCTGGTGCGCGCCGCCGCGCCGTTCCCGTCACCGCCCGGCTTCGGGCGCGTGCAGTACGTGGACACCTGGCTGTGGGACCGCAGCGGACGCTTTCAGCTCGACACGCTGAGCGAAGGACAGCTCTGAGGCGCACCGGACAGGGTGCGGACCGCCGTGCGGCAACGAACAGACCCGGTGGTTCGACGCATCTACTGTCGTGTTCTGGGCCCCACGTCGCGGGCTTTTTGGAGACACCCATGTCCAGCAACACCGACACCGACAACGCGTTCCCTTACACCGGCATTCCCAGCACCGAGGTCGTTCGTGAGCCGGGCCACACCGGCATGGCCGAGCACGGCAGCGACATCACCAAACACCTGCTGCAGGAGGCCAACGACCGCGTCGAGCGCCAGACCGATGAAGCCGAAGCCGCGTTCAGGGACGGTGATGTCGACTCGGCCTCGCGCCAGCAGCGTCGCGCCATGCAACTGCGCGAGGCGGGCAGGAAGGCGGCCGAGGGCGTGCGTGCGCGCACGCGGGCCCACCCACTGACCGCCGTGGGCGTCGGCGTGGTGCTCGGTCTGCTGCTGGCGCGCCTCACGCACCGTTGATCACATGGGGGCCATGTCCCGTAGGCGGCCGTTGACGCCCCAAGGGATGCCGAAGCGGTCGGTGACCATGCCGAAGGTGTCGGCCCAGAATTTCTTGGCCAGGGGCATGCCCACTTGGCCACCCTCGGCCAGCGCGTTGAACACGCGCGTCGCTTTGGCCACCGTCGGGCAGGTGATGGCCAGCATGCAGCCCTGGATGCCGGTGTAGCGCACACCGGGGGGGGTGTTGCCGGCCATGACGGCAAAGTCGGGGTGTACGAGGTAGGCGTGCATGACGCGGTGGGCGTGCTCGGGCGGCACCGGCACTTCGCCGGGCATCTGGCCGTAAGTCACGGGCGCTTTACGCTCGGCGTCAAGCACCTTGACGTGGAACACCATTGCATCGGTGCAGTCGCAGTCGTATGAGAGGCAGGCGCAGAGTTGGATCGGTATGAGGACCTCCATAAGGGGTGGTTGTACGTGCGGCATGCGAGGCAACGACTGACGCAGTGAGTGGATTTCGACACGCTACAAAGCGCATGAATTCTTTGATTGGCGATTCGTGACGTTGTGCACACTCTTTGTAAGAAATTAGTACAGCTGCGGTATGCCAACGGACTCCCTGATTTGTTGTGATCACGTTTGCCAGTGCACAGGCAACTGGTGTTGATCCAACAAAGAATTCAGGGAGTTTCCGCATGAGCCGCAACCGTCTTCGGTTGGTGATGAGCGCCGCGCGTGGCACATTGCTGGCGATGGTCGCAGCGGCCAACGCGCACGCACAGGCGCCAACGACCCCGCCGCCCGACGTCCGCCAGCAAGGCGAACAACAGGAACGTTTTCAACGGGACCGTGAAGAGGCGCGGCGTCGGCAGCTGCAAGCCTCACCCAACGAACTCACCCCTCCCACGTTCGATCAACGCAGGCCCTGGCCCGAGTTGGAGGCGCCATGTCGGGCCATCCACGAAGTCGCACTGGTGGGTGATTCAAGTGAGTCCTTTCAGTGGGCTCTGGCCGACCTGATCGCGGGACCCGATCCCGCGATCGGGCGCTGCCTGGGGGTTGCCGGGGTCAATGTCGCCGCCGAGCGAGCGCAGCAAGCCTTGATAGAGCGCGGCTTTGTGACGTCGCGCATCGTGTTCGAGGCACAGAACCTGTCCAGCGGGCGCCTGACCCTGAGCTTGTTGCCAGGGCGCATCCGGGCCATCCGTTTTGCCACGCCCGATGACCGCGCCACCGCCTGGAACGCGATGCCCGCACAACCGGGCGATGTCCTGAACCTGCGCGATGTTGAACAAGCGCTGGAGAACTTCAAACGGGTGCCCACGACCGAGGCCGACATCCAGATCGAACCCGCCGATGTGCCGGGCCAGAGCGACCTGGTCATCTCCTGGCGCCAGTCGCTGCCCTTTCGCCTGAACGTCACGCTGGACGACAGCGGCTCCAAGGCCACCGGCCGGTACCAGGGCAGCGCCACCCTGAGCCTTGACCATGGGTGGACGCTCAACGACCTGTTTTACGTCACCGTCAACCGGGATCTCGGCGGCGGCCGGGCGGGTGATCGTGGAACGCAGGGACACACGGTCCACTATTCCCTGCCGTGGGACCACTGGTTGCTGGGCTTCACCCAATCGGCCAGCCGCTACCACCAGAGCGTGGCCGGGTTGAACCAGGACTACGTCTACAGCGGCCAGAACGACAGCGCTGACCTCAAGCTCTCTCGCCTCTTTTACCGCGATGCCAGCCGCAAAACCACCGCCAGCCTCAAGGGCTGGTTGCGCCGGTCGAAGAACTTCATCGACGACACCGAGGTGCAGACCCAGCGCCGCGCCACCGGTGGCTGGGAACTGGGTCTCGCGCACAGGGAGTTTGTCGGCAGGGCCACGCTGGATGTGAACCTGGCGCACAAACGCGGCACCGGCGCATTCAGCGCGATGCCCGCGCCCGAGGAGGCATTCGACGAAGGCACTTCGCGCATGCGCATCACCACGCTCGATGTGAGCTTCACCGCGCCCTTCAAGCTGGCCAGCCAGCCGCTGCGTTACGCAGGCGCATGGCGGGTCCAGCGCAACGGCACGCCGCTCACCCCGCAAGACCGTTTCGCCATCGGCGGGCGCTACTCCGTGCGTGGCTTTGATGGCGAGTCCAGCCTGTCGGCCGAGCGGGGGTGGACCTTGCGCAACGACCTGGGCTGGGCCCTGGGGGAAACCGGCCACGAGGCCTACCTGGGCGTGGACTTCGGCACGGTGAGTGGCCCCTCGGCCCGGTTTCTCGTGGGGCGCAGCCTGGCCGGTGCGGTGCTGGGCGTTCGCGGCCAGCTCGACCGCCTGAGCTACGACGTCTTCATCGGCAGGCCCATCAGCCAGCCCAAAGCCTTTCGCTCCGCCTCTGTCACGGCGGGTTTCAGCCTTGCTGCTTCTTTCTGATTCCAGGGAATGCCCATGAACAAGAACCGTCACCGCATCATCTTCAACGCCGCACGGGGCCATCGCATGGTGGTGGCGGAAACGGCGGGCTCCCACGGCGGGGCCGCTGCGGGCGAGGCCGCGCCCGGCTCGACGAGATCGCCGTGGGCAGATGCCGCCATCAAACGCTCGCTGACGGCGTTGGCGGTGCTGTTGCTGTGCACCCCCGCGCACCCACAGATCGTCGCCGACCCGAGCGCTCCGGGCAACCAGCGCCCCACCATCCTGCAGACCGCCAACGGCCTGCCGCAGATCGATATCCAGACGCCTTCAGTCGCCGGGGTTTCCCGCAACACCTACAGCCGCTTCGACGTTCAGTCCAACGGCGCCATCCTGAACAACAGCCGCAGCAACGTGAGCACGCAGTTGGGTGGACACATCGCCGCCAACCCCTGGCTGGCCACGGGTGAGGCCCGCGTGATCCTCAATGAGGTCCATTCCAGCCACCCCAGCCACTTGAACGGTTATGTGGAGGTGGCGGGCCGCCGGGCCGAGGTGATCATCGCCAACCCGGCGGGCATCCAGGTCAACGGCGGTGGATTCATCAACGCCTCGGGTGTCACGCTGACCACGGGCACACCCGTGATGAACAGCGGCCACCTCGACGCTTTCCGTGTGCAAGGCGGCTCCGTCAACATCGAAGGCCTGGGGCTGGACACCAGCACCGCCGACCACACCGCCATCCTCACGCGGGCCATGCAGGTGAACGCGGGTGTGTGGGCGAAGGACCTCACCGTGGTGACCGGCTCCAACGAGGTCAAGGCACTCGCATCGGGTGCGTCTGCACTGAGCACCCCGATCGCCGGCAACGGCGCTGCGCCCACGTTCATGCTCGACGTGGGCGCGCTGGGCGGCATGTACGCCGGCAAGATCTATCTGGTGGGCACCGAGGCGGGCCTGGGTGTGAACAACCGGGGATCGCTCATCGCCCACGAAGGCACCTGGGTGCTCAAGACCGATGGATCGCTCGTGAACAGTGGCAAGGTCCAAGCCAAAGGCGACCTGTCCATCCGGGCCCTGGGTGTGATCAGCAACACCGGCGATGGCACGCCCGCCAGTGCCCTCATCAGCAGCCAGGGCCATGCCAGCATCGCCGCCGGCGCCACCATCTCCAACACCGTTCAAGCCGAGATCGCCGCCAGCGGCACGCTCACCGTGAACGCAGGTGGCGCGCTGGACAACACAACAGGCACCTTGGCAGCCGGCCAGAGCGCCACGATCAACAGCGCCGCGCTGAACAACGACAGGGGCTTGATCCACGCTGGCGCTGCGCTCACGCTCACCACGGGTGTGACGAACAACACCGCCGGCTCCATCGGCTCTGGTGGGGCCTTGCTGGCCGCTGTTGGCCAGACCAATAACACCGATGGGGAGATCCTCAGCGCGGGCACGCTGGATCTGACCACCTGGGGCACATTGACCAATATTCGTGGCCGCCTGCAAGCTGTGGGCAGCAGCACCATCGACACCCGGGGCGCACAACTGGACAACACGGCCGGTCGCATTGCCTCGCAGGCCAACCTCACGCTGAACACAGGCGAACTTGTCAACGGTGTGCAGGCCGCGGAGGCGGGTTTGATTGGCAGTAGCGGTGACCTCACCATCCACGCGGGCGCCGTCACCAATGGGGCCGACGGTGCCACCCAGTCCAACATCTGGTCCGCGCAAAGTGCAAGCATCGCAGCGGCCAGCTTCACCAACGCGGGTGTGCTCTCTGGCGGCAACATCAGCCTGGACACCACCGCTGACGTCACCAACGCGATCGGCGCCAGCATGGAAGCCAGCGGTGATCTGCAGATCACCACCACCGCCCTGGTCAACAACGCTGGCCAGCTGATTGCCAACCAGAGCCTGATCCTCATCGCCCGGGGCATTGGCAACACCGGCACCCTGGAGGCCACTCACCAGACGCTGGAAGCCACCGACACCTTCACCAACGCAGCAGGCGCCCGCATCACTGCGTCGGACAGCATCGCCATCGACGCCGACACCCTCAACAACCGGGGCCTGGTCATTGCCAACGAGGCCACCGTGACCGCGCCCCCCAGCTTGGTCCATATCCAGGTCAGCACGCTCAACAACACCGGGGCTGGTGCCATCTTCGGAGACCAGATTGCCATCGCCGCCTCCACCCTGAACAACCGACCAGCAGCTGGTGGTGCCACCGCGCCGGTCATTGCAGCCCGCCAGCGGCTCGACCTCGGCGTGCAGACCTTGAACAACGAAGACGGTGCGCTCATCTACAGCGGCGGCAATGTGGCCATCGCTGGCAGTCTGGACGCGACTCTCGCGGCCACGGGACTTGCCCAGAGCATCAACAACCTGAGCGCTCAGATCGAGGCCGTGGGCGACCTGCGCATCGCCACCGGCACACTGACGAATGAGCGGCGCAACATTGCCATGAGCCAGACCACTGTGGTGGACCAAACATCCGTTCTGAGCATGCCGTCCTGGTGGGTCAATGGGCAAAACCGGCACGACGTTCCGATCGAGTACACCTCCAACTACACCCGCCATCAGTTCTACCTCGTCAATCCCGCGAACATCGTGGGCGACACGCAACTGGTGACGCCGGATGGCAACATCGTTCGTCGCGTGGAGGTCAAGCTCGACCCCACCGACTCGGTGTATCACGCGGCCAATGGCGGGTATGCAGGGTACTACGGCGTGCGCGAGCGCATTACCGTGGGCAGTGCCGCCACGGTCGTGCTGCACGCCCGTGTGCGCCAGGATGACGTGGCCAATCCGGATCAAGTTGCAGGCGCGGCAGACCCCACAGCCGCCTACACCAACGGCGTGCTGGCCTGGCAGCGCAACTCGCTTGCTTATTCGGATGCCTATGGCCGCTGCACCACCCACTGCACGTTGCTGGTCGTGGAGCCCGGCTACAGCGATGCGCAAAGCACTATTTTGCGCAGCACGCACCGCGCGCTGACCTCCACTCACCCAGGCCTTGAAGTTACCCGCACCGCTCAACAGACCGTGGTCGAAGACCGGCTCAACGCAGACGCGGGTGCTCCCGCTTCGCTTCGTTCCGGCTCCAACACGCGGCTGGACATCACCAACTCACTGACCAACCGGTACGCCGACATCCAGGCGGGCGTTGTGCTGGACATGCAGGCCGCAGGCGCTGTCGTGGTCAACGAAGGCCAGACCCTCAAGCGCACCCACCGTTTCCAGAACACCAGCCACACGGCCGGCCAGGGCTCGTTCGACTGGACCAACCCGGACATCTCCGAGGTCATCGGTCAGGTGGGTGGCACGCTCTCGGGTGCCCAGCAACTCAACATCACCGCCAAGAGTCTCACCAACACCGATCTGACGCGCACCACCGCGCTGCCCACCTCTGGCCTGGGTTTTCTGGGCGTTTCGTTGCCCAACGCCACCGCACCGGTCACCGTGCCCAATAGCGCGATGTTTCAGCCGGCCAATGCGGGCAGCCGCTACCTGATCGAAAGCGACCCCCGTTTCACCGACTACCGGCAATGGCTGGGCAGCGACTACATGTTCGCCGCGCTCGGCAGCGACCCCAACGCGCTCCAGAAACGCCTGGGCGACGGCTTCTACGAGCAAAGGCTCGTTCGCGAGCAGGTGGGGCAGCTCACCGGTCGGCGCTTTCTGGAAGGCCATGCCAACGACGAAGCGCAGTTCCAGGCCCTCATGGACGCCGGCATCACATATGCCCAAGCGCACCAACTCATTCCCGGCGTTGCGCTCTCAGCCCAGCAGATGGCCCAACTCACCACCGACCTGGTGTGGCTGGTGGAGCGAGAGGTGGTGCTGCCCGACGGCAGCAAGACCACGGCCCTGGTGCCGCAGGTGTATGTGCGCCAGGTGCCCCAAGGTGACTTTGCCGCCAGTGGCGCGCTGCTGGCGGGCAACAGCGTCTCGCTGCAGATCGCAGAAGACCTGGTCAACGCCGGTGGGCGCATCGAAGGCGGTGTGGTGGTGGCCCAGGCAGGGCGAGACCTGAGCAACATCGGCGGGCTGATGCAGGCGCGTTCCGAGTTGCTGGCCAGCGCCGGGCGCAACGTCACCATCAGCAGCCCCACGCACACGACTTCCTTCAACGGTCGGTACGTCGACCAGAGCCGAACGGAGCTGGCCGGCGTGGGCACCATGCGGGTGGGCAACACCGCTGGCGCCCAGCTCAACATCGAAGCTGGGGGCAACGTGGCGCTCCTTGGCGCCAGCGTGAGCAACGCGGGTGCCGGAGGCAGCACGGTGATCAAGGCCGCAGGTGATGTGCAGCTGCAGACCGTGACCGTGGGCAGCTCCGACAACACCGAGGTCGACGCGCGCAACTACCAGCGCAGCAGCAACGGCACAGAACTGGGCACCAGTGTGCAAGGCGCCGGCGGCATCAGCATTCAGGCGGGCAACGATATGGTGGCACGCGCGGCCAGCGTGAATGTGGCGGAAGACCTCAGCGTGAAGGCCGGCAACAACATCCTGCTTGAGGCCGGGCGCGCGGTCAGTGAGAGCGCGAGCAGCGTGTACACCAAACGCAGTGGCGTGTTGAGCAAGAAGTTCATCGAAGAGCGGCGTTCATCGGCCAGCGATGTGGCGCTGGGCTCCAGCCTGGGTGGCAAGAATGTCTCCATGCAAGCCGGGCAGGACATCGCGCTGCGCGGCTCCTCAGTGGTTGGAGATGGCAGCACGACCCTGGGCGCAGGCCGTGACGTGGTGATTGAAGCCGAAGAAAACCAGTTCAGCAGCAGTGAATTCCGCGAGACCAAAAAAAGCGGTCTGTTCGCCAGTGGCGCAGGCGTCACGCTGGGCAAGCAGCAGCAAAGCCGCGCGCAGCAGTTTGAACAAACAACGGCTGCGGGCAGCACGGTGGGTGCGATCGGTGGTGATGTCACCGTGATCGCGGGTCAGAACTACCGCCAAAGCGGCTCTGATCTGCTCGCCCCGGGTGGGGATGTCACCGTCGTCGCCAAAGACATCGCCATCACCGAGGCCCGCGAGACCAGCCAGAGCACCACCGAAGAGAAGTTCAAGCAAAGCGGGCTGAGTGTGAGCATCAGCAGCCCGGTGCTCAGCGCGGTACAGAGCATCGCCAGCCAGGTCTCTGCCGCCGGCAACACCTCGGACGCCCGGATGAAGGGCCTCGCGGCGGCCGCCAGCGCCATGACGGCGAACAACGCGCTCAAGGCGATTGAAGCTGGCAAGGGAACCACCATCGACAACAAAGCGAACCAGGTCACCTCCACTGGTCTGGACGGCACCAAGACGGTACGCGATGCGAATGCTGCCGATCGGCTCGGTGGCGTGGATGTTTCCATCAGCCTGGGCAGCAACAAGAGCCAGAGCACCACCGTGCAGAGCAGCGAGAGCGCGCGCGGAAGCAGCATGGTCGCGGGAGGGGCGGTGAGCATCACCGCCCGCGGTGCTGGTGCAGACAGCGACCTGCTCATCCGTGGCAGCGAGGTGAGCGCGGGCAGCACCGCCACGCTCAGCGCCGAAGGTGACGTTGCCTTGCTGGCTGCGCAGAACACCGCCAGCCTCACGGGCAGCAACAAGTCCAGCTCGGGCAGCATCGGTTTGAGCTTGGGCACCAGCGGCATGGGGGTCACCGTCAGCGCCGGAGGTGGCCGTGGCAAGGAAGCTGGGGACGACCTCACCCACAGCAACACGCGCATCACCGCAGGGGATGCTGTGCGCATGGACAGCGGGGGTGACACCACCCTGCGCGGTGCGGTGGTCAAGGCACCGTTGATCCGGGCCGAGGTGGGTGGGGACCTCACCATCGAGAGCCTGAAGGACAGGAGCACATACACGGCTCAGCAAAAGAGCGCCAGCGCCAGTGTGACCATCGGCGCCGGTGCCGGTGGATCGCTCAGTGCGAGCAAGAGCGGCGCGCAAAGCGACTTTGCCAGCGTGACCGAGCAAAGTGGCTTGAAGGCCGGCGATGGTGGCTTCGGGGTGCGTGTGGCGGGAGACACCGAGCTCATCGGTGGTGCCATCGCCAGCAACCAGGCGGCTGTGGACAAGGGCCTCAACAGCTTCAGCACGCAGGGACTGAGCACCAGCGACATCGCCAATACCGCGCAGTACAAGGCCAGCGCCAGCGGGGTGAGCGTCGGTGTAGGTGGCCAGCTTGGCTCCAGCGGTATGGGCATCGGCTCGGACAGCGGATCGGCTGCGAGCACCACCACCGCGGGCATCAGTGGTATCGCGGGGGACACCGCCGTGCGCAGCACCGATGCCGAGACGGGCATTCAGCGCATCTTTGAAAAGGAGCGGGTGCAGAAGGAGGTCGCCGCACAGGTGGCCATCACCAAGGCGTTCACCCAGCAGGCGAGCAAGGCCGTTGGCCAGTACTCCAATGATCAACTGGAGAAAGCGAAGGACCTCAAGCGCCAGGCCGCACAGGCGGGCGACGCCGCTTCTCGCGATGCCTTGCTCGGTGAAGCCTTGGCACTGGAAGAGGCATGGAAAGAAGGCGGTGCGGGGCGTGTGGCCTTGCACATGGTGGCGGGCGCCTTGGGCGGTGGTGTTGGGGGCGCAGCAGGTGCCGGCCTTACGCAAACCGCGATTCCCGCATTGGGTGAGCACATCGCTGCCCTGGATGTGCCGGTACAGATCAAGCAAGCCCTGGTGCAGACCGCAGCGCTGGCGCTGGGAGCGGCAGCCGGCGGCAGCACAGGGGCCGCCTCGGCGCTCGGCGCGACATCACAGAACTATCTGAGTGCCGCCGATCTGCGCAGCAAACACCAGAAGATCAGCGACTGCCGCGCTGCGGGCGACGGCGCGTGCGAGGTCAAGGTGCTCAGGGAGTACGAACTTAAGAACGCGCGCAACACCGCAGCCATCGACTACAGGAGCATCTTGAGCGAGAGCTCGCTGCAGGCAGAAAAAGGCTCGCTTGAAAGGCTGCTGGCCGATCCCGCTGTCAGTGAGGCGGCCAAGGCAGAGGCGCGGCGCAGCATCACGGAACTGGACAAGGCCATCAACGTGATTCAGCGCTCACCGGCGCTGCGCGATGCAGCCGAACTAGGGCTCATCGCCCTGGATGTGGTCGCCATGGGCCAGCTCGCTGTGGCCAAGGCCTTGACCACCACCATCGTGCGTGAGCTAGTGCTGGCCAGAACCGGCAAGGAGATCGGTGAGGCGCAGGCCTACCGAATCGCCAACAACATCTACCGCGAGGACTCGATTGCCGACCCGGCTCGGGCGATGTCGCCGCTGGGTGACTGGAAGCCTGCCGTTCTGATCGGCAAACATGAAGCCGATGTGATGATTGCGCAGCGGTTGCCACAAGGGGCGCGGGTGACCGAGGTCATTGCAGCAGATAAAGTCAACGCCGAGGTGCTGGCAGCGGACGTGCGGTTCAAGCCGCCCTACACACCCAATACCCAAATCGTGGCAGTGCAAACCACCCAACCGGAATCGTTCGTTCGCGTTTACATGGAGGTCGCCAACAAGTCTGAACTGGCAGGCAGCTGGATGATGCGGGCCGATGACATAGCAGGCCTCTCGCGTGAGCAGATTGCCAGCAAGTACGCCCTCCCCCAGGTGCCCACCCATGTGGCCGACGTGAGCGTGCCGGCGGGCAACTCTCTGCGTGTGTCCGTGGCCAACGATGTGCAGATCAAACAAGGACTCGGGGGCAATGGGGGCGGGGGTGGGGTGCAGTTTGAGGTGACCACTGCGCCTAAAGAAATCGCAGAGTTCCGCAACTGGTTTTCCAATTCAAGGCCACTCAAATGACCCGAGAAATACTCTCCTTTTGCGACCTTCGCGTCATTGATATGGTGAAACTTGCCGATGGGGGACGAATCGTTCATGCAAGTCCATATTCGACACCTGAGTTTCCGACCGGCAAAGACTGGCCAGACATCGAACTCGCCAACCACAACGTCTTCCGCCTGAACGCGAAGAATGAGGTGGTCTGGCAGGTGAGGCGGATCGAGAACCCCACGCACATGCCATGGGATCAGCTGCACGAGATGGCCAAACGATTGAGGCGGGAAGGAAGGATCGACGGCGCCTACACAGAGCAAGGCTACCTGGACCCGTTCACCAGTCTGGGCATGGATGAGCACGGCGCGGTCGAGCCTGAACCCGAAGGTGTGTGGCGCCCTGGCTGCGTGGTCTATCTGCTCACGCGCTGGTGGAGCTATGTGCTGGATCCCGAGACGGGGGTGGCCACCTGCACCGGGGATCAGGTGAAGTGAGATATGCCGGTGGGGGGCTTACCAACGGATGGCCACCGCAAATCCCACAGCCGAGCAGGTGGCACCGATCTCCAGTGCATGGGTCTGGCTGGCCAGAATCACATCGCAGGCCTCTCGCGTGAGCAGATTGCCAGCAAGTACGCCCTTCCTCAGGTGCCTACTCATGTGGCCGACGTGAGCGTGCCGGCGGGCAACTCATTGCGTGTGTCGGTGGCCAACGATGTGCAGATCAAACAAGGGCTCGGTGGCAATGGGGGCTGAACCGCCCCGGGTTTTGAGGAGGCTCTTTTCTTTGAGAGGATTGACCCACAACACCGACCTTAAGACGAGCTGCTGAGGTTTAGAGTGAGCGACTGGTCGTGTAATTGCGATTGAAAGATCGCCACCCTCAAGACAATATGCACGCACCGACTACCATCCCTGTCCATGGCGCTCAACTGGGTCTGGGTCGGTTTCTTCACCGTGGCATTTGCCACCGCCGTGGTGCGATGGTTGCTTGGCGAGCACGGCATCCTGCAGGCGCTCATGACGGCCATGTTCGACGGCGCACGCTCGGGCTTCGAGATTTCGCTGGGTCTGGCTGGCGTGATGGCGCTGTGGCTGGGGCTCATGCGCGTGGGCGAGCGCGCCGGGATGATCGAGCTGCTCGCGCGACTGGCCGGACCCTTGTTGCGGCGGCTGTTTCCCGCGGTGCCGCAAGGCCACCCGGCGCAGGGTGCGATGACCATGAACATCTCGGCCAACCTGCTGGGTCTGGACAACGCCGCCACGCCGCTGGGCCTCAAGGCGATGCGCGAGCTGCAGACGCTCAACACCGGGGCGCCCGGCACGGCGAGCAACGCGCAGATCATGTTCGTGGTCATGAACACCGCGGGCCTCACGCTGATCCCCACCTCGGTCATTGCCATCCGCCAGAGCATCGCGCTCAAACAAGGACTCGGTGCGGACTTCAACGCAGCCGACATTTTCCTGCCCACGCTGCTGGTCACCTTCATGTCGTTGATGGCCGGTGTGCTGGCGGTCGCGGTGTGCCAGCGGCTGCCGTTGTGGCGCGCGCGCTTTCTGTTGCCGGTGGGAGCGGTCGCGGGTCTGCTGGCCATGGCCGTGACCGCGTTGGCCCGCCTGCCCGCCGAGCAGGCCGCGCGGGTGGCCGGCACCACCGGTGCGGGCGTGATCCTGAGCGTGGTGATGCTGTTCGTGCTGGCGGGGGCCTTCAAGCGCATCAACGTGTACGACGCCTTCATCGATGGTGCGAAGGAAGGCTTCGGTGTGGCGATCCAGATCGTGCCCTACCTCATCGCCATCCTGATCGCCATCGGCGTGTTTCGCGCGGCCGGGTGCATGGACTTCCTGCTCTCGGGCATCGGTGCGGGGGTGGCGGCGATGGGTTGGGACACCGACTTTCTCCCGGCGCTGCCGGTGGGTCTGATGAAGGTGCTCTCGGGCGCGGGTGCGCGCGGTCTGATGATCGATGTGATGCAGACGCACGGTGTGGATTCGTTCGCCGGGCGTCTGGCGGCCATCGTGCAGGGCTCGACCGAAACCACCTTCTATGTGCTCGCGGTGTACTTCGGCAGCGTGGGCATTCAGCACGCGCGGCATGCACTGGCCTGTGCGCTGTTTGCGGATGCGGTGGGGTTGGCGGCGGCGATCGGTGTGGGCTACGCCATGCTGCGCTGAAGCGGGCCAGCGATGCCGTTGTCAGGTGGTGCGGCCAAAGGGAATCGAACCCCTATCTGGCCCTTAGGAGGGGCCCGTTCTATCCGTTGAACTATGGCCGCACAGGTGTGCGCGCATTGTACGGGGGCGGTTCCGAGCGAGCCGCTGCGGGGCGGCCTCAGTCGTACTGGATGGTGAAGATCAGATCCAGCGCGTTCTCTTCGCCCGCCCGAGCCCGCACCGTGAGGCGGCGCGACACGTCGTAGAAGATGCTGACCGTGCCCAACGCCCCGGCCAGGCTGCGTTCGTAGCTGAGGTAGAGGTTGTTGGACAGGCGCTTGCCCAGCGTGAGCGCGGCCGCGGCGGTCGTGCCGTCGGCGTTGGTGCCACTGCCGGCAAATGACACCTCGTCCAGGCCCAGCGCACTGGCCAGGCCACCGTCGAGCCGGCCGTCGCGCCCTGCCAGCAAGGCCAGCGCGGCTTGTTGCAGCACGGCGGCCTCGGCCCCGGCGCCGCTGGCGGGGCGACCCAGCACCAGCCAGGCGAGTTTTTCGCTGTCGGGCAGTTCGGGGTCCGAGAACAGGCGCACGCGCGGCGACTGCGCGGTGCCGCTGATCTGCACGCCCACGCGCTGGCTGCTGTTGGGGCGCACGGCGGTGATGTCCAGCGTGGGGTTGTCGTAGGGCCCGGTGAAACGCAGCACGCCGTTTTCAATCGTGAGCTGCTGGCCGTAAGCGCGGTAAGAGCCGCGTTCGGTGCGCACGTCACCCAACACGCGCGGTGTCGGCAGTTCGGGCGTGCTGCGCACATTGATCTGGCCCGCCAAACGCGTCTGCAGGCCCTGGCCGCTCACCTGGAAGTCGTCGCCCAGGTCGATGTCGATCAGCACATCGGGTCGCACGCGGAACGCGCCCGGTGTTTCCAGCGCGGTTTCGGTGCCGCGCACCACCACGTCGGCGCCCAGGCTGGGGGTGGATTCGTCGGGCAGCACAAAGAGCGCGGAGTCGGCCCGCAGCCCGCCACGGATCTGCAGCGCCGTGCCCACCAGCTCGGCCTGCAGCTGGCCCGAGAGCGTGAGGCGGCGGTCGGCGCGGGACGACACGCGCAGCTTCGTCGCCGTGGCCTGCAGGTTGATGTAGGGCTGGCGCTGGCTCACGCCGTCCACCGTGACGCGCTTGAACTCGGTGGTGCCGCTGGCCAGCAGCGTGCCGCCGGTTTCCACACCGCCGCGGCCTTGCAGGTAGAAGCGGTCGATGGTGATGCGTTCGCCGGCCAGCGTGGCCCGCAGTTCGCCGCGCGAGAACGAGATGCCGTTGACGATGGAGCGCAGCGCCAACTGGTCGGCCTGCAGCGTGCCGTTCCACAGCGGGTTGGCGCGCGTGCCGCTGAGCGTGGCGCTGGCGGCCAGCGTGCCGCGCACGCGCCAGCCGGGTGGCGCCAGCGCCGACCACACGCCCACCTGCGGCAGGCTGGCCGTGATGGTGCCGCGCAAGGGCGCGTCGGGCGCCCAGTGCCACGCGGTCTGCTCGCCATTGGGCGGGCTGAGCGTGGTGACCAGATCGGCGCTGGCCTGTCCCAGGCGCTCGGTGTCCCAGCGCAGGCTGGCCTGCACGTTGGCGCCCTGGGTGGTCACGCTCAGCCGCGCGTCCTGGATGCCGGTCTGCAGCCGCTGGGTGGAGGTGGTGTTCTCGTCGAACGCGCCATCGGTCTGCACCGACAGGTCGCCGCTGCGGCGTTGCAGCTGGGCGCTCAGGCGCGGGGTTGTGGTGGCGTCGGCGGGCAGGAAAAAATCCCAGTTGCCATCGAACACCACGTCACCGCCCAGGCCGGCCTGGCTCAGGGGGCCGCTCTTCGCGCCCTCGGCGGTGGTGAAGGCGTCCACCCAGGAGAGCGGCAAGCCGGTGAGCTGGCCGCGCGTCGCCAGCGCGCCCTTTTGCCAGCTGAGCTGGTCCCAGGCCAGGGCCATGGGGGCGGTGGTGATGGCGGTGGCGCTTGGTGCGCCGCCCACGCGGTTGCTGAAGGTGGGCTGCAGGCGCAACCGGCCGGCGTCGGCCTGCAGGTTGATGGCGGTGCGCGCGTCCTGCCAGCGCAGGCCGAGCGCGGCCACGCTTTGCAGCGTCCAGTCCACCACGCGGTCCTTGCGCGCGCTGTCGGTGGCACGCAGTTGCAGGCGGCTGAGGTCCAGGCGTCCGCTGTCGATGTCGGGCCGTTGCGCGCTGCCCAACTGCAGCTGGCCCTGGGTGTCCAGCGTGCCGCGCCAGGGGCCTTGTGCGGCCTGGCCGGTGGCGGTGATGTCGAGCTGGTGGGGCTGGCCGCCGGCCTGCAGGTTCAGGTTGGCGAGGCTCAGTGTTTGCAGCGTGCCCACCACCGCATCGGCGCCGTTGGCCGGGTCGGCGGCGCGCGCTGCGCTGCCGCGTGCGATGACGAGTCGTGCTGCCTGCAGGCGGGCTTGCACGCGCGGTGGCGCAGCGGTGGTCGCACCTGTCACGGGCGCGGGGTAGCCGAGCACGCCCAGGCCGCCGTCCCAGCTGGCGGTGAGGCGGGCGTTGCCCTCGGCCTGCAAGCCGGGCTGTGCGTCGAGCTGCGCGCGCAGCAGCGGGCCCACCACCGGCAGCGTCTGCAGGCTCTTCACCCAGGCGAGCACGCGCGATGCGTCGTCCAGCGCGAGGGTCAGCGCACCCTTGCCTTGGGCATGGGCCACCCGGCCTTGCCAGTCGCCCTGGGCGCCGGGCAGTTTGAGCGCGAGGCGCCCGTCGAAGCGGCGCGCGCCCACATCGAGCTGGCCCTGGCCGTCCAGCGTGGCGTCGGCCAGGCCGGCGCTGAGGGTGCGCAGGTCGAGCACGCCGAGCGCGGCGTTGTCGGGCTGGGGCGTCCAGCGGCCCTGCAGGTTCAGGTCCCGCAGGCGCAGGCCGGCGAGTTGGCCGGCCTTGGGCTGCGTGCCGGAAGGTTTGACCACGGCGCTGAGGTCGATCGCCGGGTTGGCGGATTCGGCGTTGACCGCGCGGGCGGCGAACGAGCCGTCGAGCGCGGCCGGTGCGATGCTGCTCCACAGCGCGGCGGGGTTGATGCGGCTGGCTTTCAGTTCGCCCTGGAAGTCACCGAGCGGCGAGGCGGCCGGTTCGCGCCAGCCCTGGCCTTGCACGCGGCCACCCCCGAGCTGGGCATCGAGGTTGGCGAGCGTCCAGCGCGCGCCGCGCTGCTCCAGATCGGCTTGCAGGCTTTGCAGCGGCAGGCGTTGTTGGTCGGCGGGGCCGGGCACGGCGTTGGTCAGGCGCACCTGCGCACGCCAGGCCTCGCCCTCGGGCTGCGCCACCACCGTGCCGCTGAGTTCCGTCACCGGCGCTTGCGGCCAGAGCGCGGCGAGGTTGAGCCGGTTCATGCGCGCGTTGGCCGCCTCGATCGGCTGGGTCTTCCAGGGGCGGATGCGCGCGGAGGCGTCGAGCACCGGCGTGTCGGATGTGCTGGTGGTGAGGTTGGCGGTGGCGTCCAGCGCTGCGTCGGACTCGGCCAACTGGCCGGTCACTTTGCCGATGGCCTTGAGCACGAGGTCTTCGCCGCCGGGCACGGTGGCCTTCACCTCGCCCTGCGCGTCCACCCGCAGCGGCATCGGGGCTTGAGCGCCCAGCACCGCCTGGATCTGGTACAGCCCGCCGGCCACCTGCAGGTTCTCCAGATCGAGCTGGTGCGCGTCGGCCACGCCCAGGTTCCACAGGCTGTCGGCCGGGCGGTAGCGGTACTGGCCCTTGAGACCGCTGAGCGCGATCGCCTGGTTGCCGTCGAGCACCAGCTCACCCACCGACCACGGCAGCGTCACGCCCACGGGCAGGGTGATGGGTTGCAGCGGCTCCACCGGGCTGGGCGGGCGGCGGTCGGTGATCTGCAGGCGGTCGATGTCGAGTTGCGAGAGGCGCAGGCCGCGCGCGAGCAGGGCGTCCAGCCAGAAGCGGTTGTCCAGCGCAATGCGCACGCTGGTGGCCTGCACGATCAGTTCGTCGCGCTGCCATTGCAGCCGCCCGATCTCGCCGCCGTTGCGCAGGCTGCCCTGCACCTCGGCCACGCTGAGCGTGCCCGCGCTCTGGCCTTGTTTCGCCATGTGGCCCTGGCCCCAGCCAATGGCCTGCGCCAGCGAGCCCGCCGTGCCGGCCCAGACCCAGGCCGCCAGGGCCACCGACAGCAACACCCCCAGCAGCCCGACGGGCAGCCAGAGCGCGACCCTGCGCCAGCCGCTGCGTGTGCGCTTCGGGTCTGCCTGGGGCGGGGTCTCGGCGTTCATCGAGACCTCAGAAGGTGAAGCCGACGTTGAGGTGCAGGCGCAGGCGTTTGGTCTCCAGCCCGTAGGCCAGATCGAGCTGCAGCGGGCCCACCGGGCTGTTGTAGCGCACGCCGGTGCCCACGCCCCACAGGGGCTTGAGGTCGCCGGCGCGGTTGGCCACGGCACCGCCGTCGATGAACAGCACGCTTTCCACCGGTGAGCGGCCGTTGGCGTTGAAGATCGGGCGCTGCCACTCCAGGCTCACCACGCCCTTGTAGCGACCCGGCAGCACGCTGCCGTCGGCCTGGCGCACGCCGATGTCGCGCAGGCCGTAGCCGCGCACCGTCGCGTCACCGCCGGTGAGGAAGAGCTGGGTGTCGGGAATGGCGGCGTTGCGTTGGGCGAGCACCGCGCCACCTTCCACCCGCAGCGCCAGGCGGCCGAGGTTGGTGCGGTTGTTGAACGTGTTCACCATGCGCGCTTCACCCGGCTTGGCCTCGGGCGGTGGCGAACGGTCGCCCAGCGGCCAATACCCCAGCCAGCGCGCCTGCGTGCGTGTGAAGGGCAGGCGGGTGGTGCCCAGCGTGTAGCCCACACCGAGTTCCACCGCGAGGCCATAGCCCGCGTTGGGCGAGATCGGGTCGTCGAAGCGGCGGCGCGTCCAGGCGTAGTTGGCGGTGATCGACGAGTTGGCCTCGGCGGTGCGCAAGGTCTGCGTGGCTTCGTTGAAGACACTCGCGCGGTCGTACTGCAGATAGAAGCTGCGGTCGTACTCGATGCCGTCTTGCGACTGGCCCGCACGCAGCCGCTGGCTGGTGGTGATGTTGAAGTCGTCCTGCTCCCGCAGCAGGCGCCCGCCGGCGATCCAGCGCCAGCCGTCGTTGCTGGGCGGTGAACTCCAGTCGGTGCTGGCGAGCTGGTCCACGCGCTCGATCTTGAGCGCACTCACGGCGCGCCATTGGATGCCCGGCACGCTGTGGTGCGTGTGCTCGATCGACAGGCGCGCGCCGCTGTCGGTGCTGCCGCCCACGCCGAGCACCAGCTTCTGGCGCAGGCTCTCGCGCAGTTGCACCTTCACCGGCAGGGACTCGCCGTCCATGCTCGGCTCCACGAAGACGAAGGCCGAGTCGTAGTAGCCGCTCTCGATCAGGCGCTGCTGCGCCGCTTGCAGCTGGGCCAGGTCGTAGTCGCTGCCGGGCACCACGCCCGAGAGGCGCACCAGGCGCTCCACCGTCACCTTGTCGTAGCGCTGTGCCCCTTCCACCACGACTTCGCCCATTTGAAAGGCACGGCCCGAGTCGAGTTCGATGTAGAGGTTGGCCTGGCGGTTGTCGGCGTCGATGTCGGCCAAGCTGTTCTGCACGCGACCGGCGGGATAGCGCCGAGCGATCAGGGCGCGCAGGGCGGCGTCCTTGGTGCGGTCCCAGTCGCTTTGCGAAAACGGCAGGCCCTGCATCACGCTCACCTCGCGCTGGATGGTGTCGCGTTGCTCGCTGGCCTCGGGTGCGGTGGCGATGTCGCCCACAAAGGACACGTTCACCGACGCCACCCGGGTGACGGGGCCCGGCGACACCCGGATGGTCACCGTGCCCAGAGGCCGGTTGCCATTGCCATTGCCGCCAGCGGCGTCGGCCGCCGCGGTCAGGGCGGGCGGCCCGATCACGTCCACCACGGGTGAAAAGTGACCCAGCGTCGCGAGCAGCTCGCGCAGGTTGGCGGGGGCCGCGGCCAGCAGGCGGGTGAGTTCGTTGGCATCGAGGTTGCGCAGCAGGCGAAAGCGTTGCAGTTCGAGGTGGCGCAGCAAAAACTCGCGCACCTCGTCGGGGGCCTGCAGGTCGATCTCGAAGCGGGGCTCGGCCGGTGGGCGGGGCGTGCGGGGCGTGGTGCGCTCGCGGGTGGTGGGCGCGGCTGGCGCATCGGCATCGGCCGCGTCCACCGCGTCCTGCAGGGCGCTGGCCGCGGGTGCCACAGGCGCCTCCACGGCTTGCGCCCGTGCACCCGGTGGACACAAGAAGGCGACGCAAAACAGAAAGGACCCCGCCCAACGGGCGGGGTCCGCGACAAAACATTTCATGCAGTTATTTGGAGAGCAATCTCATCGTGTCTTCCAGTCCCTTCAAGGTCAGCGGGAACATGCGCTGGCTCATGAGTTGCTGGATCACGCTGATGCTCTGTCGATACTGCCACACGCCCTGAGGTTCCGGGTTGATCCACGCGTACTTGGGAAAAGCGTGCGTGAGGCGCTGCAGCCACTCGGCGCCGGCCTCCTCGTTGTTGTATTCCACGCTGCCGCCGGGTTGCAAGATTTCGTAAGGACTCATGGTGGCATCGCCCACGAAGATGAGTTTGTAGTCCTTGTTGTACTTGCGGATGATGTCCCAGGTGGGGAACTTCTCGGCGTAGCGGCGGCGGTTGTTCTTCCACATGAAGTCGTAGACGCAGTTGTGGAAGTAATAAAAGTCCAGGTGCTTGAACTCGCCCTTGACCGCCGAGAACAGCTCCTCCACCCGCTGGATGTGCTCGTCCATGGTGCCGCCCACGTCCATGAGCAGCAGCACCTTCACGTTGTTGTGCCGCTCCGGGATCATCTTGATGTCGAGGTAGCCGGCGTTGGCCGCCGTGGCTCGGATGGTGTCGGGCAGGTCCAGCTCGAATTCGTTGCCCTCGCGCGCGAACTTGCGCAGGCGGCGCAGCGCCACCTTGATGTTGCGCGTGCCGAGCTCCTGCGTGTCGTCGTAGTCGCGGTAGGCGCGCTGCTCCCACACCTTCACGCCGCTCTTGTTGCCGCCCTTGCCGCCGATGCGCACGCCTTGCGGGTTCTGCCCGCTGTTGCCGAACGGCGAGGTGCCGCCGGTGCCGATCCACTTGCTGCCGCCTTCGTGGCGTTCCTTCTGCTCTTCCAGCCGCTTCTTCAGCGTCTCCATGAGCTCGTCCCAGTCCATCTTGGGCGCGTTGGCCTTCTGCTCGTCGGACAGGATGCGTTCCAACTCCTGGCGCAACCAGTCGGCCGGGATGGGCTTGGTGAAGTCCGCGATCATTTCCACGCCCTTGAAGTAGGCGGCAAACGCGCGGTCGAACTTGTCGTAGTGCTTCTCGTCCTTCACCAGCGCCGTGCGCGCCAGGAAGTAGAAGTCGTCCATGCTGCAGGCGTCGGGGTTGCGCGGCCCGACCACGTCGGCCTGCAACGCCTCCAGCAGCATCAGGTATTCCTTGACGGACACCGGCAGTTTGGCCGAGCGCAGGGTGTAGAAGAAGTCGATCAGCATGGTGATCTCCCGTTGTCAGGCGTGAAGGCCACGCAGGTACAGCAGCTGGGCTTTCGCCTCCGGCCACTCGCCCGAGCGCATGCTGTACATGACCGTGTCGCGGATGGTCCCGTCGCGTCGCAGGGCGTGGCCGCGGATCACGCCGTCTTTTTTTGCGCCGAGCCGCTCGATGGCTTTTTGCGACGCGAAGTTGTAGTTGTCGGTGCGCCAGCCCACCACGTGGCAGCCCAGGGCGTCGAAGGCGTGCCCCATCATGAGCAGCTTGCAGGTGGTGTTGACATGGCTGCGCTGCACGCTTTTCGCGTACCAGGTGTAGCCGATCTCCACGCGTTTCACCGCCGGCAGGATGTCGTGGAAGCTGGTGCTGCCGAGCACTTTTCCCGTGGCTTCCTCTGTCACGGCAAAGGCAAAGCGGTGGCCTTCGTCGAGCATCTTCAGCGCCGTCTCGATGTAGCCGCGTGTCTCGTGCGGTTCGGGCACCGAGGTGATGCGCAGCTTCCAGAGTTCGCCATCGGCCGCAGCGGCGCGCAAGCCGTCTTCGTGGTCCAGCGAGAGCGGGACCAGGGCCATGCCGTTGTTGCGGAGGGTGACGGGTTCAACGAATGACATGTCAAAGCCGTTCAACGGTTCCTTTGGTTCATGAACACCAGCTTTTCAAACAAGGTCGTGTCCTGCTCGTTTTTCAGCAGCGCACCCACCAGTGGCGGGATGCTGACCTTGCTGTCAGCGCTTTGCAGCGCTTCGAGCGGGATGTCTTCGGCCATCAGCAGCTTGAGCCAGTCGAGCAGTTCGGAGGTGCTGGGCTTTTTCTTCAGGCCGGGCAGGTTGCGCACGTCGTAGAAGGTTTTCATGGCCGCGGCCAGCAGCTCTTTCTTGAGGCTCGGGAAGTGCACGTCCACGATGCGCTGCATGGTCTCCGCTTCGGGGAACTTGATGTAGTGGAAGAAGCAGCGGCGCAAAAACGCGTCGGGCAGCTCCTTCTCGTTGTTGGAGGTGATGAACACCAGCGGGCGGTGTTTGGCGCGCACCAGCTCGCGCGTCTCATAGCAATAGAACTCCATGCGGTCGAGTTCGCGCAGCAGGTCGTTCGGGAATTCGATGTCGGCCTTGTCGATCTCGTCGATCAGCAGCACCACCGGCGCGTCGGCGGTGAACGCCTTCCACAGCACGCCCTGCACGATGTAGTTGCGGATGTCGCGCACCTTGGCGCCGCCGTCGATGTCGGCCAGCTGGCTGTCGCGCAGCCGGCTCACCGCGTCGTATTCGTACAGGCCCTGCTGCGCCTTGGTGGTGCTCTTGATGTGCCACTGCAGCAGCGGCAGTTTGAGCGCCGTGGACACCTCTTCGGCCAGCATGGTCTTGCCGGTGCCGGGCTCGCCTTTGACCAGCAGCGGGCGTTTGAGTGTGATCGCGGCGTTGACGGCCAGCATCAGGTCCTGCGTGGCGACGTAGTTCTCGGAGCCTTGGAATTTCATGGGTTGTTCTGCTGGAAGGGTTGAACGGGTGGCGAAATCCTGGGTGATCCGGCCCCCAGGCTGCTGGCAGCCGCCTGACAGGACCCGCACCGGCGGGGGTTTTGAGGCGAGGGGTGCCTTGACCGGTCTATATAATCAGCGGTTGATTTTCCCCCGCTGATTCATTCATTGTGCTTGCAAAATGACCTCACTGTTCTCCACGATCACCCGCACCCTTGTCGCCGCTGCGACGCTTTCCGCAGCCGCTTTTTCGGTTCACGCCCAGGGTGCCACGGGTGACGTGGCGGCCGGTCAGAAGAAGGCCGAGATGTGCATCGGCTGCCACGGCATCCCGGGTTACCAGAACAGCTTCCCTGAAATCCACAAGGTGCCCATGATTTCGGGCCAGTCGGGTGCCTACATCGTGTCGGCGCTCAACGCCTACAAAAAGGGCGACCGCAAGCACCCCACCATGCGCGGCATTGCGGGTTCGCTGACCGAGCAGGACATGGCCGACCTGGCCGCTTACTACGCCTCGCACGCCGACAAGACCGCACCCGACACCCCCCGCACCGCCAGCACGACGGCCGCCGCGCTGATCGAAAAAGGCGCCTGCGCTTCGTGCCACGGCGCCAACTTCAGCAAGCCGATCGACCCCAGCTACCCCAAGCTGGCCGGCCAGCACGCCGACTACCTCTTCTTCGCGCTCAAGGCCTACACGGTCGAAGGCAACGCGGTGGTGGGCCGTTCCAACGGCATCATGGCCGGCATCGCCAAGCAGTATTCCACCGCCGAAATGCGCGAGATCGCCAAGTACCTGGGCTCGCTGGAAGGCGAAATGAAGGTGGTGGCGCAGCCCCGCTTCAAGTAAGCGCCGACTGCCCCGCAAAAAAGCCGCTCACCGAGCGGCTTTTTTGTTTCAGTCCTGGGTCGCCCGTCGGCGCACCTGGTCGATGTAAGCCTGACCATCAGGCGGCCTTCCGGCGCGCTGGCTTTCCCAGAGCATGGTGCCCAGGCATTCCATCACCTCGTGGTGGGCGCTGTGCAGGTCGTCGCGTCTGGCGGTGAGCAGCTCCACCGCCTGGCGGATGCCGGGGGGCTGGTCGATGCTGCACTGCTCGCTGATCGACAGGTGCATGGACAGGTGCAGGAACGGGTTGTCGCGGTCAGTGCCCGGCTGACCCATGCGCTCCAGTGCCGCGTCCACATCGCTCAGCTCGGCGTGGTACTCGGGGTGCTCGGCGATCCACTGGCTGGCCAGCGACTCGATGGCTTCCATGGGCTGCTGCTGCAGCGTCTTGGCGTGCACCGCGCAGAAGAAGCGGCGCACATCGGCTTGGGTCGGATTGAACATGGGAGCGATTGTCCCGCAGCGCGCGTGTCAGAGCCGCCAGGCGGGCAGTTGCCAGTTGCGCCACAGGGCCAGACCGCGCAGCCCGGCCGTGACACCCACGCACCCCAGCAGCGCCAGCCAGCCCGGCGCCTGCAGCTGCCACAGGCCCACATAGACCCAGCTGCCGGCAAACGCACACACCGCGTAGGGCCGGTGGTCGTGGAAGGCGGTGGGGATCTCGTTGCACACCACGTCGCGCAGCACGCCGCCGAACACGCCGGTGGTCAGGCCCATGAGCACCGCCACCAGCGCCGGCATGTCCAGCAGCAGCGCCTGGTGCACGCCGGTGGCGGCAAACAGGCCGAGGCCCAGCGCGTCGGGCCACTGCATGGCGCGTTCGGTGATCGGGAAATGGCGCGAGCGCAGGAACAGCATGGCCAGCACGCACAGCGCGAACACGCCCCACAGCAGCTCCACGTGGCGCACCCAGAAGAAAGGGCGTTGGTCCAGCAGCAGGTCTCGCAGCGTGCCGCCGCCAAACGCTGCCAGAAAGCCCACCACGCACACGCCCACCGCGTCGAGCTGCTTGCGCGCGCCCGCCATCACGCCTGAGAGCGCAAAGGCGGCTGTGGCGCTGATCTCGACCAGCAGGCGCAGGCCTTCGCCCCAGAGCGCCACGTTGTTCAAGGCCGGGTTCATGCGCTGCCCTTCAACGCCAGCAGGGCGGAGATCTGGCGGGTGGCGTCCAGCAGCGGGGGCAGCAGCGTGTCTTGCACCACGCGGGCGCTGGTGCGGTTGGCCTGGCCGCTCAGGTTGAGCGCGGCCACGGTGCGGCCGCTGGCGTCCACCAGCGGTGCGGCCAGCGAAATCAGGCCTTCTTCCAGTTCCTGGTTCACCAGACACCAGCCCTGCTTGCGCGCCTGTTGGACGCGGGTGAGCACGGCGGCCGGGTCGGTGAGGGTGTGGCGGGTGAGCGGCTTGAGGTCGGACACCTTGAGGCGTTCGAGCACTTCGTCGTCGCTCAGGCCCGCCAGCAGCATGCGGCCCAGGGAGGTGCAGTGGGCCGGGAGGCGCGAGCCGATGCCCAGCGAGTTCTTCATGATCTTGTGGGTGGGCACGCGCATCACATAGACGATGTCGGTGCCGTCGAGCACCGCGGCCGAGCTCGATTCCTTGACCGATTCGACCAGCGCCTCGACCACCGGCTCGGCCAGGTTCCAGATCGGCATCGACGAAAGGTAGGCAAAGCCCAGATCGAGGATGCGCGCGGTGAGGCGGAAGTCGCGGCCGTCGCTCTCCACATAGCCCAGCGTCTGCAGCGTGAGCAGGATGCGGCGCGCGCCGGCGCGTGTGAGGCCGCTGCGCGCGGCCACTTCGCTCAGCGTCTGGCGCGGCGCCTGGGCGCTGAAGCTGCGGATGACCTCGAGCCCGCGCGCGAACGATTGCACGTAGCTGTCGCCGGGGCGGGGTGGGGTGGTGGTTGAAGACATGGGTCGTTTCGACGAATGCCTGTTTATAATTCAATCTGCGAACATTTGTTCTTCAGGCGAACAAAATTTCAGAACAAGGCCAAGCAGCCGAACAGGAGACAGCGTGATCAACAAGATTTCCCCGTCGATCGCCGACGCACTTTCGGTGGTGCGCGACGGGCACACCGTGCTCATCGGCGGCTTCGGCACCTCGGGCATTCCCGCCGAGCTGATCGACGGCCTGATCGAACACGGCGCGCGCGAGCTCACCGTGGTGAACAACAACGCCGGCAACGGCGACACGGGTCTCGCCGCGCTGCTGGCCGCCGGGCGGGTGCGCAAGATCATCTGCAGCTTCCCGCGCCAGGCCGACAGCCACGTCTTCGACGGCCTTTACCGTGCCGGCCAGATCGAACTGGAACTCGTGCCCCAGGGCAACCTGGCCGAGCGGCTGCGCGCCGCCGGTGCCGGCATCGGCGGCTTCTTCACGCCCACCGGCTACGGCACCGCGCTGGCCGAGGGCAAGGAAACGCGCGAGATCAACGGCCGCCATTACGTGTTCGAGTCGCCGCTGGCCGGCGACGTAGCGCTCATCAAGGCCGAGCGCGGCGACCGCTGGGGCAACCTCACTTACCGCAAGGCCGCGCGCAATTTCGGACCGGTGATGGCCATGGCCGCGCGCCACACCATCGCCACCGTGCACCAAATCGTTGAACTCGGTGCGCTCGACCCCGAGACCATCGTCACGCCCGGCATCCACGTGGGAAAGATCGTTTGCATCGACCGCGTGGCCACGCAGGCCGGCGGCTTCAAAGGGTCTGTATGATTTACCAGAAACGCAGCAAGGCCGAACTCGCGCAGCGCGTGGCGCGCGACATCCACGACGGCGCCTATGTGAACTTGGGCATCGGCATGCCCACGCAGGTGGCGAACCACCTGGCCCCGGGCATCGAGGTGGTGTTGCACAGCGAAAACGGCATCCTGGGCATGGGCCCGGCACCGGCCGCAGGGGCTGAAGACTACGACCTCATCAACGCCGGCAAACAGCCGGTGACGCTCCTCCCCGGCGGCTCTTACTTTCACCACGCCGACAGCTTCGGCATGATGCGCGGCGGCCACCTGGACATCTGTGTGCTCGGCGCGTTCCAGGTCTCGGCCACCGGTGATCTGGCGAACTGGAGCACCGGCGAGCCCGGCGCCATTCCCGCCGTGGGCGGCGCGATGGACCTGGCCGTGGGCGCCAAGCAGACCTGGGTGATGATGGATCTGCTCGACAAACAAGGCCGCAGCAAGGTGGTGCAAGCCTGCACCTACCCGCTCACCGGTGTCGCCTGCGTGAAACGCATTTACACCGATCTCGCCACACTCGCCTGCACGCCGCAGGGCCTGCAGCTCATCGACAAGGTCGATGGCCTGGCGCACGCCGAACTCGAACGCCTGGTGGGCCTGCCCATCGCCGCCTGACCCCACAACACCGGAGACCTTCATGACCCAAGCCTTCATCTGCGACGCCATCCGCACCCCCATCGGCCGCTACGGCGGCGCGCTCTCCAGCGTGCGCACCGACGACCTCGGCGCCATCCCCCTGCGTGCGCTGATGCAGCGCAACCCGGGCGTGGACTGGGCCAGCATCACCGACGTGATCTTCGGCTGCGCCAACCAGGCCGGCGAAGACAACCGCAACGTGGCCCACATGGCCAGCCTGCTGGCCGGCCTGCCGATGGAAGTGCCCGGTGCCACCCTCAACCGCCTGTGCGGTTCGGGCCTCGATGCCCTGGGCACCGCGGCACGCGCCATCCGTGCGGGCGAGGCCAGCCTCATGATCGCCGGCGGCGTGGAAAGCATGAGCCGCGCACCGTTTGTGATGCCCAAAGCCGAGAGTGCCTTCGGGCGCAACAACGCTGTGTACGACACCACCATCGGCTGGCGTTTCGTCAACAAGCTGATGAAGGAAAAGTACGGCGTGGACTCCATGCCCGAGACGGCCGAGAACGTGGCGACCGAGTTCAAGATCGAGCGCGAGGCGCAGGACCGCATGGCCCTGGCCAGCCAGACCAAGGCCGTGGCCGCGCAGAAGGCCGGGCACCTGGCGCGTGAAATCGTGGCGGTCACCATCCCCCAGAAAAAGGGCGATGCGATCGTGGTGGAGCACGACGAACACCCGCGTGCCACCACCCTGGAGTCGCTCGCCAAGCTCAAGGGCGTGGTGCGGCCCGACGGCAGCGTGACCGCCGGCAACGCCAGCGGCGTGAACGACGGCGCCTGCGCCTTGCTGCTGGCCGATGAAGCGAGTGCCAAGAAAAACGGTCTGACGCCGCGCGCCCGCGTGGTCGGCATGGCCACGGTGGGTGTGGCGCCGCGCATCATGGGCATCGGCCCCGCACCGGCGACGCAGAAGGTGCTGGCGCTCACCGGCCTGTCGCTGGCGCAGATGGACGTGATCGAACTCAACGAAGCCTTTGCCGCGCAAGGCCTGGCCGTGCTGCGCATGCTGGGCCTGCCCGACGACGACGAGCGGGTGAACGCCTGGGGCGGCGCCATTGCGCTGGGCCACCCGCTGGGCGCCAGCGGCGCGCGCCTGGCCACCACGGCGGTGAACCGCCTGCACGCCACGGGTGGGCGCTACGCCTTGTGCACCATGTGCATCGGCGTGGGGCAGGGCATTGCGCTGGTGATCGAACGCGTCTGAACGGCCCGTTTTCCGGCGTGTGCGCGTTGCGTGCCACTGGCCATCCGGAGGCACCGGCCGATCATCCAACCCACTCAACGAGCCCGCCATCAGATGCGGGCTCTTCTTTTGTCTGAACCTCGTGGCCCTGTCCCTCATCACCGATCCGTATTTCTATGCCGTGTCGATTCCCGCCGTGCTGTTGCTCGGCGTGAGCAAGAGTGGATTCGGCGCCGGCTTCGGCTCGCTGGCCGTGCCCATGATGGCGCTGGCGGTCACCGTGCCGCAGGCTGCGGCCATCCTCATGCCGGTGCTGCTGCTCATGGATTTGCTGGGCATGGCCGCGTTTCGCAAGAACGTGGACCGGCGCCTGCTGATGTTCCTCTTGCCCTTCGGGCTGGCGGGCATCGTCATCGGCGCGTTGCTCTTCAAACTGCTGGATGCGCGCGTGGTGGCCGGCATCGTGGGGGTCTTCACGCTGCTCTTTCTGGCGCAGCGCCTGGTGTTCCCGCCCCAACCCGACAGCCCACCGCCGCCCAAATGGGTCGGCGGTCTGCTCAGTGTGACCTCGGGTTTCACCAGCTTCATTGCGCACGCCGGCGGGCCGCCGATCAATGCCTACGTGATCCCGCTGCGCCTGTCGCCCCTGCTGTTCACCGGCACGATGGCCTTTTTCTTCTTCTTCATCAACCTGGCCAAGTGGATTCCCTATGCCTGGCTGGGCCTGCTCGATGTGCGCAACATGACGACGTCGCTGGCTTTGCTCCCGTTCGCGCCCATCGGCGTGTGGGTGGGCGTTCGCATCGCGCACCGCATCAAACCGCTGCTTTTTTACCGCATGGTTTATGCCGGCATGTTCCTCACCGGCTGCAAACTCGTCTGGGACGCGCTGGCATAACATAGGCGCTCGCCGTGCCAGCCCCGCGCCACGCCCCCGCCGTGCGGGCCGTTTCCCAGCCAAGGAGCTCCTGATGCCGATCGTGGTGGTTGCCAATCCCAAAGGAGGCGTGGGCAAATCCACGCTGTCGACCAACGTGGCCGGCTACTTTGCCCGCCAGGGCCACCCGGTGATGCTGGGCGACGTGGACCGCCAGCAATCCTCGGCCCTGTGGCTGAAACTGCGTCCCCCGGCCGCACGGCCGATCCAGACCTGGCAGGTTTCCCACGACCTGATCGCCCGACCACCCAAGGAAACCACGCACGTGGTGCTCGACACGCCCGCCGGCCTGCACGGCTGGCGCTTCAAGGACGTGCTGAAAATCGCCGACAAGGTGCTGGTGCCGCTGCAACCCAGCATCTTCGACATCTACGCCACGCGCGCATTTCTCGACGAACTGGCCGAGACACGCCGCGCCGACAAATTGCAGATCGGCATCGTCGGCATGCGGGTCGACCCGCGCACCATCTCCGCCGACAAGCTCAACGAGTTTGTGGCCAGCCTGGGCCTGCCGGTGCTGGGGACGCTGCGCGACACGCAGAACTACATCCACCTCGCGGCTCGCGGACTCACGCTGTTCGATGTGGCGCCCGGCCGGGTCGAGAAAGACCTGCAGCAGTGGCAGGCCATCTGCCGGTGGCTCGACGCCTGAGGCGCCCACGCTGTCCCGGTGCCGACATCTCCCGGCGCCGGTCGGCCGTACAGTGGCCGGCATGAAAACATTCGAATCCTTGGCCGATGTGGCCGCCTGCGTTGGCCAGGAAGTGGCCGTGAGCGACTGGGTCACCATCACCCAGGAGCAGGTCAACCGCTTTGCCGAAGCCACGGGGGACCACCAGTGGATCCATGTGGACGTGGAGCGTGCCAAGGCCGGCCCGTTCGGTGCGCCGATCGCGCACGGTTTCCTCACGCTGTCCCTGTTGCCGGTGTTTTTTGAATCGGCGCTGGACATCAAGGGCTCCAGCATGGGCGTGAACTACGGCCTGAACCGTGTGCGATTCACCTCGCCCGTGCCCGTGGGCAGTCGGGTGCGCGCGCGCCTGACGCTGCAGGCCTGCGAAGCCATCGAACACGGTGGTCAGCAGATGACCTGGGGCGTGGTGGTGGAGCGCGAGGGCGCGGACAAACCGGTGTGCTTCGCCGAATCGCTGGTCCGGCGCTATCCCTGACGGTCGGACTTACTTGATGCGCACGAGCTGCTTGGGCTCGAGCCAACCTTCAAAAGCCTGGATCAGCGCGTTGATGCGCTCGGCAGCCACGGATTGGTTGTGCTGTTGCGAAATGACTTGAAACGCGTCGTTCCTCAGCAGCCACAGCTCTTGCGGTGTGCGCGCCGATTCAATTTTCTTGCGCAACCGCAAGGCCTGCAGGTCCAGGCAATCTTCAATGCAGCGCAGCAAGGGACGGCGGATGACCGCGAGGTCCTTGAGCGTGGCTTTGTGGGTGCCGCGCTTGCGGGAGGTGAGGTGAGCGCCCAGCCAACGGGCCATGGCGGTGATCACGAAGCGCTCCGGGCGCGCTGCGCAGCCGGCACCCTGGGTCGGGTCGGGCTGGTTGCGGGGGCGGTGCGCATGATCATGCGAAATTATCGGACGGGCCAGGGCCGGGGTGAACGACGCCTTTGGCCCAGCGCGTGACCTGCGTCACGAAAGCGCGCCCGCAAATGCCTGCTGGCGCCAGGCCTCGAACACCGTCACCGCCACCGCATTGGACAGGTTCAGGCTGCGTTGGCCCGCCATCATGGGCAGGCGCAGGCGCTGAGGGGTGGGGATGGATTCCCGCAGCGCTTCGGGCAGGCCGCTGGTCTCGGAGCCGAACACCAGCCAGTCGCCGGGTTGAAACGTGTTGCTGAAAGCGCTGTGGCTGCCCCGTGTGGTGAAGGCGAACAAGCGCGTGGGATCGGGTTGTTCGGTTTGCAGGAAGGCGGCCCAGTCGGCATGGCGGCACAGCGAGGCGTACTCGTGGTAATCGAGCCCGGCGCGCTTCATGTGCTTGTCGTCCATCGAAAAACCCAGCGGTTCAATCAGGTGCAAGCTGCAGCCCGTGTTGGCACTCAGGCGGATCACGTTGCCCGTGTTGGGCGGGATCTCGGGGTGGACAAGAACGATGTTGAACATGGCCGCCGAGCTTAGCGGTTCGGCGGCGTGCGTGCGAACACCAGTGCGCTGACCCGAGCGGCACCCGCTTGCTGCAGGGCCTGCGCGGCGGTGTGCAGCGTGGCGCCGGTGGTGGTCACGTCGTCCACCAGCAGCACGTGTCGGCCGTCGAGCTGCCGCGCGTGGTGGGGATGGGCGGCGAACACGCCACGCAGGTTGCGCAGGCGCGCCTCGCGACCCAGGCTGTGCTGGTCGGGCGTTTCGCCCAGGCGCACGAGCGCGGTGGCCAGCGAATCGAAGGGCCATGCGGGTTGGCCTCCCCGGCACAGCCCACGCAGCGCCTTCACCAGCTCCCAGGCCTGGTTGTAGCCCCGCTCACCCAGCCGGGCGGCCGTGAGCGGGATGGGCACCACCAGCGGTCGGGTGTGCAGCATCGCGACGGTGTGCGGCGCGTTCAGCATCAGCTGTGCGAAGGGCCGCGCCCATCCTGGCTCGGAGCGGAACTTGAAGCGCGCGATCAGGGTGTCCCAAGGGTAGGCGTACTCCACGGCCGCCACGCATTGCTGCACCGCCGGTGAGTCGGGGCGGGTCAGGCACGCGCCGCAGAGGCCCCGGTCGTCCGGCATCGCAACGGCGCAAACCCCGCAGCGAGGCCGGGGTGTGGCGAACCGCTGGATGCAGTCCTCGCACACCGGTTGCGCTGGCCACGCGGCGCAGACCTGGCAGGTGCCAGGCAAGGCTTTCCCCATGGCGTGTCGGGCGGCGAGCATCGGACCAATATACTGGCGCGCTCCGACCGATACCCCATGGGTCGAGCGCCCGAATCCTTCGCTTGAACACTCACGTCGACGCTGAACATCCCGTACCCGGCATGGACCTGGTCGCTGCGCAACGCTGGCTGCAACGCGCCGCGTCCACCAGCCCCTGGTTGCACGAAGAGGTGGGCTCGCGCATGGCCGATCGGCTCCCCTGGTTCCGCGACCCCCCCACGAGCTGGCTGCACTGGGAGCCGGTGCAGGGCGGACTTGAGGTGCATCGAAAGCTGCGTCACATGCTGCCCGCAGCCTCGTGCCACGTGAGCGCGCGTCGGATCAGTGAGGCGCTGTCGGCCACCCGCGAGGCCCCGCAGCGGTCCTGGAATCCTCTGCAATGGGGAAAGGCAAGCGGCCCGACGGCCTCGACAAACGACACCCGGGTTCGCATGCTGTGGGCCAACATGGCGTTGCACATGGAGCCGAAACCGCAGACCTTGCTGGCGCAATGGCACCGGCAGATCGACACCGATGGCTTCCTCATGTTTTCCTGCCTGGGCCCCGACACGCTGAAAGAGCTCCGCGCGGTGTACGCGGACGAAGGCTGGCCGTTGCCCTCGCACGCGTTCACCGACATGCACGATTGGGGCGACATGCTGGTGCACGCCGGTTTTGCCGAGCCGGTGATGGACATGGAGCGCATGACCCTGACCTTCAGCGGCGCAGCACCCCTGCTGGCCGAGTTGAGGGCTCTGGGCCACAACCTGAGCGACCAGCGTTTCGGCGCCTGCCGCTCGCGCCACTGGCACGCCAGGCTGTGCGCCGCCATCGAGTCCAGAATGCCCCGATCGGCGGATGGACGCATCGGCCTGACCTTCGAAATCATTTACGGCCATGCCTTCAAGCCGGTGCCGCGGGTGCCGGTGGCATCGAGCACATCGCTTGCGGTGGAGGACATGCGGGCCATGTTGCGATCCGGTCGGCGCTGACACCGGGATGACACCTTTTCCCACTCGGGAGTGACGCCTTTGTCAGGGGAGACACGGTTTCACGCCGCTACAATCGACGTTGGCCAGATTTTCAAGGGCATTTTCCCTTTGCCAGTGCGCCATCTTTCGGGATGGTCGCGACCAGTACCGGTGGTGGATGGTGAGCCAGGCAAACAACGCATTCCGATTCGCGACGCTGTCTGAACAAGGCATCGAGTGGACCCTGAAGCGCAACTGCTCGGTCACCCCGGCTCAATTGGGCTACCTCTACGCTTCCCTGTGCCTCCTTTCAATGGGGGTGGCGGGGTTTTTCTGGTTGCAAGGTGCCACCCTGGTGTTGCCTTTCGCTGTGCTTGAGCTGATGGCGGTGGGGACGGCTTTTCTCGTGTACGCCCGCCACGCGACCGACAACGAGCGCATCTGTTTGTTGGGCGGTCGGCTGGTGGTGGAACGTGAGACGGCCGGCAGACTGTCGCGGTGCGAATTCGCCCGCGAATGGGTTCGGGTGGAGCCCAGGCAGGATGCCGGTCAGTTGATCGAGGTGCGCGGCGGTGGCCAGTCGGTGCAGGTAGGCCGCTTTGTGCGGTCGGACCTGCGACCGGTGCTGGCACGGGAGATTCGCCTGGCGCTGCGAGGGGCATGAGCGATGCCTGAAGCGTGGTCGGGTTGGTTTGACGGGTGTCTGTGGCTCTGAAAATTTGTTCTAATCGGCATTGATATAAATCAATACTTATATTTGAGGCGGAAAAAGTGAGTACGACGAAGAAAACGGTGCATTCCCCACGGAACCCATGGGCCAGGCTTTGTGCCGCTGCCACCACGCTGACACTGGGCCTCGGTGCCTGGACCACGGTCGCAGCACAAAAGGTCAACGACCTTCCGGGTGGTCCAGCCGTCAATCAGCTCAACTTTGCACCGCCTGTCACCCGCATTGCCGAAGAGCAGCACTGGCTGCACTGGTTCATGATGGCCTTGTGCGCCGTCATCTTCCTGATCGTCTTCGGCGTGATGTTCTATTCCATCCTGAAGCACCGCAAGTCGGTGGGTCACAAGTCCCAGGCGCTGGCAGAACCCATCTGGGTCGAGTTGGGCTGGACCATTGTTCCCCTGCTCATCGTCATCGGCATGGCGCTGCCCGCCACCAAGGTGCTGGTGGCCCAGAAAGACACCACCAACAGCGACCTGACCATCAAGGCCACGGGCATGCAGTGGAAGTGGGGCTATGACTACATCAAGGGCGAAGGCGAGGGCATCGGCTTCCTCTCCACGCTGGACAACAACCACCGCGTGATGTCCAACAGCGGCAAGCCCGACGCCACCGACGACTACCTGCTCAAGGTGGACAACCCGCTGGTGGTGCCGGTGGGCAAGAAGGTGCGCATCATCACCACCGCCAACGATGTCATTCACGCTTGGATGGTGCCCGCTTTCGGCGTCAAGCAGGACGCCATCCCCGGCTTCGTGCGCGACACCTGGTTCCGTGCCGAGAAAACCGGTGATTTCTACGGCCAGTGCGCCGAGTTGTGCGGCAAGGAGCACGCCTACATGCCCATCCACGTGAAAGTGGTGACGGCCGAGGAATACAGCGCCTGGGTGGGCGAGAAGCAGAAGGCCATGGCCGCCGCGGCCGATGACCCATCCAAGGTCTGGGTGCTGGCCGATCTGGTCAAGCGCGGCGAGTCCGTGTACGCCGCCAACTGCGTCGCCTGCCACCAGGCCAGCGGCAAGGGAGCTGGCCCCATCAAGCCGCTGGACGGCTCGGCCCTGGTGGTCGATGCCGATAAAGCCAAGTTCATCAACGTGTTGCTCAACGGTCAGAACAACGGTGCCATGCCCGCCTGGAAACAGCTCAGCGACACCGAGTTGGCTGCGGTCATGACCTACGCCAAGAACACCTGGTCGAACCAGACCCAGCAGATCGTGCAGCCGGCCGAAGTGCAAGCCGCCCGCAAGTGATCGCGTTGAACAAACATTGAGCTTCCAAGGAAACCGACCATGAGTGCTGTTCTCGACCACCACGACGCCCACGGCCACGACCACGACCACCACGCCCCCACGGGCTGGCGCCGCTGGGTCTTCGCGACCAACCACAAGGACATCGGCACGCTGTACCTGCTGTTCTCGTTCACCATGCTCATGGTGGGCGGTGTGCTGGCCCTGCTGATCCGCGCCGAGCTGTTCCAGCCCGGGCTGCAACTGGTGAACCCCGGGCTGTTCAATCAGCTGACCACCATGCACGGCCTGATCATGGTGTTCGGCGCCATCATGCCGGCCTTCGTGGGCTTCGCGAACTGGATGATCCCGCTGCAGATCGGCGCGTCCGACATGGCCTTTGCCCGCATGAACAACTTCAGCTTCTGGCTGATGATTCCTGCCGCACTGATGTTGGTGTCGTCGTTCTTCATGCCCGGTGGCGCCCCCGCCGCCGGCTGGACACTGTACGCACCGCTGACCCTGCAGATGGGTCCCTCGATGGACGCCGGCATCTTTGCCATGCACATCCTGGGCGCATCGTCGATCATGGGTTCGATCAACATCATCGTGACCATCCTGAACATGCGCGCGCCCGGCATGACGCTGATGAAGATGCCCATGTTCTGCTGGACCTGGCTCATCACCGCCTACCTGCTGATCGCCGTGATGCCCGTGCTGGCCGGTGCCATCACCATGACGCTGACCGATCGCCATTTCGGCACCAGTTTCTTCAACCCCGCCGGTGGCGGCGACCCGGTGATGTACCAGCACATCTTCTGGTTCTTCGGCCACCCCGAGGTCTACATCATGATCTTGCCGGCCTTCGGCATCGTGAGCCAGGTCGTGCCCGCGTTCTCCCGCAAGAAGCTGTTCGGCTACGCCTCCATGGTGTACGCCACCGGCTCCATCGCCATCCTGTCCTTCGTCGTGTGGGCGCACCACATGTTCACCACCGGCATGCCGGTGACGGGCCAGCTGTTCTTCATGTACTCGACCATGCTGATCGCCGTGCCGACGGGCGTGAAGATCTTCAACTGGATCGCGACCATGTGGAAGGGTTCGATGACCTTCGAGACCCCGATGCTGTGGGCCGTGGGCTTCATCTTCGTGTTCACCATCGGCGGCTTCACCGGTCTGATCCTGTCCGTGGCGCCGATCGACATCCAGATGCAGGACACCTACTACGTGGTGGCCCACTTCCACTACGTGCTGGTGGCCGGTTCTCTGTTCGCCATGTTCTCCGGCATCTACTACTGGCTGCCCAAGTGGACCGGTGTGATGTACAGCGAAACGCGCGGCAAGATCCACTTCTGGTGGTCGATGATCTCGTTCAACATCACCTTCTTCCCGATGCACTTCCTCGGTCTGGCCGGCATGCCGCGCCGCTATGCCGACTATCCGATGCAGTTCGCCGACTTCAACGCCATCGCCTCGGTGGGCGCGTTCGGTTTCGGTATCGCACAGGTGTATTTCTTCGTGGCCGTGATCCTGCCCGCCATGGCCGGCAAGGGTGAGAAAGCCTCGCAGAAGCCTTGGGAAGGTGCCGAAGGTCTGGAGTGGGAGGTGCCATCGCCGGCTCCGTTCCACACCTTCGAGAACCCGCCCAAGCTCGACGCCACCGCCACCAAGGTGATTGGCTGATCCGACGATGGTTCGCAACATGACACCCGATCAGAAGAAGCACAACCGCCGACTGGCTTTGATTTTGGGCTCCGTGGCGCTCGTGTTCTTCCTCGGGTTCATGGGCAAGATGGTGTTCCTGGGCGGCTGACGCCCGGGCACACACAACACAGGAGCGGATCGTGGGACTGCGCAGCGAAAACTTCAAGATGGTGGGCAAGCTCGGCGTGATCACGCTGGGCATGTTCGCCTTCGGCTACGCACTGGTGCCGATCTACAACGCGATCTGCGAAGCAACCGGGATCAACATCCTCTCGCTGTCGGACCGACAGATCCCCGGTGCCACGTCCAAGGCGGCGGCCAACACGCAGGTGGACACCAGCCGAACCATCACGGTCGAATTCGACGTGAACAGCCGCGGGCCCTGGCATTTCAAGCCCGCCGTCCGATCCGTTCAGGTGCATCCGGGTGAGCTGACCACGGTGATGTACGAGTTCCAGAACATCCAGAACCGCACCATGGCCGCCCAGGCCATTCCGAGCTACGCGCCCAAACAGGCCATGGCGCACTTCAACAAGCTGGAGTGTTTCTGCTTCACGCAGTACACCTTGCAGGCGGGTGAGAAGAAGGAATGGCCCGTGGCCTTCGTGATCGATCCCCGTCTGCCCAAAGACGTGACCACGATCACTTTGTCTTACACCTTCTTTGAGGTGGGCGGCAAGGTACCGGCAGCGCCCGCCGACGTGGCTTTCGAGCCGGCCATCACCATGAAGCCGGCCGGTGCCGTATGAACGAGCCGCTGTACAAGCGCAAGGGGTCCTTCGTCGGGACGGTCAAAGCCGTGCTGTGGGGATTTCTGGGTGTGCGCCGCAACGCCGACTACCAGGCCGACATTGCCAAGCTCAACCCGTTGCACCTGATCGCAGTGGGCGTTGGTATGGCCTTTCTGTTCGTGGTGATCCTGATCCTGTTGGTGAACTGGGTGGCGGGCTGAAGCCGCCGTTCACTTTGAGCCTTTTTTCATTATTCAAACAAGCGACAACATTGGAGTGAGCATGTCAGCAGCATCCCACGGCACAACGCCCTACTACTACGTTCCGGGTCCGTCACGGCACCCGGTGATGGCGTCGATCGGCCTGTTCTTTGTCATTTTGGGCGCAGGTCAATGGATCAACGGTGCGGGCTGGGGCGCGTATTCGCTTGCTTTCGGCATGGCCTTCTGGCTCTTCGTGCTGTTTCAGTGGTTCAGCGAGTCGGTACATGAGAGCGAAAGCGGCATGTACGGTCGCAAGATCGATCTGTCCTTCCGCTGGAGCATGAGCTGGTTCATCTTTTCGGAAGTGATGTTCTTCGGCGCATTTTTCACCGCGCTCTGGTGGGCCCGCGTGCACTCGGTGCCCGCTTTGGGTGGCTTCGAGAATTCGCTGATCTGGCCCGATTTCTCGGCCGTTTGGCCCAGCGTTCAGGCCGGTGCCACGGCATCGCCCGGTGGCATCGTCGAGCCCTTCCAGACCATGGGTCCGTTCTGGTTGCCCACGATCAACACGGCCTTGCTGCTGACCTCGGGCGTCACCCTCACCGTGGCTCACCACGCACTGCAGGCGGGCAACCGTGGCCGGACCATTGCTTTCATGTGGATGACGGTGGTGCTGGGCATCGTGTTCTTGTTCGTTCAGGGCTACGAGTACTACCACGCCTACACCGACCTGAACCTCAAGCTCAGCTCCGGCATCTTCGGCTCCACCTTCTTCATGTTGACCGGCTTCCACGGCTTCCACGTGTTCGTGGGCATGCTGATGCTGCTGTTCATCACCCTGCGCCTGCAGAAAGGCCACTTCACCAAAGAACGTCATTTCGGCTTCGAAGGTGCTGCCTGGTACTGGCATTTTGTGGACGTGGTGTGGTTGGGCCTCTACATCCTTGTGTACTGGCTGTGAGCGGTGTCCGGGTTGCTCGGCAACCCCGGGTGGCTCAACAAAAAAGCGCCATCGGGCGCTTTTTTGTTGCCGCTGCGCAGCGGGTGGCAACGGGTCTGATCAGCGCTGCAGGGGCAGGCCGGTGGGCTGAATCCAGCCCATCAGGTAGCTGATGAGCACGACCACGAACAGCAAAATGGAAAACCCCACGCGAAACGCCAGTGCCCTGGCCATGTGGTTTTTGCGCGGTAGGCCCTCGGGCGCGTCGTCTGCTCCGGGTTGGCCGCCGCGCATCATGAACACAAGGGCTGCGCCCAGACTCCCGAGGATGGCAATGAACGCTGCGATGGCCAGATATTTCATGACCCGGATTATCGCGGGAGCTGGTCTGCGCGGTGCTGCGACGGACATCGCTCCAGCGCCGGGAGCAGGGTCATGATGTCGTCGCGTGTCCGCTGGGTGGTGGTCACCCTGGCCACCGTGTTCACCATGGCGGTCACGGCCTCGCTGGGTTTCTGGCAGCTCGATCGTGCCCGCCAGAAGATCGCCTTGCAGGACCAGATCGACCAGCGCGCCCGGCTGCCCGCTTGGCAGACCGCCGATCTGCTGCAGGCAGGAGATCCCAAGGACGGTGTGCACCGGCCGGTGCGGTTGCGCGGGCAGTGGGTGAAAGAGGCGTCCGTGTTCCTGGACAACCGGCAGATGGCGACCCGCAACGGATTTATTCTGGTCACGCCGCTGAAGCTGGCTGGCAGTGCAAGCGCTGTGCTGGTGCAGCGGGGGTGGGTGCCGCGCGATTTCACCGACCGCAGCCGCGTGCCCACCATCGACACGCCCTCGGGCGAGGTGGAGCTCGAAGGACGCTTGGCCCCGCCGCCGGGCAAGCTATACGAGCTGGGGGAGGCGGGCACGGGTGCGATCCGGCAAAATATCGACCTTGGCACTTTCGCCCTGGAAACCGGTCTCATCCTGATGCCGGTTTCCGTGCAGCAAACCGGCGCTTCCCCCGAAGGTCTTCTGCGCGAATGGCCGCGAGCAGCGATCGGGGTCGACAAGCACCACGGCTATGCCTTCCAGTGGTTTGGCTTGTGCGCGCTGGCTGGCCTGCTCTATCTCTGGTTTCAAATCATCTCCCCCCGCCGAAAGCGCATGTCCCATGGCCCAGACGCCCGATGAACCCCTGACCCTCACCGTGCACAGCCTGCCGCCACTCGATCAGGCCGGTGCCGGCGCCGTGGTGAATGCGCGATCCGGGCGCTGGAAGCTGCTGGGCCTGGCGTTGGTGTGCGTGGCGCCGGTGGTGGCGTCTTACCTCACCTACTACGTGATCCGTCCCGAGGGCCGACGCAACTACGGCGAGTTGATCGACCCGCAGCGCCCGTTGCCGGCCATCACCGCGGTCAACGCCCAGGGCCAGACCGTGCCCTTGGCGGCCCTGAAGGACCAGTGGTTGCTGATCAGCGTGGCCGACAGCGCCTGCACCGATGTGTGCCAGGAGCACCTGCTGATGCAGCGCCAACTGCGTGAAACCCTCGGCCGTGAGAAAGAACGCATGGACTGGGTCTGGTTGCGCACCGGCGACTCGCCACTGAGCGAGCCCCTGAAGCAAGCCACCGCTGCGGCCCAGGTGCTGCAGGTCGACGCGCAAGCCCTCGCCGCATGGCTGCAGCCAGCGCCTGGTCAAAAAATCGAGGACCACCTCTACGTGGTCGATCCCCTGGGCAACTGGATGATGCGCTTCCCCGCCAACATCGATCCCAAAAAAGCCAAGAGCGACCTGGATCGCTTGCTGCGCGCCTCCGCTTTCTGGGACAAGGAAGGTCGGTGACATGGACGCCCAGCCCCTCTACGACCTGGCCCCCATCGCCCGCATCATGTTGCTGGGTGTGGTCCTTGCGCTCGGCCCGTTGGCCTGGGTGTGGGTGCGCAACCGCCACGCGCCGCCTGCGCAGCGCCTGCGGGTGCTCACGCTGGTCACCTTGTTCCTCACGTTTGACCTCGTCCTTTTCGGTGCCTTCACGCGCCTGACGGATTCGGGTCTGGGTTGCCCCGACTGGCCGGGCTGCTATGGCAGCGTGAGCCCGGTGGGCGCCAGCTCGGCCATCGCCGCCGCCCAGGACGCGATGCCGACCGGCCCGGTCACCTTCTCCAAGGCGTGGATCGAGATGATCCACCGGTACCTCGCCACCGCGGTGGGCGTGTTGATCCTGGTGCTGGCGCTGGTCAGCTGGATCGAACGCAAGCGCCTGTCGGTGTCGTTCGTGTGGCCGCTGGTCACGCTGGTGTGGGTCTGCGTGCAGGGTGCTTTCGGTGCGCTCACGGTCACCATGAAGCTGTTCCCCGCCATCGTCACCTTGCACCTGCTCGGTGGTCTGGGTTTGCTGGCGCTGCTGCGTGCGCAGTCGGTGGCCTACCAGCTGGCCAGACCCGGCGATCGCGGGCCGATCGCGCTGCCGGGGCGCCTGCGCTTGGCGCTGGTGGCGGTCACGGCATTGCTGTGGCTGCAGATCGCGCTGGGTGGCTGGGTCAGCACCAACTACGCCGTGTTGGCCTGCAGCGAATTCCCCACTTGCCAGGGCAGCTGGTGGCCGAGCATGGATTTCCGCGAGGGCTTCACGCTGTGGCGCCATCTGGGCATGAACAGTGCCGGTGAGGCCATTGCCTTTCCCGCACTCACCGCCATTCACTACGTGCACCGTCTCATGGCCTTTGTGGTGCTGGGCGCCATGGTGTGGCTCGGCTGGCGTCTGTGGCGAGTGCCGGGCATGGGTCGCACGGCGCGAGCCTTGTTTCTGCTCGCCCTCTGGCAGTTCGCCAGCGGCCTGACCAACGTGGTGCTCGACTGGCCGCTGCTGGCCGCGGTGGGCCACACGGCCGGCGCGGCCGCGCTGGTGATCGTCTTCACCGGCGCGCTCAGCGGCACGCGCAGCGCGGCCCCGCACCGCGTTGAAACCACGGGTGCCCGTGCCCTGAACATGTTCCGATCGACCCCATGAGCGCCACTTCCTCACCCCCCGTGGCCGTGGCCTTGCCCTCGGTCTGGCGCCAGTACCACGCGCTGACCAAACCTCGCGTGATCCAGCTCATCGTGTTTTGTGCGCTCATCGGCATGGTGCTGGCCGTGCCCGGCGTGCCCACCTGGGCGCAGGTGCAGCTCGCAGCCATCGCATGCTTCGGCATCTGGCTCGTCGCGGGTGCCGCTGCGGCGTTCAATTGCGTGGTCGAGCAGCACATCGACGCGAAGATGAAGCGCACCGCCTGGCGCCCCACCGCCAAAGGGCAGCTCACCAACGGCAAGACGCTCTCTTTCTCGGCGGTGCTGTGCGCGGCCGGTTCGGCGGTGCTGTATTTCGCGGTCAACCCGCTGACCATGTGGCTGACCTTCGCCACCTTCGTGGGCTACGCGGTGGTCTACACCGTGATCCTCAAGCCGCTCACGCCGCAGAACATCGTGATCGGGGGCGCGTCGGGCGCCATGCCGCCGGTGCTGGGCTGGGCCGCCATGACCGGCGTGGTCGCGCCCGAGGCGCTCATCCTGTTCCTGATCATCTTTCTCTGGACGCCGCCGCACTTCTGGGCGCTCGCGCTGTACCGTGTGGAGGACTACCGCAAGTCGGGCCTGCCCATGCTGCCGGTCACGCACGGCTCGGAGTTCACCCGCCTGCAGATCCTGCTCTACACCTTCGTGCTGTTCGCCGCCTGCCTCATGCCCTTCATGATGCGCATGAGCGGCTGGTTCTACCTGGCCAGCGCCATCGCCCTGAGCATCGGCTTCTGCGGCTACGCGTGGGCGCTGTGGCGCAACTACTCCGATGCGCTCGCGCGCAAGACCTTCCGTTTTTCACTGATCCATCTGTCGCTGCTGTTCGCCGCGCTCCTGATCGACCACTACCTGTGACCGCCATGCCATCCCGTTCCGCACTCACACGCCGCCACCTGCTGGGCGCCACGCTCGGCGCCACCGGTCTGTTGATGGCTGGCTGCAGCGAGCCGGCCGCCAGTTTCACCGGCATCGACATCACCGGCGCCGACTACGCGACCGGATTTTCACTGACCGACCACAACGGTCAAGCGCGCACGCTCGCCGACTTCAAAGGCAAGGCGGTGGTGCTGTTCTTCGGCTTCACCCAGTGCCCCGACGTGTGCCCCACGACCATGAGCGAACTGGCCGAGGCCAAGCGCTTGCTGGGGCCCGAGGGAGAGCGCGTGCAGGGCCTGTTTGTCAGCATCGATCCCGAGCGAGACACGCCTGAGATCATGAAACAGTACATGGCCAGCTTTGATCCCAGCTTTCTCGCGCTGTACGCTCCCGCCGACAGATTGCCCGAGCTGGCCAAGAGCTACAAGATCTACTACAAGAAAGTCGACGGTCCCACGCCCACCAGCTACACGATGGACCACTCGGCCGGCAGCTACGTGTACGACCCCCAAGGGCGCATCCGCCTCTACCACCGCTACGGCACCGGCGCGCCGGCGCTGGCGGCGGACCTGAAAAAACTGCTCGCTGGGTAAACCTTGAGCACCAACAAAGACAGCACCCTCTGGCGCTGTCTTTGGGGGCTCAGACCTTGTCCGCAGCGCTGGTGAAGGCGTCGGCGAAGAAGGCTTCCTCGCGCAGACCAGCTTGCCCCGTGTAGTCGCGTCTGGCCGACTCGATCACGATGGGCGCGCCGCACGCATACACCTCGTGGCCCGAGAGGTCCGGGATGTCCTGCAGCACCGCCTCGTGGACAAACCCGGTGCGACCGGTCCAGGCGTCGTCGGGCAGCGCGTTGGACACCACCGGTACGTAGCGCAGGTTCGGCATCTCGGCCAGCTTCGCCTCGATCCAGGCGCTCTGGTACAGGTCGGCCGGACGGCGGCCGCCCCAGTACAGCGTGGCTTCCCTGGTAATGCCCTTGAACTGCATGTGCTCGATGATGGCCTTGATGGGTGCGAAGCCCGTGCCCGAGGCCAGCAGCACCATGGGCTTGGTGCTGTCCTCACGCAGGAAAAAACTGCCGTAAGGTCCTTCGATGCGAAGGATGTCCTTCTCCTTCATCGGTCCGAACACGTGGTCGGTGAACTTGCCGCCGGGCATGTGACGCACATGCAGCTCCAGCGAAGGTTGTGCCGACTGGGTGTGGGGCGCGTTGGCCATCGAGTAGCTGCGGCGGTCGCCATCGCGCAGCAGGAATTCCACGTACTGGCCGGCGTGGTACTGGAAGGCATCGCTGGCGGGCAGCTGCAGGCGCATCACCATCACGTCGTGCGAGGCGCGCTCCAGCGCACTCACCCGCACCGGCATTTTCTTGATCGGGAAGGCGCCGATCTCGGTGACCTGCCGCGATTCGATCACCACATCGCTCTGCGCCACGCCGCAGCAGGTGAGCACATAGCCCGCAGCTTCTTCGTCGGCGCTCAGGGCCTTGCTCTGGTGCGCCCCGTGCACCACGGTGCCCGAGACCAGCTTGCACTTGCACGAACCGCAGGCGCCGTCCTTGCAGCCATAGGGCAGGCCGATGCCCTGGCGGATGCCGGCGGCCAGCATGGCCTCGTCGGGCTGGGCGGTGAAGGTGCGCCCACTGGGCTCGACGGTGATGGTGAATGTCATACTGGCACTTGATGAATGGAGAGTCCCGACAGCACTGCAGCGCCTGTCCGGCAGCCGGTCATTGTCTCAAATTCGGAAAATGCATGAGCCTCCTTGGCGCTTTGCCCGCACGCTTCCGGCGTGAACGGGTGTTGATCATTGGTTGTGGCGACGTGGGCCAACGGGCCGCGCGCGAGCTGGGAAGCTCGCCGCGTGTGCGCGTGCTCGCACTGACCTCCAGCCCAGAGCGCGCACCCGCGTTGCGCGCGCAGGGCATCACGCCCTTGCAGGGCAACCTGGACCAGCCGCAGAGCCTGCGCCGCCTCGCCGGTCTGGCCACCCGGGTGCTCCACCTCGCGCCACCGCCATCGGGGGAGCTCGCAGACTGGCGCCTGGACCCACGCACCCGGGCACTGACCCGCGCCTTGATCCAGCGCTCGCTGCCGTCGACGCTGGTCTATGGCTCCACCTCGGGGGTGTACGGCGATTGCCAGGGCCGTTGGGTCGATGAGAGCACCCCGGCGAAACCACTCACACCAAGGGCCTGGCGAAGGGTGGACGCCGAGGCCGCCGTGCACTGGTTGGGTCGAGCCACCGGCGTGCGCACCACGGTGCTGCGCATCCCCGGCATTTACGCGCCCGACCGCGAAGGCGGCACGCCGCGCGAACGCTTGCGACGCGGAACGCCGGTGCTGCGAGCCGAGGACGATGTGTTCACCAACCACATCCACGCCGACGATCTGGCGCGCGCCTGCGTGCTGGCGCTGTGGCGCGGGCGGCCGCAGCGCAACGTGAACGTGGTGGACGACACCGAGCTGAAGATGGGCGACTACTTCGACCTGGCAGCCGATCTGTATGGACTGCCACGCCCACCGCGTGTGGCGCGCGACGCGGCAGGTGACCAGCTGCCCTTGGTGTTGCTGAGCTTCATGAGCGAGTCGCGCCGGCTGCACAACGGGCGCATGCGGCAAGAACTCGGTCTTCGATTGCACTACCCCACCGTGGCTCAAGGCCTGGCCGGTTCACGGAACTGAACAGACAACAAAAAAGCCGCACAAGAAACTTGTGCGGCCTGTTCTGTGGTGCCCGGGGCCGGAATCGAACCGGCACGCCTTGCGGCGGGGGATTTTGAGTCCCCTGCGTCTACCAATTTCACCACCCGGGCGCTCTGAAAGGGGTTGCAAATTATGGCACAGTGCAAACGATGAACTACCCCACGATTGAAGACGCGATTGGCAACACCCCGCTGGTGGCCCTGCAGCGCATCGGAGTCCAGGCCAACGCCCAACGGGGCAATGTGGTGCTGGGCAAGCTCGAAGGCAACAACCCGGCCGGCTCGGTGAAGGACCGGCCCGCTGTCTCGATGATCCAGCGCGCCGAGGAGCGCGGCGAGATCAAGCCCGGCGACACGCTGATCGAAGCCACCTCGGGCAACACCGGTATCGCGCTGGCCATGGCCGCGGCCATCAAGGGCTACCGCATGGTGCTGATCATGCCGGAGGACCTGTCCATCGAACGCGCCCAGACCATGAAGGCATTTGGTGCCGAGCTCATCCTCACCTCCAAGAGCGGCGGCATGGAATCGGCCCGCGATCTGGCTGAAAGAATGCAGGCCGAAGGCAAGGGCCGTGTGCTGGACCAGTTCGCCAACGCCGACAACCCGCGGGTGCACTACGAGACCACGGGCCCCGAACTCTGGGCACAGACAGACGGGCGCATCACGCACTTCGTGAGCGCCATGGGCACCACCGGCACCATCACCGGCGTGTCGCGTTTCCTGAAGGAAAAGAACCCCGCTGTGCGCATCATCGGCGCACAGCCCAGCGAGGGCTCGCGCATTCCCGGCATCCGCAAGTGGCCGACCGAATACCTGCCGAAGATCTATGACCCGAGCGCGGTTGACGAGCTGGTCTACGTGAGCCAATCGGATGCCGAGGCGATGTGCCGGCAGCTGGCGAGGGAGGAGGGCATCTTCGCGGGCATCTCGGCGGCCGGTGCTTGCTGGGTGGCGCAGCAGATCGCGGCTGAGGTGGAGAACGCGACCATTGCGTTCATCGTGTGCGATCGCGGCGATCGATACCTGTCCACCGGCGTGTTCCCCGCCTGACGAACGCCATGTCCGCCAGCGCATTCCGCTACTGTCCCCAGTGCGCCACCGGGCTGGCGCTCATCACGCAGGCCGAAGATGGTGGGGACAAGCAGCGTCTGCGCTGCCCCGCCTGCGGCTTCACCCACTGGAACAATCCCACGCCGGTGCTGGCCGCCATCGTCGAAGTGGATGGCCGGGTCCTGCTCGCGCGCAATGCGGCCTGGTCGGGCCGCATGTTCGGACTCATCACCGGCTTCATGGAGGCCGGGGAGTCGCCCGAAGAGGGCATCCGTCGCGAAATCGCCGAAGAAACATCGCTGGACGTGACAAAACTCACGTTGGTTGGTGTGCACGATTTTCAGCGCATGAACCAGGTGATCGTGACCTATCACGCGGTCGCCCACGGCGAGGTCAAGCTCTCGCCCGAGCTGGTCGAATACAAGCTCATGGATCCCGTCCGCATTCGCTGCTGGCGCGCCGGCACTGGGTTTGCGCTGGCCGACTGGTTGCGCAGTCGCGGCCTGGATCCGGTGTTCATGGAAGACTTTCAGCGGCCTGCGGACCCGGTCCTGTAGCGCGAAAGCGCGCTGCATGGAAAAGACGCGCCGCTTAGAATGGACCATTCCAAGGAAAGTCCCCATGCACGCCGACAAAGAACTTGATGCCCGCGGTTTGAACTGCCCGCTGCCCATCCTGAAAGCCAAAAAAGCGCTGGCCGACATGCACAGCGGCCAGACCCTGAAGGTGATTTCCACCGACGCCGGTTCGGTCCGCGATTTCCAGGCCTTTGCCAAGCAAACCGGCAATTTGCTGGTTGAGCAGCAAACGGTGGGCGACGAACACTTGACCTTGCTCAAGCGCCGCTGAAGCCGGCTTGCACAAGCCTGCTCTCATGGAAGTCCTGCTCGTTGACCCTCTGGTCCCTGAGGCCCTGTCCTGGCTGCAGGAGCGGCACGAGGTTACGTACCGTCCCGAGCTGGGCGACGATCCGGTGGAGTTGCGCAAGGCCACCTACAAAACGCGCGCCATCGTGCTGCCGCCCCACGTGGTGGTGTCCGAAGAGTTCCTGAACTTTTCGCCCAAACTCGAGATCGTGGCGCGCATGCAGATCTCCAGCGACAACACCGACCTGGATGCCTGCTCCCGGCGCAACGTGCGCGTGCTGCAGGCACGAAGCGCCACGGTGCGATCCAATGCCGAGTACCTGCTGTACGGGTTGCTCATGCTGTACCGCCGCGGCATGATCAGCGCGCTGCTGGGCCGCAAGATCTCCCAGGTGCGCATGGGTCGGGAGCTCTCCGGCAGCACCGTGGGTCTGTTGGGACTGGCGCCCGTGGCCCACACCCTCGCACCCATGCTCAAGAGCCTGGGCGTGCGCTTGCTGGGTTACGACCCCGCCGTGCACCACGCTGCTTCCATCTGGAACAAGTTGAACGTCGAGCCTGTCACCTTGCAGGACTTGCTGTCGCGATCGGACGCGATTTCGCTGCAGATGGTCTATGCCTCGCGTTTCCGTGGCTGGATCAACGAGCGCCTGCTCAACCACTGCAAGCCTGGTCAACTCTGGGTGGGGGTGAGCCGCAGCACGCTCTTCGATGCCGATGCCCTGGCGCTGGCGCTGTGCGACGGGCGCATCGACGCCTGTTTGATGGATGGTGCCAACCCGCAGTTCGCCGCCGAGGGCACCCCCCTGCACGGCATACCCAACCTGCATCTCACGCCGCGTCTGGGTTCACACACGCGCGAAGCCAAGCTGCGCGCGAGCTGGTACGTGGCGCACCGGATCCACGAAACCCTCTCGCCGCACGCGGTGGGTCAGGAAGGGCGGGTGAGTGATTTTTCCGTGCTGGACAGCCTGGAGTACAGCGAGCCCGAGGATCCGCAGGCGGTGACACCCTCGCAGTGGGGCTCGATCGCGTTGCACAGGAGCTGACCCCCCGCCGCGCAGAGCAGGCGTAACCCCCCGCCGCGCTTCGCGCGACCCCCCTTGAAAGGGGGGCACTGCCTGCGGTCTGGCGGAGCCAGTCCCGCGGCATTCTTGGTCAAGGCACCTCTCGCCGGAGAGGCTTGCCTGCGCCTTTCCTCTCGAGTTCTTTCTCGCTCAAGTGCCCAGCCGTTGCAGCTGCTCGCGCATCTTCTCCAGCGTTGCGGTGAAGTCGGCGACGCGTTTTCTCTCCTGATCGATCACCGCCGGTGGCGCCTTGGCCACGAAGGCTTCGTTGGACAGCTTGGCGGTGGCCTTGGTGATCTCGCCTTCGAGACGCGTGGCTTCCTTGCCCAGGCGCAATTTCTCGGCCGCCAGATCGATCTCCATGAACAGGCACAGGCGGGCTTCGCCGACCACGGCCACCGGCGCCGCCTGCGCGGCAGCGGCCCATGCGGCCTCGTCGGTGAACACCTTCACTTCGTTCAACTTGGCCAGCCCCTGCAGCACCGGGCCCATGGCCTGCATGTAAGCAGTGTCACCCAACACGTACAGCGGCAGTCGCGTGGCGGGTGACACGCTCATCTCGCCGCGCAGGTTGCGGCAGGCGTCCACCAGCGACTTGAGCTTGGTGACGTGGGCAATCGATGCCTCATCGATCTTGTTGAGCTGGGCTTGCGGATAGCGCGCGATGCTCACCGATTCTCCCGGCAGGCCGGCCACCGGCGCGACCTTCTGCCACAGCTCTTCGGTGATGAAGGGGATCACCGGATGCGCCAGACGCAGGATGGCTTCCAGCGTGCGGATCAGCGTGCGGCGGGTGGCGCGCTGCTGTGAGGCATCGCCGGTCTGGATCTGCACCTTGGCGATCTCCAGGTACCAGTCGCAGAACTCGTTCCAGACGAAGTCGTAGAGGGTGTTGGCCACGTTGTCGAGCCGGTACTCGGCGAAGCCCTTCGCCACCTCGGCCTCGGTCTTCTGCAGCAGCGAAGAAATCCAGCGGTCGGCCTGGCTGAAGCTGAGGTAGCCGTGGAAGGGTTGGCCCACCGCGCATTCGGCCTTGGTGTGGTCTTCCAGGCCGCAGTCCTGGCCCTCGCAGTTCATCAGCGTGAAGCGCGTGGCGTTCCAGAGCTTGTTGCAGAAGTTGCGGTAGCCCTCGCAGCGCTTGCTGTCAAAGTTGATGCTGCGGCCCAGCGAAGCGAGTGCGGCGAAGGTGAAGCGCAGCGCGTCGGCGCCGTACGCCGGAATGCCCTCGGGGAATTCCTTTTCGGTCTGCTTGCGCACCTTGGGCGCGGTCTCGGGCTTGCGCAGGCCGGTGGTGCGTTTGTCCAGCAGGGGAGCGAGCGAAATGCCGTCGATCAGGTCCACCGGGTCGAGCACGTTGCCTTCGCACTTGCTCATCTTCTGGCCCTGCGCGTCGCGCACCAGGCCGTGGATGTAGACGTGCTTGAACGGCACGCGTCCGGTGAAGTGCGTCGTCATCATGATCATCCGGGCGACCCAGAAAAAGATGATGTCGTAGCCCGTCACGAGCACGGTGCTGGGCAGGTAGAGGTTGAAGTCCTCGGTCGCGCCGTCCTTCTGGTTGGGCCAGCCCATGGTGCTGAAGGGGACCAGCGCCGACGAGTACCAGGTGTCGAGCACGTCGGGGTCGCGCACGAGCGTCTGACCCGGGGCTTTCGCCTGCGCCTCGGCTTCGTTGCGCGCCACGATCACGTTGCCCGCTTCGTCGTACCAGGCGGGGATCTGGTGGCCCCACCAGAGCTGGCGGCTGATGCACCAGTCCTGGATGTTGTTCATCCACTGGTTGTAGGTGTTGACCCAGTTCTCGGGCACGAACTTGACCTCGCCCGACTGCACGGCCGCAATCGCCTTGTCGGCAATCGATGTGCCGCTGGTGTTCTTCTCGTTGCCCTTGGACTGCATGGCCACGAACCACTGGTCGGTGAGCATGGGTTCGATCACCTGGCCGGTGCGCGCGCAGCGCGGCACCATGAGCTTGTGTTTCTTGGTCTCCACCAGCAGGCCGGCGGCTTCCAGGTCGGCCACCACGGCCTTGCGCGCCACAAACCGGTCCATGCCCTGGTACTTGGCTGGCGCGTTCTCGTTGATGGCGGCTTGCAGCGTGAGCACGCCGATGATGGGCAGGCTGTGGCGTTGGCCCACGGCGTAGTCGTTGGTATCGTGCGCGGGCGTGACCTTGACCACGCCGGTGCCGAAAGCGCGGTCCACGTAGTCGTCGGCGATCACCGGAATGTCGCGGTCGCACAGCGGCAGCTTCACGGTCTTGCCGATCAGGTGCGTGTAGCGCTCGTCCTCCGGATGCACCATCACCGCCACGTCGCCCAGCAGGGTTTCGGGGCGGGTGGTGGCCACGGTGAGGGAGCCGCTGCCATCACTCAGCGGGTAGGCGATGTGCCAGAGGAAACCGTCTTCTTCCTCGCTTTCCACTTCGAGGTCGGACACGGCCGACATCAGCACCGGGTCCCAGTTCACCAGGCGCTTGCCGCGGTAGATCAGGCCTTGTTCGTACAGGCGCACAAAGGTTTCGGTGACCACGGTCGAGAGCTTCGGGTCCATGGTGAAGTACTCGCGGCTCCAGTCCACGCTGTCGCCCATGCGGCGCATCTGCGTGGTGATGGTGTTGCCGCTTTCTTCCTTCCACTCCCACACCTTGGCCACGAAGTTCTTGCGCGCCTCGGCGGGCGTGGGGCCCATGTCGTGGCGGCTGATGCCCTGGGCCTGCAGCTGGCGCTCCACCACGATCTGCGTGGCAATGCCGGCGTGGTCGGTGCCCGGCACCCACACCGTGTTCGCGCCGGACATGCGGTGGTAGCGCGTGAGCGAGTCCATGATGGTCTGGTTGAACGCGTGGCCCATGTGCAGCGTGCCGGTCACGTTGGGTGGCGGGAGCTGGATCGCGAACGAGGGCGCGTCCGCCTGGGGTGCGCCCGTGCCGCGAAAGCCCGCCACGCCGTAGCCGCGCTGTTCCCATTCGGGGCCCCAGCGGGCCTCGATTGGAGCGGGTTCGAACGATTTGGCCAGGGATTGCAGGCCGGGTTGGTTCAGGGTGTCGGTCATGGGGCGCGCCAGAAGTGGAAACGGCATCCCGCAGGATGCCGTCAGGGGAAAGGGGGATACCGGCGAATTTTATTCGACAGGCTCCTCAGGCCGATGGGGTGGGCCTGTCGCGCGCGGCGTCAACGCAGGCCTTGAGCACAGCGGCGTCGCCGATCTGGTTGGCCAGCAGCAGGATCAGGCGCGCGTTGAGCAGCTCCGAGTCCTCGCGGCTGAGCCCCGCGTGGGCGTCGAGCAGCTGTTCGTAGAAGGCGTCGGCGTCTTGAAAGTGGGGGTGGGTGTTCATGCTGGGTCTCCGCGCAGGCCCAGGGATCGTTCGATCGCCCGCACCAACTGGGCATTGATGGTTTCTCCGGTGGCCGCGAGGTAGCCGTCGGGGCGCACCAGCGCCCATCCGCCCGCAGAGGCCTGGCAGGCACCCCGCACATGACCTTTGGCGTCGCGCACATGCTCCAGCGCCTGTGCCGCACCCTTGGCGCCGAGCACCTGCACGCCGCGCACGGGGGCGTCCAGACACAGGTGGCGCAGGCGTTGCGCTTCGGCGCCCGGCAGGTCGCCGAACACCAGCACCAGCAGGTCGCCGCGGGCCCAGTTGAGCAGGTCGTTCACGTGGCCTTGCGAGCCGTCGGCCCATGCAAACCCCACGTTCTGCACCGACTGACCTGCGGCACTGGTCGCGGCATAGCTGCAGGCACGCGAGCGGCCATAGGGATTGGCCACGGCCATGCGGCCGGTGTTGATCAGGGAGCGGGCAAACGGATGCTGTTTGGCCAGACCGATGGCGGCTTGACGAAAGACACGTTCCGCTCCCTCGGCTGCGCGCAGGAAACGCGCGGTGCGGTTGGTCACGCACACGTTTTGCTGTGCCGCGTCCAGGCGCTCGTCGTTGTAGCTCTCCAGCAGCGCGGCGTCGGCCTTGCCGCTGAGCACGGCGGCGAGTTTCCAGGCGAGGTTGTCCGCGTCGGCCACACCGGTGTTGCCCCCCCGGGCGCCGAACGGGCTGACCACCTTGGCCGAATCCCCCATGAGGAACACGCGGCCGTGGCGCATGGCGTGCACGCACTCACTGCGGTAGGCGTAGGGCCCGACCCAGACGATCTCCACGTCGACATCGGACCCGAACTGGCGCGCCAGCCGTTCGCGCACCACGTCTTCGCGGCTCACGTAGGCGGGGTCGGCGTCGGGTGCCATCTGGTAGTCGATGCGCCACACGTCGTCTGCCATCAGGTGCTGCCAGACCGCACGGTTGTCGTTGAACGGGGCTTCGATCCAGGTGTGGCGCTCCTGCGGTGGATGGGTGGTGAAGCGCACGTCGGCGATGCACCAGCGGTCATCGCCGCGCTTGCTGTCAAACGGCACGTTGAGCCATTTGCGCAGCGGGCTGTTCGAGCCGGTGGCGTCGATCACCTGCTCGGCTTCCATGCGGTAGCTGCCGGCAGGCGTCTCCACCGTGAGGGTGGCGAAGTCGGCGTTCTGTTCAAACGCGGTGAGCCGGTTCTGCCATCGCAACTCGACCGCGCCCAGTTCCTGAATGCGCTCGACGAGAAACCCTTCGATGTAGAACTGCTGGATGTTGATGAAGGGCGGCTGGCTGGAGAGGTGGAAGTTGCCTTGTTGACGCAAGTCAAAGCTGTAGACCTCATCAACGCCCGCGAAGGTGCGGCCCACGCTCCACTGCACGCCTTTGGCTGCGATGCGTTTGTACAGCCCCAGGCGTTCGAAGATTTCGAGCGACTTCTGGGTGTAGCAGATGCCGCGCGACGAGGCGCCTTTGACGCCCACCGTGTTGTCCTCGTCGATCAGCACCGCGCGCACACCGAGCTGGGCCAGCGAGCAGGCCAGCGTGAGGCCGGTGATGCCGCCACCCACGATGACCACCGGGTGGCGCACGGGGGTGGGGCTGTGCAGCTCCGGGGGTTCGACAAACGGGTACTCGGGCAGTTGGTAGCCGGCGCCGGCGGTGAACTCGTAGCTGTTGGTGTGAGCTGTTTCGCGGTACGCGGTCATGAAGTCTTGCTCCTCGTGTTTCGTTTCGCCTTGTTTCGCGCATCGGTGGTGCGGGGCACAACGGTGGCACCCACGCCAACGCCAAAAAATCAGCCCTTCACAAGCCCGCCAACTTCAGGCCGGTCGTTCTGCTGCGGCTTCAGCGGTGCCGCGGTCTTGCCTTCGGCCCGCTCGCGCCGCCACTGTTCCTTGCGTTTGTTCCATTCGGCCAGCCGCGCGTGCGCTGTCTTGCTCTCTTCCAGCATCTCGAACTCGTCGGCCAGCTGCGCCGTGAGCTCCAGGCGGATGCCGTTGGGGTCGAAGAAGTAGATGCTCTTGAAGATGTGGTGGTCCGTCACACCCAGCACCTCGATGCCGCTGGCCTCCAGGCGAGCCTTGGTGTTCTCCAACTCCTGCTCGGTGTTCACGCGAAAGCTGATGTGGTTCACCCACTTCGGCGTGTTCGGGCTCGGCAGCGCGGCCTCGTCGTCTCCGAGGTCGAAAAAGGCGATGAACGAGCCGTCCTGCAGGCGGAAGAAAAAATGGGTGTACGGGCAGTACTCGCCCGTGCTGGGCACGTGATCGCTCTGGATGATGTGGTACAGCGGCAGACCCAGGATGTCCTCGTAGAAGCGGCGCGTTTCCTCGGCGTCTTTCGCCCGGTGGGCGTAGTGGTGCAGCTGCTGGATCGGTGCCGGGGCGGGCAAGGTGGATGCGTTCATGAAGGTCTCCTCAAAAGCCAAAGCGATTCAACATTATGCAATGCATTTCTCTTATCGTAATCGTAAGCACTTGCGTTTCACTCCAGTTTGCCGCTTGACCACCGGGGCCTGGATGCTGTCTGGCAAGGTATGGCGTTGGCGATAATCGTCAGCGCCTCTGGGGCGCATTCCACCTGTCCGAGCCGGCCACCGTCCGTGGTCCAGACCCCCGCCTCCTCCCGTCTTCACAGCATGCTCTTCCTGATCTCTCCCGCCAAGGCGCTCGACCACGAGACGCCACCCCACGTGGCCACCCACACCCAGCCCCTGTTCGTGAAACGGGCGGCCGAGCTGATCGATGTGCTGCGCGAACAGTCGCCGCAGCAGATCGCCGAACTCATGAGCCTGTCGGACACGCTCTCGGGCTTGAACGTGGCGCGCTACCAGGCCTGGCGCCCCCAGTTCAACACCCGGAATTCCAAGCAGGCGGTGCTGGCTTTTGACGGCGACGTCTACGGCGGGCTCGACGCGAAGACGCTGGCCGAGCCCGATCTTGACTGGCTGCAGCAACACCTGTGCATCCTGAGTGGCCTGTATGGCGTGCTGCGTCCGCTCGACCTCATGCAGCCCTACCGTTTGGAAATGGGCACCCGCCTGGCCACCAGCCACGGCAAGAACCTCTATGCGTTCTGGGGCCGCACCATCGCCGACCACCTCAACGAACGCGCCCGGGCCGACGTGAGTCCGGTGGTGGTGAACCTCGCCAGCGAGGAATACTTCAAGTCGGTGGACCGCAAGGTGCTGCTGCCGCGCGTGGTCACCTGCGTGTTTGAAGAGCGCAAGGCCGACGGGTACAAGATCATCAGCTTCATGGCCAAACGCGCGCGCGGTCTCATGGTGCGGTATGCGGTGCAGCAACGGGTCAGCACACCCGATCAGCTCAAACACTTTGACCTCGAAGGCTACCGGTTCAACGCCGCCGCCTCCGGACCTGACCGCCTCGTGTTCCGCCGCGAGGCCAAAGCCTGAAGGCCCTGCCATGAACCAGTCCGTCACCATCGAATTGCGCCAGTGGATCGTGGAGCAGGCCGCGGCCGGGTTCTCGCGCGAGACGGTGATGGCCTCCATGGTGGCGTCGGGTTGGCAGGAGTCGGTGGCGCTCAAGGCGCTGCAGGCCACCTGGAAAGAGCCGGCGACCGCCCCGCATCGGTCCACCCCGGTGCTGCGCCGCGAAGGCGCCCGGCACCTGCCCGACCTCGATCTGAGCCGATCGCCCCGCCAGATCGACGCGGGCGATCGCATGGTCCAGGTGATTGCCTCCCTCAGCCAACCGCGGGTGGTGGTGCTGGGCAACCTGCTGGGTGCCGACGAATGCGATGCGCTGATCGAATCGGCCCGCCCGCAACTGGCGCGCTCGCTCACCGTGGCCACCAAGACAGGCGGCGAGGAGCTCAACCCCGACCGCACCAGCAGCGGCACGTTTTTCGCGCGTGGGCAGACGCCCGAGGTCGCGCGCATCGAGGCGCGCATCGCCCGTCTGCTGAACTGGCCGGTGGAACACGGCGAAGGCCTGCAGGTGTTGCACTACCGCCCTGGCGCCGAGTACAAGCCGCACTACGACTACTTCGACCCCGACGAACCCGGCACGCCCAACATCCTCAAGCGCGGCGGGCAACGCCTGGCCACGCTGGTGATGTACCTGAGCGAACCTGCGCGCGGCGGCGGCACCACCTTTCCCGACGCGGGGCTGGAAGTGGCACCCGTGCGCGGCAACGCCGTGTTTTTCAGCTACGACCGGCCGCACCCGTCCACCCGCACGTTGCACGGCGGCGCGCCCGTGATCGAGGGTGACAAATGGGTCGCCACCAAGTGGCTGCGCGAACGCGAGTTCATCTGACATGCCCGCCTTGAACATCACCCACAACGGCCTGCGCCTCGAATTCGAGAGCGACGGTGACGAGCGTGCCCCCGCCGTGGTGCTCACCATGGGCCTGGGCATGCAACTCACGGCCTGGCCCACCTCGCTGGTGCAGGCCATCGTGCAGGCCGGCTACCGCGTCATCCGTTTCGACAACCGCGACATCGGTCTCTCCACCCAGCTGGACCACCTGGGCGTGCCCAACATCGGCTGGCAGCTGGTGCGCTCCCGCCTGGGTCTGCCGATCCGATCGCCTTACAGCCTGCAAGACATGGCGCTGGACACCATCGGGCTGCTCGATGCGCTGGGCGTGCAGCGCGCCCACCTGGTGGGCGTGTCCATGGGCGGCATGATCTCGCAGCGCGTGGCCGCCACCGTGCCCCAGCGCGTGCTCAGCCTCACCAGCGTCATGAGTTCCAGCGGTGCGCCCGGTCTGCCGGGCCCGCGCCCGCCTGTCACCCGTGCCCTGCTCAAACGCCCACGCAGCCGGCGCCCCGAGCACGTGGCAGCGCACGCACTCCACCTGTTCCGCCTGATCGGCAGCCCGGCGTTCCCGCAAGATGTGCCGGCGTTCGAGCAACGCGTGCTGGCCGATGCGTTGCGCAGCCACAACCCCGCCGGTGTGGCGAGGCAGTTGCTTGCCGTGGCGTCCGACACCGGTCGCCACACCGTGCTCAGAGGCATCGCGTGCCCCACGCTCGTCCTGCACGGCACGGCGGATCCCCTGGTGCCGCTGGCCTGTGGCCAGGACACCGCCGCCCGCATCGCCGGTGCACGCTTCGAGTCCATCGACGGCATGGGCCACGACTGGCCGCCCGGCGTGGCCGCCTTGCTGGCCGACCACATCGTTCCGCACCTCCAGGCCGCGCAGGCCTTCGCAACCAGCGCCTCAAACACCGCCCCGACATGACCCAGAACACCCCCGAACAATCGCAGCTTGGCCAGGCCTCGGCCTACGTGGACCAGTACGACGCCGGCCTGCTGTTTCCCCTGCCGCGCGAGACCAAACGCCGCGAGATCGGCATCACCGGCAGCGTGCCGTTTCTCGGTGCCGACCTGTGGACCGCGTTCGAGCTCAGCTGGCTGAACCCGCGTGGCAAACCGCAGGTGGCCCTGGCCCACATCACCATTCCCTGCGAGAGCACGCACATCGTGGAGAGCAAGTCGTTCAAGCTCTACCTCAACAGCTTCAACAACACCGCGTTTGCCAGCGCCGACGCGGTGCGAGACCGCATCCGCACGGACGTGAGCGCCGCCATCTGGCACGGCGGCAGCCTGCAGTCCAGCGCCGGCGTAAGGCTGCTGTTGCCCGAACAGCTGGAGCGCGAGAAGGTTCAGGAACTGGCCGGTCTGTCGATCGACCGGCTCGATGTGGAGTGCACGCGCTACCAGCCCGCGCCGGAGCTGCTCACCGCTGCGTTCGACGAAAAACCGGTCGACGAAATCCTGGTGAGCCACCTGCTCAAGAGCAATTGCCTGGTGACCGGCCAGCCCGACTGGGGCAGCGTGCAGATCAGTTACAGCGGCCCGCAGATCGACCAGGCCGGGCTGCTGCAGTACATCGTGAGTTTCCGCAACCACAACGAATTCCACGAGCAGTGCGTGGAGCGCATCTACATGGATGTGCTGGCACGCTGCAAGCCCACCAAGCTGGCGGTGTACGCGCGCTACACGCGCCGTGGCGGGCTGGACATCAACCCCTGGCGCACCAGCCACCCGCAGTCGCCACCGGCGAACGTGCGCACGGCGCGGCAGTGACCGCGCGGCGTTGCGGGTTCAGAGCATCTTCTGGATCAGCGCACCCTTGAACAGCACCGGTCCGGTCGGTCCGCGTTCGCTGGGCACACCGCCCTTGGGTTCCAGGCTGATGGCCAGGGTGGGCACTTCGCGCACGTCACCCGCCCCCGCGGTGAGTTGCAACAGGCGCTCCTGACTCAGCACGCCGAGCGAGCGCGGGCCACCCGAGGGCGGCAGGGCCCAGAGCTGCAGCGACTTGTCGCTCGCTTCCTGGAAACCACCCACGCGCTGAAGCGTGAGTTTGCCGTTCTTCGGGTCGAAGGTGACCAGCATCGAAGCACTGGCCTGGTCGTCGTTGAGCACCGCCACGTATTCGATCTGCGGGGTGGCCGAGAGTTGGGCCTGCAGTTCGTCGATCTGCGCACCGAGGTTGTCGCGCAGGCCGACGGCCGTGACGATGGCGAACACCGTGGCCAGTGCGCCGGCACCGGCGGCGCCGCGCCACAGCGCGAGACTGCGCAACCAGCCGCCGGGCTGGGGCTTCACAGCTGGGGCGCGCGCAGCGGCCATGGCCTGCTGCTGGCGCTCGCCCTGCACCAGGTTTTCAATGCGCGTCCACACGGCGGGCGCGGGTTGCTGCGGCGTTTGAAGCTCGTTCATGCTGGCCACGCGGCTTTGCCACACCAGGGCGGCGGCGCGCACCGGGGCTTGCTCGCGCGCCATGGCTTCGAAGCGGCGGCGGGCGCCCCCGCGCAAGGTGCCCAGCGCATGGGCCGCGGCCAGCCGGTCGAGCAGTTCGGGGTGTTGGATCAGGTTCATGACGGTCTCTTCACGCAAAGCGCGACATGCAGGTGCGCAGCTGGTCCAGTCCACGGCGGATCCAGGTCTTCACCGTGCCCAGGGGCAGGCTGAGCTGCTCGGCCAGTTCGCCGTGGCTCAGGTCGCGCAGGTAGGCCAGGCTCACCACCTCGCGCTGGCGGTTCTCCAGCTGGCCCAGGCACTGGTGCAGCGCCCAGGCCTGTTGGCTGGCCAGCGTGGTGTCCATCGGGTTGGGCGAATCGCCTTCCAGGGTGTCGGACATCGCGTCGTCGATTTCGTCGGTGAGGTGAATGCGTTCGGCACTGCGCCGGCGCAGGTAGTCGAGCGAACGGCTGCGCACGATCAGCCCCAACCACGCCATGGGTGGGCTGAGCGAGGCGCGGTAATCGCCCGCGCTGCGCCAGATCTGCAGAAAAGTTTCCTGCAGCGCGTCTTCGGCCCATTCGGCCTTGCCGACCACGCGCATGGACAGGCCATACAGCTTGGACGAGGTCAGGTCGTAGAGGGCCTTGAGGGCGGCTTCGTCGCGCCGGGCGACGCGGTCGATCAAGTCCATCAGCAGGTCATCGGGTTGTGCGCTCATGCAGGCATTGTGCTGCACCGCTTGGCCCCATGCCCACACCGGGGCTTGGTGGAAAGCGGGCGTCATGTTCATGGCCGGCGTCGACGTGGCTGCACCTGCGTGGGCAGGCTCAGGGCCGTGACGGACGTGATGTTGACGGCCACGGGCGGACCTTCGAGGATCTGGTCGGCGTGCACCACGCGCACCTTGGCAGCGCCCTCGGGCACGCCTTGCAAGGTGGCCACGCCGTTGGCGTCGGTCTGCAGCGTCCAGGGTGAGTCGGCCACGAAGATGAAACCGCGCATGGAGCCGTGCAGGTGGCAGCCGAGCTGCACCCCACCCGCCTTGCTCAGCGTGACCTCGGCGCTCGCGGGTTCCTTGCCGTCGACTTTTCCGTCCAGGCGCAGTTCAAACCCGGGCTGGGTGCCCGGGTTCAGGGAAGCCAGGCCCGCGGGCGTCCCACGGACGTGGTGTTCCCACGAGTCCAGGTTGGTGAAGGTCACCTTGGAGCCCACCGGCAGCACCATGGTGCCGGGCAAGAACTGCATTTTTTGCTGGTTGATGACGGCGGAGACCGGTGCCGGTGCCGCCGGCCTGGCGCCCGCGCCGGGCTCGATGACCACCACCGCGTCGGCCAGGGGTTTGCCGTCGCGACCGAGCACCGTCACCTGCACGGTGGCGGCCTGGGCGGCCAGGGGCAACAGGGCAGCGGCGATCAGCCATGCGGCGGTGTGCGAGCGTGTCATGGTGGGTCCCGGGGGTGTTTCAGCGAACGGTGACCACGTCGCGGTGCATGGGCGCCAGCAGGGCCAGCATCTGGTTCTGACGGGTGAACGGAATGCCGCGCGCGTTCATGCTTTGCTGCAGCACTTCCACCAGCGCGTTGAACTGGGCGCGCGTTGTGTCGCGGTCGGCATGTGCGGTCTTCATGTCGGGGCCCTTGTAGACACAGGGGCCGCCCGAGAGCTGGCAGAGCTGGTCGCTGAGCGACTTCGCCAGGTTGGTCAGGTTGGTGTCCTGGAACTGCTCGCCGATGCGTGGGTCCGCCTTGAGGCGCACCACGAAGTCGTCCATGAGGCTGCGGATGCCGGCTTCTTCGCCAAAGGCCTGGTAGAGACCGGCGGCCGGTGCCACGGGGTAGGCACTGGCGGCCGACGGCGCGGGCCGCATGGACTGGGCGAGCGTGGCACCGCTGGCCAGGGCCAGCAGGGTGAGGGCGGCGGAGGTGATGAGGTTTTTCATGGTGAGGCTCAAAGGGGAAAGGTTCAGAAAGCGATCTGGGCCGAGAGGTACACGCCGGTCTGTTTGCGCCCACCGGTGGTGGCCGGAACGATGCGACCCAGGTCCACGTAGGCGGCGGTGAGCGAGACGTTCTTGCTCGGTGCGTAGGCGATGAAGATGTCTTTCCAGTCGTCGGCGCGAAGGCCGTCGCTCAAGCCGGCGGCCTGTCCAGCGCGCTGCAGTTTGTTGGGCATGCCGCGGTACTCAAAACCCACCGCCAGCTTGCTGTTGATCAGGTAGGCGACCGAGAACTCGGGCTGCAGCTCGTAGCCGTTGTCCGCACCGCCCAGCGTGGCACCAAAGCCCAGCAGACCGCCCTGGTTCGCCTTGGTGGCGCGCAGCGTGCCGTTCACCAGAATGCCTTGCGCGAGAAAGAGTTTGGTGGCGCTCACGTACACGTCGGCGCCGCTGCGCTGGGCGCCCAGCGCGTTGAGCGTGCTGTCCAGACCGGAGGACTGCAGGCGTTTGAACTGCACGCCCACGGCGATCTGTGGCATGAGGCTGTCGCTGTCCAGCACGGCGTCGCCGGCCACGCGCACCTTGGCGCCCACGATGTCCTGCTTCAGGCGCAGTCCCGGCAGCATCAGCGCCGTGCCGGTGACACCGGTGTCGAAGTTCTGGTGACCCAGCGAGAGTTCGACGCGGTCGTGGATGCCCACGGCCACGCCGTAGGCGCTGAGGCCGTGGTCCCGGGTCACGGCGCGGCTGGCGTAGGCCGACACGCCGACCTCGCCTTCGGTGGCCTGGCTGCCGATGACGGCCCAGGGCGAAATGCCCCCGCCCGCTGCGCCTTCGACGCTGCTCACACCACCCGTGAGCAGCAGCTTGCCGGTGTCGGCGTGGGCAGGGAATGTGGTCAGCAGCGCGGCGGCCGCAGCCAGGGGCAGCAAGCGCGCCGCGGTGGAGGTGGTGAGGTTTCTCGGGTGCAGCATGGTGAACGGGTCGTGGGGTGTTGACGAAAGCCCCCAGGGAGGGGCGGTATGGCCTGACCCTCTGAGTACGCGCCCACACCCACTGCTGGATTCACCTCACGTTGATTCAGATGGAAAAACGTGCGTTTTTCGAGCCCGGCGGCCCGGTTTGCTTGCCAGGCGTGACGCTTCTCACAGCACCCTGCGCCACGGAACCCGTCTGCCAAGGGCCGGCGCACAACCCGGCGCGCCCTCAAGCCGCGTGCTGAAAACCTTCCAGCAGGTTCACCGCGTTGGTGCCCACGGCGTCCACGGCGTAGCCGCCTTCAAACGTGAACACCGTGGGCAGCCCGGCACCCGCCAGGGCTTTGCCCACGGCGAAGTAGTCGGCGCTCTTCAGGGTGAAGCCCGAGATCGGGTCGCCCTCGAAGGTGTCCAGCCCCATGGGCACCACGAGGGCCGTGGCGCCGAATCGCTGGACCGCTTGCAGGGCGGTGTCCAGGGTGTCGCGCCAGGTGCCGAAGCCGGTGCCCCTTGGCAGCGGCAGATTGAGGTTGAAACCCGCACCCGCACCCGCACCGCGCTCGTCCGCGTGGCCCAGAAAAAACGGGTACTCGGTGGCCGGGTCGCCATGGATGGAAACGGTCAACACGTCGGCCCGCTCGTAAAAGATGGTCTGTGTGCCGTTGCCGTGGTGGTAGTCCACGTCCAGCACCGCCACTTGGGCGTGGCCCGCGGCGCGCAGCGCCTGCGCTGCGATGGCCGCGTTGTTCAAGAAACAATAACCACCGAAAAAATCGGGCCCGGCATGGTGTCCCGGGGGACGAGAAAGTGCCAACGCGCTGCGCGCACCAGCGGCCACGTCCCGCGCCGCCGCCAGCGCGCAAGCGGCCCCGCCGCGCGCTGCAACCCAGGTGCCCGCCGTGAGCGGTGAGCCCGAATCGAAGCTGAAGAGGCCCAGGCGCGCCGCAAAGTTGGTGGGCAACACGTCGTTGCGAAAGCCATGGCGGTTGGGCAGCGGCCACACCGAGGGCAGGGCATCGCGCGCGGCGTTGCTCGGGTCCATGGCCACCCACTCGGCCCAGGCCCCACGCAGAAAGTCCACATAGCGTGCGCTGTGCACGCGGCCGATCGCAGCGTCCAGCGTGGCGTCGTCCACCTTGGGTGTTTGCAGCGCACCGAGTGGGCGGCGCTGCAGCTCGGCCAGTACAAAGTCCAGCCGCGCGGGCACCTCGTGGCAAGGCACCAGGCGGCCGCGAAACATTTCTTGCTGGCCGGCGTGGGCGGCGTGGTGGGGGTTGTGGAAGGTTTTCATGGAGGGGTTGGATTCTGGTTGTGGTATGCGTGTGTTGTATCTCCAAACGCATGCAGAATGATTCAAAACCAGCGCTGATGGGCAGCACCTCCACCTGTTTGCTGGTTGAGCTTCAGAGATGCACGCCATGTTCAAACCTTTGTCCCCGCAAGCCTGCACCGTCAGCATCGAACCCTTGCACATGTATTGCAAGACACTGCGGTACGAAGATGCTCAAGGTCAGTTTTCCGTTGTCGTCGAGTACGACGTCCATGGAGATGTTCTTCTGTGGGAACTTGACATTCCCGCCGATGAGGCGAGACGCAAAGAAGTGATTGAAAACATGGAGTCATTTCTTGCCAAGGGTCCACGAAAGCTTCGTGTCGCATGGAAGCAGTCGAGATGAGGATTTGCCCCTCTTGGCATCTGGGGTCGGGCGGTTCTCTGTTCGCCTGCCGACATTGACCACCCAACCAGCCGAACCTCAGCCACTTCATGCTGCTCGTCCCTCTTCGACTCTCCCCCGGAACCGATCTGCGGCGCGCTCTGGAAGCGCTCCCGGCCAGCCACGGCACCGACGCCGCCTTTGTGGTGGCCGGCATCGGCAGCCTCGTGGAGGCCAGCCTTCGGTACGCCGACGCTCCCGACAACGTGACGCTCGCCGGGCCGCTGGAGATCGTGAGCCTGTCCGGCACGTTGAGCGCGGCCGGTGCACACCTGCACGTGTCGATGTCCGATGCATCGGGTCGTGTGTTCGGCGGGCACCTGGGCCACGGCAGCACCGTGAGGACCACCGCCGAGATCCTGTTGGCGCTGCTGCCGAACGGCACGCTCACCCGCGAGCACGATCCGGCCACCGGATTCAACGAACTGGTGGTTCGGCCCCTCCCGTGAACAACATGAACATCCACTCGGGTTACCTGCCTGGTTGCATCGGTCGTGTGGTGGACATGCACGCCAGCTTCTATGCGCGAACGGTTGGTTTTGGCGCCCCGTTCGAGGCCAAGGTGGCCACCGAGCTGGCGGCTTTCTGCCTGCGTTTCGATGCCCGCCGCGACGGACTCTGGCTGGCCGAAAACGCCACCGGCATCCAGGGCTCGGTGATCATCGATGGCGCGCACCACGACACGGCGGGAGCACACCTGCGGTGGTTCATCACGTCCGACGCTGCGCGGGGCCAGGGCGTGGGGACCCAACTGCTGGCCACCGCCATGGACTTCTTCCGCGAGCGCGGTTACCGCAAGGTGTTCCTCTGGACGTTCGACGAACTGCACGCGGCGCGCCACCTGTACGAGAAGCACGGCTTCGTGCTGGCGCAAACGCAGCGGGGGTCGCGGTGGGGCAAGGAAGTCAACGAACAACTTTTCACGCACACCATGGCTTGACCCCGCGCAAGCGGTTCACCCTGAACACCTCCGTCTCAAACGCATGAAAACCACGCTGCTCATCATCGACGTTCAACGAGGCCTGTGCGAAGGTGAGGGCCGCGCCTTCGAGTCCGATGCGGTGATCGCGCGCATCAACCAGGTGGCGGTCCGGGCCCGCGCTGCGCGGGCGCCGGTGGTGTTCATCCAGCACGAGTCCGTGGCTGGCTACCTGGAGCACGCCAGCCGCGAATGGCAACTGGCCGATGGTTTGCAGGCGGAGCCGGGTGATTGGCGCGTGCGCAAGACCACACCGGACGCCTTCCAGGGCACCGACCTCGACGCGCTCCTCAAGGCGCACGGCGTGACCAGGCTGATCGTTTGCGGCATGCACAGCGAGTTTTGTGTCGACACCACCACCCGACGCGCACTGGCGCTGGGCTACCCGGTGACGCTGGTGTCTGACGGCGACACCTCGGCCGGCAACGCGGTGCTCTCGCTGCGTCAGGTGATCGATCACCACAACGCCACCTTGACCAACATCACCAGCTTCGGGCCACGTGTGCTGGCGGTGGCCAGCGCCGATCTTCAAGTGGGCGCCTGAGCCGCTCGCTCAGCCCAACGCCTTGAACGACTGCAGGGCCGAGAGCGGCGTGAAATCGCCCG
>NZ_JAOASO010000025.1 GCF_030158645.1 Hydrogenophaga sp. | reverse complement strand
GCGAAGCCACCCTCACCACCAGCGACAACAGCGCGGCCAACTTCATCCTCGACAGTTATGGCGGCCCGGCCGCGCTCACGCGTTTTGCGCGCGAGCTGGGCGACGACACCACGCGCCTGGACCGCCGCGAGACCGAGCTCAACACCGGCACCGCCGCCGCCCAGCTCGACACCACCACACCGCGCGCCATGGCGCTCACCCTGCAGAAACTGCTGCTCGGCGCCGCCCTCTCACCCGCCTCGCGCCAGCAGCTGCAGCGCTGGCTGGTGGCCAACACCACCGGCGACAAACGCCTGCGCGCCGGCCTGCCCACCGGCTGGCGGGTGGGTGAGAAAACCGGCACCAACCAGACCGACGCCAACGACATCGGCATGGCCTGGCCCGCCAACGGCCGCACTCCACTCATCATCACCGCCTACCTCGCGGAGAGCACGGCCACCAGCGCGGTGAAAGAAGCCACGCTGGCGGGTGTGGCCCGGCTCGCGGCCAGTCTGGTGGCCTGAGCCAACTTCCGTTCAACCTGAGCCCACTCCCGTTCGGGCTGAGCCTGTCGGAGCCCTCACCCACACGCATGAACGCCAACACCCCCGCCCTCACCCTCGCGCTCTGGCAGTGCCCGTACGCGGGGAACACCGCCGAGGCGCTGTCACGGCTCGACACCACCGCTGCGCAGGCCCGCGCGCAAGGTGCCGAACTGCTGGTGTGTCCCGAGATGTCGCTCACCGGCTACCAGATCGGCGCGGCTTCCGTGGCCGCGCTGGCCGAACCCGCCGACGGCGCGCTGGCGCAAGCGGTGGCCACCATCGCACAGCGCCACCGCATCGCCATCGTCTACGGCTACCCCGAGCACAACGCGCAGGGCAAACCGTACAACGCCGTGCAGTTCATCGGCGCCGATGGCGAGCACCTCGCCAACTACCGCAAGACCCACCTGTTCGGCGACATCGACCGCGGGCAATTCAGCCCCGGCCCACAAGCGCCTGCGGTGTTCGAGTGGAACGGCTGGCGCCTGGGCCTGCTGGTCTGCTACGACATCGAGTTCCCCGAACCCGCGCGCGGCCTGGCCCTGCAGGACGCCGACGCGATCCTGGTGCCCACGGCCAACATGGTCGATTTCGACGAGGTGCAGCGTGTGCTGCTCCCGGCGCGTGCGCTGGAGAACCGCGTGTTCGTGGCCTACGCCAATGCCTGCGGGCGCGAAGGCGACACCACCTACGGTGGGCTGAGCATGGTGTGCACGCCGATGGGTGAGGTCGAGGCACCGGCAGGGCGTGAAGCGGAATTGCTGCTGGTCACGATCAACCCGGCGGCCTTGGAGCACGCCCGTCGCTCGGCCCAGTGGCTGGACCGCCGAACCGATTTGTACGCGCCAGGGAGCGACTGACTGCCCGGTCAGCGGAGCATGTCGGAAATCTCTTTGGCCGACTCGGCGGAGCGCCGGGACAGGCTGCGGACCTCAGCGGCAACCACCGAAAAGCCCCGGCCATGCTCACCCGCCCGCGCCGCCTCGATGGCGGCATTGAGCGAGAGCAGGTTCGTCTGCATGGCCAGCCCGTTGATCCGGTCGACAGCGGTCTGGATCTGTTCCAGCGTTTCCTTGCTTGCGGTGACGTCGGTGGCGTAGAGCACGAGCTTGCGTAGGCTGCCATCCATGTCGAGCGTCGGGTTGAAGCGGGCGTTCAACCACAGGCGGCGACCCTGGCTGGAGCTCAGCGCGGTTTCTTGCATCAACGTGCCCTCTTGCAGCAGGCGCTTGCGCGATTCACCGGCAAGCACTTTGGAAGCAAGGCTCTCCAGCTGCTGGCGCACCTCGTCGAGGTCTGTGGCGCCCAGCAGCGACATGAGCATGGGACTGGCGTCGAGCAGGCGGCCACGTTCGTCCCAGTCGGCCGTGACCGATGACGCCCGGATGGCCGAGAGCCGCGTTGCATCTTCCTGTGCCCGCATCTTCGTGGCTGTGATGTTGGCGTTGACGGAGACGTAGCGTTGCACTTTTCCCTGGGCGTCGCGGATCGGATTGACGGCCAGCGACACCCAGTGCGGGGTTCCATCCTTGTTGTAGTTGAGGATTTCCTCGTAGAAAGGTTTTCCCGCGGCGAGCATGTCGCGAATGCGGGCGACGGTGGCAGGGTCGGTGCCGCGGCCCTGCAAGACGCTGCCCGGCTTCTTGCGCATGATCTCCTGAGGCATGTAGCCGGTCAGGCGGCTGAAGCCGGGGTTGACGTACTCCGTCAGCCCCTGCGCATCACAGATGAGAACCGCGTTGTCGGTCTCGTCCGCCACCAGCGACAGCAACTCCATGGCCTGGCGCTGAGCCACCATGGCCGAAATGTCGGTGGCGTACTTCACCACCTTGTAGGGGCGACCGGCAATGTCGCGAATTGGGGTGTAGCTGGCCTGAATCCACACCGCATCACCGTTCTTGCGGCGCCGGCGGAATTCGCCCGAATGGTGCTGTCCCGCTCCCAGCACGGCCCAGAACTTTGCGTACTCGGGTCCTTTGAGGTCTTCCGGGTGCATGAAGATGCTGTGGTGCTTTCCGACGACCTCGTGCTCGCCGTAGCCCAGAGCGTCGAGGAACAGGGAGTTCGCTTCGAGGATGGTCCCGTCCAGGTCGAACTCGATGACCGCCTGCGACCGGTTGATGGCCTGAAGCTGGCTCTCCCGGTCGGCATCGCGCTGCTTGCGCTGCGTGGTGTCCTGCGCCAGCTTGACCACGCGCTCGACGCGACCGGTCGCTGAGCGGACCGGCGCGTAGATGGCCTGCATCCACACCACACGACCGTCTTTGGTGATGCGCTTGAACTCGGCGTTCTGCGACTGGCCGTCGGCCAAAGCCTGCCAGAAACGACGGTAGTCCTCGCTTTCACGCTCGGCCGGCTCGACAAAGATCCGGTGGTGTTGTCCACGGATTTCGTCGAGGCGGTAGCCCATGAAGTCGAGGAACGTCGCATTGGCATCCAGAATCACGCCGTCGGGCGTGAACTGGATCGACGGCTGGGCACCCAGAAGGGCGTTGAGCATCCGGTTGCTGCGGGTGGGCAGGGTCCAGGACATGAAGTACTCCTGAGGTGTTGATGACCGCCAAGTGCCTGCAGCCTGGACCTCAGGGATCGATTGGAAACCGAAGGAATCGATCCATACCAGTCCCGGAGTCAGGCCTTTGCTCTTAATGCGCTATCGGCACAAACGTTTGTGAACTGGAGAGCTCTGTCTGAAAGATCGGCGATCCACGGTTCAAATCGCCCCGTGCTGAGCAAGCGCCAGCGCAAGGTGCCGGGATCGGGCCAGGTGAAGCGCCCGAAGGCCGCGTGACGGGGCTCTCGCAGCCTCAGCTCTTCCAGAAGTCCGGCCGCGCGTATTCGTGCTTGAGAAAGTCGATCCACAGGCGCACACGCAGCGCCAGGTGTTTGCGTTGCGGGAACAGTGCAAAGATGCCGTTGGGCGGCGCAGCGAAGTCGTCGAGCACGCTCACCAGCCGACCCTGCGCGATGTCGGCTTCCACCTCCCAGGTGCTGCGCCAGGCGATGCCGTAACCGCCCAGGCACCACTCGTGCAACACCTGGCCGTCGGTGCAGTCCAGCGGGCCGCCGGGCCGCAGGTGGGTGATGGTGGTCTCGCCGGTGTCGCCCGGCACGGCAAAGGCCCAGCCGCGGGTTTGGGAGGCGTCGCTGGACAGCGTGAGGCAGTCGAAGCGCACCAGATCGGCCGGGGTCTGCGGGCGACCGTGGTGCTGCAAGTAGCGCGGGGTGGCCACGCACAGGCGGCGGTTTTCGGCCAGGCGCACACTCACCAATGAAGAGTCGGGCAGGTCGCCCACGCGCACCGCGCAGTCGTAGCCCTCGCCCGCCACGTCGACCACGCGGTCACTCAGGTTGAGCGAGATCGTCACCTCGGGGTGCAGCTCGCGAAAGTGGGGCACCAGCGGCGCCACATGGCGGCGGCCAAAGCCGGCCGGCGCGGTGATGCGCAGGTGCCCGCTGGCTTTCACACCACCGGCGCTCACGCTGGCTTCGGCGTTGGCCAGATCGGTGAGCAGGCGGTGGCAGTCTTCGAGGAAGGCACTGCCTTCGTGGGTGAGGGTGATGCGCCGAGTGGTGCGCACCATCAGCTTCACGCCGAGGCGGGCCTCCAGCGCATCGAGCCGGCGGCCGATGATGGCCGGGGCCACGCCCTCGGCTTTGGCGGCGGCGGTCAGGCTGCCGCGCGTGGCGACCGCCGTGAAAGTTTCGAGTTGTTTGAGTTTGTCCACCGGGGCAGATTACCCCACGCCTCGTTATGAATCAATGGAAAAACCGCTTGAATTAATGACTTCTCAGGCGGCTTTCGCCACCGTCTGGCTCAGGCGGGCGGCCTCTTCGGTCGAGTAGCCGAGTTCGGCCAGCAGCTCGGCGCTGTGCTCGCCCAGCCGCGGCGGGCCGAGGCGCACGCCCAGGCGCTCGCCGTCGAGCGCCAGCGGCAGCAGCACGGTCTGCGCGGTCTGGCCGGCCCGCTCACCGTCGGTGAGGGTGATGGGTGCCAGTCCGCCGGTGGCCAGCAGGTGCGGGTCGTCCAGCAACTCGTGGGGCTGGGTGATGGGCGCAAACGGCAGGCCGTGGCGCTCGAACACCGCCGCCAGCCCGGCCGCGCGATGCTCAGCGAGGCGTTCCCGCAACTGCGGGATGAGCCACCCGCGAGCACGCACACGGCCATTGTTGGTGCGCAAGCGCTCGTCGGCCTGAAGGTCGGTCAGGGCCATGGCGTCGCAGAAGATGGCCCACTGCGTGTCGCTCACCACGGCCAGAAAGATCTGCTCGCCATCCTTCACGCGGAACACGTCGTAAATGCCCCAGGGCGAAATGCGCTCGGGCATGGGCGCGGCGGGTTGGCCGGTCACCGCGAACTGCATCATGTGTTGCGCCACCAGAAAGATGTTGTTCTCGAACAGCGCGCTCTGCACCTCGCTGCCCACGCCGGTTTGTTCTCGCGCACGCAGCGCGGCCATGACGCCGATGGCACCGAACAACCCGCCCATGATGTCGTTGACCGACGAGCCCGCTCGCAGCGGGTCGCCCGGGCGCCCGGTCATGTAGGCCAGGCCACCCATCATCTGCACCACTTCGTCCAGCGCGGTGCGGTGGTCGTAAGGCCCGGGCAGAAAACCTTTGTGGCTCACGTGGATGAGCCGCGGGTTCAGTGTCTGGAGGCTGGGGTAGTCCAGGCCCAGCTTCTTCATGGTCTCGGGCTTGAAGTTCTCGCTCACCACGTCGGCGGTGGCGATCAGCTTGAGCACGGCTTCCTTGCCTTCGGGCGATTGCAGATCGAGCACGAGGCTCTTCTTGTTGCGGTTGAACAGCGGGTAGAAGCCCGCGCCGGCACCGAGCAGGCGGCGTGTGTTGTCGCCCGAGGGTGGCTCCACCTTGATGACCTCGGCCCCCAGATCGGCGAGCACCATGCCGCAGGTGGGGCCCATGACCATGTGGGTGAATTCAACGACGCGCAGGCCTTCAAAGGGGAGGTGGGTCATGGTGTTGCGTGGGCGAAGCGGCCCGTGGATGGGCCGATCTGAAGGGTGTGAAACCGCCACCTGCATTTTGTCAGCCTGCTCGCCCGCTCCATGCACGAGCGCCACCCGGCAACTTTTTCACACCTTGGGGGTATTTACAGACATCCATTCCACATTGATACGACACTTAGGTATTCATTTTTAAGAATGCTCGCCAGAATGCGCGGTGTTTCGAACAGATCACCCAAAAGTATTCAGGCGAGGAAAAATGAAACCCCGACAGGTTGTTGGGCCATGCCCCGGCTTGGCCATGGTGACGGTGCTCATGGGCACCTTGTTGACCTGGCCCGCCGCAGGCCAGACCGCTCGCGACACGGCGCAGAGTGCCGCCGAACAGCGCCGCGCCGAGGAACGTGACACGCGGCTGCGCGAGCAGGCCCTCCCCGAACGCGAAACCCGACAAGACGCACCCGTGACCCAGCCCGCACCGCGGCTGCCACCGAACGAAGCACCCTGCTTTGTGATCGAGCAGATCGAGCTGCGCGGTGACACAGCCAGCCGGTTCGGCTGGGTACTGGACGCACTCACGACCCCCGACGGGCTGGACGCACCGCTGCGCCGCTGCCTGGGTGCAGCGGGCATTGGCGTGCTGACCCAGCGCGCCCAGCACGCGGTGGTCTCGCGTGGCTTCGTCACCACCCGGGTGATGGTGGAGCCGCAAGACCTCAAGCAAGGCCGTCTGCTGCTCACCGTGGTGCCCGGGCGCATCCGTCAGCTGCGTTTTGCGAAACCCGCACCGGGGCAACCATCCGTCCGCCTGGCCCTGCCCGCCCAGCCAGGCGACCTGCTCAACCTGCGCGACATCGAGCAGGCGCTGGAGAACTTCAAACGCGTGCCCGGCGTGGAAGTCGACATCGAGATCGTGCCGGCCAACGAACCCGGCCTGAGCGATCTGGTGATCAACTGGACGCCGGGCCGCCCGGTGCGGCTGCAGCTCGGCGTGGACGACGGCGGCTCGCGCAGCACGGGGCGCTACCAGAGCAGCGCCACGCTGAGCCTGGACAACCCGCTCAACCTCAACGATCTGTTTTACCTGGGTCTGCAAGGCGGCCTGGGCGGCGGCGACCCCGGCGCTCGGAGCACCAGCGGCGGCTCGTGGCACTACTCGCTACCTTGGGGACGCGCGCTGTTGTCCATCGACGTCAGCCAGCACCGCTACCTGCAAACCGTGACAGGCGCCGCGCAGGACTACGCCTACCGCGGCCGCACCGGCTCGCAAGAAGCCACGCTCTCGTACCTGCTGCACCGCAATGCCACCGGCAAAACCACGCTGCACGCCAAGGCGTTTGCGCGGCAGTCGCGCAACTTCATCGACGACACCGAAGTGGAGGTGCAGCGCCGCCGCGTGGGTGGCTGGCAACTGGGTGTGGGCCACCGCGCCTACGTCGGCCCGGGTGCGCTCGATCTGAACTTGAGTTACCGGCGCGGCACCGGCGCCTTCGGCTCGCTGCGTGCACCCGAGGAAACCTTTGGCGAAGGCACCTCGCGCTTTGCCATCGTGCAGGCCAGTGCTCAGTGGCAATGGCCTTTCAAGCTCGGCGCGCAGCCTTGGCAAGCCAACAGCCACTGGCGGGCCCAGGTCCACCGCACACCGCTGGCGCCGCAAGAGCGCTTTGCCATCGGCGGCCGACACACCGTGCGCGGATTTGATGGCGAGTCCAGCTTGAGCGCGGACAGCGGCTGGTTCTGGCGCAACGAACTCGCCACCCCGCTGGGCGACAGCGGCGCGTCGGCGTTCGTGGCGCTGGATCACGGCCAGGTGCGCGGGCCGAGCGCGCAGCGGCTCGTCGGCACGCGACTGACCGGCGCTGTCGTCGGCCTGCGCGGCACCGCGGGCGGACTGCAGGGCGAATTGTTCGCCGGCTGGCCGCTGCACAAGCTCGCTGGATTCCGCACCGCCAACGCCACCTTGGGCTTCTGGCTCGCCAGCAGTTTCTGATTCCACCCACCCACAACAACGTCCAGGGAGTTCCCGATGAACCGCCACCACCACCGCCTTGTTTTCAGCGCTGCGCGCGGCCAGCCGATGGCTGTGAGCGAGGCAGCTTCTTCGCACAACGGCTCGTCCGCCACGGGGGATGGCCCGGCCGGCGCCACCGGCTCTCATCGCATGCGCAGCCTGCTGCTGGCCGCTGGCTGCGCGCTGTTGTGGCCCGCCCAAGCCCAGATCGCCGCCGACCCGGCGGCCCCCGGTTCGCAGCGCCCCACCGTGCTCAACGCAGCCAATGGCGTGCCGCTGGTCAACATCACCACACCGAGTGCCGCAGGCGTCTCGCGCAACACCTACCGCCAGTTCGACGTGGGCTCGCAGGGCGTCATCCTCAACAACAGCCGCTCCGATGCCCCCACCCAGCTCGGCGGCTGGGTCCAGGGCAACCCCTGGCTGGCCGCCGGTGGCGCACGCGTCATCCTGAACGAGGTGAACTCGAGTCAACCCAGCCAGTTGAACGGCTTCGTGGAGGTGGGTGGTCAGCGCGCCGAGGTGATCATCGCGAATCCGGCGGGCATCAGCGTCAACGGCGGCGGCTTCATCAACGCCAGCCGCGCCACGCTCACCACCGGCACCCCGGTGGTGAACGCCGGTGCGCTGGAGGGCTTTCGGGTGCAGGGTGGGCTCGTGCGCGTCGAGGGTCTGGGGCTGGATGTCTCCACAACCGACCATGCCGCCATCCTGGCCCGCGCAGTGGCGGTCAACGCCGGTCTCTGGGCCAGGGACCTCGCGGTGGTGACCGGTGCCAACGATGTGTCGGTGGATACCAGCCGCGTCACCGCACGAGCCGCCTCGGGTGCGGCCCCGGCCTTCGCGCTGGACGTGGCGGCGCTGGGCGGCATGTACGCGGGCAAGATCCGCCTGGTGGGCACGGAAGCCGGGCTGGGCGTGAACCAGGCCGGACTGATCGACGCCCAGGGCCCGCTCACGCTGGATGTGAACGGCTGGCTGGGCCAGTCTGCCGGCGCACGCCTGTACGGCGATGCGGTGAGCATCAACGCGCAGGGCGTGCGCAACAAAGACGGCGCCGTCATCGCTGCACGCCATTCGCTGTCCATCGTTGCAGGTGAGGTCCACAACACCGAAGGCGCCCTGCTGCTGAGCGCGGGCGAGATGACGCTGAATGCCAGCGAGCGCATCGAGAACCGCTCGGCCAGCATCGAGGCGCTGGGCAGCTTGAGCGTCACCACGCCGGTGCTGGTGAATGCCAACGACCACATCACCCACACGGTGGTGAGCGACGCCACCACGCATCACACCGTGTACCACACACCCGCAGGCGCACTGGACAGCGCCGATGTGGCGTGGAGCACGACCAAGCCCTACCTCTTTTTCACCAACGAGTACGACCTCTTCCAGCGCGAGTGGCTGCTGCCCAAAACCAGCGCTTACGCCGATCCGGCCTTCAAGACCTATTACCTTGGTGCCCTGCCTTTCGTGGAGGGTCACGCACAGGCCGTGAGTGACGGGGAGTACAGCTCCAGCGTTTGGGTGGGGGACGCCTTTGCCTACAGCCGCAGCTCGCCCGTCTGGGCGCACTTCGGCATGACCGCACCCACCTGGGATGCGCCAGGACAGATGCCCCGCACCATCACGGACCCAGAGACCGGTTGGACCCAAACGCCCGATCCGCAGGCCGTGACCGCGTGGCAGACCCAGGCCGCACCTTGGGTGGAGCTCAGCACGCGCGTGGCCCAGTTCAAGACACATGTGGAAGGCGAGTTTCTGCGTTTTGATGCGTACAGCAACTACGCGCAGACCACGCAGCGCGCGGTGATGACGCACAGCCAGCCCGCGCGTCTGGTCAGTGGCGGCGCCATGCAGCTGCTCGTTGGCCAAAGCCTGCTCAACCAGGACAGCGAAATCGTGGCCGGTGGCGCACTCGGCATCACCGGTGTCAGCGTGACCAACCAGGCCACGCAGGTGAGCGCCCCCACCAGCCGCAGCGGCACGTTCAGCAGCTGGGGGGTGACGGGGCGCGATTGCGATCTGTTTGGATGCGACCCCGAGTACGGCTGGATCCACACACCCTACAGCGAGACCATCGCCGACACGGTGCACCTGCCGGCGTTGCGCTTTGACAGCAGCACCACCGTGGCGCCCAGCACCGCACTGACCCAGGCCATCACCGCCCTCTCGACCCTGAACCCCGACCCGGACACTGGCCCGGTCTTCGAGACCGACCCGCGCTTCACCGACGAGCGCCTATGGCTCAGTTCGGACCACCTGTTGCGCGCACTGGCGGTGGACCCGGTCACCGTTCAAAAGCAGGTGGGCGATGGCTTCATCGAGCAGCGCATCGTGCGCGAGCAGGTGGGCCAACTCACCGGCCAGCGCTTTCTGGGCGATTTCACGAACGACGAAGCGCAATACCTCGCCCTCATGAACGCCGGCGCCACTTTTGCCCAGGCCCACCAACTGCGCCCCGGCATCGCGCTGTCGGCCGAGCAGGTGGCCGCGCTCACCAGCGACATCGTCTGGCTGGAAGCCCAGACCATCACCCTGCCCGACGGCAGCACGACGCAGGCACTCGTGCCGCGCGTGTACCTGCTGCCGCGCGCGGGCCATCTGGCTGCCGACGGTGCGCTCATCGCGGGCCGCGATGTGCAACTGAACCTCAGCGGCAACGTGTTGAACTCAGGAACCATCGCCGGGCGCGAGCTGGTGCACATCAACGCCGGGAACGTGGTGAACACCGGCCTCATCACCGGCCAAAGCGCCTTGGTCAGCGCCCGCGAGGACGTGAACAACATCGGCGGTACCCTCAGCGCCACGGATGCCCTGGCCGTTCAGGCCGGACGCGACCTGAACGTGAAGACCACCACCGCGCAGGGTTCAGGTGCGGCCAGCGTGGGCCGCTACATCAGCGAGCAAGTGAGCCGCGTGGCCGGTCTGTATGTGTCCAACGAGGCCGGCGTGCTGCTGGCCAGCGCCGGGCGCGACGTGAACCTGACGGCAGCGGTGCTGCAGGCTGACCATGTGCAGGTGCAGGCCGGGCGCGATCTGAACCTGACCAGCGTCAACAAGGCCAGCCGCCTGGACGCCACGCGCGATGCGCGCAACTTCGCGCGGGTGCAGCAAAGCGCAGACGTCGGCACGCAGATCCAGGGTGCATCCGTTGCGCTGCAGGCCGGGCAAGACATCACCGCGCGCGCGGCCAGCGTGCAGGCTGAAGGTGCACTGGCGGTGCAAGCCGGGCGCGATGTGAACCTGAGCGCTGGCGAGGCGAGCTATCAGATCGACCACGGCATGTTCGCCAAGAGCAGCGGCCTGCTCAGCTCCTCCAGCACCGAGACCCGCACGCACAACAGCCGAACCGATGCCGTGGGCACGGCGCTGGGCGGAGCGAGCGTGATGATCCAGAGCGGGCAGGACATCCACCTCCAAGGCTCCAGCGCTGTGGCGGATGACGGCATCACCATCAGCGCCGCGCGCGATGTGAACATCACCGCTGCGCAGACCCGCTCGGGCCACAGCCGCTTTGAAGAAACGAAGGACAGCGGCGTTTTCTCCGACGGCGGTATGGGCGTGACCATCGGCAAGCGCATGCAAAGCAGTGAGCAGCAAACGCAGGGCACAGGCGCTGCAGCGTCCACGGTGGGGGCCATCGGCGGCGATGCGAACATCACGGCCGGGCGACGGTACTCGCAGGTCGGCTCCGATGTGCTGGCGCCGGGGGGCGATGTTTCCATCGCCGCACAGAGCGTGCAGATCACCGAGGCGCGTGAAACCAGCAGCACAGCCACCGAACAGAAGTTCAAGCAAAGCGGCGTGACGGTCGCCATCGGCAGTCCGGTGCTCAGCGCCATGCAGACCATCGTCTCGCAGTTTGAGATTGCTGGCGAAACCCAAGACACCCGCATGAAAGCGCTCGCGGCAGCCAACAGCGCATTGGCCGCCCAGAACGCTCTGGACGCCATCCAGGCAGGTCAGGGCACCACCATTGATGGCAAAGCCAACCAGGTGGTGTCCACCAACCTGGACGGCAGCAAAACCACGCGTGACGCCACCGCGGCCGACAAAGCAGGTGGCATCAACGTGTCTATCAGCATCGGCTCCAACAAGAGCCAGAGCAACACCTTCCAGACCAGCGATACCGCGCGCGGTAGCACGGTGGTGGGCAACGGCACTGTGAGCATCACCGCCCGCGGTGCAGGCAAAGACAGCGACATCGTCGTTCGCGGCAGCGAGGTGCGCGCAGGAGGCAATGCCAGCCTGACAGCAGACGGCGATATCGATCTGCTCGCTGCGCGGAATACCGCCGCGCTGTCGGGCAACACCAAGTCCAGCTCGGGCAGCTTCGGCATGAGCTACGGTACCAGCGGCGTGGGCGTCACTGCCAGCGCCAGTGCGGGACGCGGCAAGGAAGCCGGTGACGACCTCACCCACACCAACACGCACATCAACGCGGGGAACACGGTGGTGGTTCGAAGCGGTGGCGACACCACGCTTCAAGGCGGTATGGTTCGAGCCGAGACGATCCAGGCCAATGTGGGCGGCAACTTGCTGATCGAAAGCCTGCAGGACACCAGCACCTACGCAAGCCAGCAAAAAAACGCCAGCGCCAGCGTGACCATCGGCGCGGGCGCCGGTGGCTCCTTGAGCGCCAGCAAGAGCCGCGCGAACAGCGATTTCAAGAGCGTTGCCGAGCAGTCGGGCTTGAAGGCTGGAGACGGTGGCTTTGTGGTGACTGTGGAGAAGAACACCGCGTTGATCGGTGGAGCCCTCACCAGCTATCAGACGGCCGTTGAAGGCGGCAGAAACAGCCTGAGCACCGGCACGTTGAGCCGCCGCGATCTGCAAAACAGCTCGCAATCCAGTGCAGAAAGCAGCGGCGTCAACCTCTCCAGCGACATGGCCAGCCAAGGCAAGTACGGCGTGGCCAAGGCCGTGATCGGCAACGCGCTCAACAACGCCGGCGAGTCAGGCAGCTCCAGCGGGCAAACGCTGGCCACGGTGAGTGGCGCTCGGGTCACGGTGACCAACGAAACCGCGCAGAAAGCCCTGACGGGGCAAACGGCTGAAGAAGCCGCTGCCAGCCTGAACCGGAACGCTCAAGGCGCTCACACAGCCGCGCAGAAGCTGGATGCGCAGGGCATGCAGCAGCGCGTGGAAGCCGAGAGAGCCATCAAGCAGGAAACCATCAAGGCCGTGACCGCCTTGACAGATGAGGCCTACCGCTCGCGCATGCAGCAGGTGCCCAAACTGATCAAGGTGGAATGCCCGGCAGGGCAGGACTGCGTCACGAATCCGAAGCTGTTGGTTCGGTCGGAGATGACGCGCGAGGAGATTGCGAAGGCTGAGCCGGGTTCGATCCTTGCGGTCAACGGCATCCTCAATGACGAGAGACGGGCTGGCGAACTGGCGTTTCAGAATACCGAGCCGGTATTGAATCTGGAGACCAAGAAGCGGGAAAAGGTCAACACCATCTACCTGATGCACATCGCGCCAGCCAACAACACAGTTTCAGAACTGCTGGGGGTCGCCTACGAGAAGATCACGGCCAGCGCGGATTACGGCCTGGCCAACTTCCTTGGCTACACCAGCGCACAAACCTTGTACGCGGATCTGTTGAGGAGCCGGGGCCAGGAAGCAACAACCTCTCTGGGCCACAGCCGTGGCACGCTGGTGCAAGAAGCCGCATCCACCATCCTTGCCAATCAAAAGGATGAGGCGGGCAACTCGTACACCAATCCCAACCTGGTGGTACGCGGCGTGGGAGGTGCGGCGGACGCTGAGGTGTATTCAGACAAGGCAGCAACGATCCTTGGGCCCCGCGGCGACAAGAGCCAGATCACCTTCAATTACTTCAGCAATGACCCCGTGGCCACGTCAAATTTCTCCGGGGGCAATCCCGGCGTGTGGACCGTCAACGATCTCTGGCAAGTCTTCAAGACCACCAACAGCATGCACAGTTGCTACGGTACAGGCGCAGCAGGGTGTACGCAGGTGGAGATTCCGATGCCGGGTGGTCCGCAGGGTACGCCTGAGGGAAACGCCAAATTGATTCGCTACGAAGGAGGTGTGCGGGTCGACAAGAAAAACTCTCAAAACGAACGGAGGAATGTCCCATGAAAGTCATTTCATTGACGCTCGCTGCATCGGTAATGCTGTCGGGGTGCGGCCTAAAGGAAGCGATACGAAAGAACGATGACCGCTACGCTAAGCCCGGCGCAATGGATCCGGTCATCGCTGAACTCTTTTACAGGGTGTATCAGTTCAAGCTGCTCGACCGCTATCGCATCACCCATGACTGGGTCAACACATCTGGTTGCCAGTACCGTGCGAGTATGAGGCCCGGCTCCACTCCGACCGAGCTGACCTTTTTTTATATTGGTCATGACATTGTCGAGAAAGATAGCAAGACCTGGTTGAGATATCCGGATGGCCTTTTTGACTTTGACCCCTGGGTGCGCAGCGTCAAATGGGTCTCACGAGAAAAGGGCAAAGAGGGCGAGGAACTTGAGGTCGGGTTCAAACCACTGTGCTTTGAATCCTGGTGGACCAGCAGTCATTACCTCCGACTGCGAATCCAAAAACGCAGCTTCGCGGAATTCGAAGGTGTGTTCAGCGAACGCTTCCCCGAAGGCAAATGGCGCAGCGAGTCGCTCAACGGCTTGAGCTGGCGAGTGCAGCAAGTGCCATCGAATCTGCTTCGCATCAGGCGCCCCAATGGTCTTGGCGGTCCCTACCAAGCCTGGCTTACAACCCTCGGCGATTCCGGCTACGTCTTGTCTATCGAGATGGGTGCCAGCAAAGAGTCTCTGGACCATCCGAAAGCCCATGCCGACATCGAAGCTGTTTTCAAGCATCTGGTGAGCTCGCTCAAGGTCGAACGATTGGCACCTTGACGTCGTGGCGTAGCGGCTAAGTGGTGCATCGAGCGCTGCCTCTGATGCGGCGCGAGCCCCAACCCGGTCCACATCAACACGGGGTCATGGCAGGACACCAGCAACAACGCCAGCCCGCCAAAGGCCTCCAGCTGCAGCGCCAGCGTAGCCGCTGCGCCAAAGCAATTTTCGGAAGGAGATCCGCACCATATCGAATGCCTTCAAGTTTCAAACCCAGCGCCGCCTAAACGATCCCCCGCAGGGATTTCGCCTCCGCGGCAGATACCCACCGTGGCCATGCCACCACTGTTCTGTTCTTCCCATGAAAGCACCCCGTCTCAGAAAATCTATCCTCGCACTCACCGCGCTCTCGGTGCTCGCAGGCTGCGCCACCCCGCCCGCCAACACACCGCCCGGCGCACTCAAGGTGGTGTATTCGCAGCACTACCCCGATGGCAGTTACCTCAAGGAACAGCCCACCGAAGTCCGCCTGGTCACGCGCGAGGCAACGACCAAAAATGTCGCAACTCAGGTTGGCCTCAACCTGCTTCTGCTGAGCGTGGGGGCGCTGTCCTTCCAAGGCTTCAGCAAAGACGGCTTGAAGGGTCGAGCCGTGGACGGGCCCACCGATCGAGCCCATCTGCGCAACCCCATCCCCACCGATTTCGTGACCCAGCTTCAGGCACGCGTGGACACGGCCATTCGGGACAACGACCACTGGAAGGCTCAGACCTACACGTATCCGCTGGTGGTCGGCGGCGGATATGCGCGGCTGGTTTACGAGAACCTGGCGGGCACCGACGAGGCCACATACCGCCTCAAGACCGACCTCGTGGTCTACCGAAAAAGGGGAGACGGCGCCTCGATCAAGTCCTTGATGGCTCCACGAACCGTCTCGTGCGCCGACCAGTCTGCACAAGCCTGGCCGCAATCCCGCTGGGCAGAGGGCAACTACCTTACGGTGAAACAGGAAATGGACGCTCTGCTCGCGGCCTGCGAGACCAAAGTGGTGGCAGCCCTGGACGAGTTGCTTCGCGATTGATCAATCAAAACAGGAACACCCATGCAAACCAATCCAAAGATCCAGCAGGCCGCGGAGTTTCTTGAAACCGCCGTGAGGAACCATGTGATGGACGAAAAGGGAATCGCTGCCCCAACATGTCTGGCCTGTGCGGGCTGGATGGCGGGCACCCAGTTGTACCGCATTGAAATTGACCCGACGCTGGCCGTGAAACCGGGCACGGTGGTGCTGAGCGAACCTGTGAACCAGCGGCTGCCCGGACTGATGAACATGGTGGCTGCCATGGCAACGCAGGGCGAGGCCGCACCACCGGACATTGACAACGCCGACACCACCGGCGCGCAACCCATCTACCGCTTGTCTCTGGCCCAGACCCAGGAAGGGCTGGACCCGGTGTACCTGAGCTACGCCAAGCGCGCCTCGCTCGCGCCTGAGGAGTTGCTACACGCGGCCACCGGCGCCCTGGGGATCCTGGCTGCCAAGTCGCGGCCGGTGCTCGGGCTGACCCTGGCCAGGTACATCGCGCACTACTGCATGCTCGAGGCAGCCAAGACTGCGGGGCGCAGGCCGCAAATGAGTGACTTCTCTGGGTCCCACCTGCGGCCTTTGGCTTCGCTCCTGCCTCCACGGTCCTTGCTGCAGCGGCTCTCGGGTTGGTTCGATAACTCGGCCATCCAGAATTACCTGTATAGAAGTCACAAATAGACCACAAAAAACCCGACAAATCAGCGCGCAAGTGTGGAATACAGTGCAGGGATGCAAAAACCCCGCGCAGTCCTGTTTGACGCCTACGGCACGCTCTTTGACGTGTACAGCGTGGGGCTGCTTGCCGAGCAGCTGTTTCACGGGCAGGGCGCGCGGCTGGCCACGCTGTGGCGGGACAAGCAGATCGAATACACGCGGCTGGTGACCACCAGCGACCACGGGGCGCACTACCGGCCGTTCTGGGCGCTCACGCAAAGCGCGCTGGCCTATGCCATCAAGACGATTGCACCCGAGGCGCGCAGCGACTGGCCCGCCTTTGAAGAGCGCGCCGCGCGGCTCATGAACCAGTACCGCCACCTCTCCGCCTTTCCGGAAAACCGCGCCGTGTTGCAGGCGCTGCGCGAGCGCGGTGTGGCCACCGGCATCCTGAGCAATGGCGACCCCGACATGCTGGGCATTGCGGTGCGCAGCGCCGGGCTGGAAGGCCTGCTCGACCATGTGATCAGCGTCGATGCCATCCGCAAGTACAAGACCCACCCCGAGGCCTACGCGCTCGGCGAACAGGCCACCGGCCTGCCGCGCGGACAGATCGTGTTCGTGAGCAGCAACGCCTGGGACGCACTGGCCGCCACCTGGTACGGCTACCGCACGCTTTGGGTCAACCGGCAAAATCACCCGTTTGAAGAACTCGGCACCCAGCCCCACCGCACCGGCAGCCAGCTCAGCGATGTGCTCGCCTTTTTTGATTGATTTCTTTTTTTTCTGAACCCCCAGCCATGACCCAACGCACCCAGATCCACGGCCTCCAAGTCGCCACCGTTCTCGCCGACTTCATCAACCAGAAAGTGCTGCCCGGCACCGGCGTGACCGAGTCCGCCTTCTGGGCGGGCTTTGACGCCATCGTGAGCGACCTCGCGCCCAAGAACGCTGTGCTGCTCGCCGAGCGCGACCGCCTGCAGACCGAGCTGGACACCTGGCACGCCGCTCACCCCGGCCCCATCGCCGACATGGCGGCGTACCGCGCGTTCCTCGAAGGCAATGGCTACCTCGTGCCCCAGCCCAAGAAGGTGAAAGCGACCACGAAAAACGTGGACGACGAACTGGCGGTGCAGGCCGGCCCGCAGCTGGTGGTGCCGATCCTGAATGCACGCTATGCGCTCAACGCCGCCAACGCGCGCTGGGGCTCGCTGTACGACGCGCTCTACGGCACCGACGTGATTTCGGAAGACAAGGGCTGCGAGAAAGTCGGCAAGAAGGGCGGCTACAACCCCAAGCGCGGCGCCAAGGTCATTGAATACGCGC
>NZ_JAOASO010000024.1 GCF_030158645.1 Hydrogenophaga sp. | reverse complement strand
CGATGACGATGGCGCCCACGCCGGCCCACACCGGCACGTTGACGGTTTCCTTTTCCTTCACGGTGAGCTCCAGCGGGCCCAGCTTCACGGCCGAGGTGTCCTTGGTGTAGCTGAAGCTGCCGTAGATCAGACCGATGGCGCCTGCGGCAATGAGAAGGATGCCGACCAATTTGGCTGTGTTCATGAGAGTTTCCGTTCCGTGAAGCAGCACTTCCGTCATCGGGCCAAAGCGGCCGCGACGCAGCGCAGGCAGCGATGATGCATCAATTGCCGACGAGGCTCAGCCCGGATCGCGGTAACGCGCGGCGGTGATGAACTGGCCGAAGGTTTCGCACCAGACGATGACGCTGGTGTAGCGCGCGGGGTCGGTGCCTGTGGGTAGCGCCACGATGAAGTTCTCGAAGGTTTTCACGTCGCCCACGCGCTGCATGGAGGGCTTGAGTCGCTCGAAGTCGGCCTCGGTCTCCACGAACTCGGGCGAGAGGTAGAGCTTGTAGTCGGGTCCGGGCGCGAGCCGCCCCTTGAACGCAATCTGCTGCGCGCCCACCGTGACCGTGCCCTCGCCCCAGTGCAGGGCGTCGCTGTCTTTCAGATCGCGGCGGAATTCGCCTCGGAACAGACCGCCGGCCTTAGCCTGTGCCACCTGCTCGGTGCTGGGCCCGGGCGGCGCGGTCAGGATGGGCAGCGCATAAATGCCGGCGCCAAAGCCCACCAGCAAGACCAGTGCGTGCGATGCGAGCAGCAGGGCGGTGCGGCGACGCGCGGCACTGGGAGCGGAGGCTGTCATGGGTGGTCTCCTTCGATGTGACCCCGGTTCGTCTGGCCAGGACCGCAAGCCTTACACGCCACCCGCGTTTCAGGACAGCATGGCCTGCACGCGCAACAGCCCGGCCACGGTCTGCAGGCAGGCCTGAGCGGCTTCGGTGCCCTGCACCGCGAAGTGGCGCATGAAGTAACGGCGGTGCTCCACATGCTGGTGAAAGTGGTGCGGTGCCTGCACGGCCGAGATCACCGGCACGCCGGTGTCGAGCTGCACGTCCATCAAGGCCTGCACCACGGTTTGCGCCACGAAGTCGTGGCGGTAGGTGCCGCCGTCCACCACCAGCGCGCTGCCCACCACGGCGGCGTAGCGGCCGGAGCGTGCCAGGCGCTGGGCGTGCAACGGGATCTCGAACGCACCGGGCACGTCAAACACATCGATGGCATCGGCCGAGACACCGCCCCGTGCCATTTCTTCGAAGAACGCATCGCGGGCCTGGTGAACGATGTCGGCGTGCCACGAGGCCTCCACAAAGGCAAAGCGCAAACCGGCCGGCAATTCGGGCAGCACGGGAAGTTCGGTCGGGGTGGTGTTCATGGCGTGGGGTGTGGAGGAAAAACAAAAAATGATTGTAGGCAGCGTGCGCGCTCAGGCGGTCACGATCCAGCCTTCGAGGGGGTCGAACTCGGGCAGGCCCCAGCGCGGGTGTCCGGCCTCGTGCTGCACCTGCGCCCAGGCCGCCTGCAGCAGGCAGAGCACCGCATCGAGGCTGTCGCCGCTGGCGTCGTCGGCCAGCGCGTCTCGCTGCGCGTGGGTCAACTTCAAACGCAGACCGCAGGCCTGCAACAGCGGTGCCTGGCCGTTCTCCAGCGCGTTGATCAGCGTCTTGCGGGCGATCAGCCGATCGGGCGTCTGTTTGGCCTTGTCGTCGCTCTTGTACGAGGTGGCGCCGAGCACGCTGCGCGCCAGCAAGCCGGGGTAAGCCTCCAGCCCCACGCGCGAGCCATCACCGGGCAGCAGGCCGGGCAGGGTCAGGCCCGCGGCCATGAGGCGCGGCACACCCGCGTGCAGCATGAAGGCCACCGGCGGGTTGACCCACTTCATGCTTGGGCTGGAGCCGGCCGGGCCGTCGGTGGCGCGGTGGGCAAATTTGCCACCCACCGGACGGGCGTTGCAGAAACCCGCGAAGGCTTCGCGGATGGCCTCTCGGCTGAGGCCGGCGTAGTGGGCCATGCACGCAGACCAGTCGGTGGGCCAGCGCAGCGTGGTGACCAGCTCGCGCGGCAAGCCGAATGGCAGGTCAAAACCGCCCACCCAGTGGCCGGGCTCGGTCATGCGCGCCAGCCAGCCGTCCAGCGTCTCGAAGCGCTCCAGGCCGTTCAGGACGACTCGGTGGCGGTCGGTGCGGCCCACGGCCAGGGTGATGGGTTTGCGGCGGCTCGGTGCGCTGGTGAAATCGCAGCCCAACAAGGCCCGCGCAGGTGAAGTGGTCATGCCGCGATCATCCCAGCGCCAGCGCCATCACGCCGGCGGCGATCAACATGGCCCCGAACAGGCGCGCAAGCCGGTCGCCCTCGCCCAGCAACTGTCCACCGATCAGCGCGGCAAACAACATCGACACCTCGCGCGCGGGTGCCACATGCGACAACGGCGCCTGCTGCATGGCAAACAGCACCAGCACATAGGCCACCGGGCTCACCACCGCCACCAGCAAGGCGTAGCGCCACTGCGCGTGCCAGAGCTGGCGGGCCGTGGGCAGGTCGCGCAGCACGCTGGGCGCGAGCAGCGCCACGCGCACGAAGTTGCCCATGTAGTCCACCAGGATGGGGGACATCAGCACCACCTTGACCGCATAACCGTCGACCACGGTGTAGGACGCGATGAAGACACCGGTGACCACGCCATAGACCATGCCCTTGTGAACCCGCTTGCGCGCCACCGGGTCGTGCGCTGCGCGCAGCAGGCCAGGCCCACCGGCAATGAGGAACACACCGCCGACCACGCCCGCAATGCCCGCCGCACCCAGCGCAGAGATCTGTTCACCCAGCAGCGTGATGGCCACCAGCGACGACAACAAAGGCCCGGTGCCGCGCGCCATCGGGTACACCACCGTGAGGTCGGACTTGCGGTAACCGCGCAGCAGGATCACGTAGTAGAAAACGTGCAGCACGCCACTGGCCAGCACCAGCAACCATTCCACGCGGCCCCAGCCGGGCACCACATCGCGCCCCACCCACCAGCCGAGTGGCGCCCACACCAGCATCATGAGAAAGGCGCTGAAGAAAGCGAAGCGCGCATCGCCGCCGGCCTTCTTGGCGGCGATGTTCCAGCATGCGTGAATCAGCCCCGCGAGAACGATGAGGGCGAGGGCAGTCAGTGACATGCAGCGTCAGAAGAAGCCAGAACGCGGCAACAAGGGTCCGGCTCCGCCGGCCCTTGTTGCCCTCTCTCAAGCCCTTCCGATGATGCTCGCGGTGGCCATCAGCTCTTCAAGGAGGGCCAGGGAGACCTTGCCCGACACCGCGTAGGGGTCGAACTCGGGCTTCTCGGAATACTTCAGCACGATCGACGTGTTGAGTTTGGACAGGTTGACCTGGCCCATGGTCCAGCCACCAAAGCGGCGCTCGGTGATTTCTTCGTAGTGCAGCAGCTCGACACCGGAATGGCGCTCGTCGGCCACGATCTGGTTGTAGAGCTTGTTGACCGCACTGCGCCCGCCCTCGATGGCCTGCAGGAACACACCGCCGCCGTAGCACAGCACGCCGGTGATGCCGTAACCCATGTTGTGCGAGCGAGCGGATTCGAGGATGGACTCGATGACGCGGGGAGAGTCTTTGTCGACTGCGCGGCTGACGTAAAGGAGGCGGACGAGCATGGTGTTCTTCTTGTGAGTGAGCGTTGGGATCAGCGAGGAATGAGGGACAGGAATTCGCGCCGCAGGTTGGGGTCTTTGAGGAACACGCCGCGCATGACCGAGTTGATCATCTTGCTGTCCATGTCCTTCACACCGCGCCAGGCCATGCAGTAGTGGCTGGCCTCCATCACGAGCGCCAGGCCATCGGGCTGGGTCTTTTCCTGGATCAGGTCGGCGAGTTGCACCACGGCCTCTTCCTGGATCTGCGGGCGACCCATGATCCATTCGGCCAGCCGTGCGTATTTGGACAGACCGATCACGTTGGTGTGTTCGTTGGGCATGACGCCGATCCAGATGCGGCCGATCACGGGGCAGAAGTGGTGGCTGCAGGCGCTGCGCACCGTGATGGGCCCCACGATCATCAGTTCGTTGAGGTGCTCGGCGTTCGGGAATTCGGTGATGCTCGGCGCCTTCACGTAGCGCCCATTGAACACTTCCTTGATGTACATCTTGGCCACGCGGCGCGCGGTGTCGCCGGTGTTGTGGTCGTTGTCGAGATCGATGACCATGCTGTCGAGCACGCCCTTCATCTTCTCGGCCACCTCGTCGAGCAGCAGCTCAAGTTCCCCCGGCTGGATGAACTCGGCGATGTTGTCGTTGGAATGAAAGCGCTGGCGAGCCGCTTTCACGCGCTCGCGGATCTTGACGGACACCGGTGTGCCGATGTCGTCTTCTGGGGTGGCTGGGGTCATGGGGGCGTCGGATGTCATGAGCATCCGGCATGCTATCACCCGACTTCACGCGGACCCGCCTCCATGGTCTTGACCGATTTTTGCTGGGGTTTTCACCAGCAGTTGTTCCAGATCCTGCAAGGTGCTCGCCTCGTGCAGGGGTTTGTCGTGGCGGATGCGCTGCATGCGCGGAAAGCGCAGCGCCACGCCGCTTTTGTGCCGGGTGCTGCGGGCGATGCCTTCGAAAGCGAGCTCGAACACCATCGTGGGCCGCACGCTGCGCACCGGGCCGAACTTCTCCAGCGTGTGCTGGCGGATCACGGCGTCCACCGCCTTGAACTCGGCGTCGGTGAGGCCGGAATAGGCCTTGGTGAAGGCCACCAGCTGCAGCGCACCGGGCACGGCCGGTTCGCGTCGGGCAATGGCATCCACCACCGCCTGGGCCTCTTGGGCGCTGGCCGGCGCGCGGTTCCACACAGCGAAGGTGTAGTCGGTGTACACAGAGGCGCGACGGCCGTGGCCGGCCTGGGCGTAGATCAGCACGCCGTCGATCGCCAGCGGGTCGATTTTCCACTTCCACCAGGCCAGCACGCCGTCTTCGGTGCTGCTGCCCGGGCCGGCCCAGCGCTTCTGCCGTCCGGTGCCGTAGGTGCTGCGGCGGTGTTTGAGCATGAGGCCCTCGACGCCGAGTTCGCGCGCCTTCAACCGCTGCTCGGCGAGCGCAGCCCAGTCGTTGCCGACGACGCAGGGCGACAGCCACAGGCGTGGGCCGATTCCCACGTTCACATCCGCTGCAAGGGCCTCCAGGCGATCGCGGCGCCCGGTCTGAGGCCACGCGCGCAAGTCCTGTGCGTCCGCTTCCAGCAGGTCGTAGGCCATGAAGCTCACCGGTGCATCGGCCAGCACCTTGGCGTTGAGCGTCTTGCGGCCAATGCGTTGCTGCAACAGCGCAAACGGGGCGGGTCGGCCGGGCCGGTCACTGCCGGGCAAGGCGCTGGCGCTGTCCTCGTCGTGCCAGACCAGGATCTCGCCGTCGACCACGGTGCCGTCGGGCCAGCGCTGCGCCAGGGCCTGCAGCTCGGGAAACCGGTCGCTCATGAGTTCTTCACCGCGCGACCACACCCACACCTGCCCGGCACGTTTGACGATCTGGCCGCGGATGCCGTCGAACTTCCATTCGGCCAGCCAGTCGCTGGCCGGGCCCAGGCGCGCCTGCATGGCCTGCGCGGTGTCGGTGCTCGCCACCTCCAGGTCGAGCAGGTCGTCGCCGGGCTCAAAGCCCAGGGGGCTGGCGAGGAAAAACGGGTAAGGCTGGCTGGGTTCTCGTGCAGTGTGTTCAGCGCCCGACGCCTCGGCGGGTGCGAGCAACGAGCGGTACTGGGCGGCGGTCGGCAGTCGCTTGCCGTCGGTGAAGCCCATCATGCGCGCGGCCACCTGCTTGGCGTCCAACCCCGCGTGCTGGGCGATGGCGCGCTGCACCAGCAGCTTGCTCACGCCCACGCGAAAGCCGCCGCCCACCAGCTTGACCAGCAGGAAGCGCCCGGTGGCATCGAGCTCGCGCCACCAGGCGCGCAGGGCCACGGCCACCGCATCCTCGCCCTGCCCGCGCAAGGGCAGCAGGCGTTGCTCCATCCAGTCGCAAAGGCTCGCCTCAAGACCGTCGGCGCTCTCGGGCGCCGGCAGCACGAGCGCAATGGTTTCGGCGAGGTCGCCCACGGCCTGGTAGCTCGCGTCGAACAGCCACGCGGGCAGGCCGGACGCCTCTTCGGCCAGCGCACGGAGCTGCGCGGTCTTGATCAGCTGACGCGGTTTGCCGCCCGACAGAAAGTAAACGGCCCACGCGGCGTCGGCGTCGTCCACCGCGCCCAGGTAGCGCTGCAGCGCCGTGACCTTGGCGCTCGTCGAGGTGGTCGCATCGAGTTCGGCGAACAGATCGGCGAATCGCTTCATGGCGCCGGTGGGTCCATGGGTGCCGGCGCGGTCTCGGCCCGCGATTCGTGCTCGTCGCCGTACTCGGTGTCGAAGCCCTCGGCCTGCAGTCCCTGCTCCTGCAGGTAGCGCACCAGCACTGGAATGCTGCCGTGTGTCACGATCACACGCTCGGCGCCGCTGGCACCGATGGCGCCCAGCAGCCCGGGCCAGTCGGCGTGGTCGCTGAGCACGAAGCCGCGGTCATGGCCACCGCGCCGGCGCTGGCCGCGCACCTGCATCCAGCCGCTGGCGAACGCGTCGGAAAAATCGCCGAAGCGTTTGATCCACGGCGTGCCCAGCGCGCTGCCCGGGCAGAGCACCAGCGCGCGCTGCAGGCTGGCCTTGTCGGTCACGTCGCTCACCATCAGTGTGTCCGGCAACGCCACGCCCACGGCGCGGTACGCACGGTTGAGCGGCTCGACCGCGCCGTGGCAGACGATGGGGCCGATGGACGCATCGACCCCGCCCAGGATGCGTTGGGCCTTGCCCAGGCTGTAGCACACCAGCACGCTGGCGCGCCCGGCCGCGGCGTTGTCGGCCCACCACTGGTTGATCTGGCCGAACAGCTCGGCGTCGGGCCGCCAGCGGTAGACGGGCAGGCCGAAGGTGGACTCGGTGATGAAGACATCGCAGCGCACTGGTTCGAACGGCGTGCAGGTGCGGTCGGGCGTGGCACCGCCCGGTGTGGTGCGGTAGTCGCCGCTGGCCACCCACACCCGCCCGCCGTGTTCCACCCGCACCTGCGCCGAGCCCAGCACGTGGCCTGCGGGATGCAGCGAGATGCGCACGCCGTTGTGCTCCACCGCCTCGCCGTAAGCCAGGCCCTGCAAGGTGATGCCCTGCCCCAGGCGCGAACGCAGCAGGCCTTCGGACACCGCGGTGGCCAGGTAGTGCGCATGACCGGGGCGTGCGTGGTCGGCATGGGCATGGGTGATCACCGCACGCTCGACCTTGCGCCAGGGGTCGATGTAGAAGTCCCCCGGCGGGCAGTACAGGCCTTGCGGGCGCTGGACGATCAGGTCGTCGTTCATGCGGGGATCCGCCGCCGGGCCGCCCCAAGGCGGATCAGCCCCCTCGGGGGGCAGCAACCCGCGCAGCGGTGGAGCGTGGGGGCAGTCATCAATAACGGTGACCGGTGACAAAAAGCGTGGCGCGCATGATGCCGAACGCGATGCGGTCGAGCACCCGCTGCGTCCAGTGGCGGCTGCCCAGGGCCTGCACATCGACCATGTCGCCGGCGGTCTGCACCAGGCCATCGAGGTGGCTGCGCAGCAACTCGGCAAAGCGCCGGTCGGTGGTCATCACGTTGGCTTCACGCGCCAGCAGCAGCGACAGCGGATCGAGGTTGGTCGAACCCACCGTGGCCCAGCGCTCGTCCACCACCGCCACCTTGGCGTGCAGCGCGCTCGGTGCGTACTCGTGGATCTCGATGCCGGCGCTCACCAGGTGCTGGTACACCGGGCGCGCGGCGCGGTACTGGAAGAAGTTTTCGTATTTGCCCTGCGACAGCAGACGCACCCGCACGCCCCGCGCAGCCGCCAGGATCAACGCTCGGCGCAGCTTGCGCCCGGGAATGAAATAGGCGTTGACGATCACGATCTCGCGCCGCGCCGCGCCGATGGCCTTGAGGTAGGCGCGCTCGATGTCGTGGCGGTGGCTGACGTTGTCGCGCAGCAGCAGCGTGGCGCGGGCGCTGTCCACGCCCAAGGGCACGGCACTGCTGTCGCCGAACGTGCTGTCGCTGTCGGCGCCCTGCACGCTGCTGCGGGCCGTGTCCAACTTTTGCAACAGGCGCGAGAAATCGCCCACCGGGCGGGACTCGCGCAAGGCCTCCCACGCCGCCTTGAACTCGCGCCGGCGGGCGCTGCGCGCGGCCTGCAGGCGCCACCACAGCTGCTCCATGGTGTCACCCATGTCGTGAACCAGCGGGCCGGCCACGCGCAGCGAAAAGTCCAACCGCGGTGCGTCCAGCCGACCCAGGGCCACGTCGTCCTGGTCGTCGATGATGTTGATGCCGCCACAAAACCCCACCGTGCCGTCCACGACGCAGAGCTTGCGGTGCAGGCGTCGCCAGCGGCTGGGCAACAGCAGGCCGAAGCGGCCCAGCGGTGCGTAGATGTGCCAATGCACGCCGGCGGCATCAAAGCGGTCTCGCCACGCTGGCGGAATGGCCGGTGTGCCCACGCCGTCGATCACCAGCCGCACCACCACGCCGCGCTGCGCCGCTCGTTCCAGCGCCTCGGCCACACTCAGCGCAGACCCGGCAAATTCGAAGATGTAGGTTTCCAGATGCACCACGCGGCGCGCGGCGTCCATGGCGTCCACCAGGGCTGGAAAAAACTCGGCACCGCCCTGCAGCAGCAGCAACTGATGACCACCTCGCAAGGCACCGTGCACGGCGCGCGGGCGTCGCAACGGGTGGCCCGTGCCTTTCACAGCTCCAGCTCGGCGATCAGCGGCAGGTGGTCCGACATGCGCGCCCAGGCGCGTCCGTGCGGCACTTGCGCAGAGACGGGCCGCAGTCCACGCACAAAGATGCGGTCCAGGTGCAGCAGCGGCAGGCGCGAGGGATAGGTCGGCAGGCGGATGCCTTCGAAGGTGCGCAGGCCCAGGTCGGCCATGGGTTTGAGCAGCTGAGCGCCCCAGTCGTTGAAATCACCCGCCACGATCAGCGGCGCGGTTTCGGGCACGCCGGTGGCGACGTACTCGCCCAGGCGCTGCACCTGGCGCGAACGGCTGGCGTGGATCAGGCCGAGGTGGACCACGACCACGTGCACCTCGATGCCGTCGATCAACAACTGCACGTGCAACAGGCCACGCTGCTCGAAGCGGTGGTCGGACACGTCGGAGTGTTTGCTCTCGATCACCGGCCAGCGCGACAGCAGGGCGTTGCCGTGCTCGCCGTGGCGCGTGGTGGCGTTGGTGCGGTACACGGCCTCGTAGCCGTCGGGGGTGAGGTAACTGGCCTGGTCGAGGTCGGGCCAGCGCGTGAAGTGTTTTTCCAGCTTGCGGTTGTGTTGCCGCACCTCTTGCAGGCAGACAATGTCGGCGTCGAACTGCTCCACCGCATGCGCCAGGTTGTGGATCTCCAGCCGCCTCCCGGGGCCCAGGCCCTGGACGCCTTTGTGGATGTTGTAGGTGGCGACGCGAAGAATGCTCATGGGCAAATCATGCCACCAACCCCACGCGCGCCCTGCGTCAATCAGTTCAACCTCGCTGCCATTCTGGGCAGCCATGAAATCGCCTCGGCATTCGACGGCGAGAAACAGCGCTCGGCCGCCTGCGCCCAGGGCAACCAGACCTGATCGCGGTGCTCGCGAGGGCTCAACAACACCGGAACGGCGCGGGGAATGCACAGGCCGAACAGGTGCTCGGTGTTGTGCGTCACGCCCTCGGCATAGCGGTGGCGCCACTGCGGGTAGATCTCGTACACGTTTTCCAACGCCCAGTCGGTGAGCGTGTGGCCAGGCGCTCGCACATCGAGCCCGGTTTCTTCGGCCACCTCGCGCGCAGCGGTGAGTTCGAAGGCTTCATCCAGCGTATCCTTGGAGCCGGTCACCGACTGCCAGAAACCCGGCGCATCGGCGCGCTCGATCAACAACACCTCCAGTGCAGGTGTGTGGATCACCACCAGCACCGACTGCGGGATCTTCGGCGGCATGGACGCGGGGCTCAGAACAGGCGGGAGGTGGTGCTGCCCACCGTTCGGGCGCGCTGCAACAGCTTCCAGCCCGACCACAGGCGCAGCGCCAGGCCCAGCGAGCGGCGCGGGCGCCACACCGCCACGACAAGAACGCTGCCGGCCACCACCAGCGGGTTGGCACGCAACCAGATCCAGGCATCCTGTAGACGGTCTGCCCACAACCAGACGGGCTGCACCACCTGCAGTTGGTCCACCACCTGGCCGCGGAGCTGACCAGACCGCAGCACCAGCATCTGGCGCCGGCGGGCCAGTTGTTCGGCGCGGCCGGGTTCTGCTGTGCTCATGAGCGCAGCTCCTCGCGGTCCTGCTTGAGCTCTTCAACGGTGGCCGAAAACAGCCGGGTGCCGCTGCGCAAGCGCTCACGCGCCAGCCAGGCCGCGACACCACCGAGACCGATGAACACACCAGCGAACGCCGCGAGCGGCAACAGGCGGTGCGTGTCCCACAAGGCGACGGTGATCAACATGGCCAGAAAACCCAGCCCCAGGCTGAGAAAGGCCACGGCCACCGCACCATAGACCAGCAGGCCGCCCACGCGAATCACCTCTTCTTGCGCCTCCACGCTGAGCAGCTCCAGCCGCAGCTGGAGCAACTCGAGCACGGTGGCGGTCAGCCCCTTGAGCGAGGCCGAGAGGCGGGTCGGTGGCACAGGCATGCCGCGGGTGTTCAACGACGGCTGATCAGCAGACCGATCACAAGACCGATGCCGGCGGCGGTGCCCACCGCGCGCCAGGGGTGCTCGTGCACGTAGTCGTCGGTGGCTCGCGCCATCTCGCGGGTCTTTTCCTTGATCGCGTCTTCCGCGTCCAGCAGCTTGTGGCGGGCCAGGCGCAGGTTTTCGTTGATGCGCTCGCGCAGTTCCACCACCTTGCCTTCGGTCTGGTGGGCGGTGGCCACCATCAGCTCTTCGGCATCGGCGATGACGCGCTGCAGATCGGCGACCAGTTTCTCTTTGTTGGCCAGGGTGTCTTGGGCGTTTTTGCTCATGGGTAGGCTCCTTTCAAAAAGCCATCCTAACAAACCCTCACCGGTACCTTGACCTACGTTTCGTTACCGCACCTCGGCGGTGCGGAACCCGCAGCGGACCAACAAAAAAGGACGGCTTGTGCCGCCCTTTCTGTGTGACCGACCCGACCGATCAGGCGGATTTGGACAGCTCCGTGTTGCGCAGGCGGATGTGCAGTTCGCGCAGCTGCTTCTCGTCCACCAGGCTGGGCGCCTGGGTCAGCAGGCACTGTGCACGCTGGGTCTTGGGGAAGGCGATCACGTCGCGGATCGACTCGGCGCCGGTCATGAGCGTGACGATGCGGTCCAGACCGAAGGCCAGGCCACCGTGGGGCGGCGCGCCGTACTGCAGCGCATCCAGCAGGAAGCCGAACTTGACCTGGGCTTCCTCGGGCGTGATCTTGAGGGCGTCAAACACCTTCTGCTGCACGGCGGCGGTGTGGATACGCACCGAGCCACCACCGATTTCCCAGCCGTTGAGCACCATGTCGTAGCCCTTGGCGATGCACTTCTCGGGCGCGGTGACCATCCAGTCTTCGTGGCCGTCTTTCGGCGCGGTGAAGGGGTGGTGCACGGCGGTCCAGCGATCGGCTTCCTCGTCGTGTTCGAACATCGGGAAATCCACCACCCACATCGGCGCCCAGCGGCTCTCGAACAGGCCGTTCTTCTTGCCCAGCTCGCTGTGGCCGATCTTCAGGCGCAGCGCACCGATGGCGTCGTTCACCACCTTGGCCTTGTCGGCGCCGAAGAAGATGATGTCGCCGTTCTGTGCCTGGGTGCGCGCGAGGATGTCGGCCACCGCCTTGTCGTGCAGGTTCTTCACGATCGGGCTCTGCAGGCCGTCGCGGCCCTTGGTCACGTCGTTGACCTTGATCCAGGCCAGGCCCTTGGCGCCGTAGATCTTGACGAACTCGGTGTAGGCGTCGATCTCGCTGCGGCTCATGTCGGCGCCGCCGCGCACGCACAGGGCGACCACGCGGCCACCTTTCATGGTGGCGGGCGCAGAGAACACCTTGAAGTCCACGTCACCCATCACGTCGGTGAGTTCGGTGAATTCGAGCGACACGCGCAGGTCGGGCTTGTCGGAGCCGAAGCGGTGCATGGCTTCGCTGTAGGCCATGACCGGGAACTCGCCAAGGTCCACGCCGAGTGTGTTCTGGAAAACCGTTTTGATCATGCCCTGGAACATGTCGCGGATGTCTTCCTCGGTCAGGAACGAGGTCTCGATATCGATCTGCGTGAACTCGGGCTGGCGGTCGGCGCGCAGGTCTTCGTCGCGGAAGCACTTGGTGATCTGGTAGTAGCGGTCGAAGCCGGCCACCATGAGCAACTGCTTGAAGAGCTGCGGGCTTTGCGGCAGCGCGAAGAAGTGACCGTCGTGCACGCGGCTGGGCACCAGGTAGTCGCGCGCGCCTTCGGGCGTGCTCTTGGTGAGCATGGGCGTCTCGATGTCGATGAAGCCGTTGGCGTCGAGGAACTTGCGCACTTCCATGGCCACGCGGTAGCGCAGCATCAGGTTGTTCTGCATGTAGGGGCGGCGCAAATCCAGCACGCGGTGGGTCAGGCGCGTGGTCTCGGAGAGGTTGTCGTCGTCCAGCTGGAAGGGTGGCGTGACCGACGGGTTCAGCACCTGCAGGTCGTGGCACAGCACCTCGATCTGGCCGCTCTTGAGCTTGTCGTTGGTGGTGCCGGCGGGGCGTGCGCGCACCAGGCCGGTGACCTGCACACAGAACTCGTTGCGCACGTTTTCGGCGGTGCCGAACATCTCGGCGCGGTCGGGGTCGCAAACCACCTGCACATACCCTTCGCGGTCGCGCAGGTCGATGAAGATCACGCCGCCATGGTCGCGGCGGCGGTTCACCCAGCCGCAGAGCTTCACGGTTTCGCCCAGTTGGGCCTCGGTCACCAGACCGCAATAGTGGGTACGCATCGCCATTTCGCTTCTTCTTTCAACAGGTTCGCGGGCCGGGCCCGCGGGGGAACATCAGGGGGTCTTCTGGATGGCGCCGTCGGCGCCCACCTTGAGGTGCGGATTCTTGGGTCCACCGGGCACGATCACGCCCATGGACACGATGTAAGTCAGCGCTTCGTCCACGCTCATCTGCAGCTCCACGCAGGCGCTCTTGCGCACCATCACAAAGTAGCCGCCGGTGGGGTTGGGGGTGGTGGGCACGTAAACGCTGTGAAACTCGTCAACTTCGCCTGAGCGGCCCGGCTGGGCCTGCAGGTGGCGCAACACGTCACCGGCGGGCGCGCCGGTGAGGAAACCGATGGTCCACATGCCTTCGTGCGGCCACTCGATCAGCAAGGCCTTGCGAAACGCGTTGCCCTTCTCCGAAAACAGGGTGTCCGACACCTGCTTCACGCCCGAGTAGATCGATCGCACCACCGGGATGCGGTGCAGCAGCGCGTGCCACCAGCTCACCAGCTTGTTGCCGATGATGTTGGAGGCCAGTGCCCCGATGGAGAGCACGACCACCAGCGCGAACACCACACCCAGCCCGGGGATGTGCATGCCGAGCAATTGGTCGGGCTGCCAGCTGGTGGGCAGGATGCGCAAGGTCTGGTCGAGCGTGCTGACCACCCACTCCAGCACCCAGAGCGTGATGATCAGGGGCACCAGCACCAGCAGGCCCGAGAACAACCATTTACGCAAAGACGGCATGAGAAAGGGCTCAGGAGCCCGAAGATGTCGTCGGGGTGGCGGGCGCTGGCGCGGCGGCGGCGGCGGGGGCCGCAGCCGGTGCGGGCGCCGGTGCAGCGGCGGCATCACCCGCCGGTTTGGCCGGCGCAGCGGCGGCGGGAGCGCCCTCCGTGGCCGGCGTGGTGGCGGGCTTGCTGCCCTCGCGGAAATCGGTGACGTACCAGCCCGAACCCTTGAGCTGGAATCCGGCGGCGGTCAGCTGCTTCTTGAAGCTGGCCTGGCCGCACGACGGACACACGGTGAGCGGGTCGTCGGACATTTTCTGCAGCACGTCCTTGGCATGGCCGCAGGACTCGCACTTGTAGGCATAGATGGGCATGGCGTGAACCTGATGAAGAGGGGGGACGTCCCGCAGAGGCAAGCGCCCGGCGGGCGCGCCGCGTTCCCTTGCGGGAAGTGGAACAAAACCCGTCATTATAAATTGAGGGGGTATCAGGCGCCCTGCCGGGCGTCGGCATTCACCAGAGGCGCACGCGCACCAGTACCTGCATCACGATCAGGCCGAGCAGGAAACCCAGCGCGCCGTACAGGATGGCTTGGAGCAGGCGGTTGGTGCGGCGCTGCTCGACCAGCAGGCTGTCAAGTTCGCGCCGCAGTTCGTGTGGCTTGTGCTGCAAATAGTCGTTGATCAGGCGCGGCAAGGCGGGCAACAATTTCGCGTATTGGGGTGCCTCGGCCTTGAGCTGCTGCAGCAGCTTCTGCGGGCCGACCTGCTCGATCATCCATTTCTCGAGAAAAGGCTTGGCGGTGTTCCACAGGTCGAGCTCGGGGTCGAGCTCGCGCCCCAGACCCTCGATGTTGAGCAGGGTTTTCTGCAACAAGACGAGCTGCGGCTGGATCTCCACCTGAAAACGGCGCGAGGTCTGGAAGAGGCGCATGAGCACCAGCCCGAGCGAAATTTCCTTGAGCGGGCGGTCAAAGTAAGGCTCGCACACCGCGCGGATGGCGGATTCGAGCTCGTCCACCCGCGTGCTGGACGGCACCCAGCCCGACTCGATGTGCAGCTCGGCCACGCGCTTGTAGTCCCGGCGGAAGAAGGCCGTGAAGTTTTGCGCGAGGTATTCCTTGTCGAACTCGGTGAGGGTGCCAACGATGCCGAAATCCAGCGAGATGTAGCGCCCGAACGTGGCCGGTGCCGTGCTCACCTGGATGTTGCCGGGGTGCATGTCGGCGTGAAAAAAGCCGTCGCGGAAGACCTGGGTGAAGAACAGGGTCACGCCATCGCGCGCCAGCTTCGGAATGTCCACGCCGAGTTTGCGCAGCTCGTCGACCCGGTTGATGGGCAGACCGTACATGCGCTCCATCACCATCACCTCGGTGTGGCAGTAGTCCCAGAGCATTTCGGGGATCAGCACCAGATCGAGGCCCTGCATGTTGCGGCGCAGCTGGGCGGCGTTGGACGCCTCGCGCAGCAAGTCCAGCTCTTCGTGCAGGTACTTGTCGAATTCGCCCACCACCTCGCGTGGCTTGAGACGCTTGCCGTCGGCCGACAGCCGCTCGACCCAGCCCGCCATCATGCGCATGAGGCTCAGGTCCTTGTCGATCACGGTCACCATGTTGGGCCGCAGCACCTTCACCGCCACCTCGCGTCCACCGTGTCGGCCGTCGCGCAAGGTCGCAAAGTGCACCTGGGCGATGGAGGCGCTGGCCACCGGCACCTGCTCGAAGTGGCTGAAGACCTCGGTCAGCGGTTTGCCGAAAGCGCGCTCGATGCTCGCCACGGCCACTTCGCTGGGAAACGGCGGCACACGGTCCTGGAGACGGGCGAGTTCGTCGGCGATGTCGGGCGGCAACAGGTCGCGGCGGGTCGAAAGCACCTGGCCGAACTTCACGAAGATCGGACCCAGACGCTCCAGCGCCTGGCGCAGCCGCTCGCCGCGCGGTGCATCCAGGTTGCGCCCGATGGAGACGATGCGGGTGAGCAGGCGGATGCCCGGACGCTGGAAGCTGGAGAGCACCAGCTCGTCCAGCCCGTAGCGCAAGACCACCCAGACGATGAACGCGCCGCGAAACAGCCGCGTCATGCGCTGGGACCGCCGTCGCGCGGCGACACGCCGGCGTCCGACGCGGGTGCGCTGGCGAAGGGATTCTTCGGTGGAAAGCCCGCGGGCATGCGGGCCACGAACGCCTTGACCGCCTGGGAAGCTGCGCGTGCAAACCTCGCGATGGTGTGCGCAGTGGCGTCGCCCACCACCCGGGAGAGGTCCTCCTCCACATCCCAGCGCACGTTGTCCACCAGCCAGGCCACCTCCGCCGCCAGTTGCACATCACCTTGAATGTCCACGCCCGGTTTCTGACCAGCCAACACACTCTGCGCCAGCTCCAGCGGCGAGGTCTGGGTGAGTGTGACGCTGAGCTCGGGCTTGACGTCGGCTTCACAACGTTCCAGCAAACCAGCCGCGGTGGGCGCCAGTGTCAGGTTGAAGTCGCCCCACTGGATGCGCACGGGCTTGCCCTTCTGGCGCTTCAAGCGGTCTTGCGCCGCTGGCTCCTGCATCAACACATGGTTGAGAAACAGCACCAGACGGTTCTGCAGCTCGTCCACGACCCAGTCGGGCGGGCGGATCGAGCCCAGCAAGGACTGCAGGAAGTTCAGGGGAGAAGCGCCGGAAGGGCCCGGGCCAGAAGGAGAAACGGGTGGTTCATTTTTCATGACCACCCGATTTTGACGGATAAAACCCCTCGGGCGATGGCATCGGCCATTGCCCTGACGGGGCCGGGTCTTGTGCCCGGCTGCGGCCCTTACTGCAGAGCCTGCACGCCGGCCACCAGCCAACCACCGGAGCCGGCTTTGGGCCGCGTGATGTTCCAGACTTCGCGGAACGGGTTCGGTCCCGAGGACGCGTCTTCGCGGATCAAGCCCGAAAACTCCACACTGGCCATGTACTCGCCGTCCAGTTCCTCGATGCCCAGCAACTGGGCGTCGAGCATGACGACGTCGGTCTTGTTGACGCTCACACCGGTGGTGGCCTCGCGTTCGGCCAGCTGGGTGCGGATCTGCTCCAGCATGCCGTCGGTCATCATGGCGCGCAGACTCGGGATGTCGGAGCGGTCCCACGCGTCCTGCAGACTCACGAAATTGGCCTTGGAAGCCTTCAGGAAGCCCTCGGCGTCAAAACCGGCGGGTACGCCCCAGGTCTGGCGCCCCATCAGCGCGGCACCGATCATGGAGCCACCCGGGGCCGACGGCTGGGCGGTGTCGAGCGAAGCGGGGCCGCTGCGCTCCCAGGGACGGGCCGAGGCGTCGTTGCCCACGTTCTGCGGCAAGTAGCTGCGCGGCGTGGCCGGGTCGAACTGGGAACTGCCCGATTGGGTGAGCGGGCCACTGGCGTTCTGGTATGCCAGATTGCCGGAGCCGTTGGCCGCCGCGCGGCGGCGCATCAGCATGCCGATCACCGCCACGACCACGGCGGCCAGCAGGGCGAACATCAGGAACTGGGCAAAGCCTTCGCCAAAGCCCAGCGCCGACGCCAGCCAGGCCAGGCCCAGGCCCGCTGCCAGACCGCCGAGCATGGCACCCCACGGACGCTTGGGTGCGGCCGCCGCCGCCGGACTGGCGGTGGCCGGACGGGCCGCGGCGTTTTGCGTGGTGGCCGGCGCAGCTTGCTGCGTGGGCGCCGTGCTGCGCTGCGTGACGTTGCCCGACTGCTTGCCGATCGACACGCCGCCTCCCAGGCGCTTGGCCCAGACATCTTGCGAGCCCAGCGCCATCGCGCACACCAACATCACCGACCACAACGTGTTCATGTCCCTGTCTCCTTCAATCCATCATCCGAACCGCGATCAGCACTTGATGCCCACATGCAGCGCCACGACGCCTGCGCTCAGGTTGTGCACATCCACATGGCCAAAGCCCACACCGCGCATCATGTGCCGCAACGCTTCCTGCCCCGGGTGCATGCGGATGGACTCGGCGAGGTAGCGGTAGCTGTCCTCGTCGTTGGCCACCAGCTTGCCCAGTTTGGGCAGCACGTTGAACGAGTACCAGTCATAAGCTTTTTCGAGCGGCTTCGCCACCCGGGAAAACTCCAGCACCAGCAGCTTGCCCCCCGGCTTGAGTGTGCGGTGCATCTCGGCCAGGGCGTTTTCCTTGTTCGTCATGTTGCGCAGACCGAAGGCCACCGACACGAAATCGAACGATTCACTCGCGAACGGGAGCTTCTCCGCGTCGCACACCAGGGTCGGGAGCACCACCCCCATGTCGAGCAGGCGCGTGCGGCCTTCGCGCAACATCGCCTCGTTGATGTCGGTGTGAACCACCCGCCCTGTCGGGCCCACTTTTCTGGCAAAAGCCAGCGACAGGTCGCCCGTGCCGCCCGCGATGTCGAGCACCTGCTGGCCCGGCTGCGGGTTGGCCACGGTGAGCGTGTAGCGTTTCCAGAGGCGGTGCAGGCCGGCCGACATGAGGTCGTTCATCACGTCGTACTTGGGCGCGACCGAGTCGAACACGCTGCGCACGCGAGACGCCTTCTCGCGCTCGTCAACCGTCTTGAAACCGAAATGGGTGTCTGCCATGGCGGGCCTTCAGTGGCTGCCGCAGGCGTGGCCGCCCTTGTCCAACATGGGTGCATCGCGCTCCATGCCCGCAGCCGCCAGCCGCGCGGTGTAGTCGGCCCACAGATCGGCCTGCTTGGAACCCAGAAAGTACAGCAGGTCCCAGGAAAAGATGCCCGAACTGTGGCCGTCGGAGAACGTGGGCTGCACGGCGTAGTTGCCCACCGGCTCCAGCGCGACGATGCCCACTTCGCGTTTGCCGGTCTGCAGCACTTCCTGTCCCGGGCCATGGCCCTGCACTTCCGCCGAGGGCGAGTACACGCGCATCAGCTCGAACGGAATCTTGAATTCCTGTCCGTCCGAAAAGCCGATTTCGAGCACGCGCGACTGCTGGTGCAGCGTGATGGATTGCGGCGAGGGGGTGTTCTTGTCGAGTCCGGCCATGGGTGTTGTCTCTTGTGTGTTGTGAGGTCAGACCAGCACGCGTTCGATGCCACCGTCGTTGGCCTGGGCCACGTAGGTGGGCAACCAGTCTTCGCCCAGGATCTGGCGCGCCATCTCGACGACGATGTAGTCGGCCTCCAACAGGCCGTTGTTGAGGTCGTCGCCATAGCGGCTGAGGCCTTGCAGGCAGCTCGGGCACGAGGTGAGGATTTTCACGTTGTCCTGCGCTCCCACGGTGCCGGCGGCGCGCAGGGCGGCTTCGCCCTTTTGCAGCTCCTCTTCCTTGCGGAAGCGGATCTGGGTGGAGATGTCGGGCCGGGTCACGCCCAGCGTGCCCGACTCACCGCAGCAGCGTTTGCTCTCCAGCACGTTGTCTCCGACCAGCGCCTTCACCGTCTTCATCGGCTCCTGCAGCTTCATGGGGCTGTGGCAGGGGTCGTGGTAGAGGTATCCGCCCTGGCCGGCCGGCAAGGTGATGCCTTTTTCAAGCAGGTATTCGTGGATGTCGATGATGCGGCAACCGGGGAAGATCTTGTCGAATTCGTAGCCCTGGAGCTGGTCGTAGCAGGTGCCGCAGCTCACCACCACGGTCTTGATGTCGAGGTAGTTCAGCGTGTTGGCCACGCGGTGGAACAGCACGCGGTTGTCGGTGATGATCTTCTCGGCCTTGTCGAACTGACCGCTGCCGCGCTGCGGATACCCGCAGCACAAGTAACCCGGCGGCAACACGGTTTGCACGCCGGCATGCCACAGCATGGCCTGCGTGGCCAGACCCACCTGGCTGAACAGGCGCTCGGAGCCGCAACCGGGGAAATAGAACACCGCCTCGGTTTCTGCCGTGGTGCCCACCGGGTTGCGGATGATGGGCACGTAGTCCTTGTCCTCAATGTCCAGCAAGGCGCGCGCGGTCTTTTTGGGCAGGCCACCGGGCATCTTCTTGTTGATGAAGTGGATCACCTGCTCCTTGATGGGAGCCGCGCCCAGGGTGGCCGGCGGTGCGCTGGTCTGCTTGCGCGCAACCTTCTTCAAGAGCTGGTTGGCCATGCGCTGGGCCTTGAAGCCCACGTCCACCATGGCCGAGCGCATGAACTTGATGGTCTCGGGGTTGGTGGCGTTCAGGAAAAACATGGCCGCGGCATTGCCCGGACGGAAACTCTTCTGGCCCATCTTGCGCAACAGGTTGCGCATGTTCATGGTCACGTCGCCAAAGTCGATCTTGACCGGGCAGGGGCTCAGGCACTTGTGGCACACCGTGCAGTGGTCGGCCACGTCCTCGAACTCTTCCCAGTGCTTGATGCTGATGCCTCGGCGCGTCTGCTCTTCGTACAGGAAGGCTTCCACCAGCAGCGACGTGGCCAGGATCTTGTTGCGCGGGCTGTAGAGCAGGTTGGCGCGCGGCACGTGGGTGGCACAAACCGGTTTGCACTTGCCGCAGCGCAGGCAGTCCTTGACCGAATCGGCGATGGCGCCGATGTCGCTCTGCTGCATGATCAGCGACTCGTGCCCCATCAGGCCGAAGCTCGGCGTGTAGGCGTGTGAGAGGTCGGCACTGCGCAACTGGGTGTCATTGCCCACGCCCTGGCGCAGCAACTTGCCTTTGTTGAAGCGGCCTTCGGGGTCGACGCGGCCCTTGTACTCGGCGAACGGGCGCAGCTCTTCGTCGGTGAGGAACTCCAGCTTGGTGATGCCGATGCCGTGCTCGCCGGAGATCACGCCGTCCAGGCTGCGCGCCAGCACCATGATGCGGCCCACGGCTTCGTGTGCCGTCTGCAGCATCTCGTAGTCGTCGCTGTTGACCGGCAGGTTGGTGTGCACGTTGCCGTCGCCCGCGTGCATGTGCAGCGCTGCCCAGACGCGGCCCTTGAGCACGCGTTTGTGGATGGCGGTGCACTCTTCCAGCACCGCACCGAAAGCGGCCCCGGTGAAGATCTGCTGCAGCGGTCCACGCAGCTGGGTTTTCCAGCTGGCGCGCAGGCGGTGGTCTTGGAGTTGCGGGAACAGCGTGTCCACGTCGCTCAACCAGCCGGCCCACAGCGCGCGCACCTCGCGCACCAGCACCAGGGCTTGTTGCACGCGGTCTTCGAGCAGCTCGGCGCTGGGGATGTCGTTGGCGTCGTCGGTCTTGCCCAGCGGCAACTGGCCTTTGGCGAAGAAGGCCTCCAGCGCATCGGCCAGCTTGATCTTGTTGCGCAGCGAGAGCTCGATGTTGATGCGCTCGATGCCCTCGGTGTACTCGCCCATGCGCGGCAGCGGGATCACCACGTCTTCGTTGATCTTGAAGGCGTTGGTGTGCTTGCTGATGGCCGCGGTGCGTTTGCGGTCAAGCCAGAACTTTTTGCGCGCTTCGGCGCTGATGGCCACGAAGCCTTCGCCGCTGCGCGAGTTGGCGATGCGGATCACCTCGCTGGTGGCGCGCGCCACGTCGTCGGCATCGTCGCCCACGATGTCACCAATCAACACCATCTTGGGCAGGCTGCCGTTGCCCTTCTTGCTCTTGGTGGCGTAACCCACGGCCTTCAGGTAGCGGTCGTCCAGGTGCTCAAGCCCGGCCAGCAGCACGCTGGAGCGCTTCTGCTCAGCGAACATGAAATCCTTGATCTCGACGATCGAGGGCACGCAGTCGCGCGGGTTGCCGAAAAACTCCAGGCACACGGTTCGCACGTGCTCGGGCATGCGGTGCACCACCCAGCGCGCGCTGGTGATGAGGCCGTCGCAGCCTTCTTTCTGGATGCCGGGCAGGCCGCTCAGGAACTTGTCGGTCACATCCTTGCCGAGGCCTTCCTTGCGGAAGGTCTTGCCCGGGATCACGAGTTGCTCGGTGCGCACCGGCGTCTTGCCATCGGCCTCGAAATACTTCAGCTCGAAACTGGCCACATCGGCGTCGTGGATCTTGCCGAGGTTGTGGTCCAGGCGGGTGACTTCGAGCCACTGGGCCTGGGGCGTGACCATGCGCCAGCTGAGCAGGTTGTCCAGCGCCGTGCCCCACAGCACGGCCTTCTTGCCACCGGCGTTCATGGCGATGTTGCCGCCGATGCACGAGGCCTCGGCCGAGGTCGGGTCCACCGCGAACACGTGGCCCGCACGTTCGGCCGCATCGGCCACGCGCTGCGTGACCACGCCGGCTTCGGTCCAGATGGTGGGCAAAGGCTTGTCGTGGCCGGGCGCCTTCACCCACTCCACCTCGGTCATGGCTTCAAGCTTTTCGGTGTTGATCACCGCGCTTTTCCACGTCAACGGGATCGCGCCACCGGTGTAGCCGGTGCCGCCCCCGCGGGGAATGATGGTCAGGCCCAGTTCGAAGCAGCCTTTGACCAGCAGGGCCATTTCTGTTTCGGTGTCGGGCGTGAGCACGACGAAGGGGTATTCGACGCGCCAGTCGGTGGCATCGGTCACGTGCGACACGCGCGACAGGCCATCGAACTTGATGTTGTCGTGGGCGGTGAGCTTGCGCAGCGCCTTGGTGGCGCGCTGGCGCAACGCCGCCATGTCTTCAAACGAGCGCGAAAAAGCGTCCACGGCGCCCTTGGCGGCTTGCAGCAGTTCAACCACCAGTGCGTCGCGACCGGCATCGTCCTGTGGCGTGCGGCGCTTTTGGACTTCGCCCAGGCGGTGGTGCAAGGCGTCCACCAGCTGTTTGCGGCGCTTCGGCGTGTCGAGCAGGTCGTCTTGCAGGTAGGGATTGCGCTGCACCACCCAGATGTCACCCAACACCTCGTACAACATGCGGGCCGAGCGGCCGGTGCGGCGTTCGCCACGCAGCTCGTTCAGCAGGGCCCAGGCCCGCTCGCCCAGCAAACGCTGGACGATTTCCCGGTCGGAAAAGGAGGTGTAGTTGTAGGGGATCTCGCGCAAGCGCGGCGCTTCCTCGGTGGCCACGGCGAAGAGCGAGAGCGGTGTGGGAGCGTTCATGAGTCTGGCAGACGCCAACGTGACAATGGGTAGCCCAAGATGGTACCGCAGGGTCCATTCACCCACCCCCCTTATGGAAACCCCCGTTGTCACGGTCGGGAAACACCGTTGCAATGGATTTGTCACAAAAGTCCCCTAGCCTACGGCGTTCCCACAGCAAGCCAATCCGGAGCATCCATGCAGAAACGTCTTCTTTCCCCGACCGCCGCCCTGGCACTCGCCGCCCTGATGAGCGGGCCGGCCCACGCCCAGACAGAGATCCAGTGGTGGCACTCCATGGGCGGCGCCCTGGGTGAGTGGGTCAACGACCTGGCCAAGGACTACAACGCCAGCCAGACGCAATACAAGATCGTGCCCACCTTCAAGGGCAGCTACGACGAGTCCATGACCGCCGCCATCGCGGCCTTCCGCTCGGGCAACGCCCCGCACATCCTGCAGGTGTTTGAAGTGGGCACCGCGACCATGATGGCCAGCAAGGGCGCCATCGTGCCGGTGGGCAAGGTCATGAGCGATGCCGGCGTGACGTTCAACCCGGCCGCCTACGTGCCGGCGGTGGCGGGCTACTACACGGCCCCCAACGGTCAGATGCTGAGCTTCCCCTTCAACAGCTCCACCCCCGTTTTCCATTACAACAAGGACGCCTTCAAGGCGGCCGGCATGGACCCGGAGAACCCGCCCAAGACCTGGCCCGAGGTGGCGCTGGCCGCCGGCAAGCTCAAGGCAGCGGGCCACAAGTGCCCGTTCACCACCAGCTGGGTGAGCTGGACGCAGCTGGAGAGCTTCTCGGCCTGGCACAACACCGAGTTCGCGACCCAGGGCAACGGCATGCGCGGCATCGACGCCCGCCTGACTTTCAACACGCCGCTGCACGTGCGCCACATCGAGAACCTGGCCAACATGGCCAAGACAGGGCTGTTCGTCTACAAAGGCCGGGGCAATGCGGCCGACGCCACCTTCGTCTCGGGCGAGTGCGCCATGACGACCGGCTCCTCGGCGCTCTACGGCAACATCAAGCGCAACAGCAAATTTGCCAGCGGTATCGGCACCCTGCCCTACTACCCCGATGTGGCCGGCGCACCGCAGAACACGGTGATCGGTGGCGCGAGCCTGTGGGTGATGTCGGGCAAGAAGGCCAACGAGTACCAAGGCGTGGCCCAGTTCTTCGCCCACCTGTCCAAGCCGGCCGAAGCCGCAAAAAGCCACCAGCGCACCGGCTACCTGCCGGTGACACTGGAATCGTTCAAGCTGACCGACACCAGCGGCTTCTACAAGCAGAACCCCGGCACCGACGTGTCGGTCACGCAGATGATCCGCAAGACCACCGACAAGTCACGCGGCATTCGCCTGGGCAACTTCGTTCAGATCCGCACGATCAACGACGAGGAACTGGAGCAGGTCTGGGCTGGCAAAAAGTCGGCCAAGGATGCCCTGGACACCGCGGTCAAACGCGGCAACGAACAGCTGGAGCGATTCCAGAAGGCCAACAAGTCCTGATAATCTCGCCCGGGCCCCGCAAGGCGCCCCACCCGCCCCACCGCTGGCAGCCCCGGCCGGGGCGGGTTTTTCGTTGAACACGCACCCTTTGTGCACTGAAAGTCCCATGGAAAAACGAGTTCGGTTCAAGTCGTCTTGGCTGCCCTGGGCGCTGATCGCGCCGCAGATGGCCATCGTGCTGGTGTTCTTTTTCTGGCCGGCCGCCCAGGCGCTCTACCAAAGCCTGTTGACACAGGACCCGTTCGGTCTGTCCACCGAGTTTGTGGGTCTGGAGAATTTCCGGCGCTTGTGGGCCGACGACACCTACCTCGCCTCCTTCACCACCACCGCGGTGTTCTCGCTGCTTGTGGCGGTGATCGGTCTGTCGATTGCCCTGCTGCTGGCCGTGTACGCCGACCGTGTGCTCAAGGGCTCGGGGGTCTACAAGACGCTGCTCATCTGGCCCTATGCCGTGGCGCCCGTGGTGGCCGGCGTGTTGTGGCTGTTCATGTTCGCTTCGCCCATGGGCGTGGTGGCCTACTACCTGCGCGCGGTGGGCATCGAGTGGAACCACCTGCTGGACGCCGACCACGCCATGACGCTCATCGTGGCAGCCGCCGTCTGGAAGCAGATCTCCTACAACTTCCTGTTCTTCCTGGCCGGCCTGCAATCGATCCCGAAGTCGCTGATCGAAGCCGCCGCCATCGACGGTGCGGGCCCGTGGCGCCGCTTCTGGTCCATTGTGTTCCCGCTGCTGTCACCCACCACCTTCTTCCTGCTGGTGATCAACATCGTCTACGCCTTTTTCGACACCTTCGGCATCGTCGACGCCACCACCCAAGGTGGACCGGGCAAGGACACCGCCATCCTGGTCTACAAGGTCTACTACGACGGCTTCAAGGCGCTCGACATGGGCGGCTCGGCCGCGCAGTCGGTGGTGCTCATGGTGGTGGTCATCACGCTCACGGTGATCCAGTTCCGCTTCGTCGAGAAGAAAGTGCAGTACTGATGATCGAAAAACGCCCCGGCCTCACGGTCCTGTCCCACGTCGTGCTGATCCTCGGCGTGCTCATCGTCGGCTTCCCGCTCTACATCACCTTCATCGGCTCCACCCAGACGTCCGAGCAGATCGCGCAGGCCTTCCCCATGTCGCTCATCCCGGGCAACAACATGCTGGAGACCTACCGCACCGCGCTGTTTGGCGGCGAAACGCAAGCCGGCAGCCGCATTGCGGCGGCCGCGCCCATGATGTGGGTGAGTCTGGTGAGCGCGCTGGTGATCACCATCGGCAAGATCGCCATCTCGCTGCTCTCTGCCTTCGCCATCGTGTACTTCCGCTTCCCGATGCGCAACCTGGTGTTCTGGATGATCTTCGTCACCCTGATGCTGCCGGTGGAGGTGCGGATCGGGCCGACCTACGAAGTGGTGGCCAACCTCGGGATGCTCAACACCTACGCGGGCCTCACGGTTCCGTTGATTGCCTCGGCCACCGCCACCTTCCTGTTCCGGCAGTTCTTCCTGACCGTGCCCGACGAACTGGTGGAGGCTGCGCGCATGGACGGCGCGGGCCCCATGCGTTTCTTCAAAGACGTGCTGCTGCCACTGTCCAAGACATCGATCGCCGCGCTGTTCGTGATCCAGTTCATCTACGGCTGGAACCAGTATTTGTGGCCGCTGCTGGTGACCACCGACGAGTCCATGTACCCGGTGGTCATGGGCATCAAGCGCCTGATCTCGGGCGATTCGTACACCGAATGGAACGTGGTGATGGCCACCGCCATCCTGGCCATGCTGCCCCCGGCACTGGTCGTGATCTTCATGCAACGCTGGTTCGTCAAGGGCCTGGTCGACACTGAAAAGTAAAGACAAAAATGGCCTCCATTTCCCTGCGCAACGTCGTCAAGCGCTATGGCTCCGGCAAGACCGGGCTGCAAGTGATCCACGGCGTCAATGCCGAGATCACCAACGGCGAATTCATCGTCATCGTCGGCCCGTCGGGCTGCGGCAAGTCCACCCTGCTGCGCATGGTCGCAGGGCTTGAAGAAGTCAGCGGTGGCGAGATCTGCATCGGCGAGCGTGTGGTCAATGAACTGGAGCCGGCCGAACGCGACATCGCGATGGTGTTCCAGAACTACGCGCTCTACCCGCACATGACCGTGTTCGACAACATGGCCTACGGCCTGAAGATCAAGAAGGTGCCGATCGCCGAGATCAAGCAGCGCGTGGACAAGGCCGCCGGCATCCTGGAGCTGGGGCACCTGCTGGAGCGCAAGCCGCGCGAACTCTCGGGCGGCCAGCGCCAGCGCGTGGCCATGGGCCGCGCCATCGTGCGCCAGCCGCAGGTGTTCCTGTTTGACGAGCCGCTCTCCAACCTGGACGCCAAGCTGCGCGCCCAGACCCGGCTGGAGATCCAGAAACTGCACCGTGAATTGGGCATCACCTCGCTCTTCGTCACGCACGACCAGGTGGAGGCCATGACCCTGGCCGAACGCATGATCGTGATGAACGCCGGCAACATGGAGCAGTTCGGCACCCCCGAAGAGGTGTATTCGCGCCCCGCCACCACCTTCGTGGCCAGCTTCATCGGCTCGCCGCCCATGAACCTGCTCAAGAACGCTCCGGGTGGCAAGCCCGGCCAGATCCTGGGTGTGCGCCCCGAGCACCTCGACATCGGCACGGAAGGCTGGGCACTGCAAGTGGACACGGTGGAGCTGCTCGGCGCCGAACGCCTGGTGCACGCCCGCCTGGGCGACGAAAAACTCATCATCCGCACCCATGAGGACCAGGGCGCGCCGGTGGTGGGCAGCACCATCCACGCCCAGCCGCGGCTCGACCGGCTGCATTGGTTTGACGCGGCGACAGGCAAGCGGGTGTGAGCATGACCGACCCGATCCGGCCCTGGCCTTATCCGCGGTGGATCGCGCACCGGGGCGCCGGCAAGCTCGCGCCTGAAAACACCCTGGCCGCGTTCCGGCTGGGCGCGGCGCATGGCTACCGCATGTTCGAATGCGACGCCAAGCTCAGCGCCGACGGCGTGGTGTTCCTGCTGCACGACGACACGCTCAACCGCACCACCAACGGCCATGGTGTCGGCGGTGACCAATCCTGGAGCGCGCTGAGCCAGCTCGACGCCGGCGGCTGGCACTCGCGCGGTTTTGCGGGCGAGCCCCTGGCCACGCTCGAAGGCGTGGCCCGCTTCTGCCAGGCCAACGCCTGCTCGCTCAACATCGAGATCAAACCCACACCGGGCCTGGAAGCGCAGACCGGCCGGGCCGTGGCGGCCGCGGCTCAGCGCCTGTGGCAAGACCAGCCAGGCTGGCCACCGCTGCTCACCTCGTTCCGGCCCGAGGCCTTGCACGGTGCCATGCTCACCGCGCCCGAGCTGCCGCGCGGCCTGCTGCTGGACACGCTGTGGGACGGCTGGCTGGACGTGGCGCGTTCGCTCGAATGCGTGGCCATCGTCTGCAACCACGCGCTGTGGGACACGGCGCTGGTGAGCACCGCCCGCGCAAACGGTTTGCGCATGCTGGCCTACACGGTGAACGACGACTGGGCTGCCCAGCGCCTGCTCGACCTGGGGTTGGACGGCATCATCACAGACCGCTTGGAGCTGTTCGCGCCCGGGCGCTGAACCCGCGTGGGCTCAGCGCCCGCGCAGCCACCAAGCCAGCGTGCCTTGAACCAGCACCAGGGCGGCATAGGTGGCGATCCGGCCGTCGCGGCCAAAGTACGCCAGCCCCGCGAGCAAGACGCCGATGCCAGCCAGGCACAGCAGGGCGAGTTGCATGGCGCTGCCAAAACCCGGCCGTCCCTTGCGCCGGATGCGCAGACTGGCCCACAACAGCAAACCCACGCCGAGCGCGGGCGCCACAAAACCCGCCAGGTGGGCCAAGACAGACAGAAGTGTCATTGAAAGTTGACAGTGACATGCATAAGCGATCAATTTTATAATCGGGCCATGTCTGTCTGGACCCTCGGCATCAACCATCACACGGCTCCGCTCGATCTGCGGGGCCGTTTTGCGTTTGCCCTTGACCAGATCCAGCCCACGCTCAACGGATACCGCCAGAGCCTGGCGCGCCAACCCGAAGCCACCCTGCTCTCCACCTGCAACCGCACCGAGCTCTACGGCGCGGGCGACGCCTCATCCGTGGACCCCACGCTGGACTGGCTGGCCCAGACCGGTGGCGTGAGCACGCACGTGCTGCGCGACCACGCGTATGTGCTGCGCGACGACCAGGCTGCCCGCCATGCGTTTCGCGTGGCCAGCGGGCTCGACAGCATGGTGCTGGGCGAAGCGCAGATCCTGGGCCAGATGAAGGACGCGGTGCGCGCCGCCAACGACGCCGGCGCACTGGGCAGCACGCTGCACCAGCTGTTCCAGCGCTCGTTTGCCGTGGCCAAGGAAGTGCGCAGCTCCACCGAGATCGGCGCCCACTCCATCAGCATGACGGCCGCGGCCGTGCGCCTGGCCTCGCAGCTGTTTGAAGATTTGAAAGACATCCGGGTCCTGTTCGTGGGCGCGGGCGAGATGATCGAACTCGCTGCCACCCATTTCGCCGCCAAAACGCCCAAGAGCATGGCGATTGCCAACCGCACACTGGAGCGCGGCGAAAAGCTGGCCAACCGCTTCGGGGCCCAGGTGATCCGCCTGGCCGACGTGCCCGATCGCCTGCACGAGTTCGACGCCGTCATCAGCTGCACCGCCAGCACCCTGCCCATCATCGGTCTGGGCGCCGTGGAGCGCGCGCTCAAGAAGCGCCGTTACCGCCCCATGTTCATGGTCGACCTGGCGGTGCCGCGCGACATCGAATTCGAAGTGAAAGCGCTGACCGACGTGTACCTTTACACGGTGGACGACCTGGCCACGGTGGTGCAGACCGGCAAGGACAACCGCCAGGCCGCCGTGGCCCAGGCCGAGGTGATCATCGACGCCGGCGTGGCCAGCTTCATGAACTGGATGGAGCAGCGCAACCCCGCCAGCGGCGTGGTGCCCCTGATCCAGCAGATCAACGCCCAGGCGGATCAATGGCGTGCGGTGGAACTGGCCCGCGCGCGCCGCATGCTGGCCAAAGGCGAGCCGGTGGAAGCCGTGCTCGAAGCCCTGTCCAGGGGCCTCACCCAGAAAATGCTGCACGGCACGCTGGCCGAGCTCCACACCGGCGACAACGCCGCGCGCGCCGCCACCGCGCAAACCGTCTCGCGCCTGTTCCTGCGCGAATCTTCGGCCCGGTCGCCGCGCGATCCGCAGGCCTAGCGGCTTGCCCAGGGCATGGTCATCCGCGGTTCGATGCCGCCGGATGGCCGACCCGCCGACACCGACATTCCCCACCCATGAAACCCTTCGTCCGCGACACCTTGCTGCGCCAGCGCGCCCGCCTGCACGAGCTCGACGCCTTGCTGTCGGCGCCTGACGTGGTGGACAACATGGAGCGCTTCAAGACGCTGAGCCGCGAACACGCCGACGCCTCCACCGTGGTCGAGGTGTTCAACCGCTACCTGCAGCGCGAAGCCGACCTGGCTGCGGCCAACGACCTGCTGGGTGACGCCGACATGGCGGAGATGGCCCGCGAAGAAATTGACTCGGCGCAGACCGACCTGGCACAGCTGGACACCGACCTGCAGCAGCTGCTTTTGCCCAAGGACCCCGACGACGAGCGCAACGCCTTCGTGGAGATCCGTGCCGGCACCGGTGGCGACGAGTCGGCGCTGTTTGCGGGCGACCTGGCGCGGCTGTACACCCGCTACGCCGAGCGCCAGGGCTGGCAGGTTGAAGCGGTGAGCGAATCGCCCAGCGAGCTCGGTGGCTACAAGGAGGTGGTGCTGCGCGTGTCCGGCCCCGGCGCCTACGGCCGGCTGCGCTTCGAGTCGGGCGGCCACCGCGTGCAGCGCGTGCCCGCCACCGAAACGCAGGGCCGCATCCACACCAGCGCGGCCACGGTGGCCGTGATGCCCGAGCCCGACGAGACCGAGGCGGTCAAACTCAACCCGAGCGAGCTGCGCATCGACACCTACCGCGCCAGCGGCGCCGGCGGCCAGCACATCAACAAGACCGACTCGGCCGTGCGCGTGACGCACCTGCCGACCGGGCTGGTGGCCGAATGCCAGGACGACCGCTCGCAGCACCGCAACAAGGCCAAGGCGCTGGCCGTGCTGGCCGCGCGCCTGCGCGACCGCGAGCGCATCGAACGCGAAGCCCGGGAAGCGGCGACGCGCAAGGGCCTGATCGGCAGCGGCGACCGCAGCGACCGCATCCGCACCTACAACTTTCCGCAGGGCCGCATCACCGACCACCGCATCAACCTCACGCTCTACAAAGTGCTGCAGGTGATGGAGGGGGATCTGGACGAAGTGATCCACGCACTGCAGGTGGCGCGCGGCACCGAGCTGCTGGCCGAACTTGAACAGCGCAACGGTGCATGAACTCGGTTCGCGACACACTCTCGGCGCTGCAAAAAAGCGGCCTGGGCCGGCTCGATGCGCAAATGCTGCTGCTGCTCGCCCTGCAACGCGATCTGCACGACCGCGCGTGGTTGATCGCACACGACGGTGAGGCGCTGACACCTGAGGCAGCTGCGCGCCTGGATGCACTGGTTCAGCGGCGCCAGCGCGGCGAACCCATGGCCTACCTGCGAGGCGACCAGGAGTTTTTCGGTCTGCAACTGCAGGTAGACCCGCGCGTGCTGGTGCCCCGCCCCGACACCGAAACGCTGGTGAACTGGGCGCTGGAGAAGGTGGATGCCGCCCACAACGCCGTCCGCGTGCTGGACCTGGGCACGGGCAGCGGTGCCATCGCACTGGCCCTCGCCGCGCAGCGCCCCAAGACGGCGGTGTGCGCCACCGACGCCAGCGAAGACGCCCTGGCGGTCGCCCGCTCGAACGCACTGCACCTCGGGCTGCCCGTGCAGTTTCGAGCCGGGTCGTGGCTGGGCGCGGTACCGGGCCAGCGCTTCGAGGTGATCGTCACCAACCCACCCTACATCGCCGAGGGCGACCCGCATCTGGCCGCGCTGGCGCACGAACCCCTGAGCGCCCTCACCGCCGGCGCCGACGGCCTCGACGACATCCGCACCATCGTTGCCCAGGCACCCCAGGCGCTGGCGCCCGGCGGCTGGTTGCTGATCGAACATGGGTTTGACCAGGCCGCCGCGGTGCGCAGCCTGCTGCAAGCCGCCGGTTTCGAGCAGGTGAGCAGCCGCACCGACCTCGCGGCCATCGAGCGTTGCAGCGGCGGCCAATGGCCACAACAGCGATAATGCAGGCCGTTCCCGGGTCAGTCCAGACCCATTCGCAGAAGGACCTTTCAGCCATGAGCGACGCCCAAACCCGAATCGACCAACTGGTCAAATCCAACGACATCGTGCTGTTCATGAAGGGCAACGCGAGTTTCCCCATGTGCGGCTTCTCTGGCCGCGCGATCCAGATCCTCAAGGCCTGCGGCGTCGAGACCAAGACCCTCAAGACCGTGAACGTGCTCGAAGACGACGAAGTGCGCCAGGGCATCAAGGAATACAGCAACTGGCCCACCATCCCGCAGCTCTACGTCAAGGGCGAGTTCGTGGGCGGCTCGGACATCATGATGGAGATGTACCAGTCGGGCGAACTGCAACAGGTCATCACCGGCCAAGGCTGAAGCACCGGGCCTCCGAACCCAGCCACCTCCGGGTGGCTTTGTCGTTTCTGGCGCCCGCCATCTTTCAGACGGTTCTGCGAGGTTTTGCACGGACCGGGTCAATCCGGCCGTCAACGGGGTCTTCACGGGGCTTTTCGGTGTTCAGCGCAGGCACATCTTGTGCTTGAATGAAACTGCCACCGAACCTTCAAGGAGAACCGCATGAGCTCACGCAGCCTGGTCGCTTCACCCCCACTTGGTCTGCCCATCGCCCAGATGCGCAGCGTGTTCAGCGCCGACGACGTCGAGCGCAAGCTGGCCAAACTGCAGGCCAGCGGCAACGAGCGCGAATACGAGAGCCTGCGCAACACCTGGCAGCGCATGCTGGAGCGCGGTCCACAGCGCTTCGCCGTCAAACCCTCGGGCGTGCCCGACATGGCCCCGCTCTACGACCTGCTGCCCAACTTTGGTGAGGTGCTCGACGACGTGAAGCGCCACGTGGCCCTGAGCCAGGACAGCCGCGACAGCCTGGAGGTCACGCCCATCCTCTTGCTCGGCCCGCCCGGCGTGGGCAAGACCCACTTCGCACGACAGCTCGCCGACCTGCTGGGCACCAGCATGAGTCTCGTGCCCATGAGCTCCATGACGGCGGGCTGGCTGCTGTCGGGCTCCTCATCGCAATGGAAAGGCGCGAAGCCGGGCAAGGTGTTTGAAGCGCTGGTGGACGGCCAATACGCCAACCCGGTGATCGTGGTCGACGAAATCGACAAAGCGAATGCCGACGCGCAATACGATCCGCTGGGCGCGCTCTACAGCCTGCTGGAGCACGACACGGCGCAGAACTTCGTGGACGAGTTCGCCGAGGTGCCGATCGACGCCAGCCAGGTGATCTGGGTCACCACCGCCAACAACGAGCGCAGCATCCCCGAACCGATCATGAACCGCATGAACGTCTTCGAAATCGCACCGCCCACACTGGAAGCCGCGCGCAAGATTGCGGCACACCTGTACCGCGGCATCCTGGGCGAGCACGACTGGGGACAGCGGTTCGACCCCGAGCCAGCCGACGACGTGTTGGACCAACTCGCCGTGCTGGCACCGCGCGACATGCGCCGGGCGCTGGTGACAGCGTTCGGCAATGCGCGGCTGGACAACCGCTACCGCGTCGAACCCGACGACCTGCCCAGGGCAGGTGCGGGCAAGACACGCATCGGGTTTCTGCAATGAACGCCCGGACGTTCAGGCGTCCGGGTGCGCCCAGTTCCTGGCGGCAGCGTACACCGCGTTCGGGTACTCCGCCCGGCCCCGGCTGCCGTTGTAGCGCCCCAGCGCAAGAAACGTGTCGCCGCGTTCGCGGTCGAGGTAATGGCGCAGGATCACGCAGCCAAAGCGCAAGTTGGTCTGCATGTTGAAGAGCCGGCTGGGGTCGCCATCACCGATCACGCGCGACCAGAAAGGCATGATCTGCATGTAACCGCGTGCACCCACGCGCGAGATGGCGAACTTCCGGAAAGCACTCTCCACCTGAATCAAGCCCATCACCATCGTGATGTCCAGTCCCGCCCGGCGCGATTCGTACCACACGGTCTGCAGAAATTCGATGCGGGTTTGAAAGTCGGTCTTGCGGCGCTGCAGCCGCGTGCTGCTGGCGCCCAACCAACGCAGGTAGGCCAGACGCTTCTCCAGGTCGGTGAACTCGGGCACGGGCGGCGCACTGTTGGCGATGGCAGCGCTGAGCGCACCGCGCACCGAGTCGGCCAGCGGCTCCTCCAGCTGACCGCCTGCGTGCGCCCAAGTGGGCAACGAACCCAGCCCCAGCGATGCCACCGCTCCCAGCAGGCAATCGCGACGAGACCAAGCCTGCGGCTTCATGCGCCCAGCTTGCCTTTCAACAACGCGAGCACCTCAGCCAGGGCCACCGGGGTGGCAGCCGACTCACGACGGTGCTGGTATTCCACCTGTCCGGTTTTCAACCCCCGGTCGCCGATGGTCACCCGGTGCGGCACACCGATGAGTTCCCAGTCGGCGAACATGGCCCCTGGACGCTCGCCCCGGTCGTCCAGGATCACGTCGATGCCTGCGGCCACCAGGTCGGCGTGCAGTTGTTCGGCTGCCGCCTTCACTTCCGGGCTGCGGTCCATGCCGATGGGGCACACCACCACGGTGAACGGCGCCAGCGCGTCGGGCCAGATGATGCCGCGCTCGTCGTGGTTCTGCTCAATGGCCGCGGCCGGCAAGCGCGTGATGCCGATGCCGTAGCAACCCATCTCGAAGTGCGCCGGCTTGCCGTCTTCACCCAGGAAAGTGGCGCTCATCGCCTGGCTGTACTTGGTGCCGAGGTAGAACACATGGCCCACCTCGATGCCGCGCTCGATGGCGAGCGGGCCGTTACCGTCGGGCGACGCGTCACCCTCCACCACGTTGCGGATGTCCGCCACCACATCGGGCTCGGGCAGGTCGCGGCCCCAGTTCACGCCGGTCATGTGGAAGTCGGGCTCGTTGGCGCCACAGATCCAGTCGGCCATCACGGCCACCTCGCGGTCCACCACCAGCTTCACCGGCTTCTTCAAACCGATCGGACCCAGGTAACCCGGACGGCAACCGAAGTGCTCTTCAATTTCAGGGATGCTGGCAAAACGGAAGCCGGCGCTCAGCCCCGGCACCTTGTTCACCTTGACTTCGTTCATGTCGTGGTCACCACGCAGCAACAGCAACCACACCTGACTGCGCACGACCTCCCCCGCTTCGTTGACCACGTCGGTGGCCAGCACCAGCGACTTGACCGTGGTCGCCAGCGGCACGCCCAGCAAGTCGGCCACGTCGGCACAGGTGCTCTTGCCCGGTGTGGGCGTCTTGACCATGGAATTGGCCGCTGCCGCGCGCGCGGCAATGGGTGCCAGCGCTTCGGCCTTTTCCATGTTGGCCGCGTAGTCGCTGTTCGGGCAATACACGATGGCGTCTTCGCCCGTGGCCGCGATCACCTGAAACTCTTCGCTCAGGTCGCCGCCGATGGCGCCGCTGTCGGCCGCTACCGCGCGGTAGCGCAAACCGAAACGATCGAAGATGCGGCGGTAGGCTGCAGCCATCACCTGGTAGCTTGCCTTGGCCGCCGCCTCGTCGCGGTCGAAGCTGTAGGCGTCCTTCATGATGAATTCGCGCCCGCGCATCAGGCCGAAACGCGGACGGCGCTCGTCGCGGAACTTCGTCTGGATCTGGTAGAAATTTTTCGGCAGTTGCTTGTAGCTGCGCAGCTCCTGGCGTGCGATGTCGGTCACCACCTCTTCGCTGGTGGGCTGAACGATGAAGTCGCGGTCGTGCCGGTCCTTGATGCGCAAGAGCTCCGGACCCATCTTCTCGAACCGGCCGGTCTCCTGCCACAGCTCGGCCGGCTGGATCACCGGCATGGTCAGTTCCACCGCGCCAGCGCGGTTCATCTCCTCGCGCACGATGGCTTCCACTTTCTGGATCACGCGCAAGCCCATGGGCATGTAGCTGTAGATGCCGGCACCGAGCTTCTTGATCATGCCGGCGCGCGTCATGAGCTGATGGCTCACCACTTCGGCGTCGGCCGGGGCTTCCTTTTGGGTCGAAATGAAGAACTGGGAGGCTTTCATGGGCTCAATGCTGCCTGCTGGCAGCTCGGTGGGTTCGTCAAGGGAAGACTCTGAGCAGACATGTGCCGGACAAACTGGACCGAGTGGGCACAATTTTGGGGCGTCCAGCGGCGCTCAGAGAGATAACAGGTGTGTGATCACTTCGCAACTCGCACGGCGCGATGCATAATGGACACAGTTTAAAAATTTGGGGTTGATTATGCTTGACAGAGAAGGCTTCAGGCCCAATGTCGGCATCATTCTGCTCAACCAGCGAAACCAGGTGTTCTGGGGCAAACGCATCCGTTCCCACTCCTGGCAGTTTCCGCAAGGTGGCATCGACAGAGGCGAGACACCTGAGCAGGCGATGTACCGTGAGCTGCACGAAGAGGTGGGCCTCATGCCCGAACACGTCAGCATCGTTGCCCGCACACGGGACTGGTTGCGCTACGAAGTGCCGGACCGCTTCATCCGCCGGGATGCTCGCGGCCATTACAAAGGCCAGAAACAGATCTGGTACCTGCTGCGCCTGGTGGCGCAGGACTGGAACCTGAACCTGCGCGCCACCAGCCATCCCGAATTCGATGCATGGCGCTGGCACGACTACTGGGTGCCGCTGGATGTGGTGGTCGAATTCAAACGTGGCGTTTATGAAATGGCGCTCACCGAGCTGTCGCGCTACCTGCCCAGACAAGACCACCGCAACCGCTTCTTGCGAGGTGGTCTTCGCCAGCGCCACGATGAAGGGGACGATGCCGTCTCCCCGTTGTGCGCCCCCATGGGACTGGAACTGCCCCCAGGCGCCAGCTTTGACCCCGACCCACAGAACGAGGGTCGTTCCGTGAACAACCCATTCAAATGATCCTTCCTTCTCGACGCCGCTCGCAGCCTTTGACCTTGGTGCTCGCCATGGCCGCACTTTTTGCGACGGCCAACGCACTCCATGCACAGACGTCTTCCCAGGAGGAGCCGGTGTGGATGGAATCTGCGGTGACACCGCCTGCGGCATTCAAGACAGAGTCACTGCAGCCCTTTGACGTGATGCGAGACTCGGCGTTGAGCTATGGCATCGACCCCGGCAGTTTGACCGTCGGCGAGGACGGTGTGGTTCGTTTTGTCATGGTGGCGCGCAGTGCCAGTGGAGCACTCAACGTCTTGTTCCAAGGCATCCGTTGCGCGACCGCTGAAACAAAAACCTATGCGCGACTGAGCGACAAAGGCAACTGGAACGCCAGCTCGAAAGCCGAGTGGCAGGAACTGTCTTTTCGCGGCCCCACCCGCCCGGCGATGATGCTGGCACGCCAAGGCGTTTGCGATGGCAAGGCGGTCATGGGGTCGCCCCAGAAGATATTGAGCGCTTTGAAAACAGGCGTTGCCGACCGATACCGCTGAGCCGTCCTGGCGCGACGCGTGGTTCAGCTGCGTGCCAGCACCATGTTGTCGCGGTGAATCATCTCGGGTTCGGCCGCGTAGCCGAGCAAACGTTCGAAATCGGCTGACGATTTGCGACACAACAAGCGCGCCTCGGAACTGGCGTAGTTCGCGAGTCCACGCGCCACTTCCAGCCCGCGGCCGTCGCGCACGGCAATCACATCGCCACGGGAAAAATCGCCATCAACGCCGGTCATACCGATCGGCAGCAGGCTTTTGCCCTCACCCACGATCTTGCCCACGGCGCCGTCGTCGACCAGCACCGCGCCACGCAACTGCAGGTGGTCGGACATCCAGCGTTTGCGTGCCTGGTTCTTGGGCGTGTTGGCCACCAGACAGGTGCCGATGGCTTCACCTTGGCACAGCCGGATCAGCACCTCGGGCTCACGGCCCCATGCAATCACAGTCGACGCACCTGACCCGGCGGCACGCTTGGCCGCGAGGATTTTGGTGATCATGCCGCCCTTGCCGATGCCGCTCCCGGCGCCTCCCGCCATGGCTTCCAGCTGCGGATCGCCGGCTTGTGCCTCGTGCACAAACTGCGCCGAAGGATCGCGTCGCGGATCGGCTGTGTACAGACCTTTTTGGTCTGTGAGGATGACCAGCACATCGGCCTCGACCAAATTGGCCACCAGGGCGCCCAGCGTATCGTTGTCGCCAAACTTGATCTCGTCGTTGACAACGGTGTCGTTCTCGTTGATCACGGGCACCACGCCCAGTTGAAGCAACGTGAGCAAGGTCGAGCGCGCGTTCAGGTACCGCTCTCGGTCGGCCAGATCGGCGTGCGTGAGCAGCACCTGCGCACTGCCCACGCCACATTCCCGCAACTTGGACTCGTACATCTGCACCAAGCCCATTTGGCCCACGGCAGCGGCCGCTTGCAGCTCGTTGATCTCCTTGGGCCGCACCGACCAGCCCAGGCGCTTCATACCCTCGGCGACGGCGCCGCTGCTCACCATGATCAGCTCTCTCCCCTCCTGGACCAATGCCGCCAACTGCTGGCTCCACTGGCCAATCGCTTCCTCGTCGAGACCTCGACCCTCATTGGTCACCAGCGACGACCCAACCTTGACCACGATGCGGCGCGCGGCCTTCAAGGGACCATTGACGCGCAATGGCATCAAGGCCGAGTTGTCTGCGAGGAGCATGTTCGACATGTGAAAAGCTTCAGTTCGGCGAGGGCGCACCAAATCGCGGATCGATGTCCACCGGCGCCAACGTGGCCTGGTGCACCTTGGCGATGTGTTCGTAAACTTTCTGGACGAGGAACTCACAGCCTTCGCGTGTAAGGGCGGAGATCTCGAACACCGGCCCCTTGTACTTGAGGCGTTTCACGATGTCCTTGACCTTGGCCTCACGCTCGTCAAGCGGCACCATGTCGAGCTTGTTGAGCACCAGCCAGCGCGGCTTCTCATACAGTTTCTGGTCGTACTTCTTGAGCTCGGCAATGATGGCCTTGGCCTGCACCACAGGATCCACACCTTCATCAAACGGCGCGACATCCACCATGTGCAGCAGCAACCGGGTGCGCTGCAGATGACGCAAAAACTGATGACCGAGTCCGGCTCCTTCGGACGCACCTTCGATCAAACCCGGCACATCGGCGACGACGAAGCTCTTCTCCGGCGCAACCCTGACCACACCCAGATTCGGATGCAGCGTGGTAAACGGGTAGTCGGCAATCTTCGGACGGGCGTTGGAGATGGCTGAAATCAGTGTGGATTTCCCCGCATTCGGCATCCCGAGCAAACCCACATCGGCCAGCACCTTGAGCTCCAGCTTCAAGGTGCGTTTCTCGCCAGCCCAGCCCGGCGTCTTCTGGCGAGGTGCCCGGTTGGTGGAGCTCTTGTAGTGCATGTTGCCGAAGCCACCATCGCCGCCTTTGGCGATGGTGACCTGCTCGCCCGGCTGCAGCAACTCGTGCAGGGTTTCGCCGGTTTCGGCGTCGGCAATGATGGTACCGACCGGCATCTTGAGAATGATGTCGTCGCCCTTGACGCCGAACATGTCCGAGCCTTTGCCGTGTTCGCCGCGCGCGGCTTCAAAGCGGCGCGTGAAACGGAAGTCGACCAGCGTGTTCAGGCTGGCGTCTGCCACGGCGTACACATGCCCGCCGCGCCCGCCATCGCCACCGTCTGGACCGCCGAACTCCTTGTACTTCTCATGCCGGAAAGATGCGCAGCCGTTGCCGCCATCGCCCGCAGCGACATCGATGGTGGCTTCATCCACAAATTTCATGACATGCTTTCCAGGGACGCGTCCCCACTAAAAATCCAAAACAAAAAGCCCGCTGGGGCGGGCCTTCTGCATTTACACGTCAGCACTGCGCAAACGCCCCCGAAACTTTGCGATCCGGTGGCGTCTGAACGGCCCGGTCAAACGGGTGTGATGCTGACGGTCTGGCGATTGAGTTCGCCCTTCACCGCGAACGACACGTGGCCGTCGACGGTGGCAAAAATCGTGTGGTCCTTGCCCAAACCGACGTTGAGGCCAGGGTGGAACTTGGTGCCACGCTGGCGCACGATGATCGAGCCTGCGCTGACCAGTTCGCCACCAAACGCTTTCACGCCGAGCATCTTGGGCTTGGAATCGCGCCCGTTTCGCGTTGAGCCGCCGCCTTTTTTCTGTGCCATGTTGACCTACTCCTCAGCCTGCGATCGAAGAGATCTGCAGTTCGGTGAAATTTTGACGGTGACCCTGGCGCTTCTGGTAGTGCTTGCGCCGGCGCATCTTGAAGATGTGCACTTTGTCGTGTCTGCCATGGGCCAACACCGTGACCGTTACTGTTGCGCCGGAAACCAAGGGAGTGCCGATCTTGATTTCGGTGCCGTTGCCGACAGCCAGAACCTGGTCAAACACGATCTCTTGGCCCACATCCGCAGCAATCTGTTCTACTTTAATTTTTTCGCCAGCAGCAACACGATACTGTTTGCCACCGGTTTTTATGACCGCGTACATATGAACCTCTTGTAAAAATTCCACGAATGGAAATCCAGCGGACCCAATTCCGCTGAGCCCGCGAGTTTAGCATGCTCACGCGCCAGCGGCAAGGGCACGTTTCCGACACGCCCGGCCGTCTCTGGCCCGCCTCGATGCCCCGTGGGGCATCGGCTCGTTTCTATAATCCACACGGCCCGGCATCCTCCCATCACCCCCCTACCCGGCCCGAACCTTGACGACTCCCACTTCCAAACCTGGCAATCCGCTCGAACTGGTCCAACCGGACATGGCCCGCGTCGATGAGGTGATCCACGAACGGTTGACCACCGAAGTGCCCCTGGTCAGGGAGGTGGCGCAATACATCATCTCGGCCGGGGGCAAGCGCTTGCGTCCAGCCTTGCTGTTGATGTTGAGCGGCGCCATCGGCAGTCAAAGTCCGCATCGGCACACGCTGGCGGCGGTGGTGGAGTTCATCCACACCGCGACGCTCCTTCACGACGATGTGGTGGACGAATCCACCCTTCGGCGCGGACGCGAGACCGCCAACGAACGGTTTGGCAACGCCGCAAGCGTTCTGGTGGGCGATTTCCTCTATTCCCGCGCTTTCCAGATGATGGTTGACGTGAGCGACATGCGGGTCATGCAGGTGCTTTCCGACGCGACCAACGTCATCGCGGAGGGCGAGGTCCTGCAGCTGATGAACATGCACGATGCCTCGATTGACGAAGCGGCGTATCTGCGGGTGATTCGGTCCAAGACCGCGAAATTGTTCGAAGCCAGCGCACGGCTGGCAGCGATTCTGGCCAAGGCCGACGGCCCGACGGAGCTCTTGTGCGCCAGTTACGGACAAGCGCTGGGGACGGCGTTTCAGGTGATCGATGACGTGTTGGACTACGAAGGCAGCGCTGAAGAGCTCGGGAAAAACCTGGGCGATGACCTCAGGGAAGGCAAAGTGACCTTGCCCATCATTTGCGCTTTGCGCACCGGATCCGAAGCCCAGAAGCGTCTGATCCGCCAAGCCATCGAACAGGGGGACGTGGCCCACCTGGATGACATTCGCTCCATCATTCTCGACACAGGCGCACTTCGGGCCGCCAGAGCCAGCGCAGATGCCGAAGCGCAACGGGCCATCGACGCTGCGGGTCAGCTTCCCAAGAACGCCTACAGCGCTGCGTTGCTACAATTGGCGGCCGGGTTGCTGGACCGACGTTCGTGATGTTTGATGGCCCGCGCAACGGAATGATTCACGACCCATCGGGTCGATCGGGGTGTAGCTTAGCCAGGTAGAGCGCTACGTTCGGGACGTAGAGGCCGGAGGTTCGAATCCTCTCACCCCGACCAGATTCAACAATTCCCTCAATCCCCAACTGGCACCGATAAACGGGCCTTTTCAAGGGACCGGCGTGGGTGGCGCAACGCCGATACAACGCGGATCCGTGCGAATACGGATATTCAACACAACTTGCCTCAATATTGACGGCCAAGTCGTTGATTTACGCTAGATTACGGGCTTATGGCGTCCGTCGAATCAGTCACTCAAGAATCCCCATCCATGGCTTTGCCCGGCCTCGGGCGGGCATTGGTGTCGGCGGGCAAGCTCGGCCAGAAGGCCGCTGAAGACCTGTACCGCAAGGCCCAAAGCGGGCGCTCCAGTTTCATCGCCGAGCTCACCGGTTCGGGCGCTGTGTCGGCTTCGGACCTGGCGCACACGATGTCGGTCGCCTTTTCTGCTCCGCTGCTGGACCTCGATGCCATCGACGTGCAGCGTCTGCCCAGCGGCCTGCTCGATGCCAAGATCTGCGCCGACTACCGAATCGTTGTCCTCAGCAAGCGCAACAACCGCCTGATGGTGGCAACTGCCGACCCCGCGGATCAGCAGGCTGCAGAAAAAATCAAGTTCGCGACCCAGATGGGCGTGGACTGGGTCATCGCGGAATACGACAAGCTCAGCAAACTGGTGGAGTCACAAACCACCAGTGTCTCCGAGTCGATGGACAACATCATCGGCGGAGATTTCGAGTTCGACGAAATGGCGACCGAAACGGTGGTCACGGATACGAACGACAAAGCCTCCGAGGTCGATGACGCACCGGTGGTCAAGTTTCTGCACAAGATGCTGATCGACGCCTTCAACATGCGCGCGTCCGACCTGCACTTTGAGCCTTACGAGCACAATTACCGGGTTCGCTTCCGGGTCGACGGCGAATTGCGCGAGATTGCGTCCCCGCCCATTGCCATCAAGGACAAGCTGGCTTCGCGCATCAAGGTGATCTCCCGCATGGACATTTCCGAGAAGCGGGTGCCACAAGATGGCCGGATGAAGCTGAAAATCGGTCCCGACCGCGTCATCGATTTCCGGGTGAGCACGTTGCCCACGCTCTTTGGCGAAAAAATCGTGATCCGTATCCTTGACCCGAGCAGCGCCAAGGTGGGCATTGATGCGCTGGGTTACGAGCCCGAAGAAAAAGAACGCTTGATGGCGGCCATTGGTCGACCCTACGGCATGGTGCTGGTGACAGGACCCACCGGTTCGGGCAAGACCGTCTCGCTCTACACGTGCCTGAACATTCTGAACAAGCCGGGCATCAACATCTCGACAGCGGAAGACCCTTCCGAGATCAACCTGCCCGGGGTGAATCAGGTCAACGTGAACGAAAAGGCCGGACTCACTTTTGCCGCGGCCTTGAAGGCCTTCTTGCGTCAGGATCCTGATGTGATCATGGTCGGCGAGATCCGTGATCTGGAAACTGCGGACATCTCCATCAAGGCGGCGCAAACCGGTCACATGGTGCTGTCCACGCTGCACACCAACGATGCGCCGACCACCCTGACGCGGATGATGAACATGGGCATTCCCACGTTCAACATCGCTTCCAGCGTGATCCTGATCACCGCGCAGCGCCTGGCGCGGCGCCTGTGTGGCGTCTGCAAGGCGCCACTGGATGTGCCCCGCAAGGCTTTGGTCGACGCCGGCTTCAAGGCGGATGACCTGGACGGCACCTGGACACCCTTCCGACCGGTGGGATGCTCAGCTTGCAACAACGGCTACAAGGGCCGGGTCGGTATCTACCAGGTGATGCCGATTTCGGAAGAAATTCAACGCATCATCCTTCGTGGCGGCAGTGCGCTGGACATCGCACAGCAAGCCGGCAAGGAAGGCGTGCGCACGCTGCGCGAGTCAGGGCTGCTCAAGGTGAAACTGGGCATGACGTCGCTGGAAGAGGTGCTCAGCGTCACCAACGAGTGACGTTGAGTCGGACATAGGCCTGAGGGGACACCATGGCAACCGCTGCATCCAAGAGCATCAAAGAAGTTGTTTTCGAGTGGGAAGGCAAGGACCGCAACGGCAAAACGGTGCGCGGTGAAACGCGTGCGGCTGGAGAGAACCAGGTGCTGGCAGCGTTGCGCCGTCAGGGCATCATCCCGGGCAAGGTCAAGAAGCGCCGGATGAGTTCGGGCAAGCGCATCAAGCCCAAGGACATCGCCATCTTCACGCGCCAGCTGGCCACCATGATGAAAGCCGGTGTGCCCCTGCTGCAGGCGTTCGACATCGTCGGGCGCGGCAACCCCAACCCCAGCGTGACCAAACTGCTCAACGACATCCGCTCCGATGTCGAGACCGGTACATCGCTGAGTGCTGCCTTTCGCAAAAACCCGCTCTACTTCGACAGTCTGTACTGCAACCTGGTGGAAGCGGGTGAAGCGGCCGGTATTCTTGAAGAGCTGCTGGATCGCCTGGCGGTCTACATGGAAAAAACCGAGGCCCTCAAGTCGAAAATCAAGTCGGCGCTGATGTACCCGATCGCGGTGGTGATCGTGGCGTTCGTCGTGGTCGCCGTGATCATGATTTTCGTGATTCCTTCGTTCAAGGAAGTGTTTTCCTCGTTCGGCGCAGACCTCCCCGCCCCGACCCTGTTCGTCATTGCCATGAGCGAGTTCTTCACCGAGTACTGGTGGTTGATCTTTGGTGGACTGGGCGGCGGTTTCTACTTTTTCATGCAGGCTTGGCGCCGCAACGAGAAGGTGCAGAGGTTCATGGACCGCGTGCTGCTGAAGCTGCCGATCTTCGGTGTGCTGATTGAAAAATCCGTGATCGCCCGCTGGACACGAACGCTCTCCACCATGTTCGCCGCTGGTGTGCCTTTGGTGGAGGCCCTGGATTCGGTGGGGGGTGCCGCCGGCAATTCGGTTTTCTCTATTGCCACCGAGCGCATTCAGCAGGAAGTGTCGACCGGTACCAGTCTGACCAACGCCATGACCAACGCCAACATCTTTCCTTCCATGGTGCTCCAGATGTGCGCGATCGGCGAAGAGTCCGGCTCGATCGACCACATGCTGGGCAAGGCAGCCGACTTCTATGAGGCTGAGGTGGACGATATGGTTGCAGGCATCTCCAGCTTGATGGAGCCCATCATCATCGTGGTGCTGGGCACCGTCATCGGGGGCATCGTGGTCTCGATGTACCTCCCGATCTTCAAGCTGGGTCAGGTGGTTTGATGCTGGGTGCGAGCGCGGCAGACGCGGCGCTGCTGGGTCTTTTGGGCCTGCTGGTGGGCAGCTTTCTCAATGTGGTGATTCACCGGCTGCCCAAGATGATGGAGCAGCACTGGGCCGCCGAGTGCGCAGATCTCCATGCAGGAAAAGAGGAGCTGCTGCGGCCCGTTGCGGTGGTCGAGCCTTTCAACCTGATGGTGCCCAGGTCGCGCTGCCCTCAGTGCGGGCATCAAATCCGCTGGTTTGAAAACGTGCCCGTGCTCAGCTACATCGCGTTGCGCGGAAAGTGCAGCCAGTGCGCCACACCCATCAGCATGCGGTATCCGACGGTGGAGTTGATCGCGGGCGCCCTGTTCGCCTGGTGTGGCTGGTCGTGGGGACTGGGCTGGGAGGCCATCGCATGGTGCGGATTTTCAGCGGCGGTGCTTGCGCTGGCTTGCATTGATTGGGACACCACGTTGCTGCCCGACGACATCACCCTGCCTTTGCTGTGGGCCGGTTTGTGCTCGGCGGGCCTCCGGTTGACCGACACGGCGCTGCCGGACGCTTTGTGGGGCGCTGTGGGTGGCTACCTCTCGCTGTGGCTCGTGTATTGGGCTTTCAAGCTGGTCACGGGCAAAGAGGGCATGGGATACGGAGACTTCAAACTTTTCGCGGCCTTTGGCGCCTGGTTTGGTTGGCAAGCCCTGATCCCCGTGATCCTCATGGCCTCGGTGATCGGTGCCGTGATCGGCATCGGCATCAAACTCAAGGGTGAACTGCGCGAAGGGGGCTACGTGCCGTTTGGTCCCTTCCTCGCACTGGCGGGACTGACCGCCATGATCTTTGGGCCATCGGCGATCTTGGCCGTCATCGGTCTGTGAACGTGCCCTCTGAGACCCAGCGCATCCTGAAAGTGGGGCTCACGGGCGGCATTGGCAGCGGGAAGAGCACACTGGCTCGCCTGCTTCAAGGTCTGGGCGCGGATCTGATCGATGCGGATGCGATTTCGCGAGCCTGCACCGACATCGGCGGTTCGGCCATCCGCGGCATTGCCGAAACCTTTGGCAGCGAGTTCATCGCCCGGGACGGCTCACTGGACAGACAGCGCATGCGCGAGCACGTGTTTGCCCAACCCGATGCACGCACGCTTCTGGAACAGATCGTCCATCCGCTGGTGGGCGACGAAATTCGTCGGCAAACCACGCTGGCCACATCCAGGCTGGTGGTCTTTGACATCCCGCTGTTGGTCGAGTCGCCGCGCTGGCGGCCGCAGCTGGACCGCGTGCTGGTGGTGGACTGCCTGCCCGCCACGCAAGTCCGCCGGGTGGTGCAGCGCAGTGGATGGGACCTGCCGACCATCGAGGCGGCCATGCGCATTCAAAGCACGCGGGAAAAACGGTTGGCTTGCGCAGACCTGGTGGTGTTCAACGACACGGACAGCATCGACAACCTGCAACATCTGGCTCGGGCGTTGGCGAATCGGTTCGGGCTATGATGAACCCCCACCCGCCGCACCGCCCTGCGCACCCAAGCCGCTGTGATCCTGTACGAATACCCCTTCAACGAACGCATCCGCACCTACCTGCGACTTGAACAACTGTTCCGGCGCATGGTCGAACTGGTGCCACGTCAGCACCCGCTGGACCATCACTTCGCCATCCAAACGATCTTCGAAATTATCGAAGTGGCGTCGAGGGCCGACATGAAATCCGATGTGCTCAAGGACATCGAACGGCACAAGCAGCAACTCATTTCCTACCGGGGCAACCCCATGATCTCGGAGCAGGCGCTCAACGAGGCCATTGGTCAACTGGAAGATTGCTTTTCACAGCTCAGCGGGCTGGCCGGCAAGACAGGTCAGTCGCTGACCGAAAACGACTGGTTGATGAGCATCCGAAGTCGCATCGGCATCCCCGCCGGCACGTGCGAATTCGACCTCCCGGCGTATTACCACTGGCAACACCACAGCGCAGAGGTTCGGCAGGCCGACCTGCAGCGGTGGTCGGTGCCGCTGGCGCCGCTGGCGGAATCCGTTGTGCTGCTGCTCAAGATGCTGCGCGACTCGGGATCGCCACAAAAAGTGGTGGCGCCCGGTGGCCAGTTTCAGCAGACATTGCCCCAGGGCCGTACTTTTCAGCTGCTGCGCCTGCGCATCGACCCGAGCTCGGGTCTGATTCCGGAAATCAGCGGCAACCGCCTGATGTTGTCGGTGCGCATGATGCGTCTGGGCGACGACGACCGCCTGCACCCGGCGCAAGACGACACGGCGTTTGAGTTGACCCTCTGCGCGTGAGTCTCGACGAGCTCGTTCATGCCTTCCAACGCCCACACCAGTCCTTTGAAAACGGTGCGATGCCCCGGGTGCGGCGGCCCGAGCATCTACGCGCCGAGCAACGCTTTTCGGCCATTCTGCTGCGAGCGCTGCAAGAACATGGACTTCGGCGCCTGGGCCACCGAGAGCTTCAAACTGCCCGAGCAGGACAGCCAGAACGATCCGGACTTCGGGGTCTCCTGACCCCGGAAGCTCCGGCTCAGACCGACGCCTGGGCGCGCTCCTGCGCGAGCCATTCCAGCACGGGCACGGTGCCCGGCAAGATCGGTGCGCAGCGTGCTGGCAAGGCCTCCCAGCTGAACTGCTGGCCCTCGTGCATCTGGAGTTCACCCGTCCAGTTGAACACCTTGCAAAAGTGCAGGCGCACCAGCGCGTGGGGATAGTCCACCAGGCTGTCGCGCCACGTGTGGGCCGATCCAATGGTCACGCCGATCTCTTCCTGCAGTTCGCGGCGCAGGGCCTGCTCCACCGACTCGCCGGCTTCCAGCTTGCCACCGGGAAACTCCCAGTAGCCGGCATACACCTTGCCCACCGGGCGCGAGGTGAGCAGAAAGCGACCATCGGGCGCCATCAACAAGCCCACCGCCACGTCAACCACGGGTCGGTCAACCGGTCGTTCAACGCCGGGGTCGGCGTCCACGACGAGAACCGGCGATCTCATGCTTTTGACGCGTGCGTGCCGGCGTAGTCACGGGCGAACTGGTAGGCCACGCGTCCGCTGCGCGAACCGCGCTCCAACGCCCACACCAGCGCCTGAGGACGCGCGGCTTCGATGTCGCTGGCGGTCACGCCGAACGACGAGAGCCACTGAGCCACGATGGTGAGGTATTCGTCCTGGCTGAACGGATAGAAGCTCACCCACAGACCAAAGCGCTCCGACAGCGAGATCTTTTCTTCGACCACCTCACCCGGATGCACCTCGCCTTCGGCGGTGTGCGTGTAGGTGAGGTTTTCCTTCATGTACTCGGGCAGCAGGTGGCGACGGTTGCTCGTGGCGTAGATGAGCACGTTGGGACTGGCCGCCGACACCGAACCATCGAGAATCGATTTGAGCGCCTTGTAGCCCGGTTCACCGTCCTCGAAGCTCAGGTCGTCGCAGAACACGATGAAGCGCTCGGGCCGTTCGGACACCACATCGACGATGTCCGGCAAATCCACGAGATCCGCCTTGTCGACCTCGATCAGGCGAAGACCCTGCGGCGCGTATTCGTTGAGGCAGGCGCGGATCAACGACGACTTGCCGGTGCCGCGCGCACCGGTGAGCAGCACGTTGTTGGCCGGCCGGCCCTGCACGAACTGCTGCGTGTTGCGCTGGATCTTTTCTTTCTGCCCGTCGATCTCCTGCAGATCGCTCAGGCGCATGGCGCCCACATGGCGCACCGGCTCCAGTGCACCATGGCCGCTGGAGCGTTTGCGGTAACGCCACGCCACGGCGGCCGCCCAATCGGGTGCCTGCATGGGTTGGGGCAGCACCGATTCGATGCGGGCCATCAACTGCTCGGCGCGCGCCAACAGGCGTTCGAAGTGTTCGTTCATGGCGGGTTGTTCAAGAACGGTAGTCGGCGTTGATGGTCACGTAGTCGTGGCTGAAATCGCAGGTCCACACCGTCTCGGTGGCCGCACCGCGGCCCAGGCCGATGCGCACCAGGATCTCGGCCTGTTTCATCACACGCTGACCATCCTCTTCGCGGTAGTCGGGGTGGCGACCGCCGTGGGTAACCACGTGCACATCGCCCAGGTGAAGCTCGATGCCGCTCACGTCGAGATCGTGGATGCCGGCGTAGCCCACGGCGGCCAGGATGCGACCGAGGTTGGGATCGCTGGCGAAGAAGGCCGTCTTGACCAGGGGCGAATGCGCAACGGCATACGCCGCCAGCAGACATTCCGCCGCGGTTCGACCACCCTCAACTTGAACGGTGATGAACTTGGTGGCGCCCTCGCCATCGCGCACGATGGCATGCGCGAGGAAGCGCGCCACTTGCGTCAAGCCGTCCAGCAAGGCCACGCCCGCCGGGCTGTTCAGGTCCGTGATGGGGGCATGGCCCGCTTGACCCGTGGCCACCACCACAAACGAGTCGTTGGTGCTGGTGTCGCCGTCCACCGTGACCCGGTTGAACGACGCATCGGCCAGGCGACGCGCCAACTCATTCATGAGCGCGGGCGCCACGGCAGCGTCGGTGGCCAGGAAGCCCAACATGGTGGCCATGTTCGGGCGGATCATCCCGGCGCCTTTGGCAATGCCGGTGGCGTGCACGGCGTGACCATCGATCACCATGCGCTGGCTGCGGGCCTTGGGCAGGGTGTCGGTGGTCATGATGCCCTGGGCCGCCATCAGCCACTGTGCGCCGCTGTCGTTTTGCGGTTGCGCCGCGTCGGTGAGGGCGGCTGGCAAACCGGCAAGCAGGCGATCGAGCGGCAGCGGCTCCATGATCACGCCGGTGGAGAACGGCAACACCTGCTCGTGGCGCACACCCAAGGACAGGGCCAGCGCCGTGCAGGTCTGGCGGGCATTCGCGAGACCCGGCTCACCAGTGCCAGCGTTGGCGTTGCCGGTGTTGATCACCAACGCGCGCACGCCCTGCCCTGCGGCCAGGTGTTCACGGCAGACCTGCACCGGCGCCGCGGCGTAGCGGTTCTGGGTGAACACCGCACCGACCGCACAGCCTTCATCCAACAAGAAGACCGTGAGGTCTTTGCGGTGGGCCTTGCGGATGCCGGCTTCTGCGACCCCGATGCGCACACCCGCGATGGGGAGCAGGTCGTTGGCCGAGGGCGTGTCGAGTTGAACGGGCATGGAGACTCCGTGGGTTCAGGGTTGAGCCGGTCAGCGGAACGCGCGGGCCCCCGGGCCCGGACGCGTCAGTCCAGCTTGCCGTGGCACTGCTTGTATTTCTTGCCGCTGCCACAAGGGCAAGGATCGTTGCGTCCCACGCGCGGCACATCGCCGGCGGGACGCGGTGCTGCCCCGGACGCGCCCACCGTTTCCGCTTCACCGGTCTCGGTGGGGGCGGTGTAGGTCACGTTGGCGATCTGCTCGGCGCGCTCTTCCAGCTGTTCAGCCGCTTGCGCCATCTGTTCGGCAGACTGCACGCGCACGTTCATCAACACGCGCGTCACATCGTTCTTCACCGTGTCCAGCAGCTGGCCAAACAACACGAAAGCCTCGCGCTTGTACTCCTGCTTGGGCTGCTTCTGCGCATAGCCGCGCAAGTGGATGCCCTGACGCAGGTAGTCCAGCGCGGACAGGTGCTCGCGCCACTGCCCGTCGATGGTCTGCAGCAACACCACGCGCTCGAACTGGGTGAAGTTCTCCTCGCCCACGATCTGAACCTTGGCCTCGAACGCCGTCCTGGCCGCGGCCACCACGCGCTCGGCAACTTCTTCCGCGTCGATCGACTCGGCGTCCGACACCCAGGTCGTCACCGGCACATCGACGGCCCACTCTTCGCGCAGCACGCGCTCCAGCGTGGGCAGGTCCCACTGCTCCTCCACACTGCCTTCGGGGACGTACTGGTGCACCAGGTCGGCAAAACAACCATCGCGCAGCGAATCGATCTGCGCGCGCAAGGACTCGGCATCGAGGATGTCGTTGCGCTGCTGATAGATCACTTTGCGCTGGTCGTTGGACACGTCGTCGTATTCCAGCAGCTGTTTGCGGATGTCGAAGTTGCGCGCCTCGACCTTGCGCTGCGCGCTCTCGATGCTGCGCGTGACAATGCCAGCCTCGATGGCCTCGCCCTCGGGCATTTTGAGGCGGTCCATGATCGCTCGCACGCGGTCGCCCGCAAAGATGCGCATCAGCGAATCGTCCAGGCTCAAATAGAAACGCGACGAACCCGGGTCTCCCTGACGACCGGAGCGGCCACGCAGCTGGTTGTCGATGCGACGCGACTCATGGCGCTCGGTGGCGATGATGCGCAGGCCACCCAGGGCCTTGACCTTGTCGTGGTCGGCCTGCCAGTTCTGGCGCAGCGATTCGATGCGCGCGGCCTTGGTGGCATCGTCCAGCGTCTCGTCGTTCTGCACCGCATCGACCATCTTCTCCAGGTTGCCACCGAGCACGATGTCGGTGCCGCGACCGGCCATGTTGGTGGCGATGGTGATGCCGCCCGGACGGCCCGCCTGGATGATGATGTCGGCCTCGCGCGCATGCTGCTTGGCGTTCAGCACCTCGTGGGGCAGGCCTTCCTTGACCAGCAGCTCGGCGATGATCTCCGAGTTCTCGATGGACGACGTGCCCACCAGCACCGGCTGACCGCGCTCGTGGCATTCGCGAATGTCCTGAATGGCCGCGACGTACTTCTCTTTCGTGGTCTTGTAGACGCGATCGAGCTGGTCAACACGCTTGCTCACGCGGTTCGGCGGAATCACCACCGTCTCCAGGCTGTAGATCTCCTGAAATTCATACGCCTCGGTGTCGGCCGTGCCGGTCATGCCCGAGAGCTTGCCGTAGAGGCGGAAGTAATTCTGGAACGTGATGGACGCCAGTGTCTGGTTCTCGGGCTGGATCGCCACACCTTCCTTGGCTTCGACCGCCTGGTGCAGGCCGTCGCTCCAGCGCCGACCCGTCATCAATCGACCGGTGAATTCGTCGACGATCACGATCTCGCCGTTCTGGTTCACGTAGTGCTGGTCACGGTGGTAGAGGTGGTGTGCCTTGAGCGAGGTGACCAGGTTGTGCAGCAGCGCAATGTTAGCCGGGTCGTAGAGCGACGCGCCTTCGGGCAACAGGCCCGCCTGGCTGAGCAACTGCTCGGCATGCTCATGACCCTGTTCGGTCATGTGGATGGCGTGCGCCTTCTCGTCCACGGTGAAGTCGCCCGGCTTGATCACGCCCTCGCCTGTGCGCACATCGGCTTCGCCTTCCTGGCGCACCAGGTGCGGCACCAGCTGCTTAATCGCCATGTAGGTCTGGGTCTGGTCTTCGGCCTGGCCGCTGATGATCAGCGGCGTGCGGGCCTCGTCGATCAGGATCGAATCCACCTCATCGACAATGGCGAAGTTCAGGCCGCGCTGCACGCGGTCTGCGGCTTCATAGACCATGTTGTCACGCAAATAGTCGAAGCCGTATTCGTTGTTGGTGCCGTAGGTGATGTCGGAGCGGTAAGCCGCCTGCTTCTCGTCGCGGGGCGCCTGCGGCAGGTTGATGCCGACCGAGAGACCGAGAAAGTTGTACAGGCGCCCCATCCACTGCGCGTCGCGGCTGGCCAGGTAGTCGTTGACCGTGACCACATGCACGCCCTTGCCGGTAAGAGCGTTCAGGTACACCGGCAGCGTGGCGGTCAGGGTTTTCCCCTCACCCGTGCGCATCTCGGCCACCTTGCCGTGGTGGAGCGCGAGGCCACCCACCAGCTGCACGTCGAAATGGCGCATTTTCATGATGCGCTTGCTGCCTTCGCGAACCACTGCGAAGGCTTCGGGCAACACGGATTCCAGGCTCTCGCCCTGCGCGATGCGTTGCTTGAACGATTCCGTTTTTCCACGGAGTTCGTCATCGCTGAGTTTCTCAAACTGCGCCTCCAGGCCGTTGATGCGCTCCACCGTTTTGCGGTAGGTCTTGAGCAATCGGTCGTTGCGGCTACCAAAGAGTTTGGTGAGGAAGTTTGTGGCCATACATGCGGGCTTGCACCAGACACCCTGAAGGCGCCGGGCAGGCAAAGGAAATGAGGAGGGCTCTTGCGAACCTGGAGGGCGTGCACTGTGTGCCAGCGAGTTGCCGGCAAACGCAGCGCTTTCAAGAGCAAAGTGGCGATTTTAACTGCCGGGGACCACCCCAGTTCAGGGCTTGCGAGGGCCCAGGGTGGAGGACTTGGCCGCTGCAATTTTTTCGCCAGCCGCCAGGAAGCGCTGGGGATCTTGCGGCACCCCGGCCACCCAGACCTCAAAATGCAAATGCGGGCCCGTGGAGCGCCCGGTCGACCCCACGCTGGCGATCTTTTGCCCACGCTTGACGATGTCGCCCTTTTTGACGAAGGTGGCCGAAGCATGGGCGTAGCGGGTGATCAGATCGTTCCCATGATCAACCTCGATCATGTTTCCATAAGCCGGGTGGTACTCCTGCACCACGACCACACCCCCCGCGGCGGCCAGGATCGGTGTGCCGACATCAGCGGGGAAATCCAGCCCGGTGTGCAAGGCCGACCGGCCCGTGATCGGGTCGATGCGAAACCCGAAGGCGGAGCCGACTTGAACACCGTCGACCGGTTTTTCGGTGGGTATCAAGGTCTGCTGGATCTTCTGATCGAACAGCCGAGACTCCACCACCGTGAGCCAATCGACGCGAGAGCCACTGGACACTTCGACCGACTCGAGCGCCTGCATCAATTCCTGCATGCTGATGTCGCGGCTCGCCACCAACGATCCGCCCGAACCGGGTGCGTTCTTGAACTCGGCCGGGTTGAGACCAGCGAGTCCGGCCACGCGCTCACCGAGTGAGTCGATCTGCACCATGCGCGCCTGCATTTCCCCAAGCTTTCGGGCCATGGCATCCAGATTGGCACGCATGTAAGCGTCCTTGGAGTCCGCATCGCTTTGGTGAACCAAGCGCGCAACCGATGCGAACCCCGGCCACCCTTGGCGCACCCCTTCGAGAAAGAACCAGTGGTAGGTGGCGATCGATGCAAGCATCAGCAGCATCGATGCGAGCAAGCCCACACCGATCAGCTTGAAGCCACTGAGGTGCATCGCCCTGCTTCGGGCCAGCCAGGCGTCCGTGATAATGATGTGCACTCTTCAACCTTTCTGTGCGGTGAACAGCGGTTGCTGTTCCCGTTCAATTCACATGGCCACCGATTCACGTCCCCGCACGCTGTACAGCCTGGCTCAGGCTGTGGGGGCTGCGCCGTCCCTGGCCTTGCTGCAGGAACGCATTCGCGAATCCCAGGGGTGCATGGACCAGATCCGCCATCTCATACCGGCGGCCATGCGACAGCACGTGGTGGCAGGCCCGCTTCAGGACCAGGAGTGGTGTTTGTTGGTGGGCAGCGCCGCCGCGTCCACCAAGCTGCGACAGCTCTTGCCAGCCATTCAGCAGACCTTGACCGCCGGCGGTGCGCAGGTTAACGCAATCAGGATCAAAGTCCAAATGCCGGGGCGATGAACTGACAGCGCTCGCTCGCGAGCGAGGGAGTACAGAGGGGTTTGGTGCCGCTTGTCTGACTCGAACAGACGACCTATCGCTTACAAGGCGATTGCTCTACCAACTGAGCTAAAGCGGCCCGAAAAACACGGTGGACGCGAGTTTACTTGACGCGTTTGAGTTGGGGCCGACCGGGCGCTCGGCCCGGGCCGTCGTTGGGAGGCTCTGGTGGCAGGTCATCACCCTCCGTCTCGGCGTCTTCGCTGGTCACAGACCGCAACGGGCTGCGTGACACAGGGTCTGTGAGCGGCTGCGGCCCGCCGGACGCTTCATCCTGAGGCTTCAGGGCAGACAACATCGCGGGAGCAGGAGCGGGAAATGCCATGCCCTGACCATTCTCGCGTGCATAGATCGCAATGACATGGCTGATGGGCACCACGATTTCACGCGCCACCCCGCCAAACCGCGCTTTGAACTCGATGAAATCGTTGCCCAGTCGCAGTGCACTGGTGGCGTCGATGCCCACATTGAGCACGATTTCGCCGTTTTTCACGAACTCCATCGGCACCTGCACGGACGCGTCCACCTGCACGGCAATGTAGGGAGAAAACCCGTTGTCCGAACACCACTCGTGCAAAGCACGGATCAGGTAGGGCCGGGTGGAAGGAATATCGGCGTCGACAGGACTCATGGACAGTCGCTGGGGATCAGGCAAGCCCGGCCAGACAGGCCGGGGCATCCATCACTTGCGCATCACTTTCTCGGAGGGCGTCAACGCCTCAATGTAGGCCGGACGCGAGAAAATCCGCTCGGCATACTTGAGCAAAGGTGCCGCGTTCTTGCTGAGTTCAATGCCGTAAAAGTCCAGGCGCCACAGCAGAGGGGCAATCGCCACGTCGAGCATGGAGAAGTTGTCGCCCAGCATGAACTTGTTCTTCAGGAAAACGGGCGCCAGCTGCGTGAGGCGGTCGCGAATGTGTGCGCGGGCTTTTTCAAGCGCCTTCTCGTTGCCCTTGGTCACGCGCGACTCGAGCATGGACACGTGCGTGAACAGTTCTTTTTCGAAGTTGAGCAAGAACAAGCGCACGCGAGCCCGGTCAACCGGATCACCAGGCATCAGCTGTGGATGGGGAAAACGTTCGTCAATGTACTCATTGATGATGTTGGACTCGTACAGGATGAGGTCGCGCTCGACCAGGATGGGCACCTGGCCGTACGGGTTCATCACGCTGATGTCTTCAGGCTTGTTGTAGAGGTCGACATCCCGGATCTCGAAGTCCATGCCCTTTTCGAACAACACGAAGCGGCAGCGGTGGGAATACGGGCAAGTCGTGCCCGAGTACAAGACCATCATGGGGGAGTCTCCTTAAAGCAAAAAACAGTGGTTTGCATTCGTGTCATACGGACACTGCAAACCACTGCGAAATTGACAGGCCGGTGGCGCATGCCACCGGCCCTGTCGGGTGGGATTACTTGATGTCTTTCCAGAAGGCGGCATTCAAGCGCCAGGCCACCACAGTGAAGGCCGCGAGAAACAACATCACCCAAACGCCGATGCGGACACGGCTGTTTTGTGCCGGTTCGGCCATCCATTGAAGATACGCAACCAGATCACCCACGTTGCGGTCGTACTCGGCAGCGCTGAGCGTGCCCGGCTTGACCGATTCCCAACCTTTGACCCGATCGACTTCGTGACCGTGGCTCATCACCTTTTCCATCACAGGGCGCTGTTCGCCCTGCAACTCCCACAGTGGGTTGGGCATGCCAATGTTGGGGAACGCCAGGTTGTTCCAGCCGGTGGGCTTGGTCTCATCACGGTAGTAGGTCCGCAGCATGGTGTAGACGTAGTCGGCACCGGTGCCCGCCTTGCTCGAGCGCGAGCGGGCGATCAAGGTCAAGTCGGGTGGATTCACACCGAACCACTGCTTGGCCTGCCTGGGGTCGATCGAGGCCTTCATCGTGTCGCCGATCTTGTCGGTGGTGAACGTCAAGTTTTCGGCGATCTGCTTGTCATTGAGACCGATGTCGCGCAAGCGGTTGTAGCGCATGAACGCTGCCGAGTGACAGCTGAGGCAGTAGTTCACAAACAGCTTGGCACCGTTTTGCAGTGCAGCCATGTCGTTGGTGCGCTGCGGTGCTTTGTCCAACGGAATGCTTCCGCCGGCAGCCACGGCGGCGCCAGACATGCCCAATGCCAGTGCAAAGCCCAGGAGGATTTTTTTCATTTGCTTGACTCTCAGAAATGGCTCTTCAGGGCTCAATGGGGCTGGAAGGTCACGCGGTCGGGCACGGCCTTGAACTCACCCAGGCGGCTCCACCAAGGCATCAACAGGAAGAAGCCGAAGTAGAACAGGGTGCCGACCTGGGACACGCGCTCGCCGATGGGCGAGGGAGGCAACACGCCCAGATAACCAAGGATCAGGAAGTTGATGACGAACAAGCCGTACAGGTACTTGTTCCAGGTCGGGCGGTAGCGGATCGACTTCACCGGGCTGTGATCCAGCCAAGGCAGGAAGAACAGGATGATCACGGCGCCACCCATGGCGACCACACCCCAGAACTTGGCGTCGATGGCCAGCATGAGGGCCACCAACACGATCGCGCCCAGAACGATAGCGCCCTTGATGGCACCGGACACTTTGGCCTTGAGCGCTCCGAGCACGGCAGCGATCACGACGATGGCGACCAGCGCGAACATCATCTCGCTGGTGATGGCGCGCAGCATCGAATAAAACGGCGTGAAGTACCAGACTGGCGCGATGTGCAGGGGTGTGACCAGCGGGTCCGCCGGGATGAAGTTGTTGTACTCCAGGAAGTAACCGCCAAACTCCGGTGCGAAGAAGATGATCGCCGAGAACAGCATCAGGAAGACCGACACGCCGAGCACGTCGTGCACGGTGTAGTAGGGGTGGAAGGGAATGCCGTCCAGCGGAATGCCTTTGGCGTCCTTCTTGGCCTTGATCTCCACGCCGTCCGGGTTGTTGGACCCCACCTCGTGCAGCGCGATGATGTGCGCCACCACCAGACCCAACAGGACCAGCGGCACTGCGATCACGTGGAAGCTGAAGAAGCGGTTCAAGGTAGCGTCGCCCACCACGAAGTCCCCGCGGATGAGCAGCGCCAGATCGGGGCCCACAAACGGAATGGCTGCGAACAGGTTGACGATCACCTGTGCGCCCCAGTAGGACATCTGGCCCCAGGGCAGCAGGTAGCCCATGAACGCCTCGGCCATCAGACACAGGAAAATGGCACAACCAAACACCCAGACCAGCTCACGCGGCTTTCGATAGCTGCCGTAGATCAGGCCGCGGAACATGTGCATGTACACCACCACAAAGAAAGCGGAAGCGCCGGTGGAATGCATGTAGCGGATCAGCCAACCCCAAGGCACATCACGCATGATGTATTCAACGGACGCAAACGCCAGCGCCGCATCGGGCTTGTAGTGCATCACGAGAAAAATGCCGGTCACGATCTGGATCACGAGCACCAGCAGGGCGAGCGAGCCGAAAAAGTACCAGAAGTTGAAGTTCTTCGGTGCGTAGTACTCGGCCAGATGCTCGTTGTACAGCTTGGAGAGCGGGAACCGGTTGTCAACCCAGTTCAGCGCCTTCTCGGCGATCGGGGCGTTGGGGGAAACTTCTTTGAATTCAGCCATGGGTTGCCTCTGTGTGGCGTTGTCTGATCTCGCTTCGAACCGCTGCGGCTCAGGCCTGCTTCTCTTCACCCACCAGCAAGGTGGTGTCGGACAGGTAGTAGTGCGGCGGCACTTCCAGGTTGTCCGGGGCCGGCTTGTTCTTGAACACGCGACCAGCCAGATCGAAGGTGGAACCGTGGCAGGCACACAGGAAGCCGCCCTGCCAGTCGTCCGGCAGAGAGGGCTGTGGGCCCGGGGTGAGCCGGTCTCCAGGGGAGCATCCCAGGTGCGTACAGATGCCCACGGTCACCAGAATTTCGGGCTTGATGGACCGGTGGTGGTTCTTCGCGTACTCGGGTGTGGGAACCGCGTTGCGCGCCGACTCCGGGTCGGCCAGCTGACCGGCGATCTTTTCGAGTTCGGCCAACTGCTCGGGCGTGCGCCGCATGATCCAGACGGGCTTGCCGCGCCACTCGACGACGATTTTTTCGCCCGGAAGGATGCCCGAAACGTCCACCTCGACCGCTGCACCAGCGGCTTTGGCTCGCTCGGAGGGCTGAAACGTGCTCACGAAGGGCACAGCGACTGCGGCTGCACCCACGCCACCCATGGCGCAGGAGGTGATCAGCCAGGTACGGCGGCTGCTGTTGGCAGGCGCTTGGGCGGTAGCTTCACTCATGGAACTCTTTCAATGAGACTTCGGGTCAGGACACTCGGGACAACCCGGCATTGTACTGGAGAGCGCTGAACGCTCTCCCGTTTGTCGGGGCGCAGCTCAGGGCTATTGATGTGCGCGACGCACGTCGTTCCGTGCACCGCTTCGCCGGACCTGCCCGCCAACACCTCGGGCGCTTGTGTGAGAATCTTTTTGCCATAGCGCACAGCATGGCAACGACGATCGCCAATAACCATCCATTGAGGGAAACACCATGAGCGTTGTGCAGGAATTCAAGGAATTTGCCGTCAAGGGCAATGTCATCGATCTGGCCGTTGGCGTGATCATCGGGGGGGCATTCGGCAAGATCGTCACGTCGATGGTGGAAGACATCATCATGCCGCTGGTGGGCGCCGTTTTCGGCAACTTCGACTTCACCAACCTTTATGTGGCCCTGGGCAAGGTGCCAGATGGAACGGCGCCGACACTGGCGGCACTCAAAGCTGCGGGAGTGCCCACGCTGGCGTACGGCAGTTTCATCACCGTGGCCATCAACTTCACGATCCTGGCCTTCATCATCTTCATGATGGTCAAACAGATCAACCGACTCAAGCGCGAAACCCCGGCTGCACCTCCCGCGCCGGTGGCCACGCCTGAAGACGTGGTGCTGCTGCGCGAGATCCGCGACAGCCTCAGGAAGTAAGGCTGGCCGCCAGGGCCGCGTCGATCGCGGCCAGCAAACTGCTGGGGTTCGCGCGGCCCGTGCCCGCGATGTCGAACGCGGTTCCGTGGTCGGGGCTGGTGCGCACAAAGGGCAAGCCCAGTGTGGTGTTCACGCCATCGTCCAGGCCCAGCAACTTGACCGGGATGAGCCCCTGGTCGTGGTACATGGCCACGACCACATCAAAAGCACCCTGCCGCGCCCGCATGAAGACCGTGTCCGGCGCGTGCGGGCCGCTGGCATCCACCCCCTCCTGCCGGGCGCGGACAATGGCCGGGGCGATCACATCCCGATCTTCGAACCCGAACAAACCGCCCTCCCCCGCGTGCGGGTTGAGCCCCGCCACGGCGATGCGCGGCCGGACCATGCCGATGCGCAGAAAGTGCGCTTGTGTGATGCGGATCGTCTGCAACACCTGCTCGGTGGTCACCGCGTCCAGCGCCTGACGGAGCGAGACGTGGATGCTCACGAGCACCGTGCTCAGACCGGGGCAGCTCAGCATCATGCGCACAGGCAACTCCGCCACCGCCACGCCGAGGTGGGCCGCGCCGAGCGACTGCAGCAGCTCGGTGTGTCCGGGGTACTCGACGCCCGCCGCGGCCAAGGCCTCCTTGTGGATCGGCGCAGTCACCACGGCGCGAGCCTGACCTTCCAGCACAGCCTGGGCTGCCCATGCGATGCAATCAGCGGCTGCGCGTCCGGCTGATGCGCTGATGCACCCCATCGCGACCGGCTCGACCAACTTGCACGCCTGCACCACGGCCATGCAACCCGGGGGAACCGCCGCCAGGTCGGCCATGTCTGCAATTTCGGCCAGCATCACACGGTTCGATCCGGCGCCCCACTGCCGCGCCGCCCGGCGCAGGGTCTCCACATCGCCCGCCACCACGGTCTGCGGCAGAAGCGCTGGGCGCTCGCTCAAAGCTTTCGCGATGATCTCCGGCCCGATGCCGGCCGGATCTCCCATGGTCAACACGATGGGGCTGATCCGGGCCGTGTGGCGCGTGGTGGATGGTGGCATCGGGATTCAGGCCGGGTTATCGATGTCGATGAACACGTGCTCCAGCCCAAGCAGGGCCGCGACGTGCGCGCCCACGGCGGGCGCACCGTAGCGCTCGGAAGCGTGGTGTCCGCAGGCGATGTAGGCCACCCCACATTCGCGGGCGTAGTGGGCCTGCGGCTCGGAAATTTCACCGGTGATGAACACGTCGGCACCAGCGGCGATGGCGGCTTCAAAGTAGCCCTGCGCGCCACCCGTGCACAGCGCGACGTGCCGCACGGGTCGGTCGGGTTCGGCCACCAGGGTGACGGCTCGACCGAGCTGCTGCGACACGTGCTCGGCCAACTCGGCGGCCGACGCCGACGGCCGGTGACCCATGAAACCCAGCGACTGCTCACCAAACCGGCCACGCGCATCGGTGTACAGCGCCACCCCCAGCCGCTGCGCCAGTTGCGCGTTGTTGCCCAGCTCGGCGTGGGCATCCAGCGGGAGGTGGTAGGCCAGCAGGTTGATGTCGTGGGCCAACAAGCGGGACAGGCGCTGCTTCATCCAGCCCGTCACCCGACCATCCTGACCGCGCCAGAACAAGCCATGGTGCACCAGGATGGCGTCGGCGCCCTCGTCGATCGCAGCGTCGATCAGTGCGCGGCTGGCGGTCACACCGCTGACCAGTTTGCCGACCTCGGCACGCCCTTCGACTTGCAATCCGTTGGGGCCGTGGTCCTTGAACAGTGCGGGTTGCAACAACTGGTCCAGCGCCTGTGTGAGGGCCTCGCGGCGCACCGCGGGCGGTGATGGGTGGTCGGTTGACATGGGATGGTCGATTTCGCGAACGGCTGCGGTGGTCGCCCATTCTGACACCCGCCTCGCGCAGCGTCGGTGGCGCACGCAACGGCCTTGAACGCCGCATGCCCGATCGCATATGCAGGACAATCAGCGCCGTACCCAACCCATCTTCAGCTCCTCCATGAAACGACTCTGGCTCCTGTTCGCCCAAACCGTCACCGTGCTGGTGGCGGCCCTGTTTGTGGTGGCCACTTTGCAGCCGCAGTGGCTCGGACGCTCGGCCTCCGTGGCGTCGGTGGTGCCGGTGCTGGAAGCGCCTTCCCTGGGCACCGCGCCCGCGGCGGTGGATGGCGCTTCGAGCTTTCGCAGCGCCGCACGTGCCGCTTCGCCTGCGGTGGTGAGCATCAACACCAGCAAGGCGGCCGTCAGCGGCGCACAAAGCGCCGACCCCTGGTTCCGCTTCTTTTTTGGCGATCAGGCCCAGAGCCAGCCACAAACCGGCCTGGGTTCGGGTGTCATCGTGAGCCCCGCGGGCTATGTGTTGACCAACAACCACGTGATCGAGGAGGCCGACGAAATCGAGGTCATCCTCAACGACGGACGCAAAAGCGCGGCCAAGGTGATCGGCACCGACCCCGAAACCGATCTCGCGATCCTGAAGATCGAGCTGACCGACCTGCCCGTGATCACACTGGGGAACTCCGACGCGCTGGAGATCGGCGACCAGGTGCTGGCCATCGGCAACCCGTTCGGCGTCGGGCAGACCGTCACCAGCGGCATCGTGAGCGCGCTGGGCCGCACGCAGCTGGGCATCAACACCTTCGAGAACTTCATCCAGACCGACGCGGCCATCAACCCAGGCAACTCGGGCGGGGCGCTGGTGGACGTGAACGGGCACCTGATGGGCATCAACACGGCCATCTATTCACGCTCCGGCGGCTCGATGGGCATCGGTTTTGCCATCCCCACCTCCACGGCACGCAACGTGCTGGACGCGATCGTGCGCGACGGTCAGGTCACGCGCGGCTGGATCGGTGTGGAACCTCAGGAGCTGACACCCGAACTGGCGGAAAGTTTTGGTCTGGCACCCGGCGCGGGCGTGGTCATCACGGGTGTGCTGCAAAACGGTCCCGCCGCTCAGGCAGGCATCCGTCCAGGTGACGTGATCACTGCCGTCGCAGGCAAGCCCGTGAGTTCGGTGCCCCAGTTGTTGTCGGCGGTGGCCTCCCTCCAACCCGGCACGGCTTCACCACTGGACGTGACACGCCGCGACAGCAAGATTCAGGTGCAGGTCACGCCGGGGCGGCGCAATGTCGCGCGCCAGGCAGCGGCGCGATAAGCCACTCAGGAAGCCGATTCCTTCTCCGCGGTCTCGGCTTCGGTGGGTGCCGCCGCCTTGATGAACCACTGGGCTCCCCAGATGCCGATCTCGTACAGGATGCACATGGGCACGGCGAGCGCCAGTTGGGAGATCACATCGGGTGGCGTCACCACCGCGGCAATCACGAACGCCACCACGATGAAGTAGCCGCGGAACTCCTTGAGCTTCTCCACCGTCACCATGTTCATCTTCACCAGCAGCACCACCACGATGGGCACCTGGAAGGCCAGGCCAAAGGCGAGGTACAGCGAGAGGATGGCCTCCACATACGACGCGATGTCGGGCGTGGCGGCCACGCTGGCGGGCGTGAACTGCTGGATGAAGCCGAACATCTTGTCCAGCACGAAGAACTGCACAAAGGCAATGCCCACATACGCCAGCAAGCTGCCGAGCACGATCAACGGGATGGCAAATCGCTTTTCGTGGCTGTAGAGCCCCGGCGCCACGAAGGCCCACACCTGGTACATCCACCACGGCAGCGAGAGCAGCAGTGCCGCCATGGCCAGCACTTTGATGGGCACGAAGAAAGGCGAAAACACGCCCACGGCGATCAGCTTGGCGTCGGGCGGCATGTGCGCGCGGATGGGAACGGCAATCAGGTCGATCAAACCACTGGGGCCCGGCCAGAAGGCCAGCAAGGCCATGCAGATGGCCAGTCCGATGACACCGTAGAGCAGGCGATCCCGCAGCTCCATCAGGTGCTGCACGAACGGTTGTTCTGAACCGGCGAGTTCGTCGGTGGATTTTTCGGTGTCGGACATCAGCGGGGGGCGGAAGAGGAGCGGGGCCGGAAACGGGCCACGCGGGCCGCACCGGATTGGGTGCGCGTGCGCACCCCGGTGCGGGCCTTGTACCACTGGGGCATGGCCTTCTGCTTGAGCCGCCAGTTCTTTTTGGGGTGCTTGTAAACCGGCGGTTCAAGCGAACCGAGGGTGTCGTTGGAGCTGTAGGACGAACTGCTGCTGCCGTCCAGTCCGGCGGTTGCTTCGGACCACGATTTTTCGAAGTCGGTGGCGCCGCTCTGCACAGACTGTTCCACATCGCGCGCGGCACTCGTCACCGAGTCCTTCATCTTCTTGAGCTCCTCGAGCTCCATGGAGCGGCTGACCTCGGACTTCACGTCGGCCACATACCGCTGCGCCTTGCCCAGCAAGGCGCCCACGGTGCGCGCCACACGCGGCAACTTCTCGGGGCCGATGACGATCAACGCCACAGCCCCGATGAGGGCGAGTTTGGAAATGCCCAGATCAATCATGTGTCGGCCATCCTGCGGGCGGTTCGGGCTCGAAGCGAGCCTCGGGGTGGGCGCTCAGGCAGCGAGTGGTGTCACCGCAGCGCTCGGGGGAGATCAGCTCTTTTGCTTGGCTTCGACGTCGATGGCGTTTTTGTCGGCACGGGTTTCCTGGGTCACCTGACCGGCCGAGGCCGATGCGGTGTCGGCGGGATTCTGACCGCCTTCCTTGATACCGTCCTTGAAACCTTTGACGGCACCGCCCAGGTCGGAGCCGATGTTCTTGAGCTTCTTGGTACCGAACACCATCACCACGATGAGCAGCACGATGAGCCAATGCCAGATAGAAAACGAACCCATGGTTTACTCCAGATATTGAGGTGTAGCGCAGTGCGCTGTGGGTGGGATTCTAAGCCCGTGCAGTAGTTCAAGCCCGTTGGGCAGGCAATTCCAGCGCCGCCACCGTGGAGTGTCTCGCCCGCGGTGGATCGATCAGCCGCGCAACCAGGGTCTGGGGCCGCCCATCACGTGCACATGCAGGTGGTGAACCTCCTGCCCTCCTTCGGCGCCGGTGTTGCACACCATGCGAAATCCACCCTCGGGATAGGGGTTGCAGCCTTGTTCTGCGGCGAGCCTGGGTGCCAGCACCATCAAACGGCCCATGAGCCGCTCGTGCTCGGGCCCGACCTGCGCCATGGAGGCAATGTGCAGCTTGGGCACCAGCAGGAAGTGCACCGGCGCCCAGGGGTGGATGTCGTGGAAGGCAAAGAGGTCTTCGTCCTCGTACACCTTCTTCGATGGAATCTGGCCGGCAATGATCTTGCAGAAGATGCAGTTGGGGTCGTGTGCGGTCATGTGGAATGCGTGGAAAGGTTCAATCGGGCATGGCCTGGTTGGCGTTCATGCGCACCATGCCCTTGACGATGCGGTAGAGGAACCAGATGGAAATGACACCCCACGCGATCCACCCGGGCAGCACGAAGAGCAGCCACAGCGGCAAGGTGACGAGGTAGAGCACAGCGGCCCAGATCACGGTGCGGATGCGCCAGGAAAAATGGCTGGCCTGCCAGGTGCCTTCGGCGTCGCTCTTTTTCACCAGATCGATGACCAGCGCCACGATCAACAAGGCCACACCGGGCTGGGTGGCCGGCAACACCGCGCCCACGGCCACGATCAGGTGCAGGAGGTAGCTGATCCAGCCGATGGTCTTGAGGGATTGGGCCCGCTCGCTGTCCACCGGTTCAACGTCGATGATGTCGCTCATGGCAGTGTCCTTTCAGTGGGCGTCGGGCTCGGTGCCGGCTTCACGCGCCAGCACCTTGCGCATGGCTTTTTCTTCCAGGCCGCTCAGGCCTTCGCGGCGCACCAGCTCGGCCACCACGTCGGCCGGGCCGAGCTGGTAATGGGCCAGTGCGATCATGCAGTGAAACCAGAGGTCGGCTGTTTCGTTCACCAGCTTTTGCGGGTCGCCGCCATGGTCGAGGTCCTTGGCGGCCATCACGGCTTCGGTGGCTTCTTCGCCGATTTTCTTGAGGAAGCTGTCGGGCCCTTTGTGCAGCAGACGGGCCACGTAACTCTTCTCGGGGTCGCCGCCGTTGGCCGGCTTGCGGCTTTCAATCACAGCGGCCAGACGCGCCAGGTCATCGGTGGGGTTCATCGTGGGCTCACTTGTAGATCGATTCGGGGTCTTTGAGCACCGGTTCGACGGCATTCCATCGGCCATCGGCCAGGCGCTGGAAGAAACAACTGTGGCGCCCGGTGTGGCAGGCAATGCCGGGCTCATGGCCCAGCTGGGTGACCTTGAGCAGGACCACGTCGTTGTCACAGTCCATGCGGATGTCGTGCACGGTCTGCACGTGGCCCGACTCTTCGCCCTTGAACCACAGCTTGTTGCGCGAGCGGCTGAAATACACAGCACGCCCCAGCTCGGCGGTTTTTTGCAGCGCCTCGCGGTTCATCCACGCGAACATGAGCACATCGCCCGTGGCCGCCTCTTGCGCGATCACGGGCACCAGGCCCTGCGCGTCCCATTTCACATCGTCCAACCAGTTCATCGGTTGAATCTAACATGGCCATTTGGGGGCCCGAACGACCACGCCGGCAAAGCCGCTACGATGAACCCGGTTCTGACAAGACCGATGCCCCACCCGATCACTTGCCATGGCGCAGCTCCGCGCACAGGAACCCCCATGAAAATCCGCACCCTGCTCCTCATCCTCTTCATCCTGCTGGTCGCTGGCTTCGTGGCGCTCAACTTCGCCCAGATCCTGCAACCCACCGCACTGAGTTTCGGCTTCACCGAGGTGCAGGCGCCACTCGGGCTGGTGCTGCTGGGCATGCTGGCATTGGTGCTGGTGGTGTTTCTGGCCGCGCTGGTGTACCAGCAGACCACGCACATGATGGAAGTGCGCCGCGTCACCCGCGAAGCATCGGAGCAACGCACGCTGGCCGACAAGGCCGAGGCCTCGCGCTTCACCGAGCTGCGCACTTTTCTGCAAGCCGAAATGCAGGCCACGGCGGCACGTGAAATCGATCTGGCCGAGAAACTGCACCTGAAGGTGGACCGCCTGCAAGCGGCCATGACCGAGGTGATCGAGCAGAACGGCAACGGCCTGAGTGCCACCCTGGGTGAACTGGAAGACCGCCTGGAGCGTCAGTACCAGCTGCGCAGCGACCGCACCTGAGCGGGCGCGTCAGAGCCGGACGGGGATCCCGCGTTCGGCCATTCGGGCCTTGGCCTGCGCCACGGTGAACTCACCGTAGTGAAAGATGCTCGCGGCCAGCACGGCATCTGCCCCGCCTTGTTGCACGCCGTCGGCCAAGTGGTCGAGCGTGCCCACGCCGCCCGAGGCGATCACCGGCACGTCCACCGCATCGGCCACGGCACGGGTGAGCGCGAGGTCAAAGCCCGATTTGGTGCCGTCACGGTCCATACTGGTCAGCAGGATCTCGCCGGCGCCGTGTTCGGCCATCTGTCGGGCCCAGGCCACCGCGTCCAGGCCCGTGTTCTTGCGCCCGCCGTGGCTGTACACGTCCCAGCCTTCACCGCGTTGGGCCAGGTCTTCGCCCTGTCGGCGTTTGGCGTCGATGGCCACCACGATGCACTGGGCGCCGTACTTGGCAGACGCATCACGGATCACCTGCGGGTTGGCCAGCGCGGCCGAATTGAAGCTGGTCTTGTCGGCCCCGGCGTTGAGCAGGCGGCGCACGTCTTCGACCGTGCGGACGCCACCGCCCACCGTGAGCGGAATGAAGACCTGCGAGGCCACAGCCTCGATGATGTGCAGGATCAGGTCGCGCCCGTCGCTGGTCGCCGTGATGTCGAGGAAGGTCAGCTCGTCGGCACCCTGGTCGTTGTACCGCGCCGCGATTTCCACCGGATCGCCAGCATCGCGCAGTTCCACGAAGTTGACGCCTTTGACCACGCGGCCGCCGGTCACGTCGAGGCAGGGAATGATGCGCTTGGCCAGCATGGGCAGTGTTATCCGTTCAGGTCGTCGGCGAGTTGCTGAGCCGCTTCAAAGTCGAGGTCGCCGCTGTAGATCGAGCGGCCACAGATCACGCCTTCGACGCCCTCGTCTTCCACCGCGCACAACGCACGGATGTCGTCCAGGTTGGACAGGCCACCCGATGCGATCACGGGGATGGACAGCGCCTGCGCCAGCTTGACCGTGGCCTCGATGTTGATGCCCGAGAGCATGCCGTCGCGGCCAATGTCGGTGTAGATGATGCCTTCGACGCCGTAGTCCTCGAACTTCTTGGCCAGGTCCACCACCTCGTGGCCGGTGAGCTTGCTCCAGCCATCGGTGGCAACCTTGCCGTCCTTGGCGTCCAGGCCCACGATGATGTGACCACCGAACGCGGTGCAGGCGTCCTGCAGGAAACCGGGGTTCTTCACGGCGGCGGTGCCGATGATCACGTAGCGCAGGCCGGCATCGAGGTAACGCTCGATGGTGTCGAGATCGCGGATGCCGCCCCCGAGCTGCACGTCCACCTCGGAGCCCACCTCTTTGAGAATGGCGCGAATCGCCTGCTCGTTCTTGGGCTTGCCGGCGAAGGCGCCGTTGAGGTCCACCAGGTGCACGCGGCGCGCGCCCTTGTCGACCCAGCTGCGCGCGATGGCCGCCGGGTCTTCACCGAACACGGTGGATTGGTCCATGTCGCCTTGTTTCAAGCGAACGCACTGGCCGTCTTTCAGATCAATGGCAGGAATCAGCAGCATGATGGTGTGGTGAAAGGCCTAGGGGTTCCAGGAGAGGAAGTTGCGGTAAAGCGCCAGCCCCTGGTCGGCGCTTTTTTCGGGGTGAAACTGGGTGGCAAAGATGTTGTCGCGCGCGATCGCCGCGGCAAAGCGGCCACCATAGTCGGCTTCGCCCACGCAATGCAAGGCTTGGGCAGGCCGAGCATAGAAGCTGTGCACAAAATAAAAATAGGCGCCATCCCGGATGCCGTCGAACAGCGGGTGCACCGGGCGGCCGAGGTCGTGAAACACCGGGTTCCAGCCCATCTGGGGCACCTTGAAGCGGCTGCCATCGGCCTGAAGACGCCCTTCGAGCCGGAAACGCACCACCTCGCCGGGGATCAGGCCCAACCCGTCGGTCGGACCTTCCTCGCTGCGGTCCAGCAGCATCTGCATGCCCACGCACACGCCAAACAGCGGTTTGTTGGCAGCCGCGTGCAGCACGGCGTCTTTCAGGCCGGAAGCGGCGAGCTCGTTCATGCAATCGGCCATGTGGCCCTGGCCCGGCAGCACCACGCGGTCGGCGTCCAGCACATCCTGCGCGAGTGAGGTGACCAGCACCTCCACATCTTCGGCGCGTGCCACATGTTGCACGGCCTGCGAGACGGAGCGCAGGTTGCCACTGCCGTAGTCCACCACGGCGACTGTCTTGCGTTTCATGGCCGGGAAGGGGTTACAACGAACCTTTGGTCGAGGGAATCACGTCGCCCATGCGCGGGTCGCGCTCCAGCGCCATGCGCACGGCGCGGGCAAACGCCTTGAACACGGTTTCGGCCTGGTGGTGGGCGTTTTCGCCGTGCAGGTTGTCGATGTGCAGGGTCACGCCGGCGTGGTTGACGAAGCCCTGGAAGAATTCGAAGGCGAGCTGGGTGTCGAAACCGCCCACCATGCCGCTCTTGAAGGGCACGCGCATGTGCAGACCCGGGCGGCCCGAAAAATCGATGACGACACGCGAGAGCGCTTCGTCCAGCGGCACGTAGGCATGGCCGTAGCGGCGAATGCCTTTTTTGTCGCCCACGGCCTTCGCAAAGGCCTGGCCGAGCGTGATGCCCACGTCTTCCACCGTGTGGTGACCGTCGATGTGCAGGTCTCCCACCGCCTGGATCTCGAGGTCGATCAGCCCGTGGCGGGCGATCTGGTCGAGCATGTGGTCAAAGAAGCCGATGCCGGTGGACAGCGTGGCGGCACCGGTACCGTCGAGGTTCACACGCACGCCGATCTGCGTTTCCGAGGTGTTTCGCTGCACGAATGCCGTGCGGTCATGGGTTCCTGCGGGGGCGGATGCGGAAGGCGTGGAAGTCATGGAGTGGTTTGGAGGGCGCGGATCAGCGAGGCGTTTTCCGACGGTGTGCCCACCGTCAGCCGCAGACAGTTTGTCAGCAGTGGGTGCATTTTAGAAACATTCTTCACCAGAATGCCCTGGGCCTTGAGGCTGTCAAAACAACGTTGCGCATCGGGCACACGCACCAGCACCATGTTGGCGTCGCTGGGGAAGGGCTGAAAACCCGGGATCTGGCGCAAGGCGTCGGTCAACACGGTGCGCTGCTCACAGATTTGCGCGGCCTGCTCAGCGAACACGCCGGCGTGCTCCAGCGCAAACAACGCACATTCGGCGTTGAGCACGCTCACGTTGTAGGGCGGACGCAGCTTGTCGATCTCCTGCACCAGCGCCTGCGGCCCGAGCATGTAGCCCAGACGCACGCCGGCCAGGCCGAACTTGGAGAGCGTGCGCATGAGCAGCACATTGGCGTTGGCCGCCGGGTGGGCACGGATCTCGTCCAGCCAGCTGCGGCTGGAGAACGGCTGGTAGGCCTCGTCCATCACCACCAGCCCCCCGAAGCCCGCAGCCTCGGCGATCAGGCGGCGGATGGTGTCGGCGCTCCAGAGGTTGGCCGTGGGGTTGTTGGGGTAGGCGATGTAGGTGATGGCGGGTTGGTGCTCGCGTATCGCGCTCAGCATGGCCGCTTCGTCCAGCTCGAATTCGGCCGTGAGCGGCACACCCACGAACTTCAAACCCTGCAACTGCGTGCTCATGGCGTACATGACAAAGCCCGGCAGCGGCGCCAGCACGGTGGCGCCCGGCAGGTCGCAGGCCAGGGTCACCAGCGAGATGAGTTCATCGGAACCGTTGCCCAGCATCAGGCTGCAGCCGGCGGGCAGGTCCACGTAGCGAGCCAGCGCGGCCTTGAGGTCGTCCACACGCGGGCCGGGGTAGCGGTTCACCGCCACCGCGCCCAGGCGTGCGCCCAGCGCGGCCTGCAGCTCGGGCGGCAGCGCGAACGGGTTCTCCATCGCGTCGAGCTTGACCATGCCGGCGGCGTCCTGCACGGCGTAAGCGTGCATCGACTGCACGTCCTGGCGGATCACGCTCAGCGGGTTGACGCTCATGCTGCACCCCGCATGGGTGGCACGTCGTCCAATCGCATCTCGGCCGCACGCGCATGCGCCTGCAGGCCTTCGCCGTAAGCCATCTCGGCGGCGATCTTGCCCAGGCTCTGCGCGCCGGCCTGACTCACCTCGATCAGGCTGCTGCGCTTCTGGAAGTCGTACACGCCCAGCGGCGAAGAGAAGCGGGCCGTGCCGCTGGTGGGCAGCACATGGTTGGGGCCGGCGCAGTAGTCGCCCAGGCTTTCGCTGGTGTAGGCGCCGAGGAAGATCGCGCCGGCGTGCTTGAGCAGCGGCTCCCAGCGGTGCGGGTCGCGCGAGCTGACCTCGAGGTGCTCGGGTGCGATGCGGTTGCTGATCTCGCAGGCCTCTTCCATGCTGCGCGTGTGGATCAGCGCGCCGCGGCCTTCGAGCGACGCGCGGATCACGTCGCGGCGCGGCATCGTGTCGATCAGCCGGTCGATCTCGGCCTGCACCCGCTCGATGTAGGCCGCGTCGGGACACAGCAGGATGCTCTGCGCGAGTTCGTCGTGCTCGGCCTGGCTGAACAGGTCCATCGCCACCCAGTCGGCCGGCGTGCTGCCGTCGGCCAGCACCAGGATTTCGCTCGGGCCGGCGATCATGTCGATGCCCACGGTGCCGAACACGCGCTTCTTGGCGCTGGCCACATAGGCGTTGCCCGGGCCGGTGATCTTGTCGACCTTGGGCACGGTGGCCGTGCCGTAGGCCAGCGCGGCCACGGCCTGCGCGCCACCGATGGTGAAGGCGCGCGTGACGCCCGCCACGAAGGCGGCGGCCAGCACCAGCGGGTTTTTCTCACCGCGCGGGGTGGGCACCACCATGATGATTTCCGCCACGCCGGCCACATGGGCGGGGATGGCGTTCATCAGCACGCTGGAGGGATAGGCTGCCTTGCCACCCGGGACGTAAATGCCCACGCGGTCCAACGGGGTGACCTTCTGGCCCAGCAACGTGCCGTCTTCGTCGCGGTAGCTCCAGCTCTCGCCACCGGCCTTTTTCTGCGCTTCGTGGTAGCTGCGCACCCGGCGGGCCGCGGCCTGCAGGGCATCGCGCTGGGCAGCGGGCAGGCTGTCGAAAGCTGACTTCAATTCGGTCTGGGTGAGTTCCAGCTGTTTCAGGTCCGGCACATCGAGGCTGTCAAACCGCGCTGTGTACTCCAGCACGGCGGCGTCACCGCGCAACTTCACGTCCGCCAGGATGCTGGCCACGCGCTCTTCGATCGCGCCATCGGTCTCGGCCGACCAATGCAGCCGGGCCGCGAACTGCGCCTCGAAATCGGCGGCGGCGGTGGAGAGGCGGGCGGGACGGGCGGTGAAGGTCATGCGGGTGTGCCTTGTTCGATGGCTTGGGCGAAGGCGTTGATGATCGGGCGGATGGCGGCTTGCTTGAGCTTGAGCGAGGCCTGGTTCACCACCAGGCGCGCGCTGATGTCCATGATGCGTTCGACTTCGATCAGGTGGTTGGCCTTGAGCGTGTTGCCGGTGGACACGAGGTCGACGATGGCGTCGGCCAGGCCGGTCAGCGGCGCGAGCTCCATGCTGCCGTAGAGCTTGATCAGGTCCACGTGCACACCCTTGCTGGCGAAGAACTCGCGCGCGATGTGGGTGTACTTGGTGGCCACTTTCAGGCGCGAGCCCTGGCGCACGGCCGAGGCATAGTCGAAGTCGGCACGCACGGCCACGCTGACGCGGCAGCGCGAGATGTTCAGGTCCAGCGGTTGGTACAAGCCCTGGCCCCCGTGCTCGATCAGCGTGTCCTTGCCGGTCACACCGAGGTCGGCGCCGCCGTGTTCCACATAGGTGGGCACGTCGCTGGCGCGCACCAGCACCACCCGCACGTCCGGGTTGCTGGTGGCCAGGATCAGCTTGCGCGATTTTTCGGGATCTTCCAGCACCTCGATGCCGGCGGCTTTCAGCAGCGGCAGGGTCTCGTCGAAGATGCGGCCTTTGGAGAGGGCGAGGGTGATCATGGCGACTCCCGCCGGGCCGCCCCATGGGAGGCGCGCGCCCCCTCGGGGGGCAGTGAACAGAGTGAACGTGGGGGCTGTTTCATTTGACCCTCTCGATGTCGGCGCCGATGCCGCGCAGTTTTTCTTCCATCTGGTCGTAGCCACGGTCCAGGTGGTAGATGCGGTCGACGATGGTGTCACCCTCGGCCACCAGGCCGGCAATCACGAGGCTGGCCGATGCGCGCAGATCGGTGGCCATGACGGTGGCACCCGACAGACGCGGAATGCCCTCGACCACGGCGATCTTGCCGTCGACCTGGATGTGCGCACCCAGGCGCACCAGTTCGTTGACGTGCATGAAGCGGTTTTCAAAGATGGTCTCGGTGACCTTGCTCGTGCCTTCGGCGATGCAATTGAGCACCATGAACTGGGCCTGCATGTCGGTCGGGAAGCCCGGGTACTCGGTGGTGCGAAAGCTCTGGGCCTTCAGGCGGCCCGAGGCCCGCACGCGGATGAAATCACCACCCGCGTCCTTGCCGGCTTCGATCTCGGCACCAGCCTCGTGCAGCTTGTCGATCACCGCGTCCAGGTGCTCGGCGCGGCCGTGGCGCAGCACCACGTCACCGCCCGTGGCGGCCACGGCGCACAGGAAGGTGCCGGTCTCGATGCGGTCGGCCACCACCTGGTGGGTGCAGCCATGCAACCGGTCGACGCCCTGGATGTGGATGCGGCTGGTGCCGTGGCCTTCGATCTTGGCGCCCATGGCGATCAGCATCTCGGCCAGGTCACCAATCTCCGGTTCCTGCGCGGCGTTTTCCAGCAGCGTCTCACCCTCGGCCAGCGCGGCGGCCATCAGGAAGTTTTCCGTGCCGGTGACGGTCACCATGTCGGTGGCGATGCGCGCACCGTGCAGCCGGGTCTTGCCCGCCGGCAGTTTGGCGACCATGTAGCCGTGTTCCACCACGATCTCCGCACCCATGGCCTGCATGCCCTTGATGTGCTGGTCCACCGGGCGCGAGCCGATGGCGCAACCACCCGGCAGGGACACGCGGGCATGACCAAAGCGCGCCAGCAGCGGCCCGAGGACCAGCACCGAGGCTCGCATGGTCTTGACCAGCTCGTAGGGCGCTTCTGCCAGAATAGGATCGGCCGCCCGCAGCGTGATGCCGCCGCGCTCGCCGTGGGTCTGCGTCTGCACGCCCATGTTGTCGAGCAGCTGGCGCATGGTGGCCACGTCGCGCAGGCGCGGCACGTTGTTCAGCGTGACCGGGTCGGCGGTGAGCAGCGCGGCGCACAGCTCGGGCAGCGCGGCGTTCTTTGCGCCGGAGATGGTGACTTCGCCTTGCAGCGTACGGCCGCCCGTGATTCGGAGTTTGTCCATGAAACGCTGCCGGTTCAGGGTTGGGCCGCCCATTCGGCGGGGGTGTAGGTCTTCATCGACAAGGCGTGCACCTCGTCGGTCTGGATGCGACCGCCCAGCGTGCCGTAGACGGCCTGGTGGCGCTTGATCAGGCGCAGGCCTTCAAAGGCGGGCGACACGATCACCGCAGCCCAGTGGCGACCGTCACCGGTGACTTCGAGGTGTTCGCACGGCAGGCCGGCGGCGATGAGCGATTGCAGTTGTTCAGCGGTCATGTCAGTGGCGAATTTTGTAGCCGGTCTTGAGCAGGTGCAGCGCGATCGCGCTCACGATGGCGAGAGCGCCACCCACCAGCGCCAGGCTGATCCAGGGGGATACGTCGCTCTTGCCGAAGAAGCCGTAACGGAAGCCGTCGATCATGTAGAAAAACGGGTTGAGGTGGCTCACCTTCTGCCAGAACTCGGGGAGGGAGTGGATCGAGTAGAACACGCCCGAGAGGAAGGTCATGGGCACGATGATGAAGTTCTGGAACGCGGCCATCTGGTCGAACTTCTCGGCCCACAGACCGGCGATCAAACCGAGCGCGCCCAGCAGCGCCGCGCCCATGAAGCCAAAGGCCAGGATCCACAGCGGCGCCACCAGCGAGGGCTGCGCGAACCACCAGGTGACCACCATCACGCCCGCGCCCACGGCGAGCCCGCGCACGATGGACGAACCGACATAGGCCACAAACCAGGCGCGGTGCGACAGCGGCGTGAGCAACAAGAACACCAGGTTGCCCATGATCTTGCTCTGGATCAACGAAGACGAGCTGTTGGCGAACGCGTTCTGCAGCACGCTCATCATCACCAGACCCGGCAACAGGAAAGCGGTGTAGCTCACCGAGTCGTACACCTGCACCCGGTCTTCGAGCACATGACCGAAGATCATCAGGTACAGGATGGCGGTGATCACGGGCGCGGCCACGGTCTGGAAACCCACCTTCCAGAAGCGCAAGATTTCCTTGTAGAACAGCGTCTGCCAGCCGGTCATGCTGGAACCTCTGCAGGGGCAGTCTGCCGGGGCTGTGCGCCGGTCAGCTCCAGGAACACGTCTTCCAGATCGGCCTTGCGGATCTCGATGTCTTCGGGCACCACACCCGCCTCGCGCAGCCGCGCTAGGATGCGCTCCACCGCCAGTGCGTCGTTCGCTGGCAGCTGAACCACACGGCCTGTGATGCGGGCCTGAACCGCCAGATCGGTGGGCAGCAGGGCGTCGGTCTTGAAGCGCAACACGTTCGACGCGGCGCGCGCGAGCAGGGCCGAGGTGGATTCGAGCGCCACCACCCTGCCCTGCTTGAGCATGGCAATGCGTCCGCACAGCGCTTCGGCTTCTTCGAGGTAATGCGTGGTGAGCAGCACGGTGCTGCCCAGGCGCTTGTTCAGATCGGAGATGAACTGCCACAAGGTCTGGCGCAACTCCACGTCCACGCCGGCGGTGGGCTCGTCGAGCACGATCACCGGTGGTTTGTGCACCAGTGCCTGCGCAATCAACACCCGGCGCTTCATGCCGCCCGAGAGCTGGCGCATGTTGGCATTGGCCTTGTCGGCGAGGCCCAGGCCTTCGAGCAGTTCGTCGATCCAGGCGTCGTTGCGCTGGATGCCGAAATAGCCGGACTGGATGCGCAGCGCCTCGCGCACATTGAAAAAGGGGTCGAACACCAGCTCTTGCGGCACCACGCCAAGCTGGCGGCGCGCCGCCTGGTAGTCCGCCTGCACGTCGCTCCCGTGCACCAGCACGCGGCCCGACGTGGCGCGGGCCAGACCGGCCAGGATGCTGATCAAGGTGGTCTTGCCGGCGCCGTTGGGGCCCAGCAGGCCGAAGAACTCGCCGGCCTCAATGTCGAACGACACCGACTGCAAGGCTTGCACGGTGCCGCGAGAGGACGGGTAGCTTTTGGAGACGTCAGAGAAGGAAACGGCGGACATGTGCGGGAGAACCACTGAGGTCATGGGCCGCGCACAGGGCGTCTGGCAGCGGTGAGTAACCGCGTATTTTAGGCCCGACGGGGTGTCCGCACAGGACACGGGGCCAGACCCCGAACCCAGCGGGCACTGAAAGCGCTTAGGGTGCGAGCAGCTCGTTCACGCCGTACAGACCCATCAGGCTCTCCAGCCGTCGCGGCCAATGGCTCACCTGGAGGGTCTTGCCTTCGGCGCGCAGCAACCGACGCAATTCCAGCAGCACCGCCACAGCCGAGGAATCGAACACGCTGAGCGATGCCGCATCGAGCATCACCACCGGACCGGTCTGGAGTGAAAGCGCCTGCTTCAGTTCCACCAGGGTCCGGCCGGCGTTCGCCAGCGTGACCTGCGACGGAAGGGCCGCAGAAACAGCGGCCTTGGACATGGAAGTCGTCACCGGATCAGCTGGTCTTGGCCACGTTGGACTTGTTGCGCTGCACCAGCGATGCGATCAGGCCATCGATGCCTTTGGCGTTGATCTCCTGCGCGAACTGGGTGCGGTAGGTTTCCACCAGCCAGACGCCCAGCACGTTGATGTCGTAGATCTTCCAGCCGTTGGCGGTTTTCTCCATGCGGTAATCGAGCTGGATCGGATCGCCCTTGCCGCGCACTTCGGAGCGCACCACCACCTCGGTGTCTTCGGGCTTGGAGCGCATCGGCTTGAAGGTCACGGTCTGATCTTTCACCTCACCGAGCGCGCCGGAGTAGGTTCGCACCAGCAGGATCTTGAACTCGTCCTGCAGCTGCTTCTGCTGCTCGGGCGTGGCCTGACGCCAGAAGCGACCGACCGCGGAGGACGTCATGCGGGTGAAGTTCACGCTCGGCAGGATCTTGGTGTCGACCAGCGCCACGATGCGGTTCACGTCACCGGCCTGAATCGCGGGATCGGCTTTCACCGAAGCCAGCACGTCGCTGGAAATGCGCTTGACCAAGGCGTCGGGGGCTTCGTCTTGCGCCATGGCGGGCAGAGACATCACACCAGCGGCGGTGATCACGAGGGCGGAGAGCCAGGAGCGGCGTTTCATCATGGTTGTTTTCCTTTCGAGGCCATTGGCCTGACTGCAGACAGCGCAGCGTAGTGCATCAGAGCGGCAGGTATGTGAAGCGGTTCCACTGCATTCGTTGCGAGACGTATCGGTGGTTCACCGATCGCGGCCGCCCAGACCCACACCCTTGTCGATCATGTCGTCGATCTGGCTTTGACGGCGGTTGAGGTACAGATCGCGGGTGAAGCTGTATTTGTCGAGCGCGGCCTCTTCCAGCAAGGACGAAGCGCGCAGCAGGCCCGCGCGCGTGTCGACCACGCGCAGCGCCGTCAGCGAATTGCGTGCCGACACGTCGTTCATGCCCGAGACCGGATCCACGCTCATGTCCACCACCAGCCCGGTGCCGTCACGCACCGACGAGGGACCAAAAATGGGCAACACCAGGTAGGCGCCCGACGGCGCGCCCCAGCGTCCCAGGGTGTGGCCAAAATCCAGGCGGGTACGGGGAATACCGGCTTCGGTGGCGATGTCGAGCAGACCCCCCAGGCCGAGCACCGTGTTGACGCTGAACCGCATCAGGTTTTCACCCGCTTCGCGGGGGCGCAGCTGGAAGGCCGCGTTGGCCGCCGACCAGAGGTCGCCGATGTTGCCGAAGAAGTTGTTCACGCCGGTTTGCACCGGGCTGGGTGCGACGTCTTTGTAGACCGTGGCCACCGGCTTGAGGACCGCCGTGTCCACCGCATCGTTGAAGCGGTAAACGCCACGGTTGAACGGCTCCAGCGGATCTTGAGGGTTGGCGTCGGGCCCGGTGGCGCAGCCGGTGAGCACGGTCAGCGTGAAGGCGCTGACCAGCATGGCCGGAGTCCGGCTGGTGAGTTTGAGCTTGTTGTTCATGTTGAAACCCCCTGGGCGCTGTGCCCGAATCGTTGTTGCGTCGTTGTTGCGTGAGCAGCCTGCATTCTTGTCGGATTGCCGCGTCATGTCAGGGTGCGCCGCCAAAAGCCTTGCCGGGCTTACTCAGCGGGCTTGGCGTCACCGCTGTCGGCGGCCTTGCTGAAGAGGAACTGGCTGATCAGGTTTTCCAGGATCACCGCCGACTGGGTTTGTGTGATCACGGCGCCCGCTGCGATGTTCTCTGCGTCGCCGCCGGGTTCGATGCCGATGTATTGCTCACCCAACAGGCCGTTGGTGAGGATCTTGAGCGAGCTGTCTTTGGGAAACTTGTACCGCGTTTCGAGCGCCAGGGTGATGTTGGCCTGGAAAGTGGTGTCATCGAAGGTGATGGACTCCACCCGACCGACCACCACGCCCGCACTGCGCACCGCCGCTTTGGGTGTGACGCCACCGGCGTTGTCGAAACGGCCCACCACCTGGTAGGTTTTCTCGAAGTTCAAGCTCAACAGGTTGGCCGACTGCAGGGCCAGGAACAGGATGGCCGCTGCGCCGATCAGCACGAACAGGCCGACCCAGATGTCGTTTTTGGAAGTTTGCATGG
>NZ_JAOASO010000023.1 GCF_030158645.1 Hydrogenophaga sp. | reverse complement strand
CGGCCTACAGCAACGAGGTGGTGATGATGCTGCACGCCACCAGCCTGGCCAGCACGGTGCCCGCCATGCTGGACGTGACCGCTGCGGCCAGCCGCATCTATTCCGATTTCTACCTGCCGTTCGAGGCCTACATCTTTGCGGCGGCCATTTACCTGACCATCACCTTCAGCCTGGTGGGATTGTTCAAGCTGGCCGAACGCCGGTTCCTTGCGCATCTGGCGCCCCGGGGGCATTGAGGCCGGTGGCCTGTGTTGAACCATGCAGCGCATCGAACACTCCTTGCTGAGCCCGAGCCTGGGCAGCCAGAAGACCCTGGTGGCTTTTCACTTCGGCACCCCAGGCGCCCGTCCCAAGGTCTACATCCAGGCCAGCCTGCACGCCGAAGAACTGCCCGGCATGCTGGTCGCGCACCACTTGCGTGAGCACCTGACCGCGGCCGACCAGGCGGGCCTTTTGCGCGGCGAGGTGGTTCTGGTGCCGGTGGCCAACCCGATCGGCCTGAGCCAGCGCCTGGACCACCGCGCCATGGGACGGTTTGAATTCGACACGGCGCAGAACTTCAACCGCCACTACCCGGACATGGCCGAAGCCGTTTTGGGTGAGGCCCGCACCCGCCTGGGCCCCGACGCGCAGGCCAATGTGGCCACCGTGCGCCGCCTGGTGGGAGCCTGGCTTGAACAATGGCAGCCCGCCAGCGAACTCGACAGCCTGCGTCGGCAACTGCTGCTGCTCGCCCACGACGCCGACCTGGTGCTGGATTTGCATTGCGATAACGACGCCGTGATCCACCTTTACAGTGAAGAGGCCTGCTGGCCGCCGCTCGAACCTCTGGCACGCTTGCTGGGCTGCCAGGCCGTGCTGTTGGCTCGCGAGTCGGGCGGCGGGCCCTTCGACGAACGCCTCTCGGGTCTGTGGTGGCAACTGGCCGCCGCCTTGCGCGCAGCTGGTGTGAACGCTCCCCTGCCCCAAGGCTGCGCCAGCGCCACGGTGGAGCTGCGTGGCGAGGGCGACGTGTCGCACGACCTGGCCCGCCAAGACGCCCAAGCCATCGTGGCCTTTCTCGCGCATGCGGGCGCCTTGGCCGCTTCTGGTGCGCCCCCGCTCCCGCCCATGGCCTGCAAGCCCACGCCACTGGCAGGCTCGCAGACCTTGCGTTCACCGGTCCCGGGTGTGCTGGTCTTTCTGGTACGGCCGGGCAACGTCGTGAACGTGGGCGATGTGGTTGCCGAGGTCATCGACCCGACCGCAGCCGACCTCGCGCGCGTGCACGAAGTGCGTGCCGAGGTGGCCGGCGTGCTCTACGCCACCGTGCGCGAACGCTACGTGGTCTCGGGCGGCGAGGTCGGCAAGATCGCTGGCTCCACACCCTTCCGCTCTGGCGACCTGCTGGGCGCTTGAACTTTCTTTCCATCGGGCATCGATCATGACTGCAGACCCCACCGCCAACCGAACGCCCGGCCGCCCCTTGCTGGAGGTCCACGACATCCACAAGCGATTTGGCTCCAACGAAGTGCTCAAAGGCGTGTCGCTGCAGGCACGCGCGGGCGACGTGATCAGCCTCATCGGCAGCTCTGGTTCAGGCAAGAGCACGCTGCTGCGTTGCATCAACCTTCTGGAGAATCCCAACACCGGCCGCATTATCCTGGCGGGCGAAGAGCTGCAGCTCAAAGCCGACAAGCGGGGCGAGCTCCGCGCGGTGAATGCCGCCCAACTGCAGCGCCTGCGCACCAAGCTGGCCATGGTGTTCCAGCACTTCAACCTCTGGGCCCACATGACGGTGCTGCAGAACATCATCGAAGCGCCGGTGAACGTGCTGGGCATCCCGAAAGACAAGGCGGTGGAGACCGCGCGCCGCTACCTGGAGCGCGTGGGCCTGCGCGGTGTCGAAGATCGCTACCCGTCGCACATGAGCGGCGGACAGCAGCAGCGCGTGGCGATCGCGCGTGCGCTGGCGGTGGAGCCCGACGTGATGCTGTTCGACGAACCCACCAGCGCGCTCGACCCCGAGCTGGTGGGCGAAGTGCTGCGCGTGATGAAGCTGCTGGCCGAAGAAGGCCGCACCATGGTGGTGGTCACGCACGAGATGGGTTTTGCGCGCGAGGTGTCCTCGCACCTGATCTTCCTGCACAAGGGCTGCATCGAAGAGCAAGGCGTGCCCGCCGAGGTGCTGGCGCGCCCGAAGAGCGAGCGGCTCGCCCAGTTCCTCTCAGGGAACCTGAAGTAGGCCCTTCAGGGCACGAGTTCCACCGTCGAGGTCCATTCACCGGGCTTCATCGAGAGCGACCGGTACGCCACCGCAGCCCAGGCCTTGCTCATGTCGCGGTAGCGGCTTGAGAACACATTGCCGCTCTGCCCGGTCTGGTAGATGAAGCGCGAATTGTCCAGGTCGGCCAGATCGTAGATGGCGCGCAGGCTGGCCGCATGCCGGTTGGCAAACGGCGCATCGGCTTTGTCCAGGTGGTACTGGCCCACGTTGACCGTGAACGGATCACCGCCCGTGGGTGTGCGCACCTCGAAGAACGGCGCCAGTGCCTTCACATTGCTCAGGGGCCGGTGAAGAGAAATCGCCGGGTGGGCGTCGGCCCAGCGCCAGGCGGCCACGTCATCACCGTGCGTCTTCTGCAGCTGGTCCAGCGCACGGTTCAGCGCCCTTGTGCTGGCGGCTTCGCAGCCCGCCGCGCCACACCACGCCTTGTCATCGCGCTCCAGAATGCCCTCCACCGCGTTGCGAAACAGGCGTTTGCCGTACAGCGACTCAAAGCGCGCCTGGCCCAGACGCTCACCCACCACCTGGCGCGTGAACGCGTCAACCCAGGCGGTGTAGATCAGCGGCGCGGCCAGTTCGGCGCGCATCTCGCCGTTGAAGTCCTTGAGTTGCGCTTGTGCGGGTGCGGCCAGCGGGTGGCTCGACGGTGTCCGTTGCAGGAACGGCAGCAGGCGGACCGTGGCGGCCGATTGCAGGTCGCCGTGCATGGCCTGGAACGACGCCACGGTGTGTTGCGGTGTGGCTTCCAGCAACGCTTCGATGCGCTCCTGGCGGTACGACGGCGCCCAGTCCTGCGTGAGGAAGTGCGGGTAGTCGGCGCCGTGGATGCGTTGGTTGGCGGTGGCGATCCATCCGCGTTCGCCTGCGCTCTGCGGCGTGTCTTCGTAAGGCAACCAGCCCGCCCAGTCGTAGCGTGCTTCCCAGCCGGGGGCCGGCGCCACGCCGCGGATGTCGTTGTCGGCCGAACGCACCGGCACCCTGCCCACCGCCTTGTAGGCAATGACGCCACGGCGGTCGGCCATCAGCACGTTCTGCATCGGCGAGTGGAAATCGGCAAAGGCCTTGGTGAGGTCGGCCACCGACTGCGCGCGGTTCGATTCGAGCGTGGCCACCACGTTGCGGTTGTCGGCGTCCAGGGCCGTCCAGCGCAAGGCCAGCACAAACCTGCCGGTGTCGATGAGCTCGCCGTGGCGCGCCTGCGCGTCGCTGAGCACCGGGCCATGGCGCGTGCTGCGCACCATGTGACTCACGTCGGGCTGGTTCTTCACGCGGATGGTTTCCATGCGCAGCTTGAAGTCGGCCCAGACCGGCTCGGTGGTGCTGCCCGGCACCCGGTACTGCGCCGGGTTGGCCGGGTTGATCTGTTCAATGTAGAGGTCCTGCACGTCCGGCCCGGTGTTGGTAAAGCCCCAGGCCACCTGCTCGGTGCGCCCCAGCACCACGAACGGCGTGCCTGGCAGGGTGGCGCCGATCACGTCCATGCCTTTCACGCCCTCGGCATCGGGCGCCTGCAGCCGCGCGAAATACCAGATGGCCGGCGCGCTCAAACCCAGGTGCGGATCGTTGGCCAGCAGGGGCATCCCCGTCTGGCTGCGGGCACCCGACACCACCCAGTTGTTGGATCCCTTGCCTTCGATGTTGCCCAGCTCCTGGGTCCAGCGCTCCATGTCGCGGCCAATGAGCCCTGCCAGGGTCTGTGGCTCGGGCGAGGCGTTGGATGTGGTCACCGGCCTCGGCCGGTACAGGCCGAGGCCGCGGTACAGCTTGGCCAGGTCGGCTGTGGCCGCGGGTGGTTCACCCGGGTACGGGGGGAACAGCTCCCACAGCGCAGGGGTATCGATGGACTGCAGGGCCGTGAGGCGCGCAAATTCGTTGCCCCAGTTGCCGCCCAGGTCCAGCGCCATCATGATGGACCAACCCACGCTGTCCAGCGGATCCCAGTAGCGCCCGGCCCGGGCCTCAGGCCCGGGGTCCACGCTCAGCAAAACAAACTCGGGCGACAGCGCCTGCGAGCTGTCTGCAAAGAACGCGTTGATGCCATCGCTGTAGGCCTGCAGCGCCAGCCGGGCGTCCGGCGGCAGCCCCTCCCACTGGCGCTGGGCGGCTTCGCGGATGCCCAGCGTGCGCATGAGCTTGTCGGTTTCCAGCGTGGCCGGACCCAGCACTTCCGAGAGCGCACCGCGCATCACGCGGCGGTTGAATTCCAGTTGCCAGCCCCGTTCCTGCGCGTGCACAAAACCCAGCGCTTTCCAGGCGTCGGTCGGTCGGCTCGCCAGGATGTGCGTCACGTCGCTGGCGTCGCGGTGCACCCTGACCGACCCAACCAGGCCGGTGACTTGCAGCCGACCATCCATTTTGGGCAGCGTACTTTGCGCATAAAACGCAGTGGCAGCCACGACGGCGACCAGCAGCACCACCAGGAGTTTGAAGAAGCCTTTCATCCAGCGCATGGTGTCTTCCTCGAGATTTTTGGCCAGGTTGCGCACCGCCAGCGACCGAGCGTCCTGGCCCGACCGGCGCACCCTCAGTTTCGAAGCGGCTTGCGGCCCAGCACCATGTTGCCGTTGACGAGCTTGAAGCTCACGGTGGGCGCGCTGAAATCGGTGAACGGTGCGCCCAGCGCGATCTCGCCATCGCTGTGCAACATGCATTCCTGCCTGCGCAGTGCGATCACGTTGTCGCCGCCGGCAAACCGCACCCAGGTGCCGTAGCTGCTGATGTCTTCGAGCACGTAGTTGCCGGAGCGGATGTCGATGCTGGTGTGCATGCGGGACACGCGGGGGTCGCTCACCACGAAGTCGGCCTCGGGCACCCGTCCGATTTTCAGGGGCAGTTCGGTCAGGCCAAAGCTGTGGGTGGTGTCCAGCCAGGCCAGCTCGATCCCGCCCATGCCCACATCCCTGGAAGGCATCAGCGCATGCAGGTCGGCGGGCAAGGTCAGGAACTCGGAAAGCATTTCCTGCTGCCACTCAATGCGGAAGACCTCGCAAGGTTCGGTTCGCCCTTTGATGCGCATGGGACCCAAGCTGCGGCTGCGCACCGGGGTGCGCGGACCCAGATCGCGCACCACGTTGTCGGTCGCGAGGATCTGCTCGCCACCCGCCAGATCGCTCAGGCGCGAAGCCAGGTTGACCGCGTCGCCGAAACAATCGCCATCCACGACGACGACCTGACCGCGCGCCATGCCGATCTGCATCATGAGTTTGAGGCGGTTGGGCCACTGGACCACGCGCTTGGCGTGCTCCTGCTGGATCTGCACCACCGCCTCGACCGCTTGGCGGTTGCTTGAAAAAGACAGCAACACGCCATCGCCCAGCATTTTGACAACGGTGCCCCCGTGCTCCATGCCCGTGGAGCCGATCCACTGGGTGAGCTTGGTCACCACCATCGTGGCGCGGTCGTTACCCAGTGTTTCAAACACCGAAACGCTGCCGGTCAAATCCACGAACGCAATTGTCAGTTCAGCCATAGAGCAAATGAATATCGAGCGGATTAGAGCACAGGCCCTCCGGTCAACTTCGTCACCAACAAATACGCCTGTTCAGATCGCTCACGCGCGCTGTTGCGTTCTTGTCAAACGCGAAAGTCGCTCAGGTATTAACACGCCGATGCCGAGTTCGTCCGAATGGATACAAAAGGTACTACTTACCTAAAGCGACTGATAAAAACCATCGCGTAAACCCTTGATTTGAATGTTGTTTTTCCAAGGGGATGCGACGTGCGGGATTGCGCAACCGTTGTGAGAGAACGTATCCTTGGCACGGATTCATAGATAAGTCGTTGAGGACACACCATGCGCTGGTTCAAACCCGGTATTCGCAACAGCATTTCTGCCCTGCTCGGGCCGGAAGTTCACCGGGATCCGGGCGAAGCGCTGGAGCCGGTGCGCAGGGCCATGCTCGACGTGCTGGGTGAAGACGGTGCACAAATCAATCCGCAACTGGTGCGTCGACTGAAATACCTCCACGACCCCCATGCGTTGTGGTTTGCCCGTGCAGAAATGGTGGCCGTGTTGAGTCAGTTGCACGGTGAGGCCTTGGCGGTGCACCGTGTCCAGAGCCTCTCACCGATCTTTCAGGGTCTGGTGCCCAAGAGCCTGATCGATTCTTCGCGCCTGCGCACGCGCTGAGCAGCCTCCGGCATCCCGGCGGCCCTGCGCTCCCCTGCCGGGCTCAACCCCAGTAAATCAGGGCGTCTCGCCCTGCCACCATCAGGTCAACCTTCTGGCCCACGGGCAGCAGCACCTTGGTGGGCACGTGTCCGAACGGCAAGCCCGTGAACACAGGGGTCTTGGTCTTGGTGCGCAACCAGTCCACCACCGTTTGAAGTTTGAAGCCGCGGTCGTAACCGGGCACCAGCGTGAATCGGTTGAACGATCCCATCAGCACCGCCTTCTGCCGCCCGAGGATGCCGGCATTGAGCAACTGCGTGAGCTGGCGCTCGATGCGGTAGGGGTGTTCGTTGGTGTCTTCCAGGAACAGGATGCCGCCCGAGATGGCGGGCAGGTGGGGCGTGCCCACGAGTGAGCAGATCACGCTGAGGTTGCCGCCCCACAGCGTGGCCGAACGCACGCGCAGTTCGGGCTCCGCGTCCGCCTTGGCGGGCTTCATGACCGTGAGGTCCGAGGCCGGCAGCCGCCAGCCAGCGCCTTCACCGTGCCCGGCCAGCAGGTCGTCAAAACACGCTTCCATGATGTCGTCCGGCGCCTCGGCACCGAAGTCTTCGCCCAGGGCCGGGCCGGCCCAGGTGCAGGCCCCGGTTTTGGCCAGCAGGGCCATCTGCAGGGCGGTGAAATCGCTCAGGCCCACGAACTGCGTGCCGCTTTCAATCGCCTTGGTGAGCTTCTTGAACGGCAGTTCAGCCAGGATGCGGGTGAGCCCGTATCCGCCACGCGAAATGAGCGCCACGTCGGCGCCGCTGGCGGCGGCGCGGCCGATGGCGGCGAGGCGGCTTTCGTCGTCACCAGCAAAGCGCATGTGGCTGGTGAGTGCCGCTTCATCGATTTCGACCTCGTGCCCCAGGGCTTTGAGCCTCGCCACGCCTCGGCGGTACGCAGCCTTGTCGCGCACCGCGCTGGAGGGGGAATAGATGTAGATGTGGCTCATGGGTTCGGGTGCAGCAAAAGACGATGATTATCAAGGTGCTGCAACACCGAAATGGCGCACAGCCGCTTGGGCAATGGCCTCGCCATGCTCCTGCACAAAATGCCCGGCCTGGGGCAGCAGCATCGGCTCGGGGCAGTGGCGGATCGAGTCGCGCAAGGCTCGCATCACCGGCTCGCCCAGCACCGGGTCTTGCTGGCCGATGGCCATGAAACTCTGCCCCGTCCACTGGTGGGACCAGAAGGTCTGCGCCTGGCGGCTGATGGCCGCACCATCGTCGTCCAGATGCTCCGGAACCTTGGCTGGAAAAGCGCGAAGGGCTGCGCGGTGACCTTTGTCGGGAAACGGCGCGTTGTAGGCCTCGCACTCGTCGGCGCTCATCTGCGGATTGCCTCGCGCAAACAGGCGGGCCACGTCGAACGCCGGGTTCTGCGCGCACATGGTCCGCCAGGCCAGAAAGCCGGGCGACAAAGGCGTCTCGCCGGTGGCCAGGGTGGTGTTCATCACGAGCAGACCGCGGTAGCGCTCGGGTGCGTGCATGGGCAGCGTGAGGCCGAGCAGGCCACCCCAATCCTGAACCACCAGCACCACGTTGCGCAAGTCGAGCCGCTCGATGAATTCGAGCAGCGCCTGACGGTGCCAGCTGAAGGTGTGCGCGCTGTCTTTCTTGGGTTTGTCACTGCGACCAAAGCCGATCAGGTCGGGCGCTATCACCCGGGCGCCGCTGGCCAGGAACACCGGAATCATCTTGCGGTAGAGGTAGCTCCAGGCCGGGTTGCCGTGCAGGCAGAGCCAGGTGATGGGGGCTTGCCGGAGGCCTTCGTCCAGGTAATGCATGCGCCAGCCGCCCAGCGCGGGCAGGTCGCTCAGGTAGTGGGGTGGCCAGGGGTAGCCGGGCAAGTCGTTGAAGCGGTCGTCGGGCGTGCGCAGCGCGTCGTCGCGCAAGGGATGCTGGTTCACACGTCGCTCCTTGAAAAATCCGCGCAGCAGATCGGCCGCCTCGGTGGCCAGCACACCGCCCTGCACCGTGGTCTGGTGGTTGAGCTGGCTGTGTTCAAACAGGTTGAGCACCGAGCCGGCCGCGCCGGTCTTGGGGTCGGCCGCGCCAAAGACCACCCGCGCCAGCCGCGCGTGCAGCATGGCGCCGCTGCACATGGCGCAGGGCTCCAGCGTCACGTACAGGGTGCAGCCGTCGAGACGGTAGTTGCCCAGCACTTGCGCTGCGGCGCGCAAGGCCACGATCTCGGCGTGTGCTGTGGGGTCATGGCCTTCAATCGGCGCGTTGCGCCCGGTGGCGATCACCCGCCCGTCTTTCACCACCACCGCGCCCACCGGCACCTCGCCGCTGTCAGCGGCAGCGCGGGCTTCGGCCAAAGCCAGGCGCATGAAATCGTCGTCGTTCAGGGTGAGTTCGGGCATGGCGGCGAGTGTAGGACAGCGCCCCGACGCGCACGGAATTGGCCGCCCCTCTGGCATGATCGCGGGTTGTTCTGGTTTTCCCTATGTCCACGCCCCTCCTCCACCCCTCCAGCCGCCGCTGGGAGCTCGACGCCCTGCGGGGTCTGATGCTCGTGCTGATGACGCTGACCCACATGCCGACGATGTTCTCGTTGCCATCGGGCCAGCCGTTCGGCTTCGTGTCGGCGGCGGAGGGCTTTGTGTTCCTGTCGGCTTACATGGCCGGCCGCGTCTACGGCAAGCGCGCCCGCCGCGATGGCCTGGAGGCCATGCAGAGCGCGTTCCATGAGCGTGCGCTCAAGCTCTACCTGTGCCAACTGGCCCTGCTGCTGCTCGCCTTCACCGTCATCGCGTGGCTGGGCGTGCACAACCGCCAGGGCGGCGTCACCGGCCTGCTGGAGTACTTCTTCATCGACAAGCCGGCGGCGGCGGTGGGGGCCGCGCTGTTGCTGTACAACCCGCCGCTGCTGGACATCCTGCCGCTGTACATCGCCCTGATGCTGTTGAGCCCGTGGCTGCTGCGCCGCGGTCTGCGCGCGGGTTGGCAGGGTGTGCTGGCGATCAGTGGTTTGCTCTGGCTGGCAGAACAATGGGGCCTGGGGCAGGCGCTGTACGAACTCACCGCGAACGCCACCGGCCTGCCCATTCCCTACAAGGACATGGGCGCTTTCCACTGGCTGGCCTGGCAGGCGTTGTGGGTGGTGGGCCTGTGGCTGGGCGCCCGCGAGCAGCCGCTGCCGCGTTTTCCGCTCTGGCTCGTGGTCCCGGCGGCGGTGTACGCAGCGGGCATGCTGCTGTGGCGCCACATGGTGGGGCAGGACCCGATGCCTGGCGTGCCCGCCATCGCCATGCTGCTGGACAAATGGACGCTCGGCCCGCTGCGCGTGCTGAACTTCGCCAGCGTCTTCGTGCTGCTGGTGACCTTCGGCCCGTGGTTGAAGCAGGTCATGCCGCGTCCGTTGCCGCTGGAACTTCTCGGTCGGCATTCGCTGCCGGTGTTCTGCGCCCACATCGTGATCGCCCTGTTCACGCTGGCCTTCTTCGGCTCCACCCAGGTGGTGCGACCCTGGAGCACCGATGTGGTGCTGGTCGCCGGCGCGTTGGCGGGCCTCTTCGCCGTGGCGATGGCACTGCAAGCGCACGAGCGCAGCGGCTGGCGTCTGGCGTTGGGGTTTCGTTCAGGGCCGCAAGTGCGCTGACACGATCTGGCGCCACAGGCCGTAGCCCTCGGCGCTCAGGTGCAACTGGTCGCGCACAAACAGCTCGGGCCGCGGACGGCCGTCGTTGTCCAGCATGGCGGTGTGCACATCGATGTAGTCCAGGTTGTCGTGCTGCAGCACGTGGGTCTGGATCAACAGGTTGGCTTCGCGCATGGTGGCCATGAACGCCAGGCGTGACGGGCTGGGCTTGATGGCCATGTAAGCCACGCGCGTGGCCGGCAAGGCCGCCTGCACCTGCCGCACGAAGCGCTGGAAATGCGCCAGCAACTCCACCGGAGTCACCCCTTCGTGGATGTCGTTCTCACCCGCGTACAGCACCACCAGGCGCGGCTGGTAGGGCAGCACCAGCCGGTGCACCAGGTCGGCGCTCTCGGACAGGCGCGAGCCCCCAAAGCCGCGCTTGATCACCACGGGTTGGTCGGCAAAGGCGGTTTCCAGCCCGGTCCAGAAACGGATCGACGAACTGCCGACGAACAGAACGCCGCCGGGCGGCGGCATCTGCAAGCGGTCGGCTGCGGCGAAGGCATCGAGTTCCTTTTTCCAGCGCTGCTCGGCCGGGAGGGTCTGGGCCCAGAGGGTTGCCGGCAGCAGCGCAGCGGCCAGCAGCAACCAACCGCGACGTCTCATGCGCCCTGCCCTGTCAGGCCCAGGCGGCGCATCCAACCGGCCAGGGCTCGCTCGTTTTCGTTGCCGGCGTCGTAGGTCGCCACCATGGCCGCATGCGACTCGGGCCGGTGCTGGTTGAGTTTGACCTTGCACTGCAGCTCGGTCACGCGCAGCTCGAACGCGTGGATGCCGCCCATCATCTTGTGCTGGTAGTCCTCGGGCAGCGCACGCCACTGCGGGTCGTAGGCCGGGTCGTGGTCGTGGATCAGGTGCTTGAGCAACCGGTCCTTGTCGTCGAACGATTCGATGAACGTCACCTGCACCCGGGCGTGCACGGCGAGGTAGCTCCAGGTCGGGACGCGGGTGAGATCGGGGTAGACGCGCGGCGTCATGTAGGCCTGCGGGCCCTGAAACACCACCAGGGCGGCGCTGCGCTGGCGCAAAAAGCCCGCGTGTGGGTTGGGCCGGGCCACATGGCCCAGCAGCGTGAGGCCTCCCTCTTCTTCCACCAGGTGCAGCGGCAGCGGCGTGACGAATGGGAAGCCCTCGTCGTCGGTAGAGACCAGGCTGGCGAAGGGGTGCGCGCGCATGAGTTCGCGGGCGATGGCGGGATCTTTGGCATCGAACTGTGGCGGCAGGTACATGGCGGCCTCTGGTGGGCGTGGATTCGGCGGGCGTTGGGGGGAGCCGCAGTGTATTCCCGCACCGCAAAACCGGGCGCCGGTGGGATGATGCGCGCATGTCTTTCATGAACCACCCCGCGTTTCAGAGCCTGGTGCTGCCCTTCGTGCTGGCGTTCGCCATCAGTGCACTCCTGCGTCCCCTGGGTCTTCGCTGGGCGGCGCTGGGTGCCGCGCTCGGGCTCGTGCTGGCCATGGCCGTCTGGCCGGGGTTCGGCTGGCCGGTCGCTGCGCGCGCGCAGATGCTGCCCTGGCTTGCGCTTGCCACCACGCTGCTGGCCGCCCTGGCCACCGCCCTGCAGGCGCCCGGGACGCGGGCCATGGGTCGGCGCAATGGCCTGTTGGCCACGTTGTCGCTGACGTTCGCCGCCTTCGGACTGGCCGCCTGGGGTGCGCTCGGTGGCTCGTTGCTGCTGGCGCAGCTGGCCTTGATGCTGGCCACGGTGTGTGGTGTGGCGGTGCTGTGGGCCTGGCGCGCCGTGTCGGCGTCTCCCGTGTCGTTGCTGCCCTTGCTGCTCACCGGCATCGGCATTGCGCTGTGTCTGGCCTGGCTGCCGGGGGCTGCGCCCGGCGCAGCGGACGGAGCCGGCTCCGACGACCCCTACTACGCGCCCCAGTGGAAATAGGGTTTCAAATGGACCGTTCGTCAAGTCGAGGGGTTTTCCGGGATTGGCGCGCGCATCGGGATGGCGATGCGATGATGGTTTGATGGTCGCGTCTGTGCAAGCCCTTCTCTCCCCTTCGGCACTCGAACCCGTCAGTGATGTTCCGGACGATTGGGCCCCGCTGTGGCTGCGCATGCTGCGCGCTCGCGATGGCGCACCCACCCCGCAGCTGAACCACCGGCCCGACCACGGCTGGTGGATCGATGAGTCGATCAGCGCGCAAGCCTGCGCCTTGTTCGAGCTGTACAAACCTTTGCTCGATGCGCGCGCGCGCCAGCGCGGCCCTCGCGGCCACGGACCCTGGGTGGTGGCCCAGCTGGGACAAAGCCTGGACGGCTTCGTCGCCACACTCACGGGCGACTCGTACTACGTCAACGGACCGCATTGCCTGCTGCACCTGCACCGCCTGCGTGCGCTGTGCGATGCCGTGCTGGTGGGCGCCGGCACGGTGGCCATCGACAACCCGCAACTCACCACCCGCCGGGTGCCCGGGCCACAGCCGGTGCGGGTGGTGCTGGACCCCACCGCCCGGCTGGACGGGCTGTCGCGCGTGTTTCGCGATGGCCAGGCGCCGACCCTGTGGGTGTGTGACAGCCAGCATGCCGAGCAAGCGCGCTCACGCCTCCGGCAGGCGCCTGCGCGGGCCGAGGTGGTGGCGGTCGCCGGTCTTCTGGTCAACGACAGCACAGGCGCCTACCACCCACAGAAGGTGGTGGCGGCGCTGGCGCAGCGCGGCTTGCGCCTGCTGTTTGTTGAAGGGGGGGGGATCACCGTCTCCCGGTTTTTCACCGCCGGCGCGCTGGACCGTTTGCACCTGGTGGTGGCGCCCGTGCTCATCGGCAATGGGCGCCGCGGCTTGCAGGCGCCTGCCCACGCGGTGATGGCCGACTGTCCCCGGCCCCGCGCCCGCACGGTCGCGCTGGGCGAAGACATGCTCTGGGACCTGGAGCTGCGTTCGTCCTAGCCGGGGAGGGCCAGCAAGTCGATGTGGCCCACGCGCAGTTGGCCTTGCGGTGCCAGGGCCAGGCGCCGGCGCCGCCAGGCCCCCACTGTTGTGGCTGACGCCCGTGACTGTTCTTGGGCCGCCTGTGCCATGCCCTCGATCAACGCGCCTTGCATGGCCTGGGCTTGCGGGCCCGCGCCGCCGTCCACCCACCAGTCGCTGCTGGCCGTGAACACCCGGTAGCCCGCTGCTTCCAGTGCCCGCCGCAACACGGCCACCGCCTGCGACCCCAACGCGAGTCCCAGGCCCTTGTCCTGCCGCTGGTGTTCCGCAAACAACCTGTCCACGGTGGCGTCTGCCGGGTCTTCGGGCGTCCACCCATGACGGCCATCCACATTCAGGCTCATGAGCAAAGCGACGCCCGACGCCGCGCTGGCCGCCACCAGCCGGTGCAGCCAGGCGGTGCCCACGAGGTCGAGCAAGGCCGAGGCGGTGACCAGATCGGCCGCGTGCCAGGGCAAGGTTTCCAGGCCCGCCATCAGATCCATCGGTTGCCGCACGATGCCGATCTCAAAACCCGGGCCGGCGAAGGACAACGGCTCATGCAGGCCCGCGTCGCTGCCCGTGTGGGCGCCCTCCACCGCCGCCAGGCGTTCGGGCCAGCAATGCAGCAAATCCGCGTCGTGGTCCACCACCAGCCATTGCTGCGCGCCGCCCAGCCGGGGCGCCAGCCAGCGCAGGTTGGCGCCGGTGCCGCAGGCCAGGTCGATCACGCGCAGGGGTCGGGTCGGAGACGATCGCAGCGAGGCCAGCCGCTTCTCCAGCTGGAGCTCCATGGCTGCGGCGCTGCGCGCTGCGGCGTCGAAGGGCTCGCGCATCTGGAGCCAGTCGGCACTGAAGGTCGCCGTGCTCATTCGGCGCCCTCCAACACCGTCGCAAACCGGGCCGCCTGCGTGGGCCAGGTCGGCAGGCGCGCGGCGGCTGCCCGCGCACCCGCCGCCAGGCGCTCTCGCAACGCGGCATCGGACAGCACCTGCGCCAGCGCAGCCTGCAGCGGCGCCACCTCACCGGCCGGCACTTGAAGGCCGGCCTCGGTGGGCAGTGTCTGCGCGAGCGCTCCGGCGTTGCTGGCCACCACCGGCAGTCCGTGCGCCAGGGCTTCGGTGATCACCATGCCGAAGCCTTCGTGCAGCGAGGCCAGCACGAACACGTCGGCCGCGGCGAAGTGGTCGATCAGCGCCTGCGCATCCACCTCCCCGTGCCATTGCACACGCTCGCCCAGCGGTGCGGCCTGGGTCTGCAGTCGGGTCGCGGTGTCCGGGTCGCGCGTGGCGGTGCCGACGTTGTGCAGCGTCCAGTCCAGGTGGGTCAATCCGGCCAGCGCCTGCAGCAGCAGCGCGTGGCCTTTGCGGGCGGTGAGCGTGGCGACACACAGCAGGCGCAGCGGCCCGTGGCGTTGGGCGCGCGTCGAGGCGGATTTCACGCGGTCGGTGCCGGGCTCCACCACGGCGATCCGTGCGGGGGGCACGCCCATGGCGGCCACATCCAGCGCGGTGCTCGGGCTGGTCACCACCACCGAGTGTGCATGCCGCAGTGCCCGTGTCTCTTCGTCCAGCAGGTGCCGACGCGCGTCGTCCAGCAAACCGGTTTCCAGGTGCAGCGGATGGTGCACCAGCGCGACCCAGCGAAGGCGCGCCGCGTGCAGCGCCACCACCGAGCCCAGGGCTCCGAAGGCCAGGCCATCGGCCACCACCAGCGTGCCATCGGCCAGCGAGGCCACCTTCTCTTCGGCGGCGGCCAGCGCCACCGCGTCGGGGAGCGGCCAGGTGCCACCGAGCGACCACACGTCAACCCGCCAGCCGGTTGCGCGCAGGGCCAACACCAGCCGGCGGTCGTAGGTGTAGCCACCGGTGGGTGTGTTCCAGTCACCCGGGATCAAAAAGCAGCAGGCGCGCTGGCCTGGCAAGGCGCTCACGCGGTTGCGCGCACCGGCACAGCGCCTTCATAAGAGGCCCACGCCACGTGCGATTCGTTCAAGGTCACACGGATGTGCTGCACGCCGGCCGAACCGGCCGACGGCAAGGCGTTGGCGCCCAGCGCACCCGCGGCCATGCGCGCGGCCACGCGGTCGAAGATCAGGCGGGCCAGGAATTCGGTGGTGGTGTTGCGGCCCTTGAACTGCGGCTCTTCGTCGAGGTTGCGGAAGTTGAGCGAGGCGAGTTCTTCGCGCAGCACCTGCGTGGCCAGGCCGATGTCGACCACGATGCCGTCGGCGTCCAACGCCTCGCGGCGCAGCTCCAGGTCGACCACATAGGTGGCGCCGTGCATGCGCTGCGCGGGGCCGAACACGGCGCCCTGGAAACTGTGGGCGATCATGAAATGGTCTCTGACGTTGACGGCGTACATGGTGGGGTTCTCTTTTCTTCAGATGGGGTGGTCGATGCGGTGGCAGAGCGTGTCGGCAGCGCCGGTTGAGAGGCGCTCCAGCACGGTCGGCAGTTCATGAAACGGTGCGCTGTGCGTGATCAGGCGGTCCAGCACCGGGTCGGTGAGCAGGGACAACGCGAGTTCAACGCGTCGGCGGTGACTCCAGCGTCCGCGCTGCGCGGTGGCCACCTGGCCAACTTGCGAGCTTTTGAGTGTGAGGCGCTGGGAGTGGAAAGCCTCACCCAGCGGCACGCTGATGGATCGGCTGCCGTACCAGCTGAGTTCGAGCACGGTGGCCTCAAAAGCGGCGAGCCGCAGCGCCGTGGCCAGGCCCGCACCCTGGCCGCTGGTGTGCACCACCAGATCGGCTTCGGCCCGCGCGTCGCCCGGCAGGGCGAAGCCGGCACCGAGTGCCCGGGCCACGTCGGCGCGGCCGGACTCGGTGTCGACCACCTGCACCTCGCAGCCCGGCAGCCGCGCCGCCAGCCAGGCCACCAGCAGGCCCAGCGTGCCGCCGCCGACCACGGTGATGCGGTCGCCCAGGCGCGGTGAGGCGTCCCACAGCGCGTTGATGGCGGTTTCCAGGTTGGCCGCCAGCACGGCGCGCGCGGGCGGAACGCCGTCCGGCAAGGGCACCACGGCGTGGGCCTGCACCTGGAACACGGTCTGGTGCGGGTACAGGCAGAACACGGCACGGCCCAGCAGATCGGCGGGGCCGGCCTCGACCACACCCACGTTGACGTAGCCGTATTTCACCGGACCCGGGAAGTCACCCACCTGGAACGGCGCGCGCATGCGCTGTGCCTCGCTGGCGGGCACCTCGCCCCGAAACACCAGGCCTTCAGTGCCCCGGCTCACACCGGTGTGCAGGGTGCGCACACGCACCTCGCCGTCGGCCAGCGGCGGCAGTGTTTCTTCGCGGATCTCGGCGCGGCCGGGCGCCACGGTCCAGCAGGCGCGAGCGGTGATGTGGGCGGGTGAAGCGGAGGCCATGAACGAAAAGGGATATGCCGTGTCAGACAGGTCGTGCGTGCCATGATCAACGCGACCGGCAGCCCATCTTATGTTGCAGACGATGAAAACCGCAGGCAGCCCAGCCTTTACGCCCCAGCCCCGACAGGACATCGCAGACCGCCAAGGCCTGGCGCGCGATGCTGCGCGCGATCTCTTGGCGGTCGCCGCGCTGGTGCTGCTCATGGCCCTGACGATGGCCAGTGCCGCGGGCTTGGGATGGGACTTCGCGGCCAAGGCCCTGCTGGTGTTTGCCTTCGGTGCCTGCCTGGTCTGGCGCGCGCTGGGCACGCATCCCCACGCCCGCTTTGGCCCCGCCAACCGGGTGACGCTGGCCCGCCTGGGGGCCATGGCCTTGATGGCCGCGCTGGTGGGCGAGGCTTTTCCCCGCACCCCGCTGGCGGCCGTGCCCACTGCCGCGTGGTGGCTGGTGGTCGCGGCCACGCTCACCGCACTGCTCGACGCGGTGGACGGGGCACTGGCGCGGCGCAGCGGCCTGGCCAGTGCCTTCGGCGCGCGCTTCGACATGGAAACCGACGCTGCATTCACCCTGGTCCTGTGTGCGCTGGTGGTGCAGGCCGGCCAGGCCGGGCCCTGGATTCTCGCCAGCGGGCTCATGCGCTACGCCTTCGTGGCGGCGGCCTTGGTCTGGCCCTGGTTGAATGGTCCCTTGCAGCCCAGCAAGCGCCGCCAGACGGTGTGCGTGGTGCAGATCACCACGCTCATCGTCTGCCTGGGCCCCATCGTGCCGCCGGCGCTGGCCAGTGCGCTGGCCGCGGTCAGCCTGGCCTTGTTGACCCTGTCCTTCGCCATCGACGTGCGAACCCTGGCGCGGCAGCGCCCCACCCCACCGGAGACCTGAACCATGCGTGTCACCCTCTTGAAAACCGCCCTCACCTGGGCAGCGTTCGCGGCCAGTGCCCCGCTGCTGATCGGCACCGCCCACGCCCAGGTCGCCCGCTACGAACTCGACCCCGACCACACCACCGTGGCCTTCCTGGTCGACCACATCGGCTACGCCAAGGTGCTGGGCCTGTTCCGCTCCGCGCGCGGCAGCTACCGCTTCGACGAAGCCACGGCCACGCTCTCGGAAGTGCGCATCGAGGTGGAAACCGCCAGCGTGTTCAGCAACCAGCGCAAGCGCGACGACCACCTCAAAGGCCCGGACTTCCTCAACAGCGGTGAGTTTCCCAAGATGGTGTTCACCGCCACCAGCGCCAAGCGCACCGGCGACAAAACCTTCGACATCGGCGGGCAGCTCGAATTGCTGGGCAAGTCCCAACCGCTCACCTTGCAAGCCACCTGGAACAAGAGCGCCGAGTCGCCCCTGGGCGGACCGCTGGGCAAGCCCTATGTGATGGGCGTGTCCGCGCGCGGCAGTTTCAAGCGCAGTGCCTACGGCATGAACTACGCGGTGGCCAACGGCTGGGTCGGTGACGACATCCCGCTCATCATTGAATTCGAGGCCGTGCGCAAGTGAGGTTCGCACCGCCGCGGGCGGCGCCGCCGTCGGCGTCGGGCTGGCTGCTGCGGTTTGCCCTGGCCTTCGGGCTGCTCAACACCCTGCTCACCTTCGAGAACCGCTGGCCGGGTTTCGGCGTGGCCTACATGCCGCGCCTGTCGTTCGAGCTATGTATGGGCATGGTGGCGTTGATGGCCTGGGTGGCCTGGCGCGGTGGCCTCTCGTCTCGCGCTGCCTGGGTTTGCACCGCTGGCTTCGTGGCCTTGGTGCTGGTGCGCTACGCCAACGTCACCGCGCCCGCCGTGATGGGGCGCCCGGTCAATGTGTACTGGGACGGGCGTCACGCGGGCGAATTGCTCCGGGTGGCGGCGCAGGCGATGCCGGGCTGGCAAGTGGCCGCAGCGATCTTCGCGCTGCTGGTGGGTGGTCTGGTGCTCGCGCTGGTGGTGCGCGGGTCCATCGGTTTGCTCGCGGGCTGCCTGGTGTGGACCCGTCCCCGGCCGTGGCTGCTGTCCGGCGTGGGCGCTTGTGCGCTCAGCTTTGCCGCGTACGTGCCCGACCAGCGTGACACGCGCTGGTTCTTCTCGTTGCCCGTCACCCCGACGCTGTTGAAGCAGGGCCAGCTGCTGGCCCAGGTGTGGCTGCCGGGGAGGGCGCGGGCGGCGCTGGGACCCAGCCCCCGGTTCGACGGTGACCTGTCCGGCCTGGTGGGTGCCAACGGTCCCGCCGACGTGTTGCTGGTGTTTGCCGAGTCCTACGGCGCCATCACCTTCGACGACGCCCGCCAGGCTGCCGCGCTGGCCGGGCCGCGCGCCGAGCTGGCGCAGGCCATCGACGCCAGCGGACGCTTTGTGGTCTCGGCGCGCGTCACCGCACCCACCTTCGGCGGCTCGTCCTGGCTCTCCCACGCCGCGCTGCTCAGTGGTGTGGACACCGCCGACCCCGCCGACCACGACCTGCTGATGACCAGCCAGCGACCCACCCTCGTGAGCCACTTCGCCCGCCACGGCTACCGCACGGTCGGCTGGATGCCCGGCCTCAAGCAGCCCTGGCCCGAGGGCGCGTTCTACGGCTTCGATCGCTTGGCCGACGACGCCGGCATCGGCTATCGGGGACCCGACTTCGGCTACTGGCGCATCCCCGACCAGGCGGCGATGGCGCTGCTGCAGGCGCAGGAACTCGAGCGCACCGCGCCGCGCCAGCCGCGCTTCGCCGTGTTCGCCACCACCAGCACCCATGCGCCGTTTCACCCGATCGCGCCCTTCGTGAACGACTGGGCCTCGTTGACCCGGCCCGACGCGTTTGCCGGCGTGGCCACAGCGCCCGCCACGGGGTCGTTGATCCAACCCTGGCCCCAGTACCTGGAAGGCATGCGCTACCAGCACGCGTGGATGGCCGACTACCTGCGTCAACGGGCGCCTCGCCCCATGGTGATGGTGATCGTGGGCGATCACCAGCCACCGGCCCTGGTGAGCGGGCGGGGAGCGTCCTGGGACGTGCCGGTGCACGTGATCAGTGACGATGCGGCCTGGCTGCAGCGCTTGCTGGGCAGCGGTTTCGTGGCGGGACTCACCCCGCCGCCCACGTCGATGGGCAGCATGCCGGCCCTCACTGCGGTGTTGTTGAATGCCTTCGATGCGCCCGGCGCCCGCGAGACCCGGGGCATCGACCATGTGGCGCGACCAGCCGATCCCGCCTCGTCAAAAGACCGATCGCCGTCTGGCTCCTGATCTCAGGGCTCCCGCCAGGCGTGCACGTCGCCGGACGGGCCGTCGATGGGCATGTCCCGCAACCACGCGCGCATGGTGTCGGCCGACGCACCTTGTGGCTGCAAGAGGCGCAGCCGTTCACCCAGCGACACGGCATACCGGTAGCGCCCTTTGCCGGCCAGGGTTTCCAGCCGGTCGATGCAACCCAAGGCCACATCGCGCACCGCTGGCAGGAACTCGAACGACACCGCCGGCACCGGCTGGCTCAGACCCATGAGCACGTCCAGCTCGAAACCTTCCACGTCGATTTTCACGAAGTCGGGGATGCCGTGTGTGGCGATCAAGGCGTCCAGCGTGGTCACCTCCACCATCGGCCCCACCTGCCATTGCACGCCACGAAACGACGGCGCGGCCCCTGCGCGTTCCACAAAATCGGTGGAGAGCGTGGCCACCGTGGGGGTGCGAGGACTGGCCATCAAGCGCGCCTGACCCGGTGCACGGCCCAGCGCCTGCGGCAGCAGCGTCACCTGGCGATCGCCACCGAAGCGGCGCTGCAACAGCTTCAAAAAATCGGCCTGCGGCTCCAGCGCCACCACCCGCGCGCCCAGCCCGCGAAACGCCGCGACCCGGTTGCCGGCGTGCGCTCCCACATCAAAAGCCAGGCCGCCAGCGGGCACAAAACGGCGGTAGAACCGCCGCAACTGCGTGCCGCGCCAGGGAATGGTCCGGTAGACCAGCAGCGAACGCAGCAGGCCGAGCTGGCGGTCGAGTTGCTCGCCCATGCGGCGGCTACCTCACTCCCACTCGATCGTGGCCGGCGGCTTGCTGCTCACGTCGTAGGTCACGCGGTTGATGCCGCGCACCTCGTTGATGATGCGGCTGCTGACCTTCTTGAACAATGAATACGGCAGCTCGGCCCAGTCGGCGGTCATGAAGTCGCTGGTCTGCACCGCGCGCAGCGCGACCACGTAGTCGTAGGTGCGGCCGTCGCCCATCACGCCGACGCTCTTGACCGGCAGGAAGACGGTGAAGGCCTGGCTGGTGAGGTCGTACCAGCTCTTGCCACTGTTGTGGTCGATGGTGGAGCGCAGTTCTTCAATGAAGATCGCGTCGGCCCGGCGCAGCAGATCCGCGTACTCCTTCTTCACTTCGCCCAGGATGCGAACGCCCAGCCCGGGGCCTGGGAAGGGGTGGCGGTAGACCATGTCGTGCGGCAGACCGAGCGCCACGCCGAGTTCGCGCACTTCGTCCTTGAACAGATCGCGCAGCGGCTCCAGGAGTTTCAGGCCCAGCTGCTCGGGCAGGCCACCCACGTTGTGGTGGCTCTTGATGGTCACGGCCTTCTTGCTCTTGGCGCCGCCGGATTCGATCACGTCCGGGTAAATAGTGCCTTGTGCCAACCACTTGGCGCCTTTTGTTGATGCACCACTTGAAATGAGTTTGGCGGCTTCGGCCTTGAAAACCTCGACGAATTCGCGGCCGATGATCTTGCGCTTGGCCTCCGGCTCGCTCACGCCGGCCAAGTGCCCCAGGAACTGGTCGGCCGCGTCCACGCGGATCACCTTGGCGTGCAGCTTGCCGACAAACATGTCCATCACCATGTCGCCCTCGTTCAGGCGCAGCAGGCCGTGGTCGACGAACACACAGGTGAGCTGGTCGCCGATGGCGCGGTGGATCAGCGCCGCGGCCACCGACGAATCGACACCGCCCGACAGGCCGAGGATCACCTCTTCGTCGCCGACCTGGGCGCGGATGTGCGCCACGGCTTCGGCGATGTAGTCGCCCATGATCCAGTCGCCGCGGCAGCCGGCGATGTCGCGCACGAAGCGCGTCAGCATCGCCGCGCCCTGCAGCGTGTGCGTCACCTCGGGGTGGAACTGCAGCGCGTAGTAGCCGCGCGCTTCGTCGGCCATGCCGGCGATCGGGCAGCTCGGGGTGCTGGCCATGAGCTTGAAGCCGGGCGGCAGCTCGGTGACCTTGTCGCCGTGGCTCATCCAGACCTTGAGCATGCCGTGGCCTTCGGGGGTGTGGAAGTCGGCGATGTCTTTCAGCAGCGCGGTGTGGCCGCGCGCACGCACCTCGGCGTAGCCGAACTCGCGCGAGTTCGAGCCTTCCACCTTGCCGCCGAGCTGCTGTGCCATCGTCTGCATGCCGTAGCAGATGCCCAGCACCGGGATGCCGAGTTCGTAAACCGCATCGGGCGCCTTGTCGTCCACCTCGTACACGCTGGCGTGGCTGCCGGAGAGGATCACGCCCTTGAGCTGCCCGTCGGCGGCGAACTCGCGCACCCAGTCGCTGCTGACGTCGCACGGATGCACTTCGCAATAGACATGCGCCTCGCGCACACGGCGGGCGATCAGCTGGGTGACCTGGGAACCGAAATCGAGGATGAGGATTTTCTGGTGCTGCATGGCGTTGTCTGGCAGGGCTGTTCAGAAAGCAAAAAGGCCGTCCATCGGGACGGCCACTGGCGCAGGGGTGTTCACTCCGCGCGGTAGTTCGGGGCTTCTTTGGTGATCTGCACATCGTGCACATGGCTCTCGCGGATGCCCGCCGATGTGATCTCGACAAACTCCGCCGTGCTGCGCATGTCTTCGATGCCGGCGCAACCGCAGTAACCCATGGCTGCGCGCAAACCGCCGGCCATCTGGAAGATGATGGAGACCACCGAACCCTTGTAGGGCACCCGGCCTTCAATGCCTTCGGGCACCAGCTTGTCGGCGTTGGGGTTGCCGGTGCTGCTTTCCTGGAAGTAGCGGTCGGCGCTGCCCTGTTGCATGGCGCCGATGGAGCCCATGCCGCGGTAACCCTTGTAGCTGCGACCCTGGAACAGCACGATCTCACCCGGTGATTCTTCGGTGCCGGCGAACATGCCGCCCATCATCACGGTGTGGGCGCCCGCGGCGATGGCCTTGGCGATGTCACCGCTGTAGCGGATGCCACCGTCGGCGATCATCGGTACGCCCGTGCCCTGCAACGCGGTGGCCACGCTGTCGATGGCCATGATCTGAGGCACGCCCACGCCGGCCACGATGCGGGTGGTGCAGATCGAGCCCGGGCCGATGCCGACCTTGACCGCATCGGCACCCGCTTCCGCCAGCGCCAGCGCGGCGGCGCCGGTGGCGATGTTGCCGCCGATCACGTCGATCTGCGGGTAGTTCTGCTTGACCCAGCGCACGCGGTCGATCACGCCTTTGCTGTGGCCGTGCGCGGTGTCGACCACGATGGCGTCCACACCGGCCTTGACCAGCGCTTCCACGCGCTCTTCGGTGCCTTCACCCACGCCCACGGCGGCGCCCACGCGCAGGCGGCCCGACGGGTCGCGCGCGGCGTTGGGGAAATTGAGCTGTTTGGTGATGTCTTTCACCGTGATCAGCCCCTTGAGCTCAAAGCCGTCGTTGACCAGCAGCAGGCGCTCCAGCTTGTGCTTGTTGAGCAGGGTCTTGGCCTCGGCCGGCGTGGTGCCGTCGGGCATGGTGATCAGGCGCTCGCGCGGCGTCATGATCTCGCTCACCGGCAGGTCGTAGCGGGTCTCGAAACGCAGGTCGCGGCCGGTCACAATGCCGACCACGCGGCCGGCTTCGACCACCGGGAACCCGGAGATGCCGAGTTCGTCGGAGAGCTTCATGACCTGGCGAATCGTGGTCGCGGGCGAGATCACTACCGGGTCGCGCAGCACACCGGACTCGTAGCGCTTGACCTTGGCCACCTGGGCTGCCTGCTCCTGCGGCGTGAGGTTCTTGTGGATGATGCCGATGCCGCCTTCCTGAGCGATGGCGATCGCCAGACGGGCTTCGGTCACCGTGTCCATGGCCGCGGAGACCAGGGGCAGGTTGAGCTGGATGTTGCGGGAAAACTGGGTGGAGAGAGAGGTGTCCTTGGGCAGGACCTGGGAGTACGCTGGCACCAGCAACACGTCGTCGAAGGTGAGCGCTTTGCCGAGTAGGCGCATGGGAAAGCTCCAAAAGCGTCGATTGTAGCCGCCCGCTCCGCGGGCAAACCCACGGTTGGGAACGTCCCTGCCCGACCGCTCAGTGCGGAAAAACCACCGCTGCGTCTGCTGGTGCGGCGCCCTCGCCCCGTGGAGTGGGGCCACCTCGGCACTCAGGGCTAAACTCGCGAAATGTCACAAGCCCTCACCTCCCGACCGTCCTGGCGCGCCACCTTGTTGATGGGTCTGCTGCTGGCCTGCAGCTCTGCCGCCATGGCGCAATGGCAATGGATCGACGGCACCGGCCGCAAGGTTTTCAGCGATACCCCGCCACCGGCCAGCATCCCCGACAAAAGCATCCTCAAGAAACCCGGTTCGGGCATGACGCTGCCCGCACCCATCGCCGAGCCAGCGGCAGCGCCCGGGGCCACCGCAGCGCCGGCCGCGCCGCAAATCCCGGTTCGCGACACCGAACTCGAAGCCAAAAAGAAGCAGGCTGAGCAGGCCGAAGAGGCCAAGAAGAAGGTCGAGATGGAACGGCAGCTCAAAGCGCGTGCGGACAGTTGCGAGCGCGCCCGCAAGGCGAAGGTCACCATGGATTCCGGCGTCCGCCTGGCGACCACCAACGCCAAGGGCGAACGCGAGGTCATGGACGACAAAGCGAGGGCCGCCGAAACACAGCGCATGGAAGGGATCATTCGCAGCGACTGCGGACCGCTGCCCAAACAGTGATCCGCCTCCGGGCAGCGAAGTTTCAGTAGCCGGCCTTGGAGCCGGCTTTTCTTCGCGCGAACAGGCCGGTGCCCCGCGCGCCCTGCCCCACAAAGCGCTCCCGCCGAGCTACCTTCGGGTCCACGCGCAACGCCCGGTAGACCTCCAGGCGATCGCCTTCACGCAGGACATGTTCGCGTCCCACGCGCCGCCCCCACACGCCCAGCGTGAGTGCCTGCGTGCCCAGATCGGGGTATGCCTTCAGCCAGCCTGCCTGATCCAGCGCCACGTGGGCCGTGCATCCGGCGGGCACCCGCAACTGGAGTTCGAGCACCTCGCGCGGTGCAGGCGAAAACATCAAGGTGACCTGCATGCGGATCAGTCGGCGCCGTAGACCTGATCGGCGCGCTTGACGAAGGCGTCCACCAGGCTGCCGGCGATCTTGTCAAACACCGGACCCACCAGCGCGGCCAGTGTGGTGCTGGAGAAACCGTAGCTCAGGGTGAACTCCACTTTGCAGGCGCGCTGCGTGCCGTCGCCAATCGGGGTGAATTCCCACACGCCATCGAGCTTGGAGAACGGGCCGTCGACCAGCTCCATGAGCACCTTGCGGTCGGTCTCGTGGGTGTTGCGGGTGGTGAAGCTCTGACGCAGCCCGCTGATGGCCATGCCCACGCGAGCGACCATGCCATCGTCGACTTGCTCGATCACCTCGCCGTGATCGCACCAAGGCAGAAACTGCGGGTAGTGTTCGATGTTGGTGACCAGCGCAAACATTTCGGGAGCGCTGTGCCACAGCAGGACGGACTTGTGAATCGTTTTCATACAATCAACCGCATTGTATTGGCCTGAAACGGCCGCACCTCGCGCGTCATGGCCACCAAAAACAGCAAAGCAACCCCCACCAAAGGCGTCGACAGCCGCATCGCCGACAACAAGAAGGCGTTCTTCAACTACGCCATCGAGGAACGTTTTGAAGCAGGCATGGTGCTCGAAGGTTGGGAGGTGAAAGCCCTGCGTGAAGGCAAGGTGCAGCTCACCGATGGCTACGTGGTCATCCGCACCGGGGAGCTGTTCCTCATTGGCTGCCAGATCAACGCGCTGTACACGGCGTCCACCCACATCAGCCCGGACTCGGTGCGCACCAAAAAACTGCTGCTGCACAAGGACGAAATCCGCCGCCTCATCGGCAAGGTCGAGCAGAAGGGCTACACACTCGTGCCGCTCAACCTGCACTGGAAGAACGGCAAGGTCAAATGCGAGTTGGCGCTGGCCAAGGGCAAGGCCGAGCACGACAAGCGCGACACGATCAAGGACCGCGAAGGCAAGCGCGAAGTCGACCGCGCCATGAAGTCGCGCAACCGCTGAGGCTGCGCTGCACCATCAGCGCAGGTGCCTGAGCGGGTGCGCCTCCGCTGCCCACGGGCTCTCGAAGAAGGCGGCCACCTGCGCTCTTCCCACGTCTTCAATGCGCTCGGGGTTCCAGCGCGGCTGGTGGTCCTTGTCCACCGCCAACGCACGAATCCCTTCCACGGTTTCACTGGCCGCCCCTGGGCCCAGGTGGAAGCATCGGTAGACCATGCCGCGCTCCATGCGCAGGTTGTCGGCCAGGCCGAGACCGCGGGCGCGGCGTACCTGCTCCAGCACCACGTGCAGCATCAGCGGCGAGCGGTGACGCAGCGTGGCGGCGGTGGCCTGGGCCCAGTCGCTGTTGTCCGACTCCAGTGTGGAGATGATGGCGTGCACGTCGGGCAGGCCGAATACCCGGTCGATGTCTTTGGCGGGCCAGCTGCCTGTGGCCACTGAAATGCTCAGGTGGCTGGCGCACCAGCGCTCCACCGAGGCACCGTTCTCGAACGGGGTCTGCGCCAGCGAATTCCACAGACCGGCGAGACGACCGGCATCGATGAAGCCGTCGGCCAGGCCGGCGGCCATGGCATCGCGCCCGCCCAGCACCTGCCCGGTGAGCGCAAGGTACTCCCCCAGGCGACCCGGGCATCGGCTCAGAAAGTAGCCGCCGCCCACGTCGGGGAACAAGCCGATGTGGGTCTCGGGCATGGCGAGTTTGCTGCGTTCGGTGACGATGCGCAGGCTCGCGCCCTGGCTGATGCCCATGCCGCCGCCCATGACGATGCCGTCCATGAAGGCGATGTAGGGCTTGCGGTAGGTGTGGATCAGGTGGTTGAGTGCGTACTCTTCGGTGAAAAAGTCCTCCAGCGACGCGTCCCCCGAAAGCGCCGCCTGGTGGAAGTAACGGATGTCGCCACCGGCGCAGAAGCTGCCGAACGGGCCTTCCTTGTTGACGCCGCGGATCGCCACAGCCAGCACCGCGTCGTCGTCTCTCCAGCGCTCCAATGCCTTTGCGATGCTGCGGATCATGTCGAGCGACAAGGCGTTGAGGGCCTTGGGCCGGTTGAGCGTGATGCAGCCGACGCGGCCCATCACTTCGGCAATGACGTGGGTTTCAGGCACAGGGACGTTCATCGTTGTTCTTCCGGAAAATCGTTCATTGGGGTGGCTGGTCGACGGTCTGGATGCGCGGTGTTCCCGCACGAGAACGCCAGCCCAGCAGCTCGTTGATCACCAGGGCGCCGATCACCAGGCTGCCACCGCGAAACACCTCGCCGCCCGGCACTTCGTGGGCCCAGACCCAGGCCAGCAGGATGCCAAAAATCACCTCCAGCAAAGCCAGGAGCGAGACCTCGGGCGCCTTGAGCACGCGCGCGCACACCACCGACAGCGCGCAGGGAATCGCCAGTTGCACCAGCCCGAGCATGGCCAGCCAGGCCACGTCGTTCCTGGTGGCTGCAAAGGGGGACGCGAACGGCAGCGTGAGGAGTGAGGAGATGACGGCACCGAGCAGCACCGAGGGCACGAGGTCGATTTTTTCGCCGTGGGTCTGGCTGCGTTGCACCACCGTCCAGTTGATGGCGCCTGCCACAGGCACACACAGCGCGGTGAGTGAACCCAGCAGCAGGCCGCCGGTGTCCATTTCAGGCCGCGTGAGCGCCTGGACAAACTGACTGCCGTACATGTAGGCAATGCCGGCGCCGGCCGCCAGAATGGCCAGCCAGGTGCGTGCTGCCAGCTTCTGGCCGATGAAGATGCGTGCCACCAATGCGGTGAGCAGCGGGCCGATCGACATGATGATCAGCACATTGGCCACGCTGGTGAAGGTCAGGGCCAGCATGAAAGCGGTGAACATCACCGACCAGCACACGCCCGAGATCCAGAACGCCGGCGATTCGGGAATCAGGCCCCAGTGGCGCTTGAGCCATCCGCGCACAGCAGAACCTGAGGCGGTTTCGACAAGCCGACCCTGACCGCGGTCCACTTTCCGCCAGACGGGCAGGATGACCAACAGGGACAGCGCGGTGAAGGCGCTGCGCCAGAACGTTACCTCGAACCGCGCCGCCGACTCCAGCTGGCGCGACACCACACCGGCGATCGACCACATCAGCGTGACCGCCAGCATGAGGAAAACCGCCTGGGTGTGCGTCAGGCGGTTGAGGGCTTGAAAAGGCATGGCCAGTTCAGGTCGCCGCTGCCGCAGCACAGCGCTGCGGCCCGCGCGGATCAGCTCTTCGAAGCGCGCTTGCGGTCGCTTTCCTTGAGGAAACGCTTGCGCAGGCGCACGCTCTTGGGCGTGATTTCAACCAGCTCGTCGTCCTCGATGAATTCCACGCCGTATTCGAGGTTGAGGTCGACCGGCGGGGTGATCTTGATCGCGTCTTCCTTGCCGCTGACGCGGAAGTTGGTCAGCTGCTTGGTGCGGGTGGCGTTGACGATCAGATCGTTGTCGCGGTTGTGGATGCCCACAATCATGCCTTCGTACACCGGGTCACCGGCGCGCACGAACATGCGGCCGCGGTCGTCGAGCTTGCCCAGGGCGTAGGTGAAGATCTCGCCATCGTCCATGGAGATCAGCACGCCGTTCTTGCGGCTGGCGATGTCGCCCTTGTGCGGCTCGTAGCCGTCGAAGATGTTGGCGATCAGGCCGGAGCCGCGCGTCAGGTTCAGGAATTCGTTGGTGAACCCGATCAGGCCACGCGCCGGAATGCGGTATTCCAGGCGCACACGCCCACGGCCATCGGGCTCCATGTTGGCCAGTTCGCCTTTGCGCTCGCCCAGGGCCTGCATCACGCCGCCCTGGTGTTGTTCTTCGATGTCGGCCGTCACCATCTCGATAGGCTCGTGGCGCACACCGTCGATGTCGCGGAACACCACGCGCGGCTTGGACACCGCGAGTTCGTAGCCTTCGCGGCGCATGTTTTCCAGCAGGATCGTCAGGTGCAGTTCACCGCGGCCCATCACTTCGAAGATGCCGTCTTCGTCGGTTTCCTTCACGCGCAGCGCGACGTTGTGCTGCAGCTCTTTCTGCAGGCGGTCCCAGATCTGGCGGCTGGTCACGTACTTGCCTTCGCGGCCGGCCAGCGGGCTGGTGTTCACGCAGAAGTTCATGGTCAGCGTCGGCTCGTCGATCTTGAGCATGGGCAGCGGCGCGGGGTTCAACGGATCGGTCACGGTCACGCCGATGCCGATGTCGGGAATGCCGTTGATCAAGACGATGTCGCCCGGGCCGGCTTCGGTCACCTGCACGCGGTCCAGACCCTGGAACTTCAGCACCTGGTTGACGCGGCCTTTGACGACCTTGCCGTCCACGCCTTCCATCACAACCACGTCCATGTTGGGCCTGATGGTGCCCTGGCTGATGCGGCCGACACCGATGCGGCCGACGAAGGTGGAGAAGTCGAGCGCGGAGACTTGCAACTGCAGCGGTGCCGCCGGGTCGCCGTCTTGCGGCTTGACGTGCTTGAGCACGGTGTTGAACAGGGCCGACATGTCGGGGCCCCACTGCTCGCCCGGTGCACCTTCGACCAGCGAGGTCCAGCCGTTGATGCCCGAGGCGTAAACGACCGGGAAGTCGAGCTGCTCGTCGTTGGCGCCGAGCTTGTCGAACAGATCAAACGCGGCGTTGATCACCGCGTCGGGGCGCGCGCCCGGCTTGTCGACCTTGTTCACCACCACGATGGGTTTCAGACCCAGGGCCAGCGCTTTCTTGGTCACGAAACGCGTCTGTGGCATCGGGCCTTCTTGCGCGTCGATCAGCAGCACGACACCGTCAACCATGGACAGCGCGCGTTCGACTTCACCACCGAAGTCCGCGTGGCCGGGGGTGTCGACGATGTTGATGTGCGTGCCTTCCCAGCTCACAGCGCAGTTCTTGGCCAGGATGGTGATGCCGCGCTCGCGTTCGATGGCGTTGTTGTCCATCACCGTGTCGACGATTTTTTCGTGCTCGGCGAAGGTGCCCGACTGGCGAAGCAGCTGGTCCACCATGGTGGTTTTGCCATGGTCAACGTGGGCAATGATGGCGATGTTGCGGATTTGTTTGCTCATGATGCGAGTTCCGGTGAGGTTTCCAGGATTTGCTGTATTTCGATGGGGCTCAGCAGCCGCCCCGGGATCAGTTCACCCGCTTGGGTGTGCGCGCTGCCCAGCAGCACGGCTTCTTGTGAGAACGATTCGTCGCCCGCCGGCACTGGACCGAAAACGGCCACGCGCTCGTTGTCGGCCCAGGCGCCCCGGCGGCGCAGGCCGCTCAAGAAACGCCCCGCATCGTCAGCGGCCAGCGTGACGGTTTCGTGTCCGTCCAGCAAGATCTGCACCGGCAGCAACAGCGCCGTGCGTTCGTTCTCGTCCAGCGCTTCCAGGGCTTGCAGCGTGATGCACTGCGAAGCGTTGAACGGGCCGGTTTCGGTGCGGCGCAACATGCTCAGATGACCGCCACAGCCCAGGGCCTCGGCGATGTCTTCGCCCAGCGTGCGGATGTAGGTGCCTTTGCTGCAGCGCACGCGCAGGCGCAGATGCGGTGCATCACCCTGGAGCTGCATGTCCAGCAGGTCCAGGTCGTGAATGACGACGTTGCGCGCTTCGCGCTCCACCGTCTCGCCCTCGCGGGCGTATTCGTACAGCGGCTTGCCGTCCTTCTTCAGGGCGCTGTGCATGGGCGGTACCTGGCTGATGGGGCCCATGAAGCCGTCGAGCACCTCGACCACCTGCCCCGGCGTGCAAGCCACGGTTCGGGTCTCGATCACCTCGCCCTCGGCGTCGCCGGTGCTGGTCTTCACGCCCAGGCGCACCACGGTCTCGTAGGTCTTGTCGGCATCCAGATGGATCTGGCTGAACTTGGTGGCCGCACCGAAACACAGCGGCAGCACACCGCTGGCCAGTGGGTCGAGCGTGCCGGTGTGGCCCGCCTTTTCCGCGCGCAACAACCACTTGGCTTTTTGCAAAGCCTGGTTGCTGGAGAGACCCAGCGGTTTGTCGAGCAACAGCACCCCATGCACAGGGCGCCGTTGCACCCTCGTGCGTGGCGCGTGCATGTTCACTCTTCCTTTGAACGAGAGGAAACCGCCTTGGAAATCAAGGCGTTCATGTCGGCCGCGCGCTCGGTGGTGCGGTCGAACACGAAGTGCAGCGTGGGCACGGTGTGGATGTGCAGCCGCTTGAACAGGCCGCTGCGCAGGAAACCCGCCGCTGCGTTGAGACCTTCCAGCGTTTCATCCGGGTCGCCCGTGAGCAGGCTGAAGAACACCTTGGCGTGTGCGTAGTCGGGCGTGACCTCGACCGCATTGATCGTGACCATGCCCACCCGCCGGTCTTTCAACTCGCGCGCGATCAGCTCGGCCAGATCGCGCTGGATCTGGTCGGCCACGCGGAAACCGCGGTTGGGGACGGATGAGGCTTTGCGAGGCATGGTTTACAGCGTCCGCGCCACTTCCTTGACCTCGAAGAATTCGAGCTGGTCGCCTTCTTTGATGTCGTTGTAGTTCTTCAGCTTGATACCGCACTCGAAGCCTTCCTTGACTTCGCGCACGTCGTCCTTGAGGCGCTTGAGCGTGTCGATCTCGCCGGTGTAGATGACCACGTTGTCGCGCAGCAGGCGGAAATGCGCGCTGCGGGTGACCTGGCCAGCTGTGACCATACAGCCGGCAATCGTGCCGATCTTGGTGGCCACGAACACAGTGCGGATCTCGGCCGAACCGATGACCTCTTCGCGCTTCTCGGGCGCCAGCATGCCGGACATCGCCGCCTTCAACTCGTCCACAGCGTCGTAGATGATGTTGTAGTAGCGCAGGTCCACATCGTTGCCTTCGGCCAGCTTGCGCGCACCCACGTCGGCGCGCACGTTGAAGCCGATGATCACCGCCTTGGAGGCGATGGCCAGGTTCACGTCGGACTCGCTGATACCGCCCACACCTGCGAAGACCAGCTGCACCTTGACCTCGTCGGTCGAGAGCTTGAGCAGCGACTGGGCCAGCGCTTCTTGCGAGCCCTGCACATCGGACTTGACGATGATGGGCAGCAGCTTGACCTCGCCGGCCGACATGTCGGAGAACATGTTCTCCAGCTTGGCGGCTTGCTGGCGGGCCAGCTTGGTGTTGCGGAACTTGCCGGCACGGTAGGTGGCGATTTCGCGCGCACGGCGCTCGTCGGTCATCACCATGAAGTCGTCGCCGGCCTGCGGCACTTCCGACAGACCCTGAATTTCCACCGGGATCGACGGACCGGCCGCCTTGATCGGCTTGCCGTTCTCGTCCAGCATGGCGCGCACGCGGCCGGAGGTCTGACCCACCAGCACCACGTCGCCGGTCTTGAGCGTGCCGCTCTGCACCAGCACCGTGGCCACCGCACCGCGTCCTTTGTCCAGACGGGCTTCGATCACCAGGCCCTTGGCCATGGATTCCACCGGCGCCTTGAGTTCCAGCACTTCGGCCTGCAGCAGCACCTGCTCCAGCAGGGCATCGATGCCCACGCCGGTCTTGGCGGACACGCCCACAAAAGGCACGTCACCACCGAACTCTTCGGGCACGACTTCTTCGGCCACGAGTTCCGAGCGGACCTTTTCCAGGTTGATGCCCGGCTTGTCGATCTTGGTCAGCGCCACGACGATGGGCACGCCCGCCGCCTTGGCGTGTTTGATGGCTTCCTTGGTCTGTGGCATCACGCCGTCGTCCGCCGCGCAGACCAGGATGACGATGTCGGTCGCCTGGGCACCACGGGCACGCATGGCGGTGAAGGCCTCGTGACCCGGGGTGTCGAGGAACGAGATCATGCCGCGCTCGGTCTCGACGTGGTACGCCCCGATGTGCTGCGTGATGCCGCCCGCTTCGCCCGCCGCCACCTTGGCGCGGCGGATGTAGTCCAGCAGCGAGGTCTTGCCGTGGTCCACGTGACCCATGACGGTGACGACGGGGGCGCGCGGCAGCAAGGCATGTTCCTGCTGCGAGGTTTCGTCGTCGGCAAAGGCTTCTGGATCGTCCAGTGCCGCCACCACCGCCTTGTGGCCCAGCTCTTCCACCACGATCATGGCGGTGTCCTGGTCCAGCGGCTGGTTGATCGTGACCATCTGGCCCAGCTTCATCAATTGCTTGATGACCTCGGACGACTTCAGGCTCATCTTGTGAGCCAGTTCAGCCACCGTGATGGTCTCCGGCACGTGGACTTCAATGACCTTGACTTCGGTCGGCGCCACGAAGTTGCTCTGACCCGTGTCGCGCGAATCGCGCGAGTCGCGGCGACCGCGCGGACCTCCGCGCCAGTTGGTCGAACGCCCGGCGCTGGTGTCGCCACGTGTCTTGATTTCTTTTTTCTTGGCCGCGTCGTCTTTCCAGGTGGACGACAGGTTCTCCGACTTGATCTCTTTCTTGCCGGCCACTCCGACGGCGGCAGCACCAGCGGCGGTGGTGGCGGGCTTGCCGGGTGTGCCGGCGGGCTTGTGCAGCGTGCCCTTGATGCCGGCCTTCGGGTCGACAGGCGCTGGCTCGGGCTTCTTGGCCACCATGGTCTTGGCGGGTGCCGACATCATGGCGCGGATGTTCGCAGCTTCGGCCTCGGCCTTGCGGCGGCGCTCCACCAGATCCTGCGCGCGCAGGTCGTCCGCACGTTTGCTCTCGGCGTTGCGGTCGGCGATCACACGGGCGGCTGAATCGCGTTCGAGCGAATCGGTCTTGGCCTTGGCGTCCTTGGCGGTGCGGGCTGCAATGGCTTCGGCGATGCCTTCGGGCGAAGCGGCTTCAGCGGCTGCGCGGGCGGCTGCCTCAGCCGCGTCGGCGGCTGCTGCAGCGGCACGTTCCTGCTCGACAACCGCTTGTGCCAGGCGGGCTTCTTCTGCTTCGCGGGCCTGGCGCTTCTCGTTGAACTCTTCTTCCTGGCGGCGCAGCAGCTCGGCCTGGCGGCGCGCGTCTTCCTCGCGGCGGGCCAGTTCTTCGGTGTCGATCACCGGCGCGGCCGCGACCGGCTCTTCGACCGCTTCGGGCACGGCCACTTCGTCATCACGCTTGATGAAGGTGCGCTTCTTGCGCACTTCCACCTGGATCGTGCGGGCGCGTCCGGTGGAGTCGGCCTGCTTGATTTCGGAGGTCGATTTCTTCACCAAGGTGATTTTCTTGCGCTCGCCGCCGGCCGTGCCGTGGCTGGCTTTGAGGTGGCCCAGCAACGATTGCTTGTCGGATTCGGTGACCGGATCGGTCCCGGACGACTTGGGCACGCCCGCTGCGGAGAGTTGCTCCAGCAGGACGGTGGTGGGCTTGTTCAGCTCGGCAGCCAGTTCGGCGACGGTGGTACTTGTCATAGGTCTCTATTCTCCGATGGGCCTCCGCTGGTCAGGTCGTGGATTGCGCTTCGTCACCGGTGAACCAGTGAGCGCGTGCCAGCATGATCAGCGCGGTGGCCTCTTCAGGCGTCTGTGCGGTGATGTCGGTGAGCTCGTCGGTGGCCAGATCGGCCAGCTCGTCGCGGGTGTGGATGCCGCCGTCGGCCAGCTTGGCGATCAGCTCCGGGGTCACGCCTTCGAGGTCGCGCAGGTCTTGCGAAACTTCTTCGACGCTCTCTTCGCGAGCGATTTCCATGGTCAGCAGGGCATCCTTGGCGCGGGTGCGCAGCTCATTGACCGTGTCTTCGTCGAACGACTCGATCTCCAGCATTTCCTGCAGCGGCACATAGGCCACTTCTTCAAGGCTGGTGAAACCTTCCTCGATCAGGATGTCGGCAATTTCCTGGTCGACGTCGAGCTTGGCCATGAAGACCTTGCGGATGCCGTCGGCCTCTTCGGCCTGCTTCTGGGCCGACTCGTCGGCCGTCATGATGTTGATGCGCCAGCCGGTCAACTCGGACGCCAGGCGCACGTTCTGACCGCCGCGGCCGATGGCGATGGCGAGGTTTTCTTCGTCCACCACCACGTCCATGGCGTGACGCTCTTCGTCCACGACGATGGAGACCACGTTGGCCGGCGCCAGCGCGCCGATGACGAACTGCGCCGGGTCTTCCGACCACAGCACGATGTCCACACGCTCACCCGCGAGTTCGTTGGTCACGCCGTTGACGCGCGAACCGCGCACGCCGACACAGGTGCCGATGGGGTCGATGCGGCGGTCGTTGGTGTGCACGGCAATCTTGGCGCGCGAACCCGGGTCGCGGGCGCAGGTCTTGATCTCCAGCAGGCCTTGTTCAATCTCGGGCACTTCCTGGCGGAAGAGTTCGATCATGAAAGAGGGGGCCGAGCGCGACAACAGGATGGGTGCGCCGCGCAGCGTCAGGTCCACGTCCATGATCATGGCGCGCACGCGGTCGCCGGTGCGGAAGTTTTCCTTGGGGATCATCTCGCCGCGCTTGAGGCGACCTTCAACACGGCCGCTCTCGACGATGAGGTCGCCCTTGTCCATGCGCTTGACGGTGCCCACGAAGATCTTGTCGCCGCGCGACATGAAGTCGTTGAGCAACATTTCGCGCTCGGCGTCGCGGATCTTCTGCAGGATGACCTGCTTGGCGGCCATGGCGCCAATGCGGCCGATCGGCACGCTCTCCACCGGCTTCTCGATGAAGTCGCCTTCTTCGATGTCGGCGAGTTCGTCGCGAGCGTCGGTCAGCAGCTCTTCGGCGTCGGGGTTCTGCAGGCCGGCCTCATCGGGCACGACCAGCCAGCGGCGGAAGGTCTCGTAGGCACCGGTGTCCGGGTCCATGGCCACGCGGATGTCCACGTCGCCCTTGTAGAGTTTTTTGGTGGCCGAGGCCAGCGCCAGTTCCACGGCGCCCAACACGACGTCGCGCTCGACGTTTTTTTCGCGCGAGATCGCGTCGATCAGCATCAACATTTCGCGGTTCATTTCACTCGCCCACCTTTCCGAATTGCATGTCCTGGCTCACTTTGATTTCTCTCATTCGTCACTGTCTGAAGCGTTGGCTCCAGGGGCCTGGCGGCCCTTGAAATTCACGATCGGCGCCAAGCGCGCCTGCTGGATGTCGTCCAGCGAAAAGGTCATGGCCTGCAGGGCCACGGGCGCGCGTTTCTTGCTCACCCGAGCGCCGGGCTTGGGTTCGGGCGCATCGCTCCAGACCACCTGCCACTGCACGCCATCGTCAGCACGCTCCAGCGTGCCCCTGAATTTCTTGCGGTTCGCCGCCACGTCGGTCCCGGTGGCGCCGATCGGCGCCTTCAAGGTGAGGTCAATCACGTGACCTTCAAACCGCACGTAGTCAATCTCGCGTTTGAGGGGCCGGTCAATGCCCGGCGAACCCACTTCGAGGCGTCGGTATTCCAGGCCCTCGACTTCCAGCAGGTATTGCAACTGACGCGTGATTTTTTCGCAATCTTCGACCGTGACAAAACGCTCGGCCGGCACCGGTTGGCCGGCAACGGGCGCCTCCCAAGGCAGGTCGATCGTGACCTTCAGCAAGCCGCTGCCCGAGCGCTCCAACTCCACCAGGTCAAAACCCAGTCCGGTGACGGTCTGCTCTACGATCTCTTGCCAAGCCATGCTGATGGTGTCTGCCCAGGGTGCGCCGTTCGATCCACCCTGTGGATTACCCCAGGGTCAAAAGCGTTCGGCCAAAAAAAATGGGCCGGTAGTTACCCGCCCATTTGGTCGTGAAGCTCGCATTGTAACGCCTGCAACCACCGATTGGCAACCCAATCGACCGTTCAATGCTGAACACCGTTCAAATACCCAGCACCCATTGAATGAGGTTTTTGGCCAGAAACCCCAACATACCGAATGAGAGCACCAGAAACAGCACGAAGGTGCCGAACTTGCCGGCCTTGGATTCCCGGGCCAGGTTGAACACGATGAAGAGCATGTAGAGGATGAAGGCACCGACGCCAAACGTCAGCCCGAACTGTGCGATCTGGCCTTCGGTGTAGCCGAACAGGGTGTTGCCCATCAATCAGCCCTCCAGCCGATGGGCCGTCAGGTCGCGGTAGGCATGCCAGCTTGCGTGCGCCAGCAGCGGGATCAGCACGATCAGACCGAGCAAGGCGGTGAGCATGCCGATGCCGACCAGCAAGGCGATCACCACCGCCCATGTCACCATGGGCCCGGGGTGGCTGGCCACGGCACGCCAGCTCTCGGCCACCGCCTCCATCACCGAAGCGCGTGTGTCCACCAGCATGGGGAGGGCCACCACGGTGGAGGCGAACACGGGAGCGGCCAACAAGGCGCCGAGCACCAGCCAGACCTCGAACAGGCCCACTTCGCGCACCAGCACCACATGACGCAGGAAGTCCACCGGCTTCTGGATGGGCACGGGCGACCAGAGCGTGATCAGGCCGGCCGAGGTGAGCACCCAGCCGGTGCCGGCCAGTCCCAGCAGCAGGCCGAACTTCACCAGACGGCCGTCGCCCGAGCGCCAAAGCTGCACCACCTCGCCCAACCCGGCGTTGCGCTGGCGGCTGACCTGGTAGAGACCGGTGGCCAGGATGGGCGCGACGATGAGGAAACCCGAGAAGGCGCCGGCCAGCAGCCAGAACTGGTCGCGCGCAGCCCACAGCAGCAGCCAGCCGAAGGCGGTGAGCAGCAGGCCGTGAACCAGGCCGGGCACCGGGTTGCGCCGCAGGTCGGCCCAACCCAGGGCCAGCCAGCGCCAGGACGACTGAAGCGAGACAGGGCGCGTTGAAGGGGGTGATGGGTCGGTCATGACCGACGGTTATACGCCGCCCCACCCGCCAGCGGCCTGACGCAGGTCAAGCCCTTGAGCGCCTCAGGCGGCCGCCTGCACCAGCGTGCGTGTGTAGGGATGCGCGGGCGCGCGCAACACCTGCTCGACCGGCCCGCTCTCGACCACGGCGCCGTCTTTCATCACGATGACGTGGTGCGCCATGGCCTGGATGACATCCACGTCGTGCGTGATCAGCAGGTAGCTCAGACCGCGTTCGCGCTGCAGGCGCTGAAGCAAGGCCAGCACCTGTTTCTGCACCGTCACATCGAGCGCGCTGGTGGGTTCGTCCAGCACCAGCAGTTGCGGGTCGATGATGAGCGCACGCGCAATCGCCAGGCGCTGGCGCTGCCCGCCCGAGAACTCGTGCGGGTAGCGCTGCAGCCAGTCACCGCCGCGCCGGGGATCGTCGACCAGGCCCACATCCGCCAGTGCCATGACGACGCGGTCACGGCGCTGCGCCACTGAAAGACCCGGCTGGTGCACCAGCAGGCCTTCGCCGACGATCTGCTCGATGGTCATGCGCGGCGAGAGCGATGAAAACGGGTCCTGGAACACAACCTGCACCCGCTGGCGCAGCGCCCTGCTCTCGCCGTTCTTCAGGGCCTGCGTCCAGTCGGATCCTGTGACCTGCAAGTTGCCTTGGTAGGGCAGCAGACCCAGCGCGGCCAGCGCCAACGTGGATTTCCCCGAACCCGATTCGCCGATCACGCCCAGCGTCTGGCCCGGCCCCAGATCCAGATCGGCGCCCTGCACCGCGATGAACTCGCCCTTCTTGAACCAGCCCCTCAGGCCGGGCAATGGAACGGGGTAACCCACGCGCAGGCCGCGGGCTTGCAGCACCGGTGTGGCGTCGGCAGCAGGCGGGCCAGCGGGCACCACGTCACGCTCGGGTTTGCTGGCCAGCAGCATCCGTGTGTAGGGGTGCCGGGGCGCGGCAAACACGTCGCTCACGCCGCCCTGCTCCACCAGATGGCCCTGCTCCATCACGGCCACCCGGTCGGCAAAGCGGCGCACCAGGTTGAGGTCGTGCGTGATGAGCAGCACCGCCATGCCGTGCTGGCGCTGCAGATCGGCCAACAGGTCCAGGATCTGGCCGCGCAAGCTGACATCCAACGCGGTGGTGGGCTCGTCGGCCAGCAGCAGCTTCGGGCTGCTGGCCAGCGCCATGGCGATCATGGCGCGCTGGCGCTGGCCGCCGCTGAGCTGGTGCGGGAAGGCGTTGGCGCGGCGCGCTGGCTCGGGGATGCCGGTGGAGGCCAGCAGCTCGATGGTGGACGACAGCGCCTGACGCGGCGTGAGACCCTTCTTCAGCTGAAGCACCTCGCCGATCTGGTCACCCACGGTGTAGAGCGGGTTGAGCGCCGTCATGGGCTCCTGGAAGATGATGGCCACCTCGTCCCCGCGCACACCGCGCAACTGGTGCTCGGTCATCTGCAGCAGGTCGCGGCCGTTGAGCAGCGCCAAGCCGCTCACATCGGCGTTGTGCACCAGGCGCAGCAGCGACAGCGCCGACACCGTCTTGCCCGAGCCGGATTCGCCCACCAGCGCGAGCTTCTCGCCGGCCCGGATGGCGAAGTCGATGCCGTGCACGACGTCCTGCCCACCGAAGGACACGCGCAGGCCTTTCACGTCGAGGAGCTTGGGGGCCATCATTTGTCCGCTTTCCGCGGGTCCAACGCATCGCGCAAGGCATCCCCCATGAAGGTCAAGAGCAGCAGCGTGATCACCAGCACCGCGAAGGTCGAGAGCGAAATCCACCAGGCGTCGATGTTGTTCTTGCCCTGGCTCAGCAGCTCGCCCAGCGACGGTGTACCGGGTGGCACGCCCAGGCCCAGAAAGTCAAGCGAGGTGAGCGCCAGGATGGCTGCGCTCATGCGAAACGGTAGAAAGGTGACCACTGGTGTGAGGCTGTTGGGCAGCACATGGCGCCAGATGATCTGCCAGTTGGACAGGCCCAGCGCGCGCGCTGCGCGCACGTAGTCCAGCTGGCGGTTGCGCAGGAACTCGGCGCGCACGTAGTCGGACAGACCCATCCAGCCGAACAGGCTGAGCAGGATCAGCAGCAGGCTGATGCTGGGCGCGAACACGGCCGAAAAGATGATGAGCAAATACAGCTCGGGCATGGAGCCCCAGATCTCGATGAAACGCTGGAAAGCGAGATCGGTTTTGCCACCGAAGAAGCCCTGGATGGCACCGGTGACCACCCCCAGCAGCACGCCGATGACGGTGAGCGCCAGTGCGAACAGCACGCTCACGCGAAAGCCGTAGATCAGCTGGGCCAGCAGGTCGCGGCCGCGATCGTCGGTGCCGAACAGGTTGTCCAGCGTGGGCGGCGACGGGTTGGGCAGTTTGGCGAAGTAGTTCAGCGTCTGCGGGCCGTAGGGATTGGGTGCGTATATCGCCCAGTTGTCGCCCTTGCTCAGTTGTTCGCGGATGAAGGGGTCGAGGTAGTCGGTGGTGGTGTCGAAGTCGCCACCGAACACCGTCTCCGCATGGTCCTTCAGCATGGGGAAATAGGTCGTGCCCTCGTAGCGAACGACCAAGGGCCGGTCGTTCGACAGCACCTCGGCGAACAGGCTGCCCACCACCAGCAGGCAGAACAGCACGAGACTCCAGTAGCCCAGGCGGTTGCGCTTGAAGCGGCGCCAGGCGCGGGCGCTCGGCGACAACGAGGGTGTCACGGCTTCAGTCGAATTTGACACGCGGGTCCACCCAGACGTAGCAGAGGTCGGAAATCAGCTTGGTCACCAGGCCGATCAGCGTGAAGAAAAACAGCGTGCCGAGCACGACGGGATAGTCGCGCCGGATCACGCTCTCATAGCTGAGCAAGCCCAGGCCGTCGAGCGAGAACAGGGTTTCGATCAGCAGCGAGCCCGCGAAGAAAGCGCCGATGAAGGCCGAGGGAAAGCCGGTGACGATGGGGATGAGCGCGTTGCGAAAAACGTGTTTCCAAAGCACCTGCCGCTCGCTCAGGCCCTTGGCACGCGCGGTCATCACGTACTGCTTGCGGATCTCTTCCAGAAACGCGTTCTTGGTCAGCATGGCCGTGACGGCGAAGCTGCCCAGCACCATGGCGGTGACCGGCAGGGTGATGTGCCAGAGGTAGTCGACGATGCGCGCCCCCCAGCTGAGCTCTTCCCAGTTGGAGGATGTGAGACCACGCAGGGGAAACCACTGCAGCTGACCGCCAAAGATTACCAGCAGCGCGACACCCAGCACGAACCCCGGGATGGCGTAGCCGATGAGCACGAGCAAGGTGGTGGCCAGATCGAAACGCGAGCCGGCCCGCACCGCCTTGGCCACGCCCAGCGGCACCGCCACCCCGTAGCTGATGAGGAAGGTCCACAAGCCGAGCGTGATGGAGACCGGCAGCTTCTCCAGGATGAGTTCGGACACGGCCTTGTTCTGGAAGAAGCTGGTGCCCAGATCGAAGCGCGCGAACTGACCGAGCATCTGGAAGAAACGTTCGTGCGCCGGCTTGTCGAAGCCGTAGAGGGCTTTGATCTGCTCGATGCGTTTGGGGTCCACACCTTGCGCGCCGCGGTAGACCGAGCCACCTTCGGCGCCCGCTGCCCCGGCACCCGCACGGGCTTCGGCCAGGTACTGGTCCACCGGACCGCCTGGCACGAACTGGATCACCACGAAGGTCAGCAACAGCACCCCGAACAGCGTCGGGATCATGAGCAGCAGGCGTTTGAGGATGTAGACCCACATGGCGTGTCAGTTGCTCCGAGGTGAGAAGGCCGCCGCGCCGGGCCGCCCCAGGCAAGGCCAGCCCCCTCGGGGGGCAGCGACCCGCGCAGCGGTGGAGCGTGGGGGCATCATTTCTGAGCCCACCAGGTGTCGATGGCCCAGACCTCACCGGATGCATAAGGGGGCATGTCTTTCGGGCGAGCCAGCCGCCATGCGTTGTAGGCCATGCGGTGGGTCGTGGCTGACCACTGCGGGATCAGCACATGGCTGTGGGTGATGGCGCGGTCCAGCGCACGGCAGGCGGCCAGAAATTCGGGTTGTGTGGGGGCTTCCACCATGCGCTCGATCAGCGCATCCACGGCCGGGTTGGCGGTGCCGGTGTGGTTGCCCGAGTCTTCGGTCTTGGCAGCAGCGCTGCCGAACAGGTCGGCGTACTCCGCACCCGGGTTGTTGGTGCCGCCGTAGGCCAGCGAAACGATGTCGAAATCAAAGCTGCGCAGGCGCTGCTGGTACAGCGCGAAGTCCACCGGGCGGAACTTCAGTTCAACACCCAGCTTGGTGAGGTTGCGGATCCAGGGGGTGACCACGCGAGCGCCGGTCTCGTTGCTGTCGAGGTACTCGATCGTCATGGACTTGCCCTGCGCGTTGCGCAGTTGGCCGCCCTGCACGGTCCAGCCGGCCTCACGCAGCAAGGCCTGCGCGCGTTTGAGGTTGCCGCGCAGGGAGTCCGTGCCATCGGTGCGCGGCGCTGCATACACCGGGCCGAACACGGCGGGTGGCAGTTGTTTGCGCCAGGGCTCCAGCAAGGCCAGCTCCTCGGGCGGGGGCGTGCCCTGCGGCGAACAATCGGTGTTGCCGAACAGCCCCTGCACGCGCTGGTAGGCGTTGTAGAACATCTGCCGGTTCATCCACTCGTAGTCCATCGCCAGACCCAGCGCCTCGCGCACGCGGATGTCGTCCAGCGGCGGTCGGCGTGTGTTGAGCACATAGCTTTGAAAGCCGGTGGGCAGGCGGTGGGTGAACTCGCCCTTGACGAGTTCACCGGTATTGAAACGTTTGCCGTTGACGCGACGCGCCCAGTCCCCTGCCGAGAAAAAGCGCATGAGGTCGAACTCGCCCGCCTTCAGCGCTTCAAGCTTGGCCGTGTTGTCCTTGTAGATCTTGACGACGATGCGGTCGAAATTGGCGGTGCCCCGGCGAACCGGCAGGTCGCGCGCCCAGTAGGCCGGGTCGCGCACGTAGGTGATGTCCCGGCCGAACTGAACCGGACCGATTTTGTAAGGCCCGCTGCCGATGGGAATGTCGGTCACGACCTGGTCGAAGGTCTTGCGCTGGCCGGTCTTGGGGTCGATGGCATTGCCCCAGGCACGGCTGAACACCGGCAGCCCGCCCACGGTCAGTGGCAGTTCCCGGTTGGGCTTCTTGAAGCGGTAGCGCACGGTTCTCTCGCCCAGCACGTCCAGTCCGGCCACGTCTTGCAGCACGGTCTTGAAGGCGGGTGAGGTGTGTGGACCCAGCAACGTGTCGAAGCTGTGCTTCACGTCGGCGGCGAGCACCGGGTCGCCGTTGTGAAAGCGCGCGGTGTCGCGCAACTTGAACGTGACCGACAGGCCATCGGGCGCGGTCACCACGTCCTCGGCCAGCAGGCCGTAGGCGGCCCCGTTTTCGTCCAGCGCGCCAGCGAGCAAGGAGTCGAACATCAAGTTGGACAAATAGGCCGGCGCACTGCCGCGCAGCGTGAACGGGTTGTACTTGTCGAAGGTGGACAGCCGAAGGTTGCTCACCAGCCGCAACTCACCGCCCTTGGGTGCGGTGGGGTTGACATAGTTGAAATGGGTGAACCCGTCGGGGTACTTGAGCTGGCCCCACAGCGCATAGCCGTGAGCGGCCCAACCCGCCGTGCTCCAGAGCACCAGCAACGCGGCCAGGGACGTCGAGACGAGTCGGTGGCCGGGGCAGATGCGGGAGAAGTGCATGCGACAATTCTGAAGGATTTTTCATTGGAGACAGAAACATGGGTTTTCTCACCGGCAAGAAATTGCTGATCACGGGCGTGCTGTCCAACCGGTCCATCGCCTACGGCATCGCCAGGGCCTGCCACCAGCAGGGTGCCGAGCTCGCGTTCAGCTACGTCGGCGAGCGTTTCAAGGACCGCATCACCGAGTTCGCTGCCGATTTCGACTCCAAGCTCATCTTTGATTGCGATGTGGGCGACGACGCCCAGATCGAGAAGCTGTTTGCCGACCTGGCGCAGGTGTGGCCGAAGTTCGACGGCTTTGTGCACAGCATCGGCTTTGCACCGCGCGAAGCGATTGCCGGGGATTTTTTGGACGGCCTGACGCGCGAGAACTTCCGCATCGCGCACGACATCAGCGCTTACAGTTTCCCTGCCATGGCCAAGGCCGCGCTGCCCATGCTCAACGAGAAGTCGGCGCTGCTGACCCTCACTTACCTCGGAGCCCTGCGCGCCGTGCCCAACTACAACACCATGGGTCTGGCCAAAGCCAGCCTGGAAGCATCGGTCCGTTACCTGGCCGAGTCGTTGGGTCCCAAGGGCATGCGCGTCAACGGCATCAGCGCTGGCCCCATCAAGACCCTGGCCGCCAGCGGCATCAAGGACTTCGGCAAGTTGCTGGGCATGGTCGCCAGCGCTTCACCGATCCGCCGCAACGTGACCATTGAAGACGTGGGCAACGTGGCCGCGTTTCTGCTGAGCGACCTGGCCGCTGGCGTCACCGCCGAGATCACCTACGTGGACGGTGGCTACAGCCACACCACGGGCGTGAGCCGCGACAGCGACGCGCTGAGCTGATTCCTCTGCGCTTCGGGGGCCGCCATGAGGCGACGCGAGCTGCTTGGCTGGTTGGGCCTGGTCACCTGTGGCCTGTCTGCCCCTGTTTTGGCTGCCGATGCACCGGCCCTGATGCTTGCCAACGTGTACCGGCCCGGTGTGCCGCTGCACGACTACTGGCTGAGTGAAAAATACGATGGCCTTCGCGGCTTCTGGGATGGCCAGCAGCTGCTGACCCGCGGCGGTGAAGTCATCGCAGCGCCCGGCTGGTTCACCGCCGGATGGCCCGCCGAGCCCATGGACGGCGAACTCTGGATCGGTCGAGGGAAATTTGAAGCAGCGCTCGCCACCGTGCGCCGCCAAACCCCCATGGATGACGCCTGGCGACGCGTGCGTTTCATGGTGTTCGACCTGCCCGCCCACCCGGGCCGCTTCACCGACCGCATCCAGGCCTGTCAGGCGCTGGTGCGACAACTCCATCGCCCCTGGGTCCAGGCCGTCCCTCAGGAGCGCGTCGCCAGCCACACCGAGTTGATGGCGCGGCTGGACCAAGTGGTGAAAGCCGGCGGCGAAGGCCTGATGCTGCACCGGGGCGACTCGTTCTATCGAGCCGAGCGCAACGACGACCTGCTGAAGGTGAAGACGCACGAAGACGCCGAGGCGCGCGTGTTGCAGCACTTGCCCGGTCAGGGCCGACACGCCGGTCGCATGGGCGCCTTGCTGGTGGAGACACAGGAAGGTGTGCGGTTCCGTCTGGGCACTGGCTTCACCGACGCCCAGCGCGAGCGTCCGCCCGCCGTGGGCGAGTGGGTGACTTTCCGCTTCCGCGGTGTCAACGAGAGCGGCGTGCCGCGCTTCGCCAGCTTCTTGCGGGTGCGGGCTGATGCTCCGCCCCGATAAGCGTCTCTTCAGGCTTTCACGCAGTCGGCAAAGTAACGCTTCTTGCCATCGTCGCCCACCATCTCCACGAGACCGTGGATGTCGGTCTCGAAGCCGGGGCACAGGGCGTTGAACTCGCGCGCGAACTTGAGGTAATCCACGATCTTTTTGTTGAACACCTCGCCCGGGATCAGCAGCGGAATGCCCGGTGGGTATGGCGTGACCAGGCTGGTGGTGATGCGGCCTTCGAGCTCGTCGATGGGCACACGCTCGGTGGTTCGCTGCGCGATGTGCGCGAACGCGTCGGTCGGCTTCATGGCCGGCGTCAGGTCGCTCAGGTACATCTCGGTCGTCAGGCGCGCGATGTCGTAGCGGGCGTAGAGCTCGTGCACGTGCTGGCACAGGTCGCGCAGGCCCATCTGCTCGTAGCGCGGGTGCTTCTGGCAGAACTCCGGCAGGATGCGCCACATCGGCTGGTTCTTGGCGTAGTCGTCCTTGAACTGCTGCAGCGCGGTCAGCAGCGTGTTCCAGCGGCCCTTGGTGATGCCGATGGTGAACATGATGAAGAAGCTGTACAGACCCGTTTTCTCCACCACCACGCCGTGCTCGGCGAGAAACTTGGTGACGATGGACGCGGGGATGCCTTCGGGCTCGAAGCGGCCATCCAGGTTCAGACCCGGCGTGACGATGGTCGCCTTGATCGGATCCAGCATGTTGAAGCCGGGCGCCATGTCGCCAAAGCCGTGCCATTCCTTGGCGGTGGCCTGCGAGCCCGCCGGGTCGGGGTTGAGCACCCAGTCGACGGCCTCACCCATGCCTTCGTCGGCCAGATCGTCCGGTCCCCAGACCTTGAACCACCAGTCGTCGTCACCGAACTCGGCGTCGATCTTGCGCATGGCGCGGCGGAAGTCGAGCGCCTCGAAAATGCTCTCTTCCACCAGCGCCTTGCCACCGGGCGGCTCCATCATGGCCGCGGCCACATCGCAGCTGGCGATGATCGCGTACTGCGGGCTGGTGCTGGTGTGCATCAGGTAGGCCTCGTTGAAGAGGTGGCGGTCGAGCTTGCGATCGACCGCGTCCTGCACCAGCACCTGGCTGGCCTGGCTGATGCCGGCGAGCAGCTTGTGGGTGGACTGCGTCGCGAAGACGATCTGGTCCTTCGGCCGTGCGCGCTTCTTGCCCATGGCGTGGAAGCTGCCGTAGAAGCGGTGGAAAGCTGCGTGTGGCAGCCAGGCCTCGTCGAAATGCAGCGTGTCGATGTAGCCGTCGAGCGCGTGCTTGATGGTCTCGGTGTTGTAGAGCACGCCGTCGTAGGTGCTCTGCGTCAAGGTCAGGATGCGCGGCTTGACGGTCTTGGCATTGACGCCCTTGAGCAGCGGGTTGGCAGCGATCTTCTGGCGGATCGCCTCGGGCGAGAACTCGGCTTGAGGGATCGGGCCGATGATGCCGTAGTGGTTGCGCGTGGGCCGCAAGAACACCGGCACCGCGCCGGTCATGATGATCGCGTGCAGGATCGACTTGTGGCAGTTGCGGTCGACCACCACCACGTCGCCCGGCGCCACCGTGTGGTGCCACACCATCTTGTTGCTGGTGCTGGTGCCGTTGGTGACGAAGAAGCAGTGGTCGGCGTTGAAGATGCGGGCCGCATTGCGCTCGCTGGCACCGATGGCGCCGTTGTGGTCCAGCAATTGGCCCAGCTCTTCCACCGCGTTGCACACGTCGGCGCGCAGCATGTTTTCGCCGAAGAACTGGTGGAACATCTGGCCCACCGGGCTCTTGAGGAACGCCACGCCGCCCGAATGGCCAGGGCAGTGCCACGAATAGGAACCGTCTTCGGCGTAGTCCAGCAGCGCCTTGAAGAACGGCGGCTGGATGCCTTCGAGGTAGCTTTTGGCCTCGCGGATGATGTGGCGCGCCACGAACTCGGGCGTGTCCTCGAACATGTGGATGAAGCCGTGCAGCTCGCGCAGGATGTCGTTGGGCAGATGCCGGCTGGTCTTGGTTTCGCCGTAGATGTAGATCGGCACATCCGAGTTCTTGCGCCGCACCTCGTCGATGAAGTTGCGCAGGTTGAGCACGACCGGGTCGAGGTCTGCGCCATGGCTGAATTCTTCGTCGTCGATCGACAGGATGAACGCGCTGGCCCGGCTCTGCTGCTGGGCGAACTGGCTCATGTCGCCGTAGCTGGTCACACCCACCACCTCGAAGCCCTCGACCTCGATGGCCTGCGCCAAAGCGCGAATGCCCAGACCCGAGGTGTTTTCGGAGCGGAAGTCCTCGTCGATGATGACGATGGGGAAACGGAATTTCATGAGGTTCTCCAGCCGCCGGAGCGGCCATCGGGCAAAAGGGTGCGGGTCGTGCGCATGCCACCAAAGGCAAAGCAGGCGCGAAGTGTACGGACAACGTGTGTCCGGGTCCGGGCGACGCCACTCATTTGCCGCAAAATGTGGCGTTGGTCAGACAAACGCCACCCTCGGCCCCAGCGGAGCGGTGGGCACACCGGCCAGAACCATCCATCCAAGTAACGGGAGCAGGCATGTCGGATTCAACATTGTGGTGGCTGCTGGCGGGCTCCACCGTCGCACTCGAACTGTTCACGGGCACGTTTTACCTGCTCATGCTGGCGGTGGGCATGGCCGCGGGCGCCGTGGCCGCTCACGCCGGCCTGGGGATGGTTGGCCAGTTGCTCGTTGCCGCGATCACCGGCTCGGCGGCCGTGGTGGCCTGGTATTTCATCAAGAAGCGGCGCGAGAGCGACCCGTCGGTGCGCGCCCTGCGCAGCGTGAACCTCGATGTGGGCGAGATCCTGCAGATCGACGAATGGAACGTCGATGGCACCGCCAGCGTCAAATACCGGGGCGCCCAGTGGACCGCCATCCACCGTCCGGGCAACACGCCCACACCCGGCAGCTACCGTGTGGCCGAGCTCGTGGGCAGCCGCCTGCTGGTCGACAAGGTCTGACCCCGGACAGCTTGGCGCGCCTGCGCTACCCTCACCACTCTCCAACTTCATCGAGAACCGCCCGCCATGGAAATCGCCATCCTCCTGCTCATCGTTGCTGCCATCTTCATCACGCGTTCCGTCAAGGTGGTGCCGCAGCAGAACGCCTGGGTAGTCGAGCGACTGGGCAAGTACCACTCGTCGCTGGCACCGGGCCTGAATTTTCTGGTGCCCTTCATCGACAAGGTGGCCTACAAGCACAGCCTGAAGGAAATCCCGCTGGATGTGCCCAGCCAGGTGTGCATCACGCGCGACAACACCCAGCTGCAGGTCGACGGCATCCTGTACTTCCAGGTCACCGATCCGATGCGTGCGAGCTATGGCTCGTCCAACTACATCGTCGCCGTGACCCAGCTGGCCCAGACCTCGCTGCGTTCGGTGATCGGCAAACTCGAACTCGACAAGACGTTCGAGGAGCGCGACATCATCAACGCCCAGGTGGTGCACGCCATCGACGAGGCCGCGCTGAACTGGGGTGTGAAGGTGCTGCGATACGAAATCAAGGACCTCACCCCGCCGAAAGAGATCTTGCTGGCCATGCAGGCCCAGATCACCGCCGAGCGCGAGAAGCGCGCGCTGATTGCGGCCTCCGAAGGTCGCCGTCAGGAGCAGATCAACATCGCCACCGGTGAGCGCGAGGCTTTCATCGCCCGATCCGAAGGTGAGAAGCAAGCCGAGATCAACAATGCACAGGGCGAAGCGTCGGCCATTCTGGCGGTGGCCGAGGCCACCGCAGAAGCCATCCGTGTGGTGGCCGAAGCCATCCGCCAGCCGGGTGGCCAGGAAGCCGTGCAGCTCAAGGTGGCCGAGCGCGCGGTGGATGCTTACAGCAAGGTTGCTGCCGACGCCACCACCACGCTCATCGTGCCAAGCAACATGACGGAGGTGTCTGCCCTGATTGCGTCCGCCATGAAAATGGTCGGCGCCACCAAGACCCCGTGAACTTTCTGCAGATCGAACAACCATGACCACCGCCCGCAACGTCCTTGGCACCGAGCTGCTGCCCTGCTCGTACGACCCACTCACCGGCTTCTACCGCGACGGCTGCTGCGAGACCGGCCCCGACGACCATGGCACCCACGTCGTGTGCGCACGCGTGACGGCGACCTTTCTCGAGTTCTCGAGAGAGCGCGGCAACGACCTGAGCACGCCGCGGCCCGAATGGCGCTTCGCCGGCCTCAAGCCGGGCGATCGCTGGTGCCTGTGCGTGCAGCGCTGGAAAGAGGCCTTGCAAGCCGGCGTGGCCCCACCCGTGGTGCTGGAGAGCACCAACGCCACCACCTTGCAACACGTTTCACTGGAGGTTCTGCAACAACACGCCTGGCACAAGACCGCCGATGGCAGCCCGACCGCCTGAGCAGGTCGGCAAGACTGCTACAATCGCAGGCTTCGCGGAGAGGTGGATGAGCGGTTTAAGTCGCACGCCTGGAAAGCGTGTGTGGGCTAATACCCACCGCGGGTTCGAATCCCGCCCTCTCCGCCAAAATTGAGTTTCAGAGCCTCCCAAGGCATCTCGACAGACCCCGAAAAGCCCCGTTTCACCTAGTGATTCGGGGCTTTTTTGTTTTTCGGCGTCCCAAAACACTTCTTGTCATCCAAGGTTTTCTGTTGGTATCGTTGTGGGTATGCAGGTGATGCCGTGTTGGTATCTCCTCTACCAACAGGGGGAAACATGGCCCTGACCGACATAGCCATCAAAGCCAGCAAGCCCACGAACACCGCCTTTAAACTCTCTGATGGGCGTGGCTTGCAGCTGCATGTCACGCCTCAAGGCTCGAAGTTGTGGCGCTGGGCCTACCGCTTTGACGGCAAACAAAAGCTCATGGCCCTGGGCTCTTACCCGGATATCTCGCTTGCCCAAGCCCGAGACAAGGTGGACGAAGCCCGCAAACTCCTGGCCTCTGGGTCTGACCCGATGGCGGCCCGCAAATCCGAGAAGATCGCCCGCCGCTTGGCCGTGGAGGACACCTTTGCTGCCGTGGCGAAAAAATGGTGGGAAAGCTGGAAATCCGCACGCAGCGACAGCCACACCGTCTACGTCTGGCGCCGCCTGGAAGCCGACGTCATTCCAGCGATCGGAACGCGCCCCATCGCAGAGATAGAAGCGCCCGAACTGGTTGCGATGATGAAAGCCATCGAAAAGCGTGGCGCGCTAGACATCGCCAAGCGTGCCCTTCAAACCTGCTCCCAGATCTTCCGCTACGCCATAGCGCACGGCGTGGCCCGCCGCAACCCAGCCGTGGACATTCGCCCGAGCGACGTACTGGCCACACGCAAGAAGGAGAACTACGCCCGGGTCGACGGCAAGGAGCTACCGCAGTTGCTGCGCAAGATTGAGGTGTACAACGGCAGCACCGTCACACGTGTCGCCATCAAGCTGATGGCGATGACCTTCGTGCGCACCAGTGAACTGATCGGCGCTCGCTGGGAAGAGTTCGATTTGGATGGGGCTCGTTGGGACATTCCGGCCTCACGCATGAAGATGAAGTCCCCGCACATTGTGCCGTTGTCCTCTCAAGCGGTGACACTGCTGCGCAGCTTGCACACGCTGACTGGCCACAGCACCTTACTCTTTCCTGGCGAACGCGATCACGAAAAATCCATGAGCAACAACACGATCTTGGGTGCACTCGACCGCATGGGCTACAAGGGCCGAATGACGGGCCATGGATTTCGTGGGATCGCGTCCACCCTGCTGCACGAGCAGGGCTGGCCACATGAGCACATCGAGCTGCAGCTGGCCCACCAAGAGCGCAACCAGGTCAGCGCGTCCTACAACCACGCCCTGTATCTTCAGCCGCGCGCAGCCATGATGCAGGCGTGGAGCAACTTTCTGGATGCCTGCGTGGCGGGCAACGTCGTGGCCACCAAAAAGCACCGTGCGTAGAGGCGCCCTTTTGAAGGAGGACTCGATGTCTTTGACCGTTGGCTTATCTGAGATTCAATCCTTATCTAGTGTGTTGACTGACCAATATCTGGCGCGCCGACTCGATCCTGCAGACATGCCGATCCAACCCGAGCAGTTGTATGGGTGACGCTGGTCAAGGCGCGGTGCGTTTGGTGGCGGCCAGGAACCCTGCAGCCAGCAGAAACACCACACCCGTGACGCGGTTGAAGGCAAGTGCTCGGCGTGGCTGTTGCAGCCACTGCCTTGCACGCGCCGCGGTCAGTGCGTAGATCGACAGCCAAAAGAGTTCGAAAAAGACGAAGGTGACTCCCAGAACCACGAACTGCGGAGCTTGCGACGCCGAGGAGTCGATGAACTGGGGAAACAGTGCGCCAAAGAAAAGCAAGGCTTTCGGGTTGCTGGCACCCACCAGCATGCCACGCGAAAACAACGAGCGAGTGCTGTTGGACCCACGCGCGTCACTTGGAACCTTCAGGCCAGCGGCCTTCGACAACAAGGAGGTCAGCCCCAGGTAGGCCAAGTAGGCGGCGCCCATCCACTTCAGAGCTGAGAAGAGCACGTCCGATGCGGCGAGAACGGCACCCAGGCCGAGCATGGACAGAAACATGATGCAAGCGATGGCCGTCGTGCTCCCCAGTGCCGCTATGAGCGCACGGCGCGAACCGAGCTGAACCGACGTAGAAATGCACATGAGCACACTTGGCCCGGGAGTGACCGTCAAGACGAGGACCGCTACCGCGTACAGCAACCAGGTGGAAAGAGTCATGGGGTAGGTGTTGGATGAAGTGAGGCTGTCAACAAGGTGCAGCCTATGGCTCGCCATTCTCCCTGACAGCGCTCACAACACAGAGGGCCCAACGTCGCTTGTCCATTTGAAAGTGGTTCGATCAGTCGTACCGCAGCGCTGGGCTGGCAAAGCTGGTTGGCGCGACGTCTGATCACCAAAGTGCGGAGTCTTGCAAGCTCACGATCGTGCGCCGCATTCGTCGGTTGTGGTGCCACCGCAGCATCAGGACCACCACAAGACCCAGCGGCAGCGTAATGCCCACCAACTCCCAGATCGAAGGCAACCTACCGAGCAGGAACGTCAACGCCGCGCGGATCCCGTACACACACAAAATCAACAGCAAAAGAGCGACCAGTGCATGGCGCAGTGTTCGACGCAAACCGTTGTTGGCTTTCAGAAACAGGGCTCGCATGGTGGGTAACGGTGGAACTCAGTTGTTGTTGCGGGCTGTTTGCTGCTGCACCTGAGTGAACGGTGGTCGACGGCAGGCAGGACAACCTTGAGGGGGGTATCGATCGCCAAGGGGCGGCACACGAGATAAAAGACTATTTTTATCCCAAAGTCATCGGCTCGGGTGTTTGCGACCTGCCTACAGTGGAAAGCATTCCTCACTTGGAGCACACCCATGCGCACCAACCCGCCTCCCCCCATGGAGTCCACCCACACGGACGCTCTGACGTTCCTGCGACTGCCTGCGGTCACTCGATTGACCGGCTTGGGCCGTTCGACGATTTACCGTCTGGTGGCAGAGGACAAATTCCCCTCCCCCGTCAAGTTGTCGAGCCGTGCCATCGGCTGGCACCGAGCCGATCTGGAACGGTGGAGCGCAGCACGTCCCACAGCCAGCCATTGACGTGTTGCAGGGCGGATGGATCGGCGTGGTGGGCCACCACCACACTCAACTGAAAGCGAGTCGCGATATTTCCGCGCGCCAAGCTCAACTTAAACGGCGCGCTCCCACCGCCGCAACCTAGACAACCAGCATCACCTTCATCACGAATCCGACCAGCAACAGGACGGCCACCACGCGCCCCCAACGCCAGGTCGTGAACCGGTAGCGGTGGTTTACCCACAGGGCGCGGTGCAACCGACTCAGTCCCGCCAGCAACGCCAGGGCCGACACGAACGGCCCCACCACGCCCATCGGTGCCGGCGCAGCGCTGAAGACCATCACCCAGAGGAGCGGCCACAGCACCGCATCCACCGCGGCCAGCAGATGACGGCCTGGCCAAAACGGCGCGTCGGGCGGCGCTTCACGGGCGACCAACAGCCACATGGCACGCCCCCCTTGCACGTTTTGCCAGAACAATGCACCCGTGGGCGCCACCCGCTGCATCACAACTACAAGGACCAACATCCCCGCAGGACACGCGCCATGTGCAATCGAGCTCGTCATTGCACATCTGATTCATCAAAGTTTGTTCCTGGTTTCTTGGCATGCGTTTCTCCTTCCTTGGACGTCGGCGACTGCTGCAGGGCGAGCCGATTCAACACCCCTCGATCAAGCAACAACCCGATACCGGATAGAAACGACACGGCAACATTTCGTAAAAGTCTCAACGGGAACCAGCCGCTCACGATGGCGCGAAAGAGCCTCATGTCACGCATCGAGGGAACCAAAGCCAGCCGTAAAAACCTTGGTGCGCTAATGCCAAATTGTCTGCATCTCGGCGCCAGCCTTTGCAGCATATTCGTACGATTTTTAACAAAACAATTGGGGCTCGGTATGGACACAACGGGATGTCTTGGTCACTACTTGGGACCCTTCAGAAGCCCGTGCACTTCGGGCCACCTCAAGCCGCCTGTCCGTGCGGACCGTGTCATTGAACGATTCGCTCGGAGCAGCTATGCACCTCTTGGTCATGGTGTCGGCCGCAGCATCTGCGGCGTCGAAGGACTCCCCATCGGTGAATGCCCGCCGCGCCCTTGGCGTGGCCGTCGTGGCCGACTGCCGCTTGAGAGCGTGTTCATGACAACCAGCCCGCTTCCGCCACAACGGCGCAGGGCCACACGCAGTCCGCCTTGGGTGGGTTCGGGCTCGCCGGTCGCCACACCCACAGAGCGCCACTGCAGCGCACAGGGCCCGCAGGGGTCGGTGCAGTTCTTCCTGCAACGCGTCCAAGGAGGTTTGTATGTCGAACGCGAAGAAGTCCCCCGCCGCGGCATCCGTGTCTGCCAGTCCCTGCACTTTGACGAACGGGGAAAGTTCGAACGTTGGCGAGAGGACGACCCCATCCGATTCGAGCAGCCCCTGCTCTACCTCCAGCTCCAGCGGGATGCAGAAGCACTGTGGGACATCGAATCCACCAACTGCGCCCTCCCCCGCTGAGACGTTGCTCACCCGGGTTGCCGACGAACGTTACCCCGCGCGCGTGGCCACCATTGCTGCCCAGATCACGGCGGCGAACGATCAGCCGACCGTGCACACGTTGTTCCTTGAAGGCGTCACAGCCCTGGGGGCAACGAGTGCGGTCTTTGTGAGTTTCGTGCGTGACGATGGGGACCTGGCGGCCTGCCGTTTCATGCTGGCCTGCGACCCCGCCTGGGCCCGCATTTACGTCCAGGAAGGACACTTTGTCCACGACCCGTGGCTCGCCTATGCCGCGCACCACTCCGAGCCCATCGTCGCCAGCGCGCTGAACTTATTGGACAATGATCACCGACGTGTCATCGACCTTGCAGCGCGCGCCGGTTTTGTATCGGCCGTGCTGGTGCCGGCCCATTCCGGCGCCGGGCACTCACGCATCAGCTTGTTGTGCCTGGGCTCAGCGACCCCGGGCTATTTCGAGGATGCAGGTCTGCCCCGCTTGCGTGTGAGCGCGCGCATGTTGGCGCTGGAACTGCACGATTGGTGGTTGGCTCGCATTCGGCGCGACCTGATCGCCAAGGCCCGCATCACACCGGCCGACCTCGTGCTGCTGCAGCACGAATGCCAAGGTCACAGCAGCAAAAAAATTGCAAATGAGATGCAGGTCAGCAAAAGCTCCATCAACTCACGGTTTCAGCGCATGAACGCCAAGCTGGGTGTGGGTAACCGGCGCATGGCGGTGCAACTTGCCGTGGAATTCGGCCTGATCCTCAAGTAACCGCAGCTGAGCGACCATCACCTGGTGTGGGTATCCAGTGCCGCAAGGCCTGCGCGAGCACTGGCCCGGACATAGACGCCACCTGCAACGACGGCAGCGCATGCTGCCGATCAGCGCGCGGCGCGCGCTGAAATTGATAGATCGGCTCCAGGTGCCCGCTCAACACGCTCGACCACAGGGGGATACCGCCGCCACGTCTCGCCAGATCGAGCCAATGGGCCACAAGAGCAGGCGGGGGCTGCGGATCCAGATTGGCCACGGTTTCGATCAAAGCATCGGCATTCGCGCAAAGGGGTTCATCCTGTGCCCATGTCGCCGCCCGAATCGCCACATCGATCCGCAGCTGGCCCACCGGTGCAATGGCGAGCGCGTCGTTCAGGGCCCCTGGCAACATGACCTCCCCGATCCGGGCGCCAGTGTCAGTCACCCACACCGCCGCGCGCGGGTCCAGCGCGCGCAGCGCCTGCAGCAGTTGACTGTCGAACCAAGCTTGGGAGGGTTGAGAGGCGGCTGACACGGGCACAGACAACGCATTGCGTCGTACCCCAGCCAGTGCTTCGATGTGGAGCACCTGCTGCCCCAGGGTGCGAAGGGCGGCCATGATGCGCAACGTCTCACTGCCGAGAGCTGACGCGATCACGCGGAATGGGACCAAGCGCGGCAGTACCTCCAGCCCGGCCAACACCCAGCGGCGGTAGTTGATCCAGCCACCGGGCAACACATCGACCGTCCAGCCGCGCCAGCGCAAGGCGCGGGCCACCGGGTTGCTGACCCGCCCTCCCTGGTCGCAATAGACAAGCAGGGCCTGGTCCCGACCCACCGCAGCCACAGAGGCCTGCAGCGCGGGTGGCAGCTCCAACTTTGTCGGTTCGGGCACCGCGAGAGGCGCTGTCGCGGGGGAATCGGACGTCATACCTGCCGCACCGATCGCCCAATCACGCACATCGGCATGCAGCGCACCGGGGATGTGGTCGTCCTCAAACGCCGCCGCAGATCGCAGGTCAATGATGGCGCGGTAGTGGGAGAAGTCCTGCACCTCGATCGCATGGGGGTGAAAAACACCCGCGAGGGATTCGATGCCGGCATAGATGCCCGGAGTCGGGCCGTCTGCCGATGATTCTGGAATCAAAGTCATCGCGTGAACCAAGGGTTGGCGAACCTACATTGAAGTCGTGCCGCAAGCGACCGCGACACGAAACGAAGGCTCCCTTGGGCGATTTTCTGGAGGACCGCCGCATGCACACCGACCACACTCTAGACCCCCGAGCTGCCGTCAACAAGCGGAAAACCCCCGCCTCTGTAACGCGGCGTTGCATCGCAGGGCTAGGGACGGCCACGCTCTGCCTGCTGTCCGCTCCGGCGCTGGCGGTCGACGGATGCCTGGTGTTGCTGTGCTTTGCCGCACCCAACTGGCGCGCTGTGCCCCAGTGCGTGCCGCCGATCCGTCAGGTGTTGCGCGACCTCGCCCGTGGCAAAGCATTCCCCACCTGCGCCATGGCCGGCGCGGGCAACTCGGCCCAGCACACTTGGGCCCGCGCACCCAGCCACTGCCCGCCGCAATACACCCGTGAGCGCGAAACTAAAGTGGGTCGGGTCTACACCTGCGACTACACCGGCGCGGTCTCGGTTGCCATCAACGGCGCGCCTTTCGCCCAAACCTGGTGGGCCATGGCTGGTGACACGGTGACCGAGTTCAGCCCGGCCGCCAAGGCCCAACTCGGCAGCTGGGACACCCGCTTCGACGACGAGCACGCCGCCTGGCGCGCCGCCCTGCCCCCACCCGTGGCAGCGGACTCCACACGCTGAGGAAGACCAGCATGGACGCCCCCACCTTCCTCGCCCTAACATTGGCCTGCGCCCCGCAGGTGCACAGCGACACCGCACACGCCCTGGTTCGTGTGGAGAGTGGCTTCAACCCTTGGGCCATTGGTGTGGTGGGCGGTGCTTTGGTGCGCCAACCGCGCCACCGCGCCGAAGCGCTGGCCACGGCGCAATCGCTGCAGGCGGCCGGCTGGAGCTTCAGCGTGGGCCTGGGGCAAATCAATGTCGGCAACTTCGCGCGCCTGGGGTTGACGCTGGGCTCGGCCTTTGAGCCTTGCACCAACCTGGCTGCGATGCAGACCGTGCTCGGCGAGTGTTATGAGCGCGCCAGCAGATCGGCCAACGGTTCGCCGCATGCCCAAACAGCGCTGCATCGCGCCCTCTCCTGCTACTACAGCGGCAACTTTTCCACCGGGTTTCGCCATGGTTACGTGCGCAAGGTCGTGGCAGCCGTCCGTTCAACGTCCCGCCCCAGTTCATCCACTTCAACCCAGGAGGCGTCATGACCCCCATCCACTCCACACACCCCATCCTGCGCCAGGCACGGCCGCTGATCGCCCTGCTCCTGTTGTCCCTGGCCTGCAACGCTCGCGCCCAGGGCTTCGCCAAGATCAACACCACGGTCCTCAATGTGAGCGCGATCTTGGTCACGATCTCGATCGCCGTGGTAACCATCGCAATCATCTGGGCCGGCTTCAAGATGATTTTCCAGGGCGCGCGTCTGGCCGATGTGGCCAACGTGCTGATCGGCGGCACCCTGGTCGGTGGGGCAGGCGCCTTCGCCAGCTACATCGTCACTTGATGACACCGGGCGTTCACCATGCAAGCCGAAGTCATCTACAAAGGCGCTACGCGACCGGCCATGAAACTGGGCATCCCCCTGGTGCCCCTGGTCGTGCTCTTCGGCAGCGGCATGCTGCTGATCATTTGGGGCGGCATCTTGCTGAGCTGGTGGATCGCTGCTGGCGTGCTGCTGTCATTTGTGCCCGCCCTGCTGTGGATGCGCTGGGTCACCGCCCGGGACGACCAGCGCTTTCGGCAGATGTTCGTTGCGCTCAAGCTGCGCCTGCACGACCACAACCGCCGCTTCTGGCACGCACGCAGTTATTCGCCCACGCTGTACCGGGGAGCCCTTGATGCTTGGCATCTTTGATTCGCTCGGCAGGGCGGTCACCCGCCGCCCGGCTCCTCTGAACCGCCCCAACCTCGGTGCGCAAAATCAGACCCAGCCGCGCCACTGGAAACAAGCCTTAGCAGACAACCCGCTCACGCGCTTCGTGCCGTTCTCCTCGCTCGTCAGTGAACACGACGTGATCACACGCGGTGGGGACTACCTAAGGGTCTGGCGGCTCGACGGTGTGGCCTTCGAATGCGCCGACGAGCACCTGATCACCGAGCGGCATGAAGCGCTGTGCAGTCTGTTGCGCAACCTGGCCGGCGGCCAGTGGGCGGTGTGGACCCACCGGCTGCACCGCGCGGTCCAAGACTCCCTGCAGGACCCCACCGCACCCGGATTCGCCCGCGATCTCTCCCGCGCTTACCAGGCACGGCTGGGCACACAACCCATGATGAGCAACGAGCTGTACCTCACCCTGGTGTACCGACCCCATGCCTCACGCATTGGTCGGGCCCTGCAATCGACCCAGCGCTCACGCGCGGCGTTGCTCGAAGCGCAGGCCGAAGCCCTGCGGGCCATGGAAGAACGTTCCGCCTTCGTCGAACGTGTCTTGCGCGGCTTTGGTCCGCAGTTGTTGGGCCGGCGCGAGCAGCGCGGCCGGTCCTGTTCCGAAGTGGCCGAGTTTCTGGGCTACCTGGTCAACGGGCACTGGCGCACGGTGCCCCTGGCCGCCGGCCCCCTGTACCGCACGCTGCCGAGCACCCGCCTCTCGTTCGGTGGTGACAAGCTGGAGTTGCGCCACGGTGACCAGCGCCGTTGTGCCGCACTGGTCGACATCAAGGAATACGCCGACGCGGTGGAGCCCGGCATCCTGAACGCCCTGCTCTACGAAGATAGCGAGTTCATCGAAACCCAGAGTTTTTCGATCCTGCCCCGGCGCGAAGCGACACGCGCACTGCAACTGCAGCGCGATCAGTTGATCGCCAGCGACGACGTGGTCGCCAGCCAGATCGCCGACATGGATGAAGCGCTCAATGATCTGGGCGACGGCCAGTTCTGCATGGGTGAGTACCACTACAGCCTGGTGGTGTTCGGCAACGTCGGGCCCGACAGCCTGGCCAATGCGGGGCGCCGGGCGGCGCAGGCCATCGGTGCGGTTGGTGAAGCGTCCAGCCTGCAGATGTCACCGGTGGACCTGGTGGCCGACGCGGCCTGGTTTGCCCAGATGCCGGGCAACTGGCAGTGGCGGCCCCGCGACGCCAAACTGTCCTCGCGCGCCTTTGCAGCCCTGGCCAGCGGCCACAACTTCGCCCGCGGCAAACGCGATGGCAATCCCTGGGGCGAAGCGCTCGCGCTGCTGCGCACGCCCTCGGGCCAGCCGTTTTACTTGAACCTGCACAGCAGCCCGGACGGTGAAGACTCGGGCGACAAAAAGCTGCCCGGCAACACCCTCATCATCGGATCGACCGGGGTGGGCAAGACCACGCTGGAGATGTTCCTGCTGACACTCACCCGCAAGTGGGACCCGGCACCGCGCCTGGTGCTGTTTGACCTCGACCGCGGTTGTGAGATCGCCATCCGGGCGCTCGGTGGGCGTTACTTCACGCTCGAGGCCGGCAAGCCCACGCACCTGAACCCGCTGCAGCGAGACCCCACACCAGCACGTGTCCAGTTCTGGGAGCAGTTGATCCGCACCTGCATCGCCACACCGGCCCTGCCGCTGTTGCCCGCTGACGAACGCGCCATCGCCGATGCCGTGAAAACCGTGGCCACGATGCCGGCGGCGCTGCGCCGCTTTTCCACCGTGAGGCAAAACCTGCCCAAAGCCGGCGAGAACAGCCTGTACGAGCGCCTGGGGCGCTGGTGCGAAGGGGGTGCGCTGGGCTGGGTGTTCGATCAGGCCAACGACCAGCTGATGGACCTGGATGCGTCCTCGGTGATCGGGTTTGACACCACCGAGTTTCTCGATCTGCCCGAGGTCCGCACCCCGGTCATGCTGTACCTGCTTCAGGTGATGGAAGAGCTGGTCAACGGGGAGCGGCTCATCTACGTGATCTCCGAGTTCTGGAAGGCCCTGGACCACGAGATCTTCAGCGACTTCGCCAAACAAAAGCAAAAGACCATCCGCAAGCAGAACGGCCTGGGCATCTTCGACACCCAGAGCCCGTCCGACGTCTTGCGCCACCCCATCGGGCGCACCATGGTTGAGCAGAGCGTGACCAAAATCTTCCTGGCCAACCCGGAGGCTGTGCGCGAGGAATACATCGAGGGGTTTGGCCTGAGTGAGGCCGAGTTCGGCATCGTGCGCAGCCTCGGTGCGCAAGGTGGCCGGCGCTTTCTGGTCAAACAAGGCCACACCAGCGCGATCTGTGAACTGGACCTCACCGGTCTGGACGATTTCATCACCGTGCTCTCGGCCACCACCGACAACGTGGCGCTGCTCGATGCCGTGCGTGAGCGTCATGGTAACGATCCGTTTCAGTGGCTTCCCGTTCTGCTGCGTGAGGTTCAGGATCGCAAATCTCGAACCTCCAGGAGATCTGCATGAAACCGATTTTTCATCACCTTTCGCTGGCCTTGATGGTACTGGCATCCACCGCAGCCAGTGCCCAGTTCGTGAAGGGCAATGAGGCCGTCAAGGTCATGCCGGATGGACGCAAACAAGTGGATGTGCCGCCAGTTCCATCCGTGTCTCTGGGATCGCCATGCCCCGCAACGAAGCCAGGATGCGCTGGCGGCGGCTGGAAGATGCTAGAGAGTGATTCGGGACTGGTTGAATGCACTGAAGTCTTCGCCCGTCCTGCGACCTGTCGCCCAGCCACGTACGGCACAGAAAAACGATCACGCGTATGGATCGTCAAGATCAAGGGCGAGTGGGCGCAGTGCGAGCGGCCCGATATCTCCGGGAAGTGTGTCAGCCTAAAGAGCTTCCCAATCAGTGCCGTCCAATGACAGGAAGGAAACGTCATGTTTGCCTGGGTTGGTTCTCAGTTTGACGCGGTCTTGAGCACCTATGTGCTCGGTGTCGTGAGTTCGCTCATGGCGGGGATTGCGCCCATAGCACTGACTGCCATGACGATCTGGGTGAGCCTCTACGGTTGGGCTGTCCTTCGCAACGAGGTCTCAGAGACCGTGCCGACCTTCCTCTGGAAAGTCTTCAAGATAGGTTTGGTGCTCGCATTCGCGCTGCAGTCTGGCCTCTATATCTCCAACGTCTCCGATACCGCGAATGCACTGGCGACCGGCGTCGCAACGACCTTCCTCCCATCAGCCGCCGATCCAATGACGATTTCCTCGCCCTATGCACTGCTGGATAGCTTCAACGATGAAGCGAGCAAGCTGGTGCTGGATCTGCTGAAAGATGCTGGCATCCTCAGGTTGGATCTTCTCTTCGCTGCAGTAGTTTGTTCAATCGGCAATGTCGTCTTCCTGTGCATCGCACTGTTTGTGGTGACATTGGCAAAGCTATTTCTGACCTTCGTCATCGCCGTCGGCCCCCTGTTCGTCCTGTGCCTGGCATGGCGCCCCACGGCCCGGTTCTTCGACAGCTGGCTGTCCATGGTGCTGAACGCTGTAGTTCTAACCTGGTTTGCCTTCTTCGCGCTCGGACTCAGTGCGTTCATGGGGGATGCGCTTGTGCAAGCCATCCAAGTGAACGGCGGCTTCCTCGGTCCAACCTTCAACGTGGTCGGCGAAAGCCTGAAGTACTGCGTCGTCATGATCTTGATGGCCATCATCTGCTTCCAGGCACCCAGTCTCGCCTCCGCGCTGACGGGAGGCGCCGCCGTTCAACAAGGCATCCAGATGATTCAGAACGCCATGATGGTGTCTGGATTGCGTTCTGCATCGTCATCACGGGGCGCGGGCGCTGCTGCAGGGGCCGGTGGCGTTATCCGCGCCGGCACTGGCCTGCCCTATACCGCAGGCGCAGCCACTGCCGCCACCGGGCGCTACACCAGCAACATGGCACGACGCGGCTATGGAGCTGCCCGTTCTGCCGCCTACAAACTCGCCGCCCTGCGAGGGCGGTCCTGATCGTCAACCCAGCACAAGGAGCCTCACCATGCGCATGCATCTCAAAGTTGCGGCCGCCGTCCTGATCGCCTTCGGCGCGAACCACGCGCGAGCGGGTGGCATCCCGGTCATCGATGTCGCCAACCTGGTTCAGACGGTGCAGCAGGTGGTCAACGACATCACCCAGATCAACAACCAGGTGCAGCAGATCACCCAGTTGCAAAGCCAGTTGAGCAGCATCAACGGCGTGCGCAATCTGGGCAACGTGTTCAACAACCCGCTGTTGAAGAACTACGTGCCGGCAGATGCCTACACCCACCTCAATGCGGTGAACACCTCGGGTTACTCCGGTCTCAACACGACCGCGAAGGCCCTGCGCGACGCAGGTATGGTCTACAACTGCATGGACCTCACGGGTGACGCGCGCACCAGTTGCCAGGCAACGCTGGCGCAGCCTTACCAGCAGAAAGGCCTGTTGCAGGACGCGATGAAGTCGGCGGCCGGTCGGCTCTCGCAAATCCAGTCGCTGATGGGCCAGATCAACGCGACCACAGATCAGAAGTCCGTTCAGGAGATCCAGGCCCGCGTGGGCGCTGAGAACGCGCTGCTGTCTCATGAGATGTCGCAGGTGCAGATGCTGCAAGGCATGGCCGACAGCGAGGAGCGCATCGCACGCTCCCGCGAGCGCGAACGCCAGTACCAGATGCTCGGGCGCACTGGCAAGGTGTCCGACTTCCTTCCCTGACCCGCTGCCCTGACCACCAGCCTCACAGGAGCCCCCCATGAGCGCCATCCTGACCTCAGGACAAGCCGCCGCATGGCCGGATCGCAACAGCGACCCCGGGCATGCAGCCGAATCACCGACCTTCATCGCGAACCGCGACTGGGAAATCGACCGTGCCCTGATGCTCGAACGTTCGGAGCGCCGCGCCTGGGCGGTGGCAATCGCCGGGCTGGTCATGGGTCTGATCGGCATCGCGGCGGTGTTCGTGCAGGGACCGCTGCGCCGCGTGGTCGAGATCCCGATCGTGGTGGACCGCCTCACCGGTGAAACCACCATCCAGCAGCGCTTGAGCGAAGAAACCATTCCGCCCATGGAGGCCTTGGACAAGCACAACCTGGCCACCTTCGTGCGCGCCCGCGAGGGCTACAGCTGGATGTTCCTGCAGCGCGACTTCGACCAGGTGGCGCGCATGGCGGTCCCGGGCGTCTTCTCCGACTACAACCGCCGTTTCGAGGGTGAAGGCGCTCTGCAGAAAAAACTCGGCGCCACCGAGGACTGGCGCATCCAGATCGTGGGCGTGCGCCTGGCCGCGTCGGGCCGCACGGGCAACCAGAGCGACGCCACCGTCACCTACGACAAGGTGGTGCGGCTCACCGACCGAAGCCTGCCCGAGGTCAAGACCCGGCACGTGGCCAGCATCGTTTACCAGTACCAGCCCAAGGTGCTCGCCAAAGAAGGTGATCGGCTGGAGAACCCGTTTGGCTTTGTGGTCACGGCCTACCGCTCCGACCCGGAGATCAACACCGTCCCAGCGGGAGACAAGCCATGAGTCGCACGCCGGTCGCCTTGGTGCTCGCCAGTGCGCTGTCCTTCGCCCTTGCGCCGGGGGCGGCTGCTGACACCGCTGCGGCCTCTACAAACACGCCCGCTGACCCACGGCTGCGCGAAGTAATCTACGACCCGCATGCCGTGGTGACCGTGCCGGTCAAACGGGGCGTCGTGACGCTCGTGGTGTTCGACACGGACGAAGCCATCACCGAAGTGGCCGCCGGCTTGGGCGGTGACTGCAGCAAGGCCGATACCGTGTGGTGTGTGGCAGCCCAGCCCGGTGGGCGCCATTTGTTCGTCAAGGCCAAAAGCAGCGCCAGCAATCCCAACAACCTGGCCGTGGTCACCGACCGGCGCTCACACAGCTTGCGCTTCGTGGTGCTGTCAGACAACGACCGCCAACAACCGGTGTACCGCTTGACGATCCAGGCACCAGCCCGGCCCGTGCCACCGCCTCGGCTCGCGCTGCGCGACACGCCCGGCCTCGCCACGCTCCCAGCGCTGCCCCGACCCCTCTCGCCCCAGCAAGTGGTGGCCGAACGGCTGCAGGCCAGGCCATCGGTGATGAACACCCAGTACTCGATTGCCGAAGGTGCAGGATCGTTGGACATCGTGCCCACGCTGATTTATGACGACGGGCGTTTCACCTACTTGCGTTTTCCAGGCAACCGCGAGGTGCCCGCCGTCTTTCACGTGCTGGGCGATGGCGGTGAGACCCTGGTCAACGCGCGCATGGAAGACGACCTGCTCGTGGTGGATCGGGTCAGCCGCCGCTTGATGCTGCGAGCGGGCTCGGCCGTGGTGGGCGTCTGGAACGAGGCTTTCGATCTGGACGGCGCCCCCACTGAAGGCGCCACCACCGTGCCAGGTGTGCGCCGCATGCTCAAAGCGGTTGGCTCCTCACCGGCCGATCGCCAAACGGGAGGCGCACCATGAACGATCGAGACGTCCCGGCGGGTCTTCCCTCGGCCGAACCTTCCGCTGAGACAGACGGCAACACCATCTCGCCGCTGCTCGGTGAGGCGGGCATCCCGAACGTCGCCGCACGCCAGCGCGTCTCGTGGTCGGCCAAAGGCCTGCTCGCGGTGGCCCTGCTCATGCTGTCCTTGATCGCGGTCTCGGCGTTCTCCATCCACCGCTTTGCCGCCAGCGGTCACGAGGCCGACAAAGAGGCGTCCAAGCTCGCGCACGACCTCCCCTCTGCTGCCACGACGGAGCCCCGCAGGCTGGACATGGCGGTTGTTGCACCACCCTCCTCACCCCGCATTCCGGCCCTGTTGCCCACGGCCAACGAAGTGGTCGAACCCATTGGTGTGCGCCGCAACGGGGAAGCGGCTCCGACCGCAGGCGGCCCCAAGGGTGTGCCACCCGAAGACGCCCCGGTGTTGGTGGTGTCCTCGCGCCCTGGTGCACCGCCCAGTTCATCGGGTATTGCACCCCCAAGGCAGGTGGCCGCCGCCCCGATGACAGAAGCAGGAGGCGGAATGGATGAAGGGCCGACCGACCCCGACGACCCGCTCGCCGCCACCTCGCGCAACCTCCAGGCCTACCAGCGCCAGCTGCAAGGTTTGCTCGACGACCTGACCCAAAGTGCAGCGATCGCAACGGGCCCGAACAGCAGCCCGGTCCAAACGCCCGCCATGGCGGGCGGGCCCATGGGGGCGGCTGCTCCACAGGCTGCTGCCGGGCTCTTCGGCGGGCAACTCCAGGGCTCGGCCATGCCCAGGGTGGCGGCCACCCTGCTCGGCGACCGAAGCCTCACCCTGCCCAAAGGCACGGCCTTCACCTGCGCCCTCAAGACCAAGGTGATCAGCGCCACCTCGGGCCTGGTGGGCTGCCAGGTCCAGCGCAACGTGTTCGGCGACAACGGCCGGGTGCTACTGATCGAGCGCGGCTCGCATCTGGACGGGGAGTACCGCATCACTTCGGTGCGGCCGGGAACGGTGCGCATACCCGTTTTGTGGACCCGCATCCGAACGCCGCTGGGCGTGACGGTGGAAATCGATTCCCCAGGCACAGGCCAACTGGGTGAGTCGGGCATCGATGGTTATGTCGACAACCGCTGGGGCGAGCGCATCGGCGCAGCCATGCTGCTCTCGCTCATCGACGACTCGGTCAAGCTGGTGATCCAGAACCAGGCGCAGGACCAGCAGGCCAACACCATCATCCTGCCCTCGACCACCAACAACACCAGCAAGCTCGCCGAAAAAGTGCTGGACAGCACCATCAACATCCCGCCGCTGATCTACCAGAACCAGGGCGGCATCGTCGGCATCTACGTGGCGCGTGACGTGGACTTTTCATCGGTCTACGAACTGAACCCGGTGGCGCGATGACCACCATGGCCCACGACCAGGAAGTGCTCTTCGAAGGCTGGTGCGGTGACGCCACCTCGGTCATCGAGTTTCTGCGCCCGCTGCGTGAGCAGCTCGACGCGCCGGGCGTGCTGGAGGTCTGTGTGAACCGGCCAGGTGAACTCCAGGTGGAGACCGCGCGCGGCTGGAAAACTGTTGCTGTGCCCGAGATGACGCAGGAGCGTTGCCTGTCCCTGGCCACCGCCGTGGCCACGTTCTGCGACCAGCAGATCAACCAGGAACGGCCCCTGCTCTCGGCCACCTTGCCCAGCGGCGAGCGCATCCAGTTCGCCATTCCACCGGCGGTGCCACGCGGCACGGTCTCGATCACGGTGCGCAAACCGTCCGAGCTGATTTTGCGGCTGGGCGATTTTGAGCGCGATGGGCTGTTCGATCGCCTCGGTGAACACAACAGCAAGGACGGCGGCTCGACCAACGAAGGCCTGCGTCCTTTTGAGCAGGAGCTGATCAACTTGAAATCGGCGGGACAGTTCGCCGAGTTCCTGCGCCTGGCCGTGCGCCACCACCAGACCATCGTGGTCAGCGGCAAAACCGGGTCGGGCAAAACCACCTTCATGAAAGGCCTGGTCGAGGAGGTGCCGAAGCACGAGCGGCTGATCACGATCCAGGACACGGCCGAGCTCACCTTGCCGAATCACCCGAACGTGGTGCACCTCTTCTACAGCAAGGACGCCCAGGGCACCGCGCGTGTATCGGCCAAGTCGCTCCTGGAAGCCTGCCTGCGCATGAAGCCAGACCGCATCTTCCTCGCCGAGCTTCGCGGCGAAGAGTGTTTTTCGTTCATCCGGCTGGCGGCCTCCGGCCATCCGGGCAGCATCACCAGCGTGCACGCCGGCAGCTGTGCCCTGGCCCTGGAACAGATGTCGCTGATGATCCGTGAAAGTGGCGCGGGTGGTGGCCTGCGCATGGACGAGATCAAGGCGCTGCTGCACATCGTTATCGATGTCATCGTGCAATTCGACCGGGACGAGCGGGGGCGCTTCATCGCCGATATTCGTTACGAACCCCAACGCCGGTACGACTCGCCGGCGCAGGAACGCGGGATCGATCGTCCCACATCATGTGCATCGGCCTTCGAGGGCGCGCACAGATGAGCGCACTGACCTCGGTATCCTTTTCGGCGTGGCCTCTGGGTCGAAAGATCGCGGCGGGCATTTTTTCGGTCGCGGCCTACGGAGCGCTCACCTGCGCGGCCGTGTATCTGGCGGGTGTGCTGTTTCTGGTGTTCAACAAGGCAGATCCGCGCCAGGCCCGGTGGGGAAGCGTCGTCGGCTACTGGCAGATCTACGCCACCGACGCTGCGCTGCGCAAACAGTTGCTGGCTGCCATGGCCTTGTCCGGCATCGGGCTGCTCGTGGTGTTGCCCGGCGCGCTGATCGCGGCAGCCAGGCCGCGCCGGGCCTTGCACGGCGATGCACGCTTTGCCACCCCGTCCGAGGTCGCGCGCGCTGGTTTGATCGCCTCAAACAATCCGTCCTCCGGGCCCAGCATCCTGATCGGGCGCTTCCGGGGTCGGTTCCTCGCCCTGCCCGGCCAGCTCTCGGTCATGTTGTCCGCGCCCACACGCAGCGGCAAAGGTGTGGGCGTGGTGATCCCCAACCTGCTCAACTGGCCCGATTCGGTCGTGGTGCTCGACATCAAGGGCGAGAACCACGCGATCACGGCCGGTATTCGTGCCGCGCACGGTCAGACGGTGTTCGCTTTCTCGCCGTTCGACGAAGAGGCGCGCAGCCACCGCTGGAACCCGCTGAGTGCTGTGCGCACCAGCCCGCTGCACAGGGTGGGGGACCTGCTGGGCATCGGACAGGTGTTTTTTCCGAACGACGGGGGTGGTAGCTCGTCCGAAGCATTCTTCAACGACCAAGCGCGCAACCTGTTCCTGGGTTTGGGCTTGCTCCTGCTGGAGACCCCCGAGCTCCCGCGCACGGTCGGCGAGATGTTGCGCCAGTCCTCAGGCCAAGGTCGCCCCCTCAAAGACCACCTGAGCAGCCTGATCACCCAGCGCCGTGACGATGGCCGTGCACTGACAGACGAATGTGTCGATGCCCTGCAGCGCCTGCTCTCAAACTCGGAGAACACACTCGCCAGTGTGGTCGCCACCTTCCACGCGCCGCTGACGATTTTTGCGGACGCGGTGGTGGATGCTGCGACCAGCGCCAACGATTTCCGTCTGGAGGACCTGAGGCGGCGGCGCATGTCGATTTATGTGCGCATCCCGCCCAACCGCCTGGCCAACGCACGCCCGCTGCTGAACCTGTTTTTCTCGCAACTGGTCAGCCTCAACACCCAGCACCTGCCCGAGCAGGACCCCAGTCTGAAGCTGCAGTGCCTGCTGGTCAACGACGAGTTCACCGCCATGGGCCGGGTGGGTGTCATCACCAACGCAGCGGCTTTTCTGGCGGGCTACAACCTGCGCCTGCTGACGGTGGTGCAGGCCATGTCGCAGCTGGACGCGGTCTACGGCGACAAGGAGGCGCGCACCTTCGCCACCAACCACGGCCTGCAGATCCTCTACGCGCCGCGTGAACAGCGCGACGCCGATGAGTACAGCGCCATGCTCGGCCACTTCACGGAACGCGCCACCTCGCGCGGGCGCAGCCGTTCCTTCAGTGGCCACGGCCACAGCACGGTGAGTCGCAACGAGAGTGACCAACGCCGCGCCCTCCTGCTCCCGCAAGAGTTCAAGGAACTGGGCCGTGAGCGACTGGTGGTGATCTGCGAGAACTGCAAACCCATCCTGGCCGAGAAGATCCGTTATTTCAGTGACAAGGCTTTCAAATCACGCCTGTTCCCCGCCCCGCTGGTGCCCCGCATGGATGTTGAGCTGCACCTGGCCCGGGTGCAGCAGCGCTGGCGCTTTGCCGACGACGAACTCGCAGCGGACGAGAGCCTGTCCGTGGAAGCCCTCGCGCACGACCTCACGTTGCTGCCGGACGACTTTCACGGGTCTCCTGAACAGACTGCTGAGGCACTGCTGGAGTTTTTCAGTCAAGGTCTGCCGGCCAATCCGTCAACGACTCTGGACGATGGTGGGTCGATTGAGCCCGTCGAGCTCAACCCCGCTGCGGACGCAGATGGCACAACGACTTCAGCGGCGGCACCCGCACAGACGGGTGTGAACCGCGAACTGTTCGAGACCACAGGAGACCGACCATGAAAATCCCCACCCCTAGCCTCGCTGCGTGCTGCTTGCTGGGTGCGCTGCTGAGCGCCTGTGGCTCGCCGCCCAAACCACCGACGGTGGACGAATCGCAGAAGCGTCCAGCCAACGCACAGATGGCGGTGGAGCTGCAGGTCTGCAAGAACGACCTGCACAACACCCGCATTCTGGCGATCGAATCGGGTCGGTTGGCAGACACAGCCTCCGCGACCCTTACCCACCTGGCGGCGCGCCAGCAACTGCTCGCGGCCATGCAAATGCCTTCGTCACCCGCGCCGCCGTCTTTGTCACCGGCCCCGTTGGCCAACAGCGTGCACACGGTGCGCTTCGCTTTTGGCAGTGCGCGCGTGCTCATCCCCACCGAGGTGGCCACCGCGCTGCTGGAGGACGCCAGAGTCGCGCCGCTGGTGGTGCTGCGCGGACGCACCGACGGCAACACCGACACACCCGCCGAGAGCCGCATGGCCCAGGCCCGCGCCGCGGCCGTGCGCGACTACCTGGTGGCCGCCGGCGTCGATGCTGCGCGCATCCGCAGCACCCACCAGCCCAGCGGTGACCACGTCGCCGACAACCACCACCCGCAGGGCCGTGACCTGAACCGGCGGGTCGAGATCGAGGTGTACCGGGCTTTGCCGGTGGCCCTGCGGGCGACGCCTCCCCCTCAACCCTGAAACGATCTGTCATCAGCCAGCCCAACCGAGCGAGGTTTCCATGGATGCCAACAACCCCCCCAGCCGCCGCGCGACCCGTGCGACCCCGGTCAACACTCCGCCGCAAGGCGGGACTGTCGAGCCCGCCAACCGCACCACGGTCGCCATTGAGCGTTTTCAGACGCCAGCAGAGCCACCGGCTGAACGCTTCGAGTTGCGGGATCCATTTGCCGACGTGACCTACCGCAGCGACCGTTTTACCGACATGGTGGCCAAGGCCGACCGCCTTGGCGCGAGCCGCTTCGTGGCCCTGGATGCACAAGGCCAGCGATCGTGGGTGCAAAAGGTGGATGGCCAATGGCTGCGCGACACTCCGCGTTCGCCGCAACGCGCGGCCACGCCCGAGCGACCGGTAAAGGCCGCACCGGACAGGGATCGGTCGGTACCCGCCAGCAACGTCATCCCGTTGGCGACGACACCGACAACCCAGCCACCACCTCGGTCGACCGACGTCGCCGACGCACAAGCCCTGGCCAAGATGGATGCCCAGGCAGAACGTGCAGCCCTCGTGGCACGGCTGGAAGCTGCGCTGATCGACCGCTACCTGATCAAACGTGCGCCCGTCACTGTGGGCGACTTGACCATTGGCCTGACCGAATACCGGTTTCGGGGAGACACCTCCCGCGTGGCCTTCACCGAGTCCACGTTCCGCCTGGCCACCGACACCAACAGCCCGTCGGTCGCGCGCTCCATGGTCGATGTGGCCGAGGCGCGTAACTGGCATTCGCTTCGTATCTCGGGCAACGAAGACTTCAAGCGCCTGGTCTGGTTGGAGGCCGCTGCACGTGGCGTCAAAACGCTGGGCTACGAGCCCATCCCAGCCGATCTGGAGCGCCTCAAGGTCGAACGCGAGTTGCGCCAGGTCAACCGCATTGAACCGGCCCGGGATGCCATCACGGGCAAGGAGACGGCAAGCACTGCGACCCCCACTGGCCGTGGCAGCGGCGGACGCAAGGCGGTGCTGGCTGCCATCGATGCCATCCTGCTGGCCAAACGGGTGCCCGAGAAACAGCGCATGGCGATCATGGCGGTCGCCACAGAGAAACTCGCCCAACGCATGCGCGACGGTCAGATGCCCAAGGTCAAGGTCTACGACACGAACGCCCCCTCCCGGCGCCCCGCAGTGATCACGCCTCGGGAAACGCAACGCACCCGCGAACGGGCGGCACCTGTTCGTTGAGGATGCTGCTGTGCGTGCCCCGGAACACGCTCTCGAACCATCGGAGCCGCAAGTCGCTTACGAGATCGGCGGCCAGCGCTGGAACAAGGGCACGACAGGTTTTGAAGAGGCCGTCGCGCAAGCCCACGAACAGCACCTGCGCCCCCGCTGCCTGTGCCAGCGAGACACTCAGGGCCAAGGCATCGAGATGTATGTGGCCCGTCTGCTGGACGGCTACATCGTCAAACGCATGCCGAACACTGGCAGCCAACACGCCACCGCCTGCCCCTCCTACGAGCCACCGGCAGATCTCTCCGGTCTGGGGCAACTTCTCGGAACGGCCATTCTCGAAAATCCGTCCACCGGCACAACAACGCTGAAGCTGGACTTCCCGATGACCAAGATGCCGGGGCGCTCGGCACCACCGCCGGCAAGCAGCACCGCCAGCAGCGCCTCGTCCCAAGGCAACAAGCTGACCCTGCGCAGCCTGTTGCACTACCTGTGGGACCAGGCCGAACTGACGCGATGGCAACCCAGCTTCACTGGCAAAAGATCCTGGGCCACCGTGCGCCGCCACCTGCTGCGCGCCGCCGAGAACAAGGTCGTCGGCGGCCATCCGCTCTTGGCCAGCCTCTACATCCCGGAGGTGTTTTCGGTTGAAAACAAGGACGCCATCACCGCGCGCCGCCTGCAGCAGTGGACGCGCTCAAGACCAACATCGGGGTCTCCCCAGCCATTGATGCTCATGATCGTCGAGGTCAAAGAGATCGTCCCGGCCCGTTATGGCCACAAGGCAGTCATCAAACATGTTCCCGACCAACCGTTCGGGCTCGATGACCAGCTGTACCGCCGGCTCGCCCGGTGTTTTGAGCAGGAGTTGGCGCTTTGGAGCGCGGTAGAAAACCTGCACATGTTGATGATTGCGACTTTCAGAATGACTGATGCAGGCCTGCCCAACATCGTGGAGCTGTCACTGATGCCAGCCACCGCGCAGTGGCACCTCATCGAGGATCATTTCGACCGCCAACTCCTTGAAAAGCTTGTGGGAGAGGGCCGCTCTTTCATCAAATGTCTTCGGTACAACGCGCCGACATCCAAGGTGGGGGTCAGTGCCAGCCTCACCGACTGTGGTGCCTCGCCGCATTTCTTGATCATTGAACGGCAATCCTTCAACAAAGATGAGAGCGCTGGGGATCTTGAACGATTGATCACCAGTGAGGGTCAGCGCCCGTGGGTATGGAACGCGCTCGTTGAGCCACTACCGAAGATTCCTGTCAAAGGTCGAAGCTACATCGAGCCTCTGCTATTCAAACCAGCGTCGGGGGATCAATTGAATTGGGGCTCACGATCGACCATGCAGACATCCAGAACCTAATGCTGTAGGTCCGTCGTGCAGCGACAGCGGTCCTTAGTGCCGTGGGCCCGGATGACCGGCAGCTGCTGCTCCCTGCCCACAACGACCTACGTGTGACTCTGTTCTGATTGAACGATCGCAAGGACGACGAAGCTCTCGCGATCGCTCATTGGATGCCATCGGTCTTGATCTGAAAGATGCGCTGGTACCCGCCGGAGGCGGCGGTAGCTAGGTGTGCATCAAGCGGCGAGCGCACTGATCGTCTGCCGCTTCTCGCTCATAAGTTGGTTCGACAGATAACTTGGCGCGTGCTCAGCGTGAACTGCGCTCAGGAGTTCGTCCATATCGCGCGATAACTCATTCAAGCCTTGCAGCTTCTCGGCAGTGTCAAAGATCAGCCGGCTGCCATCGGGCACATATAAGGTCTGGGCCATGGCGTGACTGCAAGCAAGTACGTCCAAGTGACGCTGCGTCTCGGCGAGGATCGAAAGTTCATAGTAGCGGCCGTGCCTCAGTGCATCCAGGTCCGCGTGGTACATGACTGAAGCGATGTCGAAGCTGGGCAAGGTTACCTTACGGTCAGAGTCCGCCTTGACGTTCTTGCACAGGCGAATCGCCTTGCGCAGTCCGCCGCCGCTTAGGTCGCACCGCGCTCCTATGAGTTCAATGTGACGAAATGGCTGGTTCTCGATCGTCGTCATCGCTCTTTTGTCCAGGATCTTGGTGCCGCGATCCGATGCTCTACCCGTCGCTTGATACTGGACAGTATCAGACCAGTGGGCAGGGACGACGTCCACATCACGGGCCAGCGACCCGCCTGAGATCTTCACTGCCTTCGCGCCCGCCTTGTCCACCTTGGCCGCTGGAAAGGCTTCTTCCAGCCTGACCTCTACACGGCTGCGCAATTCGATAAGGACACCCAGCGAGTTGCGCCTTGCAGGGTTCGTATAGTCGCCGCGCAGCGCCTTGATACCGTTCGGGTGGTATGAGAATAGCTCGTTGGACAGTGTCAGCAGATCGACATCGCTGACCCCCTTGATATGTACGTCAAGCGGCACCGATCCTTGCAGCTTGAACTCAGCGTCAATACCGTCCTTCGCAAGGCGCTCCTTCAATTGGTTGGCTACTCGATCGGCGGTGTCCTTGCTCACTCGTGTGTAGGTGTCGCTGACGGCCTGCATGGATCCCAGCGCATAGCGCGTATTGGGCTGGTCACCCGTGCCGCGTGACTCCCACAGCTCAATTGGCGGGGCCGACCTAAAGATAGATCCGAGCGTTGCGCTGTCCATGGCAGTGCCGCGCGAGCCGTCACGTCGGATGCGCAGTTGCTGCAGTCGCTGATTGATATCACGGGCCATCATTTCCTCCGGGTCCAGGTCATCTTGCCAAACGTCGCACGCCCCACACCATTGAAGTACTCGGCGGAGGCGTATGCGAGATCTTTGGAGAACGTCACGCTGCAGGTGCCGACGTGCGAGCGCAACTCGGGCTCGCCAATCTTGGGATCGTTCCGATACTGATAGAGAAGCAACCAGCCATCGACGTTGTCATGGGTCAGCGCGGCTGCCATGCTGTTGGAGCCAGACTGCGAGGTCTTGAGCCGCACGCGGAGTCTGTCCCAGCATTGAACGATCGCCACCTCTGCCGTCCACGCATAGACGACTTTGCCATCACGGTCCAAGCTCTCGCCCTTGCAGTCCCAGGTGCCCGCGAGGTTGGGCACCTTTAGCATGAGTGACAGTGGGCGCCATTTCCACGCATGGTTGTTAAGTACCCAGAAGAGCAGCGTGTACACCGCGCCCGCACCGGCAAGTGACAACACAATGGGTGGCAAATTGACGTGCAAGCCCATCGAACTGGCGAAGTTCTGAGCTTGAAGCAGCACAAAGACAAGCCCCGCTGATATTGAACTGGACAAAATGGCCAGATAGCGGCCGATGCTGGCGCGATTGATTCCGCCCAGCACGGCGTATTCATGATCGTTAGTTGAGGTCAAGCTTCATTTCCGAATCGTAGTTGTTGGCGCGTGCGACTTCCCTCGCTCGCTCAGGCAGTTTGCTCAGCCATCCACGCCTTGCTCTTGAAGAATACCAACCGCAACTTCATGAGCAATCAAATTTGTAGGACGGTAAGGAGCTCTTCGACCGTACTGCAGTACGCCGTTCATATGGCGTATGCGGACGGCGACTGACGGGTGCAAAGGTGCTTGGGCTTTAAGGTCGCGTTATTGACGTGCCCAGACTGGGCGCAGCCGGTCCGGTATCCACGAGGGGTACGAGTTCCGCATGCTTTCGATTTCGCAGTGCTGCATGCCCGTAGGGTCAGGGAAGAGGTGCAGCCGTGATCTGTCGACCCGTAGCGCATGTGGCAGGCTGGTTGCCTCCTCGAGCATCCACTCAAGGGATACATCAGAAAGGCGAGATTCGTCCTCTGGATAGCTCCCCCCAATGTCAGAGTGGTTGCCCGCAAACCATATCTGGCGCAGCCATTCTGGTTCGCCTTTTCGATCTGGCCAGTCCTTTGGCGACCCCCATGGCACCCGCTGAAAGTCCCTTCGATCCTCGTCGATGGCAATGGCGTGCCTGGCATACCGGACGTTTGGATTCAAGTTGTTGTCGTAGAAGCGGAAACGCCACGCAGCAAGGTGCCAACTGAAGTTTCCTTTGTTCGGAAAATCCTTGATCGTTTTCAGGCTGACCTTGAAAGATAAAGCAAGGATGATTGCTCCGATTGCGAGACACAAAGCAAAAAGGGTCCGCCAGTAGCTTCCGAATGGCAGCACCGCGTTAACGACCCCGGTCACGATGGCGGTCATGAGAGCGACGAAGCCAACAAGCAGAAGCAACATCCCAAGTCTTCGCAGGCCAGATGCCCCCAGAGAAGCTACCGTGTCGAAAACACCAATGAAGTACGGCGCGGCGTTTGGCGCACCAGACTCGTCCTCACAACGGTACTTCTGCCGAAAACGCCGGGCCTTCTCCAAACGTTCCGCTTTTCGCTCGGGCAAGTCGCTTCCGGAGCCATGCTCATACACCTCTTGAACGGCCTCGTCTGCGATCTTTCTCAGATCTCTTCCCAGGCGTGGAAGAGGACCTCCGTCTGCAGCCCGCGTGGGCACGCCGCAAAGGGCCATCACGCCACCAACACACCTGGCTGTGTACGCTCCACGACTGAACCCGAACAGGAAAACTCGGTCGCCCGGCTCGTGGTGTTTGAGGATTGCTTCATAGCAGTCCGCGATGTTTCGGCTGATGCCAGTGCCGGTCACGCTGCTCCACATCTTTCGAAACCACTGAACCGACCTGAATGGAATACTTCCACCATCGTTGTCAGTGCCAAGCCCTGCGTCGTAGAACGCCACTTGTTCCTTGGGATCAATTGGGCTCTCTGGTCCAATGCGTGACGCACGAAACAGCTTGTAGATGTTGCTGAGATTTTGGTCAGGCCTCAGCCCTCCAGCCTGCCCGGTCCCGTCGGAGAAGATGACGATGTTCTTTGACACTTGGAACTCCCTGCCCTTTTTTATTGACCGCAAACTCGATTCAAATCAAGAACGGGTTCGCAGGTTCGCGTTGCCGCCATGTTCCATCGATGCAGGTCCATTTTTGCTGTGCACCCGGCATCCTCAAGCAAGGCCTTGCCAGTGACGCGTTCACAGACAAGCACGGCCGAGTTTTCACCTTGCCGAATCACGCGGACGGTCTGACCTGCGAAGTTCTTCAGTAGCGCTGGATCTTGTGAAGTTGCCATCTCCAAAACCTGGTCGTCTGTGACGTTGGGTGCGAGTGCGCCGTATCGAACAGTTGCGTCGACCGCGGCAGATATCTTGGTGAGCGCTGACGCGAGGTAGTTCATCTCCCGCTCGTCTGTCTGGGTTGCACAGCTCAGCAGGGTGAGTGCCGCAAACAGCGCGGCTGCTTTTCGCACCAGCATCATTTTGAGTTCCCCCAAAAGACAAGTTGTCCAGTCGAAACGCTTCGTCCTGTGTCGAGGTTCCAGTCTTCAAGTCGGTCCAGTTCGGGTGAATTTCCGAGGATCAACGCATCATCGAGTCCTTTCCAAATGGCGAGGACGTTGTCGCGCGCTTTGGCGTAGATTTCGTCGAAGCTCTTGGGCCCTTCGGGCGTGGCCAGATCCTCGAGGTACTGTTTGTCAACGTCGCGCTCCGGTGGGTAGGTCAGGCCAGCGTTCGCCGTGACATGCCGGGAGAAAGGAAACAGGTGATTGGCCTTCGAGAGCGACGTCACAATGCCTTTGAAGCCTGAATGCCAGGCGCTCGGTGTTGGGGGCTCTTTTGCGAACCTGTCTGGGTAGGTGTCTTTCAGCATCGAAAGCCAGACTTGCTCTACCGCCTTGTGGAGACGATCTTCATCCTGCCCATCGCAGCATGCCGCGATTCCCGTACTCAGATGTTCCGTGAGGTTGGTCGCCCCAGCGTTCATCACTCGAGGAAATATGTATGCGTCCTGATGCATCTCGCACCGTCGATGTGCGGCTTCGTTTCCTTTGTAAGGACCGACTTTCAGTTCGACCACGGGATGGATCGTCATGTCAGTCGTTATGTGCGCAGCAAACCCGAACAACCAAGCAGTCGCCTGTGGTTGAAGGTCAGGCGGCAGCTTGTGAACAGCACTGACCGCGGCACGCACAAGCCTTGCCGTGCTCGTGTAATGCATCAAGTCTGCCCAAACCGTTTGCCGCCGATCCAGGCAGAGGTATGGGTAGTCCGGACTCACGGCACCAAGCTCAACGTACTTCAGGTGAAGCCCGAGGGACTTCAGCGTACTGCTGCGCAGGCCAGCCCTTGCCGCCAAAGGGCGTGCGTCATTGGCGATCGCAAGATGGGTGTAGGCGCCGGACATGAGCGTTCTTTCTCAGGGTTAAGTTGGTCGTGATTTGTTTCGGGTGGAGCTGCTGCGCGGTCTAGCGGCTCATGCGGTCGAGTTCTGTGCCCAATCGAATGGCACTCAGTCCTGTGACGGCCAAGATCAACACGACGGCAAAGCCGATCAACCCCTCAGGTATGAACCATGTGACACCTGCGCCGTAGGCTTCCGCAAGACTTTGCACTGGTGGAGTCTGGGAAATGCGTCCTGTGACAGACATCACCGATTTCATGACTTGGCCGATCAGCCCCAACAGCGCCAGATAGGCAGCCGCCTTCATCAGCGTCCTGCCGCACGAAACAAGCAGGCGTGGGCGAGATAAAAAGAAGGTCATGGTGGATTCGTACATGGGATAGATCTCGGATGAAGTTCGTAATGACGATGTTATATCATCAAAATGATCATGCCAAGGCATGGTGGTGATCTGACCACGACTCCCCCAGATGTATGATGCGCGGCATGTCAGAACGCCAAGCAATCGATGTCGCGCTCCGCCTGGAGGGCATGTCACGCGCGCAGCAAGACCGGCTTTCGTACATCGATTTCGCCGCGTACTTTCTGGGCAAGCTGCGGCGTTCGGATGTGACGGAGCGATTTGGCACCGGACCCGCTGCAGCCACACGAGACATCGCCTTGTATCGGGAGCTCGCTCCTGCAAACCTGGACTTCGACGGGATTGGCAAGGTCTACAAGCCCAGTGCCGAATTTGTCCCACTCTTTGAGCACGCGCCCCAAAGGGTTTTGACAGCTCTCTCACAAGGCTTTGGCGATGGTGGAGCTGACCATCCCATGAGCATGCTTCCCTGCGAATACCCCATCCCACTGAGCTTGCCGGCGATGTCCGTTCTAGCGCCGGTTACGCGCGCGATCAACCTGAGAAAGCCTTTGCGCCTCACCTACTACTCGGTCACCAGTGGTGGCGGTGTGCGCGAGATCGTTCCCCTTGCCTTGGTGAATAGCGGCGCGCGATGGCACGTACGCGCATTCGATCGCAAGCGGAAGAAGTTTCTAGACTTTGTTCCCACGCGCATGGAGAACCCTGTTGTCTTGGCGGACAGTCAGGTGACGCGGGAGGAGACCGCTGAATTCGATGCCCAGTGGAGTCGGATCATGGAACTTGATTTGGTGGTTCACCCCGACCACAAAATGCCTGACGTTGTGGTCAGAGACTATCGAATGATAGACGGCGTGTTGAGGGCAACAGTTCGTGCTGCGCTGGCTGGATACATGCTTAGGTTGTGGGCGGTGGATTGTTCGCCAGACCATAGTGAGCCTTGGAATGAACACGCGCTCTGGCTTAAAGATCCGCTCTCGCTGTATGGGTCAGACAGCGCAAAGCTGGCACCTGGTTATGTACATCCCGTTACCGAAGATTCCCCCCAAGTACGCGCGCGTCGGAGCTAGAAAATACTGAAAAATTGCGAAGCCATGAGATACAACCTATGGGCGCAATTGTGCGAAACGGTCGAAGCTTTATTAACGGGCTCCTAGACAACGAAGCGCCCGATCAGCCCTTGGTTGCAGTCAGTCTGCTGGACTGTGGCGATGCTCCACGGCCCCTGCTCATCGTCCCCGACCATGGCCATGACGATCCCTTACCGCCCGATTTCATGGCGCAGACCACCCCTGATAACACGTCCCTCTGGCGGTGGAACACCACAGAATGTGAAATGCCCGCCCTGTCGTACCACAGCACAGGCAACCGGCCATCCCGCTGCCGTAACATTCCTCCGGTTAACCCAGTTTTTTCAGGTGCCCAAAGGCACCTTTTTTGTGTTCTCCATGGCCATCAAGAAATCCGAGCTGTATTCCTCCCTCTGGGCCTCGTGCGACGAGCTGCGCGGGGGCATGGACGCCAGTCAGTACAAGGACTACGTGCTGGTCCTGCTGTTCATCAAATACATCAGCGACAAATTTGCGGGCCAGCCCTTCGCCGCAATCCAGATTCCCGCTGGCGCCAGCTTTGCAGACATGGTGGCCCTCAAGGGTAAGTCCGACATTGGCGACCAGATCAACAAGCACATCCTGCAGCCGCTTGAGAAAGCCAACAAGATCCGTCTCAAGGCCGACTTCAACGACACCGCTCTGCTCGGCCAGGGCAAGGAAATGGTCGAGAAGCTGGGCAACCTGATCGCCATCTTTGAAAACCCGGCGCTCGATTTTTCCAAGAACCGGGCCGATGGTGACGACATCCTGGGTGACGCGTACGAATTCCTCATGCGCCACTTCGCCACCGAGAGCGGCAAGAGCAAAGGCCAGTTCTACACACCCGCCGAAGTCAGCCGTATCCTGGCGCAGGTCATTGGTATCCACCAGGCCAAGACCACGCCCGACACCACCGTGTACGACCCGACCTGCGGGTCCGGATCGCTGCTCTTGAAAGTGGCCGACGCCGCGCCCACCCCGGTCACGCTGTACGGGCAAGAAATGGACGAAGCCACCAGCGGCCTGGCGCAGATGAACATGGTGCTGCACAACAACGCCAGCGCCCTCATCACCCAGGGCAACACCCTGGCCAACCCCAAGCACCTCGACGGCGCTGCGCTCAAGACCTTCGACTACGTGGTCGCGAACCCGCCGTTTTCAGACAAGCGCTGGAGCACCGGCCTCACGCCCGACAACGACAAGTTTGAGCGCTTCAAGGGCTTTGGCATCCCGCCCACCAAACAGGGCGACTACGCCTACCTGCTGCACATCATCCGCTCGCTCAAGCCCCAGGGCAAAGCCGCCTGCATCCTGCCGCATGGCGTGCTGTTCCGGGGCAATGCCGAAGCCGAGATCCGCAAGAACCTCGTTCGCCGTGGGCTCATCCAAGGCATCATCGGCCTGCCGGCCAACCTGTTCTTTGGCACCGGCATCCCGGCCTGCATCGTCGTCATCGACAAGCAGGACGCGCAGGCCCGGCGCGGCATCTTCATGGTGGACGGCAGCGCCGCCTTCATGAAAGACGGCCCCAAGAACCGCCTGCGCGAGCAAGACATCCACCGCATCGTGGACGCCTACAGCAAGCAGGACGGCAGCGACCCCACCTACGCGCGCCTCGTGCCCCTGGCCGAGATCGAAAAGAACGACTTCAACCTCAACCTGCCGCGCTACCTGCAAAACCGCCAGACCGAAGACCAGCAAGACATTGAAGGCCACCTGCGCGGCGGCATTCCCCAGGCCGATGTGGACGCGCTGCAGGCCTACTGGGCCACCTGCCCGCAGCTGCGCGCGGCCCTCTTCGCGCCGCTGCGCCCCGGCTACCTGGCTCTGGCGGTGGACAAAGCCGCCATCCAGACCAGCATCTACCAGCACCCCGAGTTCGTGGCCTACACCCAGCGCATGGCCGCGCACTTTGACGCCTGGCGCAGCCGCGCCAGCCAGCGCCTGAGAAAGCTCAAGCCTGGCTTCAAACCCAAGGCTTTGATCGTGGAGCTGGCCGAAGACCTGCTGGCCCATTACCAGGGCCAACCGCTGCTCAACGCCTACGACGTGTACCAGCGCCTCATGGACCTGTGGGCTAGCACCTGGCAAGACGACGCCTACCTGCTGGCGGCCGACGGCTGGAAGGCCGCCACCTACCGCGTGATCGAAACCAAGAAGGGCAAGGACGGAAAACCCGGCAAGCAGGTGGACAAGGGCTGGGCCTGCGATCTGGTGTCCAAGGCCACGCTGGTGGCGCGGTACTACGCCAAAGAGCAGGCGCTCATGAACGAGATGAGCGCTCAGCTCGACGCCATGGCCGCCCAGCTCGCCGAGCTGGAAGAAGAACACGGCGGCGACGAAGGCGCCTTTGCCGAGCTGGACAAGGTGAACAAGGCCCAGGTGAGCGCACGGCTGAAAGAGATTCAGCGCGACGCCGACGCGCAAGACGAAGCCGGCGTGCTCCGGCAGTGGCTGCAGCTCAGCGAGCAAGAAGCCCAGCTCAAGAAAACCCTCAAGGAGCTGGACGCTCACGTGGACAAACTGGCCCACGACCACTACCCGCGCCTGAGCGAAGCCGAGATCCAGACCTTGGTAGTGGATGAAAAATGGCTCGCAGCGCTGGACACCTCCATGCACGCCGAACTGAACCGCATCACCCAGAGCCTGACGCAGCGGGTGAAAGAGCTGGCTGACCGCTACGACCTTCCCCTGCCTGCCGTGTCGAAACGGGCCGACGAACTGCAGGCTCGGGTGGACGAGCATCTGGCCCGGATGGGGTTCGCATGGAACTGAACGAGCCAAATGCGAAGTACCTGGTGCAGGCTGGCTATAAGCAGACAGAAGGTGGTGTGATCCCCGTGGACTGGAACTACCAGCAACTCACGGATGTTGCTCGCCTTGAAAGCGGACACACGCCGAGCCGTCGGCAGCCCTCCTATTGGGGTGGAAACATTCCTTGGATTTCACTCCACGACACGGGCTCACTGAACGACCTGGAGATACTTGCGACCCAACAATACATCTCGCAAGCTGGGCTGAAGAACTCATCGGCCCGTTTGCTACCGAAGGGCACTGTTGTTCTTTCGCGGACCGCCACGGTAGGGAAAGCGACATCGATGGGTAGGGAAATGGCCACGAGTCAGGACTTTGCAAACTATGTTTGTGGTCCGGCTGTTGACAGTCATTTCCTTGTGTACCTGTTCAGGTACATGGCTCCTGAATGGCGCAAGCTCATGGCCGGCAGTATTCACAACACTGTCTACATGCCCACCTTCAAGTCGCTGCGCGTCGTTCTACCGCCCAAGCGGGAACAAGAGTCTATTGCTCAGGCGCTCCAAGATGCCGACGCTCTGATCGAATCGCTGGAGCAACTGCTGGCCAAGAAGCGCCAAATCAAGCAAGGCGCGATGCAGGAACTGCTCACCGGCCAGCGACGTTTGCCGGGATTCCAAGCTGAGTGGTGTACCGTGTCTTTGGGAGAAATAGGTACGTTTTTGAAGGGTTCAGGCATCACGCGAGAACAGGCACAAAGTGGCGCCATTCCTTGCGTTCGCTACGGTGAGATTTACACGACCCACACAGACCACGTTCGGTCTTTCGAGTCTGGAATTTCTCCAGCTGTCGCTGCAACAGCTACACCTTTGCGACAAGGGGACATTCTGTTCGCCGGGTCTGGCGAAACGAAAGAAGACATCGGCAAGTGCGTCGCGTTTCTGGATGACTTTGAGGCCTATGCCGGCAGCGATATCGTGATCTTGCGGCCAAGGGCTTCCGATTCGCGATTTCTTGGCTACGCGCTCAATGCCGCTGAAGTCAACCGGCAAAAGGCCAGCAAAGGTCAAGGGGACGCGGTTGTTCACATCAGCGCAGCCGCCTTGGCTCAAATATCTGTGCGAGCTCCCGAGATCGCAGAGCAAACCGCCATCGCCACCATCCTGTCCGACATGGACACTGAGATCTCTGCCCTCGAAGTCCGCCTGACCAAAGCCCGCCAGCTCAAACAAGGCATGGCCCAGGCCCTGCTGACCGGGCGCATCCGGCTGGTGTGACGCTGCAGGGCACTCTTTTATTGACTTTTATTTCGATTTCGATAAATTATCAAAGTCAACATAAAATGAGATAAACATGATCGCCTACCCCCGCACCGCCCTGGCCGACGAGCTGGTGCACCAGCTCCAGGGCAAGACCGCCTTTGGCGACGCCCAGAACGGCCTGTTTCTGGCCGCGC
>NZ_JAOASO010000022.1 GCF_030158645.1 Hydrogenophaga sp. | reverse complement strand
ATCGGCCACAACCGGTCCTTCGGGAAGTGCCGGAGAATCCTCTCTCCTAAACAGGTAATTTAGGTTTTCACTCAAAGAGGCGCGCTCAATCTTCAGCGTGACTTAGCCACAAGCAGACGTTCGTGAAGGAACTCGAGATGAAGGAGCTCACCCAGGGGGTGGTCGAGGGGGTGGGCCGACAAGCGCGGCTCGACCGACCGACCTTTGATCCTGAACTGCGCGCAGGCTTGGCGATCGTGGGCGGAATGTTCCCGCCGACTGTGACCAGCGACCTGATCGACTTCATGCGGGTGTCCTACGCAGGGCCGCCTCTCGAAACGCTGATCGGCGGGCGAAACATCCGCTGCGAGGAACGCGTCTTCGAGGGTTACGAGGGTCACCCTCTCAAGGCGTCCGTCTTCCGTCACGAGCGTGCCTCCGGGCAGCGCCCCGGTGTGCTTTTCGTGCATTCCGGGGGTCTGATGTTCGGCGATCGGTTCAGTGGGTTGGACCGGATGATCGATTTCGTCGAACAGCTGGGCGTCGTGCTCGTGTCGATCGAGTACCGCCTGGCGCCAGAGTATCGCGATCCTTATCCGCGGGAAGATGTTTACGCGGCACTGGAATGGATGGCATTGCATGCGGAGTCGCTCGGCGTGCGCCTCGATCGCCTGCTGATCGCGGGCGCCAGCGCAGGGGGAGGTTTGGCGGCCGGTGCAGCCCTCGCGGCGCGCGATAGGGGCGGTCCCCGCCTGTGCGGTCAGCTGCTCGACTACCCCATGCTGGACGACCGCGGCATCACGAAGTCCACGCTTCAGTTCGATGGCATCGGCGTCTGGGATCGCGTGAGCAACGAGACCGGCTGGGGCGCGCTGCTTGGCGAAGCGCGCGGTGGTCCGGATGTGTCGCCGTATGCCGCGCCGGCTCGTGCAACTGAGCTTTGCGACCTACCACCCGCGTTTCTCGACGTCGGTAGCGCCGAGATATTTCGCGACGAAACCGTGGCCTATGCGGACGCCCTGTGGAATGCCGGCGGGCAGGCCGAGCTTCACGTGTGGCCGGGTGGGTTCCATGCGTTCGACATCTTCGCGCCGCATACCGCACTGTCACGTGGAATGATCGCCACGCGCAGTGGATGGATGTCACGCGTGTTGGGCGATTGAGGACTGTATGCAGGAACTGCTGGCTCGACTGAAGGCCCTTGACCCCAACGCCAGCCTGGCGTTGAGGATCATCGCGTGCTTCGACGAATTGGTTCGAGGTGGCGTCAACATCCAGGGGCTGCTCGGGGCAGCAGCCTCGCTCTCGGGCTGTGTAGCGGGGTTCGCCGGGCATCAATCAGAGCGCACGCTCCGCGTCGCACCGGACGGGCAGACCCTGAAGGGCAGCGCCGCAGCGCCGAGAGAAGGCTCCCTGGAAGCAAACGGCATGACCGTGTGGCTGGAGCGGCAGGGGCCAGCCCATGTGAACGATGCGATGGTCCTCGAGCGCCTCGCACTTGCGCTGGCCATCCGCAGCGGGCACCAGGCGGAAGATCCATTGCGTCGACTCGGCGATCTGCTCGACGTCAACGTTGACGTGGAGCATCGCCACGCTACTGCTGCCAAACTCGGATTGGCGCCGCACTTGAAGTACCGCGTTGCCACCTTGCCGCTCTTCGCGACATGGAAGCAACACCGCGACCTGCTGGAAGACGTCGTCAACACCCGCTACGGTCCGCTGCACGTGTGCTTACTGCGCGCCGAGGTGAAACACATCGACGCCAGCCCCTGCGGGATCGGGGTGGCGGCGGGGATCGACGACCTCCACCGATCGCTGGCGACAGCACTCGTGAGCTTGCGTCTGTGCGCTGTGCCCGATGTGCCCGTTGTCGTCGCAGACGACTATGGCGGTCTCATCGATCTGCTCGCCCAGTGCTCGGTCGATAGACCGTTGCTCGATGTCGAGGAACTCGAAGGCGTCATGCAGCATCCGTGGGCCGTGCGAACTCTGGATGCGCTGCTTCGCTCCGCGTCTATCCGTGACGCATCTCGCATTGCCGGTGTCCACCACAGCACGATGCAGGCGAGACTGGAGACCATTCGCGACTTGCTGTCGTTCGACCCACTCGACGGCATCGGCCGAACCCGCGTCGGCCTCGCCTTCCTCGCCTGGCGCGTTCGGCATTCGTCGGCGCTGGACCTGCCACCGCCCACCAGTCGCTAGTCTCAACCGCCAAATGGCGGGATTCGGTCCCTCCAGGCGCGCCGGTCGGCGGTTACTGGCCACCCAGCGTGTTGCTATCTTCTCGTTGCCACACGTCGCCGCCGGAGACGGGTTGGGCGGGGTCATCGTTCCGACCTCACGCCGACGTTCCGCGCTCCGGCACTTGGCATGTGGCGGTAGTTCAACAACACGGAGACAACAATGACCGAACTGACTAAGGCAATCGACGCCGTTCTCGATGGCGTGACGACAGGCACACCCCGCGTGCCCGGGGTATCGGCGGCGGTGACTGACCGCCGCGGCACGATCTACGAAGGCGCGCGCGGTGTCCGCAACACCGGAACCGGCGAGTCGTTTGAACCCGACACCGTGTGCGCGATATTTTCGACCACCAAGGCCATCGCAGGAACGGCTTGCTTGCAACTGGTGGAAGAGGGTCTTCTCGACCTCGACGCGCCTGCGAAGGAGTACGCGACCCAACTTGCCGACATCATGGTCATCGAGGGCTTTGGCAAGGACGGGCAACCCAGGCTGCGCCCACCGAAGCGCGACATCACGACACGTCACCTGCTCACGCACACAGCCGGCTTCAGCTACGACTTCTTCAACGAGACGTACACCCGCCTCGCCAACGAGCAGGGTCAGCCCTGGGTGGTCGACGCGTCGTGGAAGTCGATCAAGACGCCACTTCTGTTTGATCCGGGCGAGCAGTGGTCCTACGGGAGCAACATCGATTGGGCCGGCATGGTGCTCGAGGGCATTACGGGCAAGCGGCTCGGCGAGGTCATGCAATCGAGGGTTCTCGGTCCACTCGGGATGGCCGACACCGCCTTCACGATGACCCCCTCCATGCAGTCCCGGCAAGCAACGATTCACGCGCGCGAGGATCGCGATGGTTCGCTTGTTCCGCTCAACGGGGTGACTTTGCCGCAGGATCCGGAGGTCCACATGGGAGGGCACGGCCTCTACGGGACCGCGTCGGACTATGTGAAGTTCATCCGCATGTGGCTCAACGACGGACGCAGCGACAGCGGAGAGCAGATCCTGCGACCGGAAACAGTCGAGATGGCATCCCGCAATCATTTGCCCAAGGGCATGCACGTGAAGATGCTGCCCGGCGTCGATGCGACCAAGACGGCGGCGTCCATCCTGCCCGTATCGAGGCCACGGCTGTCCAATGACGCCGAGTTCTTCCCCGGCATGCCCAAGACCTGGGCACTCACGTTCATGATCAACGAGGAAGAAGCACCCACGGGTCGGCCGGCTGGTGCGCTCGCATGGGCCGGCCTCGCTAACCTGTACTACTGGATCGATCGCGCGAACGGCATCGGCGGGTATTGGGCGACCCAGATCTTCCCGTTCGCCGATCCGACCTCGGTAGCGGGCTTCCTTGAGATGGAAAAGGCAACCTATCAGCACGCAAAGCCTCGCGCCCGATAAGAGGCACAAGGCCGCACCGCTCGAGGAGGCAACCGGGATCATCGCGGTCTCGCCGCTGATCGGCTGTGAAGTCGGGCCGTTCGACATCCGGCGCGCGGGTGAGTGTCGGCTTTCGACCAAACGGCCCGTCCGGCGGGGTAGATCTCACGGGAGTTGATCGGAAGCCGTCCGCGCGTTGGGTCCATCGACCGGCGAGGGTCTTCTTCGGGCCC
>NZ_JAOASO010000021.1 GCF_030158645.1 Hydrogenophaga sp. | reverse complement strand
TGGAAGCGCTGGGCCACGGCCGACCGCGAGCCCATCGGCCAGTGGAGCTTTGGCCGCGTCACGTTGCTGGGCGACGCCGCCCACCCGACCACGCAGTACATGGCGCAAGGCGCGTGCATGGCCATCGAGGACGCGGTGACGTTGGGCGAGGCCTTGCGCGTGCACGGCAACAACATTGAAAAGGCCTTCGACCTCTACCAGCGCTCGCGCGTGGCGCGCACCGCGCGCATCGTGCTGAGCTCGCGCGAAATGGGCCGCATTTACCACGCCAAGGGCGTGGAGCGCCTGGTGCGCAACGACCTGTGGAGGGGCCGAACGCCGGAGCGCTTCTACGATGCGATGGAATGGCTGTACGGCTGGAACGTGCAGAACTGCCTGGCCACCCACTGAACACCCGGAGACACCATGAACGACCTCGGACGACTCGAAGACCTGCCCGCCGACTACGTGGCCGAGCTGCGCGCGCTCAACCTGGTGCCGCTGTGGCCCAGCCTGCGCGGTGTGCTGCCACCCACCATTCCCACGCGCCAGACACAGGCCACGCACTGGCCCTACAAGACCATCAAACCGCTGCTGCTCAAGGCCGGTGAGCTCACGCCCATCGAGAAGGCCGAGCGCCGCGTGCTGGTGCTGGCCAACCCGGGCCACACGCTGGAGAAGATGCAGGCCAGCGCCGCCATGTACCTCGGCATGCAGCTGCTGATGCCCGGCGAGTGGGCACCCAGCCACCGCCACACGCCCAACGCGGTGCGCATGGTGGTCGAAGGCGAAGGCGCCTGGACCACGGTGGACGGCGAACGCTGCCCCATGAGCCGGGGCGACCTGATCCTCACGCCCACCGGCCTGTGGCACGAACACGGCCACGACGGCGACGAGCCGGTGATCTGGCTCGACGTGCTGGATTTGCCGCTGGCCTACTACCTCGAGGTGAGCTACCACCTCAACGGCGCGCGGCAGGACACCAAACCGGGCCGGGGTGACCGCGCCTACGCCCGGGCCGGCGTGGTGCCCACGCCCGTGTTCGGCCGCAGCGGCAAGCGCTACCCCATGCTGCGTTACCCCTGGGCCGACGCGAAAGCCGCTCTTGAATCACTCGCCGCCGACCGGCCCGATGTGGACGCGGTGCAGCTGACCTATGTGAACCCCGAGACCGGTGAAGACGTGGAGAACATCCTCGGCTTTCACGCGCTGATGCTGCGCCCTGGCCAGACGCTGCAGTTGCCCGCGCGTTCACCCGCAGCGATGTACCACGTGATCGAAGGCGCGGCGCGCGTGACCACCGACGCCAAGGGCTTCGACCTGGTGGCCGCCGACACCTGCTGCATCCCCGGCTACACCACCACCACGCTCACCAACGCGTCGGCCAGCGCGCCGGCCTTCCTCTTCATCGCCGACGAATCGCCGCTGCACCGCAAGCTCGGCGTGTACGAAGTGCGCCCCGACAACCAACCTTCCATGCCTTGAGCCCTGCCATGACCATTTACCTCTTCCCCCCACCCCCTGTCGCGTCCGTTCCCGTGCGCGGCCATGCCGAGCTGTTTCCCGTCAACCGCCTGTTCTTCGTCGGCCGCAACTACCACGCGCACGCGGTGGAAATGGGCAAGCCGGTCGACAAGTCGGTCGAGCGGCCGTTCTACTTCACCAAGGCACCGCAAACCCTTGCGCTCTCGGGCGCGACCACGCCCTACCCGAGCGAAACCGCCAACTACCACTTCGAGATGGAACTCGTGCTGGCCATCGGCCAGCCGGGCTTTCGGGTGAAGGCGGAAGACACGCACACCATCATCTACGGCTACGCCGCCGGCCTGGACATGACGCGGCGCGACCTGCAGCTGGTGGCGCGCGACAAGGGCCGCCCCTGGGACCTGGGCAAGGACGTGGAGCATTCGTCGGTGTGCAGCGAGATCGTGCCCATGCCCGGCGTGGTGATCGAGCGAGGCAACATCGAGCTCTCGGTCAACGGCGCGGTGAAGCAGAAGTCCGACGTGGACAAGCTGATCTGGAACATCCGCGAAATCATTGCGGACCTCTCGCTCTTCTACCACCTGCAACCGGGCGATCTGATCTACACCGGTACGCCCGAAGGCGTGGGCGCGGTGCTGCCGGGTGACCAGATCACCGGCTCGGTGGAGGGTGTGGGCAGTGTCGCGCTGACGATCGGTCCGAAAGCCTGACGTTCAGCCCGGCTCCAGCCCTCGCCGGCGCATCATGTCGGCGCTCATCGCCTCCAACGCGTCGGGGGACAGCTGCGCCAACGCGGCCGGGTAGACCAGACCGTCCTCCTCGTGCAGGTGGCGGTCGTACAGCCGGGTGAAGCCGGCGAGCGTGGCCTCTTCGGGCGGACTGAAATGGGCCCAGCCCGCGGGTGGCGCCTGTGTCACCGAGGCCAGCGCCGCCCGTGCGGCCACCCAGGCCGCTTCCATGTCGCGGTGGTCCTGCTGCAGGCCCAGCACCACCCGGCGCAAGGCCTCGTCGCCGCCTGCCAGCAAGGGCGGGAACACATGGCGCTCCTCGTCTTCGTGGTGCAGCGGCGCGGCCTGGTCGAAGTACCGCATCACGTCGCGCGCGGCGCTGGCCACGCTCTCGTCCCAGCCGCGCACCAGCACGTGTTGCTGCAGCCGGGCCAGCAAGGTCAGCATGCGCTCGACACGCTCGTGGCAGACGCCCAGCATCTCGAACGGCGCCTCGAATCCGGCTGCGGGTGCGCGGTGTCCCGGCAAGGTGATGGAAGTCAGCGGGATCGAGCTGGCCATCTCATCCCAGGGCCACAGCCTGGCCTTGCGGGTCGAACGGAATGAAGGCGTGCAGCTGCCCCTGGCGAATCGCTTCCACCATGTCCTGCAGCGGTTGTTCGGCTTCGGCGCTCCCGGGCTGGCGGCCCGGCGTGCCCGCGAGCGCAGCGGCGAACACCATCCCCCAGGGCTGGCCAAAGGCCTGGGCCTCCTGCACCAGCTGGTCGAACGAGTGGAGCTCGTCCAGCCCCTTGTCCACGCACATCTGCGGCACCAGCGCGCCGCCCTCGCCGCGCTCGAACTCGAGGCGCTGGGCCGGCGTGGCGTCGTCGGGCAGCTCGACGCCGGCGAACACGAACAGCAGGCGCTGCGGCAGGGGTTGCAGGCGCGCCGCGCTCAGCAGGTCGTCAAAGGTTTGAATGTTCACGGGTTCTCCAGGTTCAAGGTGTGCGTGCTGGTGCGGGGCCCAGCGTGCTGCAGTAGTCGGCCACGGTGGGGCGTGTGCGCGCGGGCCGGCGCGCTGCCACCGTGCCCACGCTCAGGAAACACAGGGCCTGTTCGCCTGCGGCGAGATCGAAGCGCTGGCGCAGGGCCTGGGAGCCGAGCGCCTTGCCACTCGTGAGCGCCGAGCCATAGCCCATGGCGGTGGCCATGAGCAGCATGTTCTGCACCGCGCAGCCGGCCGAGAGGATGCGCTCGGCCAGGTCCACCGCGGGGTCACCGCGCTGCCCGTCCACCACCACCAGCAGCAGCAAAGGCGCGCGGTGCGCTTTCTCGCGCGCCTGGTCGAGCTGCTCGGTCGTGGCGCTGGCGTCGCGCTCGCGCAGGGCCTGCGCGAACACCTCGGCCAGCGAGCTGCGTTCGCTGCGCGGCACGATCACGAAACGCCAGGGCAGCAGCTGCCCGTGGTCGGGCGCGGCAGCGGCGGCACCCAGCAGGGCCTTCAGCTGGTCGGCGTCGGGGCCGGGTGCCAGCAGGCGCTTGGGCAACACGGTCTGGCGCGCGTGGATCAGGTCGGCCGCGGCGCGGGCGCATTCACGCTCCACGGCCTCGGCTTCGCAGGCCATGGGCGGCATCCGCGTGAGCTGCGCGGTGTTCATCCACACACCCCGAGGTGGCCGCAT
>NZ_JAOASO010000020.1 GCF_030158645.1 Hydrogenophaga sp. | reverse complement strand
TGATCTCGATGCGCTCGCCGGTGCCGGCGAACAGCACGGTGTGGTCGCCCACGATGTCGCCACCGCGGATGGTGGCGAATCCGATGCTGGAGGGGTCGCGCTCGCCGGTCACGCCTTCGCGCGCATAGACCGCGCAATCCTTCAGATCGCGGCCCAACGCGTCGGCGATCACCTCACCCATCTTGAGCGCGGTGCCGCTGGGCGCGTCCACCTTGTGGCGGTGGTGCGCTTCGATGATCTCGATGTCGTAACCGGTGGCCAGGGCCTTGGCCGCCATCTCCAGCAACTTGAGCGTGACGTTCACCCCCACGCTCATGTTGGGTGCCATCACGATGGCAATGGACTTCGCCGCCTCGGCGATCTCGGCTTTCTGTGCGTCACTGAAACCGGTGGTGCCGATGACGGCATTCACGCCGTGTTTCACGCAGTCGCGCAGATGCGCCAGCGTGCCTTCGGGGCGGGTGAAGTCGATCAACACCTGGCCGCCGCGCAAGCCCTGGGCGAGGTCGGCGGTGATCAGCACGCCACTGGCCTGGCCAGCAAACCCGGCAGCGTCCTGACCCAGCATGGGGCTGCCTGGGATGTCGAGCGCGCCGGTCAGCTGGCAGTCGCCACTGCTGCGCACGGCCTCCACCAGCATCTGACCCATGCGGCCGCTGGCGCCCGCCACGCACACACGGTGCAAGCCCGCTGCGCTGCTCATCGGGCGGTCCCCGGTGTCTCCAGGGGTGGGTAGCTGGCGGCGGGCGCAGCCGCGGGCGCAACAGGTTCCACCGGCGCCGTGGTCTTGTTGCGATCGTCAAAGGTCTTGAGCTGGGCCTCGGTGGCCTGCAGCGGCGGCACCTTGCCGAACTTGCGGCCCGCGTCGAGCGAAGCCACGAATTCGGCCTCGGTGGGCAAGGCGTCGGCCTCGAACCTTTCGAGCACATCGGACTTGAAGAATGCGGTCAGGCGGCGCTGCTGCGGCTCCTGACCCTGGCGGCGGAATGTGAACACGTAGTCCCAGCGGTCGGCGTGGAAGACGCTGGCCAGCAGCGGCGAGCCCAGGATGTCGCGCACCTGGGCGCGGGTCATGCCCGGCTGCAAAGCCGCCGCCTGCTCCCGCGTGACCACATTGCCCTGGAGGATGTCGATCTTGTACGGCGTCACGAGGCTGGTGACGCTGGGCATGCGGTTGGTGACGCTGGAGCACGCCGACAGGACCGTCAGCGCGGCAAGCACACCCACCCATCGCCCAAGGCGGTTCTGTCGCTGGCCGGAGGTGGGCAGGGGGGGACGATCGGGAGTGTGGTGGAGCATGGGTCTGACCGTGGAAGGGGCGTGCGCGCAGGCACGGCCGAAGCAGTTGAACAGCGTGCGCCAGACGCTGACGATATGATCCTTTCATTGTAGTCTTGGGGCCCGAAGACACCGCAACCGCACCCGCCCGCCCGATCCAACACGCCGCGCGCCCACCGCCATGACCAACATCGAAGAACTCAAGAACACCGGGCTGAAAGCCACCCTGCCCCGGCTCAAGATCCTGGAGGTGTTTCAGAACGCCAAGCAGCGCCACATGACGGCCGAGGACGTGTTCCGCGTGTTGCTTGAAGAACGCTCCGACATCGGGCTGGCCACGGTCTACCGCGTGCTGATGCAGTTTGAACAAGCGGGCCTGCTCACGCGCAGCAACTTCGAGTCGGGCAAGGCGGTGTACGAACTCAACGAAGGCCAGCACCACGATCATCTGGTCTGTCTGGACTGCGGTCGTGTGGAAGAGTTCTTCGACGCCGAGATCGAAAAGCGCCAGCAGATGGTGGCCAAGACGCGGGGCTTCGTGCTGCAGGAACACGCCCTCTCGCTTTACGCCAATTGCACCAAGACCGACTGCCCGCACAAGGGCCACTCACACCGGGCCTGAGGGGCTCACTCTCCGCGCGACATGGCTGCGCGGTGGCGTGACACGAACTCCTGGTAGGTGTCGATGCCGCGCAACTGCAGGATGGTGTTGCGCACGGCGGCTTCCACCAACACCGCAATGTTGCGTCCCGCCACCACCTGAATCACCGCCTTGCGAACCGGCACCCCCAGCACATCCTGGTACAGCGGTTCGTGGGGCATGCGTTCGTAGTCACGCTCCATGGTCTCGCGGCGCACCAGGTGCACGATGAGCGAAAGGCGCATCTTGCGCCGCACCGCGGTCTCGCCGAAGATCGCCTTGATGTCGAGCAGTCCGATGCCGCGCACCTCGAGCAGGTTTTGCAACAGTTCAGGACAGCGGCCTTCGATGCTGGTCTGGTTGATGCGGTACAGGTCCACCGCGTCATCGGCCACCAGGCCATGGCCACGCGAGATGAGTTCGAGCCCGAGTTCGCTTTTGCCCAGGCCCGACTCACCCGTGATCATCACGCCCATGCCGAGGATGTCCATGAACACGCCGTGCATGGACGCGCGGTCGGCGAAATGGCGCGAGAGGTACGCCCGCAGCACGTCGATGACGAACGCCGCCGACTCGTGCGTGGAGAACATCGGGATCTGCGCGCGCTCGCACATGGCGGTGAGCGCATCGGGCGCGGTCTGGCCATCGGCCACCACCAGCACCGGTGGCTCCAGCGTGACGATGCGCGCCACGCGGCGTTTGTTGTCCTCTTCGTTCGGACTCGTGAGGTAGGCGACTTCCCGTTCGCCGAACACCTGCACCCGGTACGGGTGGATGTAGTTGAGATAACCAACGAGGTCGGCTCCCGAACGCGCTGCCCGGATGGCCACTTCGTCAAACCGCCGCTCGGAAGCCCCGAGCCCGGCGATCCACTGCCACTTCAGGGCGTCGCGATGGTCCTCAAAGAGAACATCGGCGCTAACGACGGTGGGTTTCAAAGCAAGCGATCAGCCGCCGGGCCGCCCCAAGGATGGTCAGCCCACTCGGTGGGCAGCGACCTGTGCAATGGTTCAGCGTGAGGGCGCAAGATGTCAGGCCGCAGCGTGAGCGGACTGCCACGACGTGATCTGTTTGTGCAGTGCGACGGCATCCGCAGAGGTTTTCATCTGCTCACGAAGGCCGCTGTCGCTGAGCAGCTCGGCGATTTCCGACAGGATTTCCAGGTGCTTCTGCGTGGCCGCCTCGGGCACCAGCAAAAAAATCATCAGTTGCACCGGCTGCTCGTCGGGCGCGTCGAAGCCGATCGGGTTGGCCAGCTGAAAGACGGCAGCCAGCGGTTGCTTGAGGCCTTTGATGCGTCCGTGGGGAATTGCCACCCCGTGGCCGAGTCCGGTCGAGCCCAGGCGCTCGCGGGCAAACAGGCTGTCGGTGATGAGCGCCCGGTTGAGTCCGTGAAGGGTCTCGAAGAGCAGACCTGCTTCTTCAAACGCGCGTTTCTTGCTGGTCGCGTCCACGCTGACGAGCACTTGCGCGGCAGGCAATATGACAGATAGTCGGTTCATGTGGGCCCTCTTGGAGCGCAAATTATGACCAGTTGAGCGGTGTTGGCTAGACTGGAGGCACAAAAAAGCCGCTTGACTTCTCAAGCGGCTTGCTGCAGCGCAGCATCGGGTTTTCCCGCACGGGCCGCAGCCCGTGACATTCATCACATCAAACGCTTGACCGAGTCGTGGTGGTGGTCCTGCGCCTTGTCCTTGTAGCGCAGCACCTGTCGGTCGAGTTTGTCGGCCAGGTCGTCCACAGCGGCGTACAGATCGGCATGTGCGCTTTCGGCAAACAGGTCGCGCCCCTTGACGTGAATGTTGCACTCCGCTTTCTGCCGCAGGTCTTTCTCCTTCAGGTTGTCCACCGTCAGCAGCACCTTCATGTCGACCACCTGGTCGAAGTGTCGGGATATGCGTTCGAGTTTGCTGGTGACGTAACCGCGCAGGGCGGGTGTGACCTCAAGGTGGTGACCGCTGATCGTCAGGTTCATAGAA
>NZ_JAOASO010000019.1 GCF_030158645.1 Hydrogenophaga sp. | reverse complement strand
GCGAAGGTGGCCGCACCGTCGGCGCCGGCGTCGTTGCCAAAATCATCGCGTAAGGGGTTTTTCGGGTCGGATGAATCGCGTGGCGATGTGCTCTGACCTCAACTGATTAACAGCCCTCAGGGGCATCGCCAGTAGGGGTATAGCTCAATTGGCAGAGCGTCGGTCTCCAAAACCGAAGGTTGTAGGTTCGATTCCTACTGCCCCTGCCACCCAACAGGGAAAACCGGAGTCCGGCCCGGAGCTGTTGAGTGGTTGACAAGCCCACCGAAGTCGTCAAGACCTCTGGTGGGCTTGCGTGTCTCAAGCTTTCGGGTTTTTGAGCGCGTTTTTTGAAAAGTTTTGTCTGGATTTTCATGGCCACCTCCGAAGTACAAACCGTCCACACCGGCGCCGACAAGGCCAAGCTGGCGGCTGCCATTGCGCTGCTGTTGGGCTCGTTTGTCGCCTTCTATTTGTTGTCGTCCCGGGGTGCGCTGGTGCAGTGGGTTGCGCTGATCGTGTTGCTGGGTGCGGCCGTGGTGGTGTTCGGCGTGTCCGAGTCGGGCAAGCAGTTGGTGGCCTTTGGCCGCGACTCCTGGCGTGAAGTGAAGAAGGTTGTCTGGCCCGCCCGCAAGGAAGCGATCCAGATGACGGCTTATGTGTTCGCCTTCGTGCTCGTGATGTCGCTCTTTCTGTGGCTCACCGACAAGACGGTCGAATGGCTGTTCTACGACCTGATTCTGGGCTGGAGAAAATAAATGACCGAGCAAAACAGTCCCGTGACCGACGGCGTGGCCGCCGAAGGCATGCGCTGGTACGTCGTCCACGCCTATTCGGGCATGGAGAAGGCCGCTGAGCGCAACATCGTCGAACGCATCACGCGCGCCGGCATGCAAGACAAGTTCGGCCGCATCCTCGTGCCCACCGAAGAGGTGGTCGAGATGAAGAACGGCCAGCGCCGCACCACCGAGCGCAAGTTTTTCCCTGGCTACGTGCTGGTGGAAATGGTGATGGACGACGACACCTGGCATCTGGTCAAGCACACCAACAAGGTCACCGGCTTTGTGGGTGGCGCGAAGAACCGCCCGGCGCCGATCTCCGAGGAAGACGTCCAGAAGATCGTCAACCAGATGCAGGAAGGCACCGACAAGCCCCGCCACAAGGTGGAGTTCGTGGTGGGTGAGTACGTGCGTGTGAAGGAAGGCCCCTTCACCGACTTCAATGGCACGGTCGAAGAAGTCAACTACGAGAAGAACAAGATGCGCGTGTCGGTGACCATTTTCGGTCGCGCCACACCCGTCGAACTCGAATTCAGCCAGGTCGAAAAAACCTGACGGTTCCAGGTGCTGGCGGGTCGGCCCGACGCCAGCGCTGTTGAAGTTTTCCGGGTCCCCAACCGCGAGGAGGTTGTCCACCGTGGCAACCGTCTGCACTCGCAGGAGCTAAAAAATGGCGAAAAAAATCGTCGGCTTCGTCAAGCTGCAAGTCCCAGCTGGCAAGGCCAACCCTTCCCCTCCGATCGGCCCGGCACTGGGTCAGCGCGGCCTGAACATCATGGAGTTCTGCAAGGCGTTCAACGCCCAGACCCAGGGCGTTGAGCCAGGTCTGCCGCTGCCCGTGGTGATCACGGCGTACGCGGACAAGAGCTTCACCTTCATCATCAAGACGCCACCGGCGACCACCTTGATCAAGAAGGCAATCAAGCTCGACAAGGGCTCTTCGGTGCCCAACAAGAACAAGGTCGGCAAGATCACGCGCGCACAGCTCGAAGAGATCGCCAAGACCAAGATGAAAGACATGACCGCTGCCGATGTGGACGCTGCTGTGCGCACCATCGCCGGTTCGGCCCGCTCGATGGGCGTGATTGTGGAGGGCGTGTAAATGGCCAAGCTGACCAAAAAACAGAAAGCCTTCGAAGGCAAGGTCGACAGCAACAAGCTGTACGCCCTGACCGAAGCCATCGCCATCATCAAGGAATGCGCGAACGCCAAATTTGACGAATCCATCGACGTGGCCATCCAGCTCGGCGTGGACGCGAAGAAGTCCGACCAGGTGGTGCGTGGCGCCGTCGTGATGCCCAACGGCACCGGCAAGACCAAGCGCGTCGCCGTGTTCGCCCAGGGCGCCAAGGCCGAAGAGGCCAAGGCCGCCGGGGCCGATGTGGTCGGCATGGACGACCTGGCCGAGCAGATCAAGGCCGGCAACATCAACTTCGACGTCGTGATCGCCTCGCCGGACACGATGCGCGTCGTCGGTACGCTGGGCCAGATCCTCGGCCCGCGCGGCCTGATGCCGAACCCGAAGGTCGGCACCGTGACGCCCGATGTCGCGACCGCGGTCAACAACGCCAAGGCCGGTCAGGTGCAGTTCCGCGTCGACAAGGCCGGCATCGTGCACGGCACCATCGGCCGCCGTTCGTTTGAGGCCGACAAGCTCCAGGGCAACCTGGTGGCGTTGCTCGACGCTCTGACCAAGGCCAAGCCAGCAACCAGCAAGGGTGTGTACCTGCGCAAGGTGGCGGTGTCGTCGACCATGGGTGTCGGCGTTCGCGTGGACATGCAATCCATCTCGGCGTAATCGCGAGAAAGAATTCGGGCAACGCAGGTTGCCCGGGTGTGGTGGGCCCAGGGGCCGGTTGTGATGACCGACTCCCGGGGCCATCCAAGACCGTTGGTGTCGGATCAAGTTCTTCGGAATGCGGTCCGACTTAATTGTGACAAGCCAACGCAGATGGCGATCCCGCTGCAGATGGAATCCGTTCCGAAACAGTTGATCGCTGCAATGAGGCGTGTCTCAGGTCGTTGGACCGAAGGCACATTTAAGGAGTAGACCTTGAGTCTGAATCGCAGTGAGAAAGAAGCGGTCATTTCCGAAGTGACCAGCCTCGCCGCAAAAGCTCAAACGCTCGTGATGGCGGAATACCGTGGCATCACGGTCGCGAACATGGACAAACTGCGCGTCACAGCCCGCAGCAATGGTGTGAGCCTGAGTGTGTTGAAAAACACCTTGGCCCGCCGTGCGGTGGCTGGCAGCGCATTTGAAGTGGCCGCCGACCAGATGACCGGTCCGCTGATCTATGGCTTCTCCGTCGACGCCGTGGCCGCCGCGAAAGTGGTGGCCGAGTTCGCGAAAACCAACGACAAGTTGGTCATTCGCGCCGGTGTGTACGGCGGCAAAGTCCTGGACGTCAATGGCGTGAAGCAGCTTGCAAGCATCCCTTCGAAAGAAGTGTTGCTGGCCCAGCTGTGTGGCTTGCTGATGTCGCCCATGTCGCGTACGGCCGTTGTGCTGGGCGCGCTGGCGGCGAAAAAAGGCGAAGGCGCTGCCCCCGTGGCAGCCGAAGAAGCGGCTGCTGCCTGAGTGGCGCGCACCGTTCGTTCAACCAATTGTTAGGAAATCAAAATGGCATTCGATAAAGACGCATTTTTGACCGCGCTGGACAGCATGACGGTCATGGAACTCAACGACCTGGTGAAAGCCATCGAAGAGAAGTTTGGCGTGAGCGCAGCCGCGATGGCCGCACCCGCAGCCGGTGGTGGTGGTGCTGCTGCTGTTGCTGAAGAGAAGACCGAATTCAACGTCGTGCTGCTCGAAGCCGGCGCCAACAAGGTCTCGGTCATCAAGGCCGTGCGCGAAATCACCGGTCTGGGCCTGAAAGAAGCCAAGGACTTGGTCGACGGCGCACCGAAGAACGTGAAAGAAGGCATTGCCAAGGCCGACGCCGACGCAGCCCTGAAGAAGCTGGTGGAAGCCGGCGCCAAGGCCGAGCTGAAGTAATTCGCTCGTTCCCCGAGGCTGGAGTGTCCGAAAGGGCCTCCAGCCTTCTGTGCTTTCAGAGCACACCCACAAGCCCGGTCGCCGACCCCGCTTTTGAGTGTCTTCTGACCCCGACTGCAGAAGACGACTTGGTTCGGGCCTGTGTGCAATGCACAGGCCGTCCGCCAATGGTTGGTAG
>NZ_JAOASO010000018.1 GCF_030158645.1 Hydrogenophaga sp. | reverse complement strand
TGTAGCCCATGGCGCCGAGGATCTGCACGGCGGCGTCGGCGCAGTGCTGCATGGTTTGCGTGGCGTGGTTCTTCAAGAGGCACACGTTGGCCACCCAGTCGGCACCGTCGTCACCGGCGTCCACCCGCGCACCGAGCGCGTCCACCCAGGCCTGGGTGGACTGGATGCGCATCTGCATGTCCATGAGTTTGTGGCGGATCACCTGGCGCTCGATGAGGGGTGCGCCGAAGGTGCTGCGCTGCCGGGCCCAGGCCAGGGCTTCGTCGTAACAGGCCTGCGCAAAGCCGAGCGCCATGGCCGACATGGCCAGGCGCTCGCCGTTGAAGTTGCCCATGATCATGCGAAAGCCCGCGCCCTCGGCGCCCAGCCGGTAGCGGGCGGGCACGCGCACCCCGTCGAACCGGATGTGGGCCGTGTCGCTGCAGTGCCAGCCCATCTTGTGCAGCCTGGTGCGCGAAATGCCGGGGGTGTGGCAGGGCACGACGATCATGCTGATGCCGCCCGCGCCTTTGTTGTTCTGGTCTGTCCTGACCGCCAATGTGATCCAGTCGCAGCGCATACCGGAGGTGATGAACACCTTCTCGCCGTCGATCACGTACTCGTCGCCCTCCAGCCGCGCGGTGGTGCGCAGCGCGGCCACGTCGGACCCGCCGCCGGGCTCGGTGATGCCCAGGGCCGCAATCTGCTCGCCGCGCAGCACGGGCGGGATCACCTCGGCCTGCAGCTCGGGTGTACCGTGCGCCAGCACCGGTGGCAGGCCGATGTTGTGCGTGAAGAGGCTGGCCATCACGCCGCCGCTGCCGCCGAAACGCGCGAGTGTTTGCGACATGCCGTTGCGCACGCGCCAGGGTGCGGGCGTGCCGCCCAGGTGCTCGGGGTAACCCAGGCCGAGCAGGCCGAGCTCGGCGGCCTGGTGGTAGAGGCTGCGCGGGAACTCGCCCGCTTCGTCCCACGCGCTCACATGGGGCGCAATGGCTTGCGTGGCGAAGCGCTGCACGGTATCGAGCAAGGCCGTGCGGTCCTCGGAAGTGAAGTCGTGCGACGTGTTCATGCGGCAAAGGTGATGAGCAGTTGTCCGGGTGCCACCTGTTGACCGGCTGCGACCGAGAGGCTGTCCACCGTCAGGTCGCGCGGTGCGGCCAGGGTGTGTTCAAGCTTCATGGATTCGATGACGAGCAGCGGCTCGCCCTTGGCGATGGTGGCGCCGGCTTGTGCGTGCACGGCGATCAGCTTGCCGTTGAACGGGGCGCGCAGTTCGCGCGCACGGTCGGCGCCGCCGGCGCGCTGGGCCGGGTGGTGGCTCAGTTCGGTGAGCCAGGTGTCCACCGTCGCGCCGCCGCCCTGCACCTGCACATGCCAGCGCCCGGCTGTGGTGGCCACGGCGCAGGCGGTCCATTGCCGGACATCGAGCACCACGCGCAGTTCGCCGCGGCGCAACGCTTCGACATGAGCGCGGTGCATCGTCTCGCCGTGGCTGATGCGCAGCTGCCCCGCCCCGAGTTCCTGCACGTCGAGGCTGCACACCGCGTCGTCCAGGCCAAAGCGCAGCGGCCGGTTGAACGGCGCGGCCAGGCTGGCTGCGGGCGCTGCAGCCGCGTGCTGCACCGCGAGCATGGCCACCACCAGCGCGGGCTGGCCGGGGGCGCGCTGCGCAGCCAGCTGGCTGCGCAGCTCGTCACCGTGCTCGGCGAGAAACGGGATGAGCGCTTCGCCCGCGACAAACACGGGGTGGCGCAGGCAGGCCGCGAGAAAGGCGCGGTTGGTCGGCAGGCCGAGCAGCTGGGTGTGGTCGAGCGCGTGGGCGAGCTGGGCGATGGCCTCGGCGCGGGTGGGCGCGTGGGCGATGAGCTTGCCCAGCATCGAATCAAAGTGCGGCGTCACTTCGCTGCCGGTTTCCAGCGCATGGTCGAAGCGCAGGCCACGCACCATGGGAGGCTCGGTGAAGCGGCCCACGCGGCCGGTGTGCGGCGTGTGGTGGTCGTCTTCGGCGCACAGGCGCACTTCGATGGCGTGGCCTGTGAAGGTGATCTGTTCTTGCGTGAGGGGGAGTGGCTCACCGCGGGCGACGCGCAGTTGCCATTCGACGAGGTCCAGACCGGTCAATGCCTCGGTGACCGGGTGCTCCACCTGCAGGCGGGTGTTCATCTCCATCAGGAAGAACGCTCCGGAGCCCTCCAGCAGAAACTCCACCGTCCCGGCCCCCACATAGCCCGCGGCTTGCGCCAGCGCCACCGCGCAGCGCCCCAGTTCTTCGCGCAGCCCGGGCGACACGGCCGGGCTCGGCGCTTCCTCCATGATCTTCTGGTGCCGCCGCTGCACCGAACAGTCGCGCTCGCCCAGGTGCACGCAATGGCCCTGCGCGTCGGCGAACACCTGCACCTCCACGTGGCGTGGGCGCATCAGCGCGCGTTCGATCAGCAGGTCGCCATTGCCGAAACCGCTCAGGGCTTCGGAGCGGGCGCTGTGCAGCGCGGGCCGCAGTTGCGCAGCGTCCAGCACCAGGCGCATGCCGCGCCCGCCACCGCCGGCCACGGCCTTCACCATCAGCGGAAAGCCGATGCGCTGCGCCTCGGCCACCAAGGTCTCTTCGTGCTGGTGGGCGCCAAAGTAGCCGGGCAGACAGGGCACGCCCTGCGCCACGGCCAGGGCTTTCGCAGCCGACTTGCTGCCCAGCGCGCGGATGGCCGAGGGCGGCGGGCCGACCCAGGTGAGGCCGGCGTCGATCACGGCCTGCGCGAAGTCGGCGTTCTCACTCAGGAAACCGTAACCCGGGTGCACCGCGTCGGCACCGGTGGCGCGCGCGGCTTCGATCAAGCGGTCCACCCGCAGGTAGGACTCGGCCGAGGTGGTGCCGCCCAGCGCAAACGCGGTGCTGGCCTCCCGCACGTGCAGGGCATCGCGGTCCGGGTCGGCGTACACGGCCACGGTCTGGATGCCCATGGCGTGCGCGGTGCGGATGACGCGGCGGGCGATCTCGCCGCGGTTGGCAATCAGGAGGCGTTTCATTTTTTGGTGGCCCAGGGGGCGGGCTGCTTCTTGGCAAACGCAGACAGGCCTGCGGCAGCTTCGGGGCTGCGCAGCGCGGTCGCAAAGGCGATGGCTGCTTCGTCACGCAGATCGGGCACATCGCCGCGCAACCGCTGCAGCAGGCGTTTGGTGCTGGCCACCGCGCCGGGCGCAGCGCGCCTCAGCCTCACCAGCCGCTCCTGCAGGCCTTGTTCCAGCTCACCATCGTCGGCCACCTCGTCCACCAGGCCCAGTTGCATGGCGGCTTCGGCGCGAAAGCTCAGCCCCTGCAGCAAACACTGGCGGGCTTTCGCCTCGCCCAGGCGCATCCACACAAAGGGCGCGATCTGCGCCGGCGGCAAACCCAGCGTGACCTCGGGTGTGCCGAACACCGAGCGCTCGGTGGCGATCACATGATCGGCGCAGCACACCAGGCCAAAACCGCCGCCCATGGCCGCGCCGTCCACCGCGCACACCAGCAGCTGCGGCAGCGCACACAGCGCGTGCAACACATCGCCAAAGCCCCGGTTCATGGCGATCAGCGGGTCGTCTTCGCCGGTTGGGAGCGGCTGGCCGATGGTGCTGGAAAAATGCCCCAAGCTGCCGCCCGCGGTGAAGGCGCCGGGCGCGCCGGTGAGGACGATGAGTCGCAGGCTGTCGTCTTGCTGCGCGCGCAGGGTGGCCTCAAAGAGGCCGAGCACCATGGCGTCGCTCAGGGCGTTGCGCGTGGTGGGGTCGTTGAGGGTCCAGCGTTCGGTGTCGCCGAGACGTTCCACCTGAAAGACCTGGCTCACTTCACCGGCCTTTTGGCGATGCCCATCGTCTTGGCGAGAATGCCCAGCATCACCTCGTCCGCCCCGCCCCCAATCGACGCCAGCCGACCGTCGCGGAACATGCGCGAGACCTTGTTCTCCCAGGTGAAGCCCATGCCGCCCCAGAACTGCAG
>NZ_JAOASO010000017.1 GCF_030158645.1 Hydrogenophaga sp. | reverse complement strand
TCACCGCCGACCTGGGCTACACCCGCGAGCAGGTGGGCAAGATCAACGTGAACGAATGGTCCACTTACGTGGCCGTGGACCGGGACATCGCCCAGCAGGTGGCCAGCCGATTGAACGACGGGCGCATCAAGGGCAAGGGTGTGAAGGTGCGGGTGCTGGAGGACTGAACCACCGGGTTCAGGACTTTGCGGCTGGCTGGGCGGCCTGGCGCACGACCCGGTCAAGCAACGCATCCAGATCACCGGCTTCAACCGGCTTGCGCAGCGCGGCCGCAAACAAGTCCTTCAGCACCGCGGCGTCGGTCTCGTCCAGGTTGCCGCTCAACAGCACCACCGGCGGCGGTTGGTCCATGGAACGGATGCGCCGGCCCAGGCCCACACCATCGAGCCGGGGCATCGACAGATCGGTGAGCACAACATCCCAACGCAGGGCCGACTGCACCAGGTAACTCCAGGCCTCTTCGCCGTCGCGGGCACGGGTCACGTTCCAGCCCTTGCGCTCCAGCAAGGCGCTCCACGACTGACGCACCAGCTGGTCGTCATCGACAAACAGCAGTTCCCGCCTGGGCCGGTCTGTTGATGAAGGCTGTGTCAGCGCGAGCGAGGACCCGTTGTCCTCGCAGGTCGGCAGGTACAGGCAGAAGCGGGTGCCCTCGCCCACCACGCTGGACAGGCCGATGTACCCGCCATGGTGGGCCGTGATGCCCTGGGCCACCGACAAGCCCAGCCCGGTACCGCGCCCCACGCTCTTGGTGGTGAAGAAGGGCTCGAAGACACGGTCCGCCACCTCCGGCGGCATGCCGGGTCCGAAGTCCCGAACCTCGATCGTCAGAAAGCGTCCCTGGACCAGTTTCGCCATGTCGGCGGGCAAGCGCCGAGCGTCTGCGACCGGCAGGACGACTTCGTCGATGGTGACTTCGATGCGCCCTTTGCCGTCCAGGGCGTCGGCGGCGTTGATCAACAGGTTCACCAGCACCTGCTGCAGCTGCGTGGGATCGCCCTGGACGAGATCCTGGTCCACGCGGTGGATGGCCACGATCTCGCATTCCCGCGTGAGCCCCGAGCCGACCAGCCGACGGGTGTCATCAACCAGGGTGCGCAGGTGCAGACGCTGCAGCTTGGGCGCTGTCTTGCGACCAAAAGCGAGCAGCTGGCGGATCAGGCCATCGGCGTATTTCGTGGCCTTGAGCGCCTGCCCCAGCGACTCGTGACCGGGGTGCTTCTCCTCCAGGTCTTCCATGGTGAGCCGCACCCAACCGGTCACGGCCGCCAGCGAGTTGTTGATGTCGTGCGCGATGCCCCCGGCCAGCCGCCCGAGGGCTTCGGATTTCTGGCTTTGCATCAGCTGTGACTGGATGGTCTCTTGACGCTCGAAGGACAGTCGCTGCTGTTGTGCGTCCGACTGCACCCGCTGGAGCAGCTGGTTGACGCCGCGCGCCAGGGAACTGATTTCGTCATCGCCCTGAACCCGGACCGGGGGTGCTGCCGTGGGGCCATTCCGGGTGATGACGTCGATGTCGGTGCAGAGGCGTTGCAGCCGTTTGAGCAGAAACCGGTCGAGGATCAGCACCAGCAGCAAGCTGGCCATCAACGATGTCAAGGCGATCACCACCATGCCTTGCCCGTTCAACGCCCGACCTTGCTCCTGCAGGTGTCGATCCAGCCCGAGGACCAGCTCCGCCACCGGACGACCTTCGTGGTCTTGCAGCACGGTGTGCAGGTCGTCCCGCTCGGCGTTGACCCGCTGCACGTAAAACGGCGCGCCCGATTGCGCAGGCGTTTCAAACGACAAGCGCGCCGGCATCATCAGCACGTCGCCCAATTGATCCACCTCGGTCTGGTCAAAACGCCGCACCATGGCCATGACGCCCTGTGCCGCACCATCTTGCCAGTCAGGCTGACGCACCGCAGCCGCGATCACGATCTCCAGTTCGCCATCCACCACACGCAGCGTCTGCAGCACCGCCTTGGGGTCGGATCGCTCCATGACCTGCATGGCCAGCGTCTGCAAGGGTGCAATGCGCTCGGGAGTCAGCTTGATCAGGCGCTCCTTGTCCTCGCGCTTGACCGTGGCCACCGCACGGCCCTGGCGGTCGAACACCAGCACCTCCGAAATGCGCAGCGACCCCATGTTGTCCACGTCGAAGTTGTCGACCATGAAATCGGGTCGTTTGCCATGGACAAACTCCACGGCGTCGGCCCAGTAGGCGTAGTCCTGGGTGGTGGCGCTCAGGCCCTGAACCTGCTGGTTGAGCACCCGCTTGGCGCGTTCACCCTCCCGCTCGGCGTGCTCTGTCTCCAGCCGGGAGAAGGAGTCTTGCACCACGGTGCGCGCGCCCATGACGGCACCGCCCGCGCACACGGCGACGGCCAGGAGGATCAAGCCCCAGGCCTTGTGTTGTAGTTTCATGGTGTTTGAGTATCGGCGTTTGGGCCTGAAAGTGAAGCGGTGCGCGGCCCGCAACCGGGTGTGCCGTGAACTGGTCGACAATCGCCCCATGACCGAATCGACACCCACCCCCAACAACCGTCCCACCCTCCCCGACCGCCTGTCCATCGATGTGCGCAGTCCGCACCACGTGCCCGCTGTGTTCGAGCACGACATCGGCATCCGATTCAACGACAAGGAGCGTTTCGACGTGTCCGAGTACTGCATCAGCGAAGGCTGGGTGAAGGTGCCTTCGGGCAAGACGCTCGACCGCAAGGGCCAGCCACTGCTGATCCAGCTCAAGGGTCGGGTCGAGGTTTTCTACAAATAGAGACCATTGGCGCTGAACGCCCGGCGCGCGCCCGACTCACACCCCGCCTATGCGCCGCAGAACCTTCTTTTCAGCCGCCTTGTGCGGAACGCTCGGACCATGGGCTCAGGCCCAATCACCTGATGCGGACGATCCACCCTCCAGACCGCCCGGTGTCACCGTGCCGACCGCTGTGCTGCAGCGCTCGGTGGCGCAGCGCTTTCCCCTCCGATACCCGGTGCAAGGCCTGCTCAACCTGGACCTGCAGCCCCCCACACTGAGCCTGCTGCCGGCGCAAAACCGCCTGCGCGCCGAGATGGTGGTGGACGCCGCCGGACCAGCGCTCAACCGCAGCCACCGCGGTACGTTCGACCTGGACTTTGCCCTGCGCTACGAGGCCAGCGACCGCACGCTGCGCGCCCACCAGTTGCGCATCGACCGCCTGCGCTTTCCCAGCCTGCAGCCCGGTGTGGTGGAGTTGCTCAACACCTACGCCCCCGCGCTGGCCGAGCAGTCGCTGCGCGAGGTGGTGTTGCACCGCCTGCAGCCGCAAGACCTGCGCATGGCCGACGCCATGGGCATGCAGCCCGGCGCGATCACGGTGACCGACACGGGTCTGGTGATCGGCTTCGTGCTCAAGCCCCTTTGATGCCCGGGCGCACAATCGCCCGATGAAAGTACCTCCCCGACTGCAATCCCTCGTTGAAGAGGGTCTCATCGACACCGTGGTGCGCCAGCTCATGAGCGGCAAGGAAGCCATGGTCTATGTGGTGCGCTGTGGAGACGAGACGCGCTGCGCGAAGATCTACAAGGAAGCGAACAACCGCAGCTTCCGCCAGGCGGTGGACTACACCGAAAACCGCAAGGTGAAGAACTCGCGCCAGGCCCGCGCCATGGCCAAGGGCACGAAGTTCGGCCGCGAATCGCAAGAGGCCGCGTGGCAAAGCGCCGAGGTCGACGCGCTCTACCGCCTGGCCGCGGCCGGTGTGCGCGTGCCCCAACCCTTCAACTTCGCCGACGGTGTGCTGCTCATGGAACTGGTGACCGATACCGACGGCGACGCAGCGCCCCGCCTCAACGACGTGTCGTTCACGCCCGTGCAGGCGCGCCAGCACCACGCCACGCTCGTGGGCGAGGTGGTGCGCATGCTGTGCGCGGGCGTGGTGCACGGCGACTTGTCGGAGTTCAACATCCTGCTCGCGCATTCGGGCGAAGACGGCAGCGACGACTTCCCCGTGATCATCGACCTGCCGCAAGCGGTGGACGCCGCCGGCAACAACCACGCCCAGCGCATGCTGCTGCGCGACGTGG
>NZ_JAOASO010000016.1 GCF_030158645.1 Hydrogenophaga sp. | reverse complement strand
CCGGCACGCCGCTGCTGCTGTCCGAACTCACGCTCACCACCGCGCTGCGCACCGCCGCCACCTCGGCGCTGGCCGCACAAACGCTGGCCCGACCCGACAGCCGCGTGATGGCGCTCATCGGCAACGGCGCGCAGAGCGAGTTCCAGGCGCTGGCTTTCCAGCACCTGGTGGGCATCACCACGCTGCGCGTGTTCGACGTGGACCGCGCCGCCACCGCCAAACTGGTCTTGAACCTCGCGGGCAGCGGCCTGGAGATCGTGGTGTGCGAGAGCACCGCCGAGGCCGTGCGCGGCGCCGACATCGTCACCACCATCACGGCCGACAAGACCAACGCCACCATCGTCACGCCCCAGATGCTGGCACCGGGCATGCACATCAACGGCGTGGGCGGCGACTGCCCTGGCAAGACCGAGCTGCACGCCGAGGTGCTGCGACGTGCCAGCGTGTTCGTGGAATACACGCCGCAAACGCGCGTGGAAGGCGATATCCAGCAGCTGCCGGCCGACTTTGCGGTGACCGAGCTGCACGACGTGCTGGCCGGCCGCGCGCCAGGCCGTGTGAACGAAGAGCAGATCACGGTGTTTGACTCCGTGGGCTTCGCGCTGGAGGACTACTCGGCCCTGCGCTTCATGCACGCACTCGCCATCGCACAAGGCATGGGCACCACGGTCTCGCTGATCCCGGACCTGACGGACCCGAAGAATTTGTTTGCTGCGCTGCGTCCGCCGGTGGCCGCGGCTGCGCTGCGCCTGGTTGCCTGACCCTGCGCCCGGCTCAGGCCGTCTGCGCCCGCACCCAGTCCACAAACGCCACCACCGGCGCGCGCGCCCGGTCGGTGGTGCGCACGCTCAGAAAGTGCACCGGCCGCACGATCTTCTGCAGGCTGCGCTCGCCCAGCACCACCAGCTCGCCCCGCTCGATCTCGCGCGCCGCCAAACGCGTGCTCTCCAGCGCCACGCCCATGCCGTCAGCGGCGGCCGAGATGGCCATGGCGGCGCGGTCGAACGAGGGCCGGGGGCGTTGGGGCAAGGCCAGGCCGTTGAGCTCAAACCACTCGGCCCAGCCCACCGGGCTGAGCTGCGAGTCGATCAGCGTCAGGCGCTGGATGGCCCGGGACGCGGGCTCTTTGGCCACCAGCAGGCCGGGTGACACCAGGGGCGCGATGCGCTCGTCGCCGAGCGAGACCACGTCCAGCCCGGCTTTGTGGCGGGCGGCGCCGTAGGACAGCGCCACATCGATGTCGCGCACCACACCGAGGTCCACCGGGTCGGCGCCGGTGGTCAGGCGGATGTTGATCGCGGGGTGCCGCGCCACGAACGACGGCAGGTGCGGACCCAGCCACTTGAGCGCCAGGCTGGGTGCGCAGTGCACCGCCAGCACCTCGTCGTGCGTGGGCAGTTGCACCTCGGCGCAGGTGGCTTCCAGCGCATCGAACAGGCGGCCCAGGCTCTCGAACAGGCGCCGCCCTTCCTGCGTGGTCTGCACCTGGCGGTGGCGGCGCTCGAACAGCGCGCGGCCAAAGTGCCGCTCCAGGTCGCGGATCTGGTGGCTGATGGCCGAGGGGGTGAGGTGCAGCTCCTGGGCGGCGAGCGCAAAGCTCTGCAGGCGCGCGGCGGCCTCGAAGGTGCGCAAGCGGGCCAGCGGTGGAAGATTCCTCATGCAATGGGCTTTCAGATGAAACAGGCTCATGCTTCCATGAACATTCATCGTTTGTCAACGCGCGCGCCTGAGAGGACCATCACGGCTCATCACCACCCGAGGAGACACCATGTCCGCCGTGCTCGAAAAACTCTCAGCGTTGGGTCAGAAGGAATACCGCCACGACCCGCTGACCGACCCCAAGGTGTCGATCTACCAGCCCGACCAGCCTGGCCTGATCTACCCCGGCATCCCCACGTTCGACGACGTGGCGCAGGAGCGCCAGTACCTGAAGGAACGCCTGGCGGGTGCCTGCCGTGCGTTCGCGCGCCAGGGCTTCGACTACGGATTTGCGGGCCACCTGACCATCCGCGACCCGGAGCACCCGCACCTGTACTGGACCAACCCGATGGCGGTGCATTTCGCGCAGGTGAAGGTGTCCAACCTGATCCTGGTGGACCACCAGGGGCAGGTGGTGGAAGGCCGCCACGCGGTCAACCGCGCCGGCTTTGTGTTGCACGCTGCGGTGCACGAGGCGCACCCCGACATCGTCGCCATGTGCCACGCGCACACGGTCTACGGCACGGCGTTCGCCTCGCTGGGCCAGCCGCTGCTGCCGATCTCGCAGGACGCGGCCGCGTTCTTTGAAGACCACGTGGTCATCGGCGACGAAGCCGGCCAGGTGGCGGTGGAGGTGAAAGCCGGCCTGAAGGTGGCCGACTGGTTCAAGGGCGTGAAGGCGGCCATCCACCAGAACCACGGCCTGTTCACCGCGAGCCGCCACAGCATCGAGGCCGCGGCGTTCTGGTTCATCGCGCTGGAGCGTTGCTGCCAGCAGCAGCTGGCCGTGATGGCCAGCGGCGCCACCCCGCGCCTGGTGCCCGCCGAGCGCGCGCGCTACAGCCGCGAGCACGTGGGCAGCGAGTACATCGGCTGGCTGCACTTCCAGGCCATCTGGAACGACCTGGTGCGCAGCGAGCCCGACCTGTTCGACTGAATCAGGCCGGGCGGGTCAGCGATCAGCGTTGACCGTGGGCGGTCTTGGCGGCCTGGACACAAGCCGTCTTGGCGTCACCGGTCAGGGTGTCGCACTTCTCGGCGGCGGCCTTGTACTTGGCTTCGTTGACGTCTTCCTTGGCCTCGGCACGGTCTTCAACCGAGGCCTTCGGGCTTTTGGCGGCAGCGATGGCGGCCACGTGGGCCGCCTTGGCTTCCTTGTTGCACACGTCCTTGGCGTTGCCGCTCAGGTCGTCGCAGCGCTCCTTGGCCACTTCGTAAGCACCGTCGGCCTTGACGGTTTGCACCTTCATGGCATCGGCCGGCTTGCCGCTGGCGCTGAACTCGAGCTCGGCGCGTGCGTTTTTCTCGGCGGCTTCGGCTTCTTCTTTGCAGATGTCCTTGGCGTTGGCTTTCAGGCTGGCACAGGCGGCCTTGGCGGCCTTGTAATCCGCGCTGATGGTGGTCTTGGCGGCGGCGTATTCGGCCTTGGTGGGTGCGGCGGCTTGAGCGGCCAGCGGGCTCAGGAGCAAGGCGCTGATGAGCAAGGCGGTGCGGGTCAGGGTGGGTTTCATGGAAGGTCCTTTTCGGTGTTGACGGAAGTGGTGTGCGGCGGCGCCAAGCGCCGCTGTGGAGGACCACGCACCGAGCATCGACCAGCCTGCGCATGGGGTCTGTACGCTCACGAACGCAACGCTGCGATCGCCCGGGCGCCACGCGTGCGAAAAACGCGAGTGACATGGGCGCGGCATGAGCCGGCGTAGCATCTCCCGCCATGCCGCACACCCCCGCCGACCCCAGCCTGATCGACTCGCCCGTGGCCGTGCGCCGCCTGCTGACCACGCTGGCGCTGGTCACACTGGGCAACAGCGGCATGTACGTGGTGGCGGTGGTGCTGCCGGCGGTGCAGGCCGAGTTCGGCGTGGGCCGGGCCGATGCGTCCTTGCCCTACACGCTGATGATGATTTGCCTGGGCATCGGCGGCCTGTTCACCGGCAAGCTCGCGGATCGCCACGGCATCACGCCGGTGCTGCGCGTGGGCGCGGTGGCGGTGGCGGGCGGTTTCATCTGGGCGGCCAACTCGGGCAGCATCTGGACCTTTGGTCTGGCGCACGGGCTGCTGCTGGGCATGCTGGGCAGCTCGTCCACCTTCGCACCGCTGCTGGCCGACACCGCGCTGTGGTGGAACAAACGGCGCGGCATGGCGGTGGCCATCGCGGCCAGCGGCAACTACGTGGCCGGCACGGTGTGGCCGCCGCTGGTGCAGTGGGGCATCGAGACCATCGGCTGGCGCCAGACCTACGTGATCCTGGGCGCGGTGTGCGGCGTCGGCATTTTTCTGCTCGCCAACCTCATGCGCCAGCGCCCGCCGCTGGTGGTGACCGCACCCGTGAGCGCGGGCGAAGTGGCGCCCGACACCAACCGCCCGTTTGGCCTGCACCCCAACCACGCGATGGCCCTGCTGTGTGTGGCCGGTGTGGGCTGTTGTGTGGCCATGTCGATGCCGCAGGTCCACATCGTGGCCTATTGCACCGACCTGGGTTATGGCGCGGCACGCGGCGCCGAGATGCTGTCGCTGATGTTGTTCTGCGGCATTGCCAGCCGGCTCATCTCGGGCTGGATCTGCGACCGCATCGGCGGCATCCGAACACTGCTGCTGGGTTCGGCCCTGCAGTGCGTGGCGCTGCTGCTGTTCATCCCGTTCGACGGTCTGGTCTCGCTGTACCTGATTGCCGCGCTGTTCGGCCTGTTCCAGGGCGGCATCGTGCCGTCCTACGCCATCATCGTGCGCGAGTACTTCGCGCCAAAGGAAGCGGGTGCGCGGGTGGGTGCGGTGATCATGGCCACGCTGGTGGGCATGGCGCTGGGTGGCTGGATGTCGGGCTGGGTGTACGACCTGACCGGCAGCTACGACGCGGCCTTCCTCAACGGCATCGCCTTCAACCTGCTCAACATGAGCATCGCGCTGTGGCTTTACTTCCGGGTGCGGCGCATCACCCGCGCGCCGCTGGCCGGCGCCTGACCACGGCGGTCTTGCCTGGCGGCTCGCCCTGCCGCCGAACGCCGTCCAGCAACGCCAGGAAGCGGCGCGCCGCCACCCCCAGCGGGCGCGCTTTGGGCCAGACCGCGTCGACCCACAGCGGCATGACGTTGCTGAAGTTCTCCAGCGGAATCTCCACCAGCAGTCCCGCGGCCAGGGGCGAGCGCACAAAACCCTGCGGCAACCACGCCCAGCCCAGGCCGGCGATCACCAGGCCCATGGCGGCCACCGGCGTGTCGGTGCGCCACTGGTGGCGCGACATCACGGTGCGCTCGTCCGCGTCCACCGAGTGCCGCCCGGCCACCACGATCTGCCGCTGCACGGCCAGATCGTCCTCGCGCACGCCGCGCGAGGCCTGGCGTCCGCGCAGCATCGGATGGGTGGGCGCCACCACCGCCACCAGGATCTCGCGGCCGACCTCCTGAAAGCCCTCGCGCGCATCCAGACTGGCGCGCTCGAACACCAGTGCCACGTGGGCGCGCCCGCTGTGCAACATGCCCAGGGCATCGGTCTGCGGTGCCGCCAGCACCTCCACCTCCAGCAGCGGGTGTTCGGCCGAGAGCTGCACCAGGGCGGCGCTCCACGGCGTGGCCGCCAGCAACTCCGGCGCCACCGCGATGGTCAGGCAGGGCTCCAGACCCTGGGTGAGCGACAGGGCATGTGTGTCCAGCTTGAGCAATTGCTCCGCCAGCAGCCGGGCCTGCGGGACCAGGGCCAGCGCTTGCGGCGTGGGCCTGGGCTCGCGGCCACTGCGGTCAAACAGCACCAGGTTCAGGTCCGCCTCCAGGTGGGCAATGGCCATGCTGACCGCGGACGGCACCTTGCCCAACGAGCGGGCAGCGGCTGAAAAGGAGCCGTGATCCAGCACCGCCAGAAACACCTTGAGGGATTCGAAGTCGAAGTTCATCTGTCAGTCAATCTGATAGAAGCTGACTTCTAGTATCAGTGATGTCGACATACAGTGGGGCCTTCGAAACCACGGAGAAGTGTTGTGCAGGGAATCTGGAGACGCGTTGTGTACATCGGCCTGTACGAGGCGGTGGCCATCGCGCTGGCGGGCTGGGGCTTGATGGTGATGTCGGGCAAATCCCCGTTCGACAGCGGAACGCTGGCCATCGCCACCTCGGTGGTGGCGGTCGTGTGGAACCTCGTGTTCAACACGTATTTCGAGCGTTGGGAAGCGCGTCAGGGGACCACCGGGCGCAGCGTGAAACGGCGCGTGCTGCACGCGGTGTGCTTCGAGATCGGGCTGGTGGCCATGCTGGTGCCGCTGATCGCCTGGTGGTTTGGTGTGAGCCTGTGGCAAGCGCTGGTGATGGACATGGCGCTGGTGATCTTCTTCCTCGTCTACACCTTCGTCTTCAACTGGGCATTCGACGCGGTGTTCGGCCTGCCCGTCGCGGCCAGCCAGGGAGTGGCGATGCGGGCGCCCTGAGGCACCGCACTCAGTGAGCCGAGCGCGCCATCTCGGTGGCCAACGCGCCCAACGTGCGCAGGGCCCCGTCCACGCGGTCGTCGCCGGGGTGCCCGACGTTGAGGCGCAGGTGGTGGGTGAAGCGCCGGTCGGCCGAAAACAGCGCGCCGGGTGCGGTGCTGATGGACTGGGCGCGGGCGCGGTCGTGCAGCGCGAGGGCATCGACCGCGGGCGGCAGTTCGAGCCAGATGAAATAGCCGCCCTCGGGACGGGTGGTGCGGGTGCCGGGCGGAAAGTGCCGCTCGATCAGCCGCAGCGCGTGCTTGCGCTGCGCCGAAAGCGACTCGCGCAGGCGGCGAAGGTGGCGGTCGTAGCCCCCCTGGGCGAGGTAGTCGGCGAGCGCGAGCTGGGTCGGCAGGGCCGTGGCCAGCGAGGTCGTCATTTTCAACCGCTCGACCTGCGGCGCGTAGCGCCCGGCGGCCGCCCAGCCAACCCGGTAGCCCGGCGCCAGGCACTTGGAAAACGACGAGCAGTGCAACACCCCGCCCTGCTGGTCGAACGCCTTGGCCGGCGGCGGGCGCCGCGCGCCCGCATACAACTCGCCGTACACGTCGTCCTCGATCAGCGGCACGCGGTGGCGCGCGAGCAGCGCCACCAGCGCTTGCTTGCGGGCCGGCGACATCAAGGCGCCCAGCGGGTTCTGGAAGCTGGGCATGAACCAGCAGGCGGCCACGGTCTGGCGGTCCAGCAGCACGCTCAGGGCTTCCAGGTCCACGCCGTCGCGCGGGTCGGTGGCGACCTCCACAGCCTTGAGGTGCAGGCGCTCCAGCGCCTGCAGCGCCGCATAAAACGTGGGCGACTCGACCACCACCACATCCCCTGGCCGGGTGACCGCCTGCAGACACAGGTTGAGCGCCTCCATCGCGCCGTTGGTGATGATGAGCTCGTTGTCGGCCAGCGGCATGCCCTGCAAGGCCTGGCGCCGGCGCAAGGCCTGCCTCAAGCCTTCGTCGCCTGCGGTCAGCGCGCCGGTGATCTGGCCAGGTTTGAGGGCGCGCATGGCGCGCGCGCCGCTGCGGGCCAGTTCGTCAAACGGAAACAGGTGCGAGGCGGGGAAGGCCGAGCCCAGCGGCACCACATCGGCGTCGCGCGTGGAACCCAACAGGTCGAACACCAGCTCGCTGATGGCCACGGGCGTGGCCTCGCCGCGCGGCGCGGCCACCTGCGGGCCGGCCCGCACGGCGCGGCGGGTGGACCGCACATAAAAACCGGAGCGCGCCCGCGCCTCGACCAGCCCCTCGGCTTCCAGCTGGCCGTAAGCCTGGAACACGGTGGACGGGCTCATGCCGCGCTGCCGGCAGGTTTCGCGCACCGATGGCAGGCGCTCACCCGGGCGCAGCAGGCCACCGAGAATGGCGGTGGCCAGTTCGTCGGCGAGCTGCTCGTACCGGATCACACGCAACGTGTCCACCACAATCTGATCCGATCTTTTTTCAATTAATCTGAATCTTGCACATCAGATGATTCACGGCGAGGATAGCCCGATGCTCCCACCTACACGCCTCGCGGCCCTGTTGCTCACCACCCACATCGCGTGGGCCGGTGCTCAACCCCTCCCCCGATTTGAAGACTCCCTGGCCCAGCGCATGCAGGCCTGTGTGAACTGCCACGGCCAGCAGGGGCGCGCCGGCCCCGACGGCTACTACCCGCGCATTGCCGGCAAACCCGCGGGCTACCTCTACAACCAGCTCAAGCACTTCCAGACCGGCCAGCGCAAGCACGCGCTGATGGCGCGCATGGTCGACCCCTTGAGCGATGGGTATCTGTGGGAGATCGCGCAACACTTCGCGGCGCTCGAGCTGCCCCACGCCGCGGCCCTGCCCGCGCGCGCGCCGGCCGCCGTGTTGCAACGCGGCGAGCAGCTGGCGTTGCGCGGCGACGCCTCGCAGCAGGTGCCCGCCTGCACCGCCTGCCACGGTGCCGCCCTCACCGGAGCGCAGCCCGCCACGCCCGGCCTGCTGGGCTTGCCGCCCGACTACATCAACGCCCAGCTCGGTGCCTGGCACAACGGCACCCGCCAGGCCCGAACGCCCGATTGCATGGCCACCCTCGCGCGCCGATTGCCGGCAGCCGACGTGGCCGCCGTGAGCGCCTGGCTGGCCGCGCAACCCGTGCCACCCAACGCCGCACCGGTCGCCGCCACCGGCACGCGCGTGCCCATGGAGTGCGGCAGCTTTGCCGCACCGGTGACGCCGGCGGCGGCCAAGGCGGTGCAGCCATGAGCGCGCGTTCGCTGCTGCGCCGTCCCGTCGCGGTCGCTGCGCTGACGCTGACGGCCCTGCTGTTGTGCGCGGCCACCTGGCTGCTGTGGCCGGCCCGGCCGGTGGCCGTGGCGCCCTCGAACACCGCCACGTCAGAGGCCGACAGCGCCACCATCGAACACGGCCGCTACCTGGCCGTGCTGGGCAACTGCATGGGCTGCCACACCGCGCGCGGCGGTGCGGCATTCGCCGGCGGGCGCGGCATCGCCACCCCGTTCGGCACGGTCTACAGCAGCAACCTCACGTTTGACGCCACCGGCCTCAAAAACTGGAGCGCCGACGATTTCTGGCGCGCCCTGCACCACGGCCAGTCACGCGACGGACGCCTGCTGAATCCGGCCTTTCCGTACACCAACACCACCCACGTCGCGCGCGCCGACAGCGACGCGCTGTTCGCCTACCTGCGCAGCCTGGCGCCGGTGGCGGCGGTCGCACCGCCCAACGACCTCGGCCAGTACCTGGGCTCACAGGCGGCGCTCAAGGTGTGGCGCACGCTGTACTTCAAACCGGCCGAGGTCTTGACCGTGGCACCGACGGACGGGCCGCTGCGCGGCGCCTACCTCGTCAACGGCCTGGCGCATTGCAGCGCCTGCCACGTGCCGCGCAACGCCCTGGGCGGCAGCAGCGACATGCTGTCGCTGGCCGGCGGGTTGATGGCCGCACAAGGCTGGTACGCACCGTCGCTGCTCGACCCGGCCGAAGGCGGTGTGCAGGCACGCGAGGTGGCCGAGATCGTGGCGTTGCTGCAAGACGGGCGCAGCGGCTCGCACATCGTCACCGGCCCCATGGCCGAGGTGGTCCAGCACAGCACGCAGCACTGGCGGCCGGCGGACCTGCAGGCCACGGCCGAGCACCTCAAGGCGCTCCCGGTGAGCAGCCGCGTCGGGGCGCCGCCCGGGGACGCGCGCCCGGCGCAGGCCCTGGCGCAGGGGGGACGCATCTACGACCAGCAGTGCGCCCAGTGCCACGGCGCGCAAGGGGAAGGCGTGCGCGGCAACGACGGCCAGTGGGCCTACCCACCGCTGGCGGGCAACAGCACGGTCTTGCATCGCGTGCCGGCCAACCTGGTGCAGGCGGTGCTCTTCGGTGGTTTCGGCCCGAGCACGGCGGGACACCCGCGCCCTTTCGGGATGCCGCCTTATGTGCTCGACCTGAGCGAACAGGACATCGCCGACGTGTCCACCTACGTGCGCGCCGCCTGGGGCAACGACGCACCGCCGGTCTCGGCGCTCGACGTGCAGCAGCTCAGGGCGTCTGCCGTTCGCCACTAGCCCGCCTGGGCAGGCTAGTGGCGCTCAGAGCGCGCGCTGCGAGACGCCGCCGGGGCGGGCCGAGTAGCGCACCCGACTGTCCAGCGCCTCGATGTCCACCCGGGCGCTGCGCCGCCCGTACACCTCGGTCTTGAGCCAGTCGAGCTCGGCCTCCAGGCGGTCGGTGTCGGCCACGGTGCAGAACCAGACCTTGGCGTCCGCGTCCCACCGGTAGCCCCGGGCCTTGAGCGGGTCCTTGGACTCGAAGGGCGAACCGGTGGCGCGCAGTTTGTAGCTCGGGCGAGAGGCCGCGGTGATCAGCTGTGCGAGGCCCGTGGTGTCACCGCCGCCCACCGGCCTGGCCAACACCTGCAGCAAGGCATGGCAGTCCACCCGCGCGCGGTGCGCGTCGTAAAACCAGCCCTGGTCCTGCGCCAGCGAACTCAACTTGGCCGAGCCCGCGCCGGCGGCCTTCCAGTCGATGTCGGCGAACGAGCAGGCCCAGGCCTTGGCGGCGAAACCGGGAAACCGCGCTTCCACGAAGGGGCGGTCGAAGCCGGCGTTGTGCGCCACGATCAGGTCGGCCCGGTCCACCATGGCCTGGACCTGCGCATCGTCCAGCCGCTGCCCGGCGACCATCTCGTCGCGGATGCCGGTGACGGCCTGCGCCACGGGCGGTATGGGCATGCCGGGGTCTTCAAAACCTTCAAACACCTCGACCGGCCCCAGCGGCAGACCGGTGGCCGGGTCCACCTGCACCAGCAGCATGGCCAGCTCGATGATCTTGTCGGTCTGGTGGGACAGGCCGGTGGTCTCCGTGTCCAGCACCAGCACGCGCAACGCTGGTGATGCCGTGGGTGGGGGACCGAAATCGGTGACGGGCACCAGGCGGCGCAGGACGCGGAAGTCGGCGTCTTGCTCCAGGCGCTGCGCCATGGCCTCCAGGCTGAGGGGACTGGCTGCCGGAGCGGGCGTGGCGCGCGGGGGCTCTGGTGGAGCGGGCGCGTCGAATTCGAAGCTGGATTGGGTCATCGTGCGAGCCTACCCGCTCGGTGAGGACCTGGAGAGGCGGTGCGCCGCCTTCAGCGTTTTTTCATGCGCGCGCTTTTGCGGGTGCTGACAAAAAAATCGTCGGGCTTGGTCCTGACCCAGGCGACGAAGGTCTGCAGCTCCGGGTGCGCGAGCAGGGCGTCCACCGTGGCGTAGTGGCGGGCCAGCTCGGTCTCGGTGAGCACCGCGTGGATCTGCCGGTGGCACACGCGGTGCAGGTAGGTGGTGCTGCGGCCTCCCTTGCTTTTGGGCACCAGGTGGTGGGCATCGCGTTGCGCGGGCGGAATCGGTCGCCCGCACAGCGGACAGACCACGGCAACCGGGTTGGGCGTGTTCGGCACCCGGCCACCTCAAGGCGAGGTGTCGGCCGCGCCCCAGGGCTCGCCGTGCCCGCCCGATTCGGCCGGTTCGGTGCGGTCCAGCGTCAGCCGGTGGGTGAGGCTGTTGCGGATGAACTGTTTTTCGTAGTGGCGGTTGCGCCGGTTTTTCTTCGCGGACGCGCGCTGCCCCGAACGTTTGTCCACCACGATCTCGTCCAGGTGGCTCAGGTCGCTCAGGTCTTCAATGGCGTTGAGGGAATTGCGCTGTGGCATGGTGGGTTGGGAGGTGAACATCGGTCGGTGGGCTGCGGCGCGTTCAAGGCAAGGCCAGTCCTTCGGCGGTGGCCACGCGCTCCAGCGCGGCCTCGAACAAGATGCGGGCAGACCCCGCCACGCGGTGGAGGTAGGCGTGCAGCTCGGCGTCGGCCGGACTGCGGCTCGCACAGCCCGCGCTGTAACGCTCGAAGCTGGCGATCTGCATGAGCAGTTCGGCCACGTGGCTGGGGCATTCGCACGCCAGACCGGAGGACAGGCCAGCGAATTCGGTGAGGGCGGCGTCGTCGAAACGCCGCGTGGGTGCCGGGCCAGCGCCGGCATCGGGCGCCGCCAGCGACCACGGGTTGGCGCCCGGCGGGCGGCGTTCGGGCGGCTGCTGGTGGTCTTCACCGGCAGCCAACGGCGCCAGCGACGACAACCAGGCCACCAGGGCCGCGTCGTCCGCGGGTTCATGCACCACGCTGGCACCGGCGTTCATCAGCGCATCGCGCGCCGTGGCGCCCGCGAAGCGGTAGGCCACCGCCACGTGGCGGGCGCGCCAGGCGGCTTGCGCGGCCTGCAGCCCGGGCCAGGCGCCGGCCTGCAGACCCGGGGCCTGCCACACCAGCAGATCGACCGGCGGGCTGTTTTGTCCAGCGATGGACTGGGTGGCCTCGGCCAGCGAATCGAACACCGCCACCAGCACCGGGGCCACGCTCCAGCGCCCGAGCGCGGCAGAGCGCTCCAGCCGCCGGCCCATCGCCCGCCCGACCACGACGATGCGCAGGGCCGTTGTGCGGGCCTGCGCATCCGGCCGGGCGGCCAGGTGGGCACGGGAGAGTTCGCGCAGCTGCTCGGCGCTCAGCGCTGCCAGGGTGCCGATGGCGTGTCCGTGGCCGGTGAGTTGGCGCAACAGCACCACCCGCTCCACGTCGTCTGCCGAGTACTGCCGGTGACCGGTGGCGGCCGTGGTCGGGGCCACGGCCTGGTAGCGCTGCTCCCAGATGCGCAAGGTCGACACCGGCATGCCCGCCATGCGCGCCACGGCGCTGCTGCGGAACGTGGGCGGCGGTGCGGCGGGCGACGCGGTGGGCGGTGACGGGGGCGTGCGAAGGGTCATGGTCGCGATTTGAGTTGTCTTTGAGTCGCATTGTCGTTTGTTTTTCCCGCAAGAAACACGCATGAGTTCAAGGTGAATGGATATTGACCTAGGATGCAGTCATGAAAAACCCAACTCACCGCACCGAACCCTTGGTGGTCCACCGCGGTGCACCGCGCGTGGCCGTGATCGGCGCCGGCATCAGCGGCCTGTCGTGCGCACGCGAACTGGCGGTGCGGGGTTACGACCCGGTGGTGTTCGAAGCCAGCGAACGCACGGGGGGCCGGTGCAGTTCGCTCGCCACCCGCGTGGGCTGCTTCGACGACGGCGCCCAGGTGATCACCGGCACCACGCGGCTGGCGGCCTACACAGCCCCGCAGCCGGGCCGCCTGGCGGCCAGTCACGTCTGGTCCATGCCGACCGCACCGGTGGACGTGGAGCGTTTTTCGAGGGCGGGCGTGCACGACGAGGACGACACCGACGATCCCGCCCTGGCACTGATCGGGACGGTCGGTGTGCCCTCGATGCGGGCGATGGCCGACACCATCGCCAAACCGTTGCAGGTGCGGCTGAACACGCCGATCCATCGCGCCCAGCGGCGCCACACGAACTGGGTGCTGACAGGTGCGTCGGGCGACATCGACGAGGACTTTCAGGCCCTGGTGCTGGCGGTACCCGCCCCGCGGGCCTTGCCGCTGGCGAAAGCCTCACCCGGTCTGAGCCAATCGCTGCGTGGCGTTCACTACGGCCACCGGTGGGTGTTGCTGCTGGGCACCGAGCGCCCGGTGCACTTGCCGAGCTACCGGACATTCGAGAGCGGCCCGATCGAGCGGATCGCCGCCATGCACAGCAAACCGGGGCGCGCCTCGACCGTACCGCAGCGCTGGTTCGTGGAAGCCAGCGAGCGCTGGTCGATGGACCACGCCGCCGCCGACGCAGAAACCGTGGCCGACCTGCTGCTGGCCAACTTTCAAGCCCACGCCGGACGGCCCGTGGCGCCCTGTTTTCTGTTGGCCCACCACTGGGCACACGCTTTTTCCGATGCACCAGAACCACAGGCCGAAACGCTCAGGTACTGGTGGGACGACGCTTTGCTGATCGGCGTGTGTGGGGACAGCGTGGTGCCGAGCCGGGTGGACCAGGTGCACCGCAGCGGCGCGCTGCTGGCGGCGCGCCTGGCCGAAAGCCTGGTGGCACGCCGCTGGCGCAGTGCCTCCGTGGCGGCGCCTGCGGCGAAGACCGCAACTCACTCACGCACCCGCTCCATCCTGCTGGGAACCGCATGACCGCCATCACATCGGAAATCGAACGCTTCAACCGCCTGAGCGCCACCTGGTGGAACAGCCAGGGGCCGATGCGGCCGCTGCACGTCGTCAACGCCCTGCGACTGGGGCATGTGGTCGACCAGATCGCGCAACACCGGGGCAGGCCCGCGGCCGACGCGCTCAAGGGCCTGCGCATGCTGGACGTGGGCTGTGGCGGCGGCCTGCTGTCCGAGCCCCTGGCCCGGCTGGGCGCGCAGGTGGTGGGCGTCGACGCCTCGCCCGGCAACGTGGCGGCGGCGCGCCTGCATGCCCAGTCCGAGGGCGTGGCGGTGGACTACCGGCTGGGCGAGCCCGCCCAGGTGCTGGCGCCGGGCGAGCAATTCGATGTGGTGCTGGCGCTGGAGGTGGTCGAACACGTCAGTGACGTGCCCGACTTTCTCGACACCGTGGCCCGGCGTGTGGCCCCCGGCGGCTTGCTGATCGCCTCCACCATCGACCGCACCTGGAAGAGCTTTGCGTTCGCCATCGTCGGCGCCGAATACGTGCTGCGGGTCCTGCCCCGGGGCACCCACCAGTGGAGCCGTTTTGTGCGACCCACCGAGCTGGCCGCTTCGGTGGCCCGCGCCGGCCTGCAGCAGCGCGATCTGCGGGGCATGCGGTACCTGCCGCTGCTGCACCGCGCATCGTGGTGCCGGGACACCCGGGTCAACTACATCGCCACCTATGCCCACGCGCCCGCCACGGGTGTCGCAGCCAGGGCCACCTGAAGCGCATTCGCGCAGCATCCCAGAGACCGCCCCATGAAAACCCTCGACCTGTTTCCACCCACCCGCGCAGCCGCGCTGGGACGCATCGCCGCGGTGCGGCCGTCCGACTACGCGCGCAGCCGCAACGCCATCGACGGTGCCGTGACGCAACTCTCGCCGTACATCACACACGGCTTGGTCAGCCTGCCCGAGGTGCTGGCCGGCGTGGGCACGCGGCACCGGCTGGACGTGCAGCACAAGTTCGTGTTCGAACTGGGCTGGCGCGAGTACTTCCGCCACGTGTGGCACCACCTCGGCCCGGACATCCTGGACTCGCTGCACCACGGCCTGCTCCCCGAACACGGCTACGCCACCGAGGTACCGGCCGACATCCGGCAGGCGCGCACCGGTGTGCCGGTGATCGACATGGCCGTGCGCACGCTCTACGCCACCGGCTACCTGCACAACCACGCCCGCATGTGGCTGGCCAGCTACGTGGTGCACCTGCGCAAGGTGCACTGGCGCGCCGGTGCGGACTGGCTGGTGTCTCATCTGCTGGACGGCGACCTCGCCAGCAACCACCTGAGCTGGCAATGGGTGGCCGGTACCGGCAGCAGCAAACCGTACCTGTTCAACGCCGACAACGTCGCCCGGTACGCCCCCCAGGCCTGGCACAGCGCGGGGAGTGTGATCGACTGTTCCTACGAAGCATTGGACGCCATGGCCCGCAGCGGCCGGCCCGTGAAAACCACGCCCCACGGCGACGGGGTGGAGGAACCGGCGGTGTGGTCGGTGCCCCAGGGTGTGGCATCGGCGGCACCCCTGGCGGCCGATGTGGCCGGGCGCGATGTCTGGCTGGTGCACCCCTGGGCCCTGGGTGAACCGCCAGCCGACCTGCCCGCCGGCTGCGTTCGCGTGGGGCTGCGGCTGGCCGAGCACCACCACACCTGGCCCTGGAGCGCAGCGCGCTGGGCCTTCGTGAGCGCGCGCATGGCCGAGCTCACGCCGGTGCGCTGGCACGCCGACCGCCAGTCGCTCACCCAGGCGCTGGCGGGTGCACGCTCGGTGCAGACGCTGGCCGACCCCCACGTCAGCGCCCTCCTGCCATCCCGGGTGGTGCAGCGCCAGGCGCCCCAGCTGTTCTCCGAGGTCCGTGTGCATTGCACCTCGTTCTCCGCCTGGTGGAACCGCACCACGCGCGGCGCATCCACACTGAACGACCTGCCCGGACTGGCGGCCTGGACGGCCCGCCACGCGCTGGGTCAGGAGGGCGACGGCACCACCCGCAGCACGCGGCCGTTGGGGCTGTCGGTCAGCAGGTAGATCGCGCCGTCGGGCCCGGCGCGCACGTCGCGGATGCGCTCGCCCAGTTCCTGGAACAACACCTCCTGCGGCCCGGGCGCGCCGCCGGTCAGGGGAACGCGGCGCACGCTGCGCTCCTTGAGCGTTGCCACGAACAGGCTGCCGTGCCACGCCGGGAACAGCGCACCGCCGTACCAGGCCAGGCCCGCCGGCGCGATCGACGGCGTCCACTCCAGCAGCGGCGGCTCGATGCCGGGCAAAGCGCGGAAGGGCGTGACACGCGCGTAGGTGTAGTCGATGCCCCCCGTGGTCATGGGCCAGCCGAAGTTGGCACCGGGCCGCAAGCGGTTGAGTTCGTCCCCGCCGCGCGCGCCATGCTCGTGGGCAAACGGCACCCCCTCCACCACCACCAGCCCTTGCGGGTTGCGGTGGCCGAGCGTGTAGACCTCGGGTCGGGCTTGCGGGCGCTGCAGGAACGGGTTATCGCCAGGCACACCGCCGTCGGGCCAGATGCGCATCACCTTGCCCAGGTGGGTGTGCAGGCGCTGCGCATCGGTGCGGTCGAGGTTGCCGTCGCCCATGCCGAACAACAGGCTGCCATCGGCCAGCCAGGCCATGCGGCCGCCAAAATGCTGCGTCTCTTGCTTGGCCGGCTGAGAGGTGAAGACCGGCTGCACCGCCTGCAAACGGCGGCCATCGAAGCGCGCGCTCACCACACGCAGGTGATTGGCCTCGGGCTGGCCATGGGCAAAGGACAACATCACCCGACCATTGACCGCGAAGGCCGGGTCCACCGCCACGTCGAACAAGCCGGCCTGCCCGCGCGCCAGCACCGCGGGCACGCCCGCCACCGGCTCGGGGCGCAACAGGGGGCGGCCATCGGGTCCGGGCTCGATCAGGCGCAGGCGGCCCGGTCGCTCGGTCACCAGCATGCGGCCCCCAGGCAGGAACGCCAGCGACCAGGGATGCTCCAGCCCGCTGGCCACGGTCTCGACCCGGTAGCCAGGGGCCTGGGCCGACGCCGCCACAGCCAGCGCGCCCACGGTGAATGCCAACACGTATTTCATAATGGACGATTATGAATTCCAGCACCCCGAGCACCGCCCCCGAACCGCGCTGGACGCGCCATCTGGTGCCGCTGCTGCTGGCCTGGCTGCTGGCAGCGGCCTGGGGCTCGGTGGCGCAGACGCACTGGAACCTGCAAGCCCTGGCGGACCTTGGCGTGGACCTGCCCGCCACGGTGAGAGCCCGCACCACCTGGCAGGACCTCGTCGGGTTCGCGCCCGTGTACGCCGGCATCCTGGCCGCCGGCTGGCTGCCCGCGCTGACACTGGCCGCCCTGCTGGCTCGCCGCTGGCCGGCCTGGCGCAACGGGCTGCTGGCCGCGGCCGCCGGCGCGGGCATGGTGGCGGCGGTGCGCACGGTGGATGCGGTGGCGCCCATGCCGGTGTTCATCGACGCCACGCGCCACCTGCCCGGCCTGCTGGCCATGGCCACCGGCGCGGTGCTCGCCGGCCTGCTCTATGCCCGGCTCACAGCAAGAAACTGACCTTCGCTGCCGGCACGGCAGCCGGGTGCACCGCGGTATCTTGTTGAGCCCATTCGACACCCCCACAACGAGGCCCACATGAATCTGTTTTCGAAGCTTCAGCAACGCGCCACCCAGGGCAAGCCCCTGCGCGTCGGCATGATCGGCGCTGGCAAGTTCGGCTCCATGTACCTGTCGCAGGTGCCGCGCACGCCGGGCATCCACCTGGTCGGCATCGCCGATCTGTCGCCCGCCCGGGCCAGGGCCGCACTCAAGCATGTCGGCTGGCGGGAAGAGGCTTACAACGCGGCGTCCCTGGAGCAAGCGGCCCAGCGGGGCAACACCGCCGTCATCGACGACAACATGGCTTTGATCGAGTCGCCCTTTGTGGACATCATCATCGACTCCACAGGCAACCCGGCCGTGGGCATTGCCCATGTGCTGGCTTGTTGCGCGTTCAAGAAACACATCGTGATGGTGAACGTGGAGGCCGATGCGCTGGCGGGCCCCCTCTTGAAGCGCAAGGCCGACGAAGCCGGCATCGTGTACTCGCTGGCCTACGGCGACCAGCCGGCGCTCATTTGCGAAATGGTCGACTGGGCGCGGGCCGCGGGTTTCTCGGTGGTGGCAGCGGGCAAGGGCACCAAATACCTGCCCACGTACCACGAGAGCACGCCCGACACCGTGTGGAACCACTACGGTCTGAGCGCCGAGGACGCGGCCCAAGGCGGCATGAACCCGCAGATGTTCAACAGCTTCCTGGACGGGACCAAGAGCGCCATCGAGATGGCCGCGGTGGCCAACGCCACCGGGCTGAGTGCCCCCAGCGGTTTGAAATTCCCGGCCGTGGGCGTGGACGATCTGGCGCGCATCCTCAAGCCGCGCGAGCACGGCGGCATCCTCGACCAGCGCGGCCAGGTGGAGGTGATCACCAGTGTGGAGCGCGACACCCGCCCGGTGTTTCGCGACCTGCGGTGGGGCGTGTACGTGACCTTCGCGGCCGACAGCGACTACGTGGCGCGTTGCTTCAAGGAATACGGCCTGATCACCGACCCCAGCGGGCAGTACTCGAGCATGTACAAGCCGTTCCACCTGATCGGTCTGGAGCTGGGGATCACCGTGGCGTCCATTGGCCTGCGCGGGGAGGCCACCGGCGCGCCCGTGTGCTGGCACGGCGACGTGGTGGCCACGGCCAAACGCGATCTGAAGGCGGGCGAAATGCTCGACGGCGAAGGCGGCTACACCGTGTACGGCAAGCTGCTGCCCGCACAGGAATCGCTCGCCCTGGGCGGCTTGCCCCTGGGACTGGCGCACGGCGTGAAGCTGCTCAAGTCCGTGAAGGCGGGCCAACCCGTGAGCTGGAACGATGTGGCGTTTGATGCCAACGCCACGGCGGTGAAGTTTCGCCGTGAGATGGAAAAAACATTCGCGTGATGCCCCCGGCCCAGGGGTTCGCGTGCGGACGCGACGGTGTGCACCGCGTCGCGGTATGAAGGCACTCGCTCGGCGCGAGACCTGGTGCGGCTGGCGGGGATCTTCGGAGACAACACACAGTTGTAAATATTGATTACATATAAAACTTTAGCAAAAGTCATAAAGATACTAAAATCCGGTCGATTCTCGAGCAAAACAACGCCCCCACAAGGTCCAACAGCGCTGACTGGCACTCCAGTCGCCGCCCATAGAAGATCACGTGCATCGCGACGACAACCCCCTTTTGGGCGCAGGAAACCGGCGTTCCCCGCACCTCGTGCGCTTTTTCACATGGGCCGAAAGTCGAGGGGTTTTGACCATTGGCCGTCGCATCGAGGCCATCACTTGGGCGGACGAAGAGCCGCTGTTGCTCTCGGGCATACTGGCTTTTCTTTCACATGGCGAAGTGGCAGACGTTCTCGAAGCGTGGGTCGAGAACACCAACAACCCTTTCGTGCGGGATTTACGCCGACTGTCTCAAGCCCTGACCGTCAGCTTCCCCACCATTCCGACCCCCTCCCCGACGCAGCCTATTCAGCAGCGTCTGCACGGACGCCTCGAAGACGGATATGTGGGGGCCATGTTTGCGGCCCGGCAGGCACCCGATTTGGACGAAGGACGCCAAGACGGACTCAACTGCCTTCGCCTATGGGTGCTGATCAAGGCGCTCGATTACGCGCGAGACGGTCACGTCTCGGAAGGAAATCTTTACAACGCGTGTACCTACATCCGAGGTGCGCTCGAGGCGCATTCGCCGAATCGTCGACTGTGGCTTTGCGAACTGTCAACGCCCAACACGCACTTCCACAGATTCGAGGATTCCTTGGTGGTGGCGTGCAAGTTTCGCCCGCAGGACGATGATGCGCGCCAAAACGAGACCCGCCGGGCCATCTTGAATCTGGCTGAGGGCAACAAGCGCAAGCACACGTTTGATCCAGGAACGTCACAGAAACGCATCGCTGTCCTGGATCCACAGCTCTGGCATGAAGCAGGCACCTCGTCCATTGAAGAGCACCCGGCTGTTGGCGCCGATGGAATATTGACCAGCTGTGCCGATTGAATTTTGACCAGGG
>NZ_JAOASO010000015.1 GCF_030158645.1 Hydrogenophaga sp. | reverse complement strand
CCATTTTTTTTGTGTTGTTCGCCTTCGCGCTGAACAACCAGGACAGCGTGACGCTGAACCTGTTCTTCGGTGCCAGCTGGCAGGCTCCGCTGGTGTTGATCATGCTGGCCGCCCTGGTGGTGGGTGTTTTCCTGGGTGTGTTGGTCATGCTGCCGCTGTGGCTGCGGGCCAAGCGCTCGAGGCGGCGCGCGGCCTCGGCCGCTGCGGCCAACACCGCCTTTGATGCGGACTCCACCCTGTTTCCCGACCCCAGCGACCGCCGCCATGGACTTTGATTTCACCTGGCTGCTCTGGGGCCTGCCCCTGGCGTTTGCAGCGGGCTGGGGTGCTTCCCGCCTGGACCTTCGCCAGTGGCGCATGGAAAGCCGCCAGGCGCCCAAGGCCTACTTCCGCGGTCTGAACCACCTGCTCAACGAACAGCAGGACCAGGCGATCGACGCCTTCATCGAAGCCGTGCAGGGCGACCCCGACACGGCCGAGCTGCACTTCGCATTGGGCAACCTGTTCCGCCGACGCGGTGACTACGACCGTGCGGTGCGCGTGCACGAACACCTGCTGTCGCGCGCCGACCTCAGCAACAAGGACCGTGACCGCGCCCAGCATGCGCTGGCGCTGGATTTCCTCAAGGCCGGTCTGCTGGACCGTGCCGAGGCCGCACTCAACAAACTCAAAGGCTCGGCGTTCGAGGGCGAGGCCTTGCTGGCGCTGCTGGGCATCTATGAACGCTCGCGCGACTGGCCACAAGCCAAGGCGATCGCCCAACGGCTGGAAACAGCCGAACAAGGCAGTTTTTCCACCCGGCTGGCCCACTACCTGTGCGAAGAGGCCGACAACGCGCGGCGCAACGGCGACGCTGCACAGGCGCTGCGCCTCCTCGAAGAGGCCGTGCAACACGCACCGCAGCTCTCGCGCGGCTGGATGGCGCTGTCGGCCCACAAGGCGCAGAGCGGTGATGCGGCCGGCGCGTTTGAGGCCCTGCTGCGGCTGAACCAGCATGCGCCACAGGGATTGCCGTTGGCGGCCAGCGCGCTGGCCGACCTCGCTCGTCAAACAGGGCGGCAGAGCGAAGCGACAGCGGTGCTGCAGGCGAGCCACGAACGGGCGCCCTCGATCGACATCACGGAAGCGCTCGCGAGCCTGTGCAGCGAACCCGAGGCCATGCGCAACCGCTACCTCGACCACCTCGAACGCGAACCGTCGCTGGTCATCACAGCAAAGTGGCTGGCGGGCGAGAAGCTCTCCAGCGAAGTGGCACAGGTTCAGGTGCAGCGGTCGCTGGAGCAGGCCAGCGGGCCACTCAAGCGCTACCGCTGCGCGGCCTGTGGCTTCGAAGCGCGCCAGCACTTCTGGCAGTGCCCCGGCTGCCAGGCCTGGGACAGCTACCCGGCGCGCCGGGTGGAAGAGCTGTAGCCCCTTCAGGCCTCCCCAAAGCCGCCACCACCCGGCGTGTGGATCTCGAAGATGTCGCCAGGCTTCATCTCGGCCTGGCCGATGTGGTCCAGCGATTCCACCGAGCCGTCTGAACGCACCACGCGGTTGATGCCGACCTGCCCGGCCTGCCCACCGGCCATGCCGAAGGCGCCGTGCACGCGGCCGTTGGACAGGATGCTCGCTGTCATGTCTTCCAGAAAGCGCACACGGCGCACGCCGCCGTGGCCACCGTGCCAGCGGCCAGCGCCGCCCGAGCCTTCACGGATCTCATAGCTTTCCAATCGAACCGGAAAGCGGAACTCCAGCACCTCGGGGTCGGTCAGTCGCGAGTTGGTCATGTGCGTCTGCACGACGCTCGTGCCGTCAAAACCATCGCCCGCACCGCTGCCACCCGAGATCGTCTCGTAGTACTGGTGCTTCGCGTTGCCGAAGGTGAAGTTGTTCATGGTGCACTGGCTCGCCGCCATCACACCCAGCGCACCGTACAACGCATTGGTGATGCAACTGGACGTTTCCACGTTGCCCGCCACCACCGAGGCCGGCGGGTTGGGGTTGAGCATGGAGCCCGGCGGAATGATGACCTTGAGCGGCTTCAAACAACCCGCGTTGAGCGGGATGTCGTCGTCCACCAGCGTGCGGAACACGTAGAGCACAGCCGCCATGCACACCGCGGTGGGCGCGTTGAAATTGTTGGGTTGCTGGGCCGAGGTGCCGGTGAAGTCGATCTCTGCGCTGCGCTCGGCAGCGTTCACCCGCACCGCGACCTGGATCTGTGCGCCGTTGTCCAGCGGCAGCGTGAAAGCCCCGTCCTTCAGGCGCGTGATCACGCGGCGCACCGACTCTTCCGCGTTGTCCTGCACGTGGCGCATGTAGGCCTGCACGACATCCAGGCCGAACTGGTCGACCATCTTGCGCAGCTCCTGCACGCCTTTCTCGTTGGCCGCTATCTGCGCCTTGAGATCGGCCATGTTCTGCTGCGGGTTGCGGCTGGGGAATTCACCGCTCTGCAGCAGCGCCACCATCTCGGCCTCGCGCAGCACGCCACGGTCCACCAGCTTCACGTTGTTGATCTGCACGCCCTCTTCCTCGATGCGCGTGGAGAACGGCGGCATGGAGCCCGGCGTGGTGCCGCCGATGTCGGCATGGTGGCCGCGCGACCCCACATAAAAGGTCGGCTCGCCTCCCAGGTACACCGGCGTGATCACGGTCACGTCGGGCAGGTGCGTGCCGCCGTGGTAGGGATCGTTGAGCGCGTACACGTCGCCCGGTTGCATTTTTCCAGCGTTCTCGCGGATCACGGTCTTGATGCTCTCGCCCATGGAGCCCAGGTGCACCGGCATGTGCGGCGCGTTGGCGATCAGGTTGCCCTGGGCGTCGAACAATGCGCACGAGAAGTCCAGCCGTTCCTTGATGTTGACCGAGTAAGCCGTGTTCTGCAGCTGCAGACCCATCTGCTCGGCGATGTTCATGAACAGGTTGTTGAAGACCTCCAGCAGCACCGGGTCCACGGTGGTGCCCACGGCATAGGTCACGCTGCGCGGAATGCGGCGGTCCAGCACGAGGTGGTCGAGCGCGGTGAGCACGGCTTCCCAGCCCGGCTCCACCACGGTGGTGGCGTTCTTCTCGGCAATGATGGCCGGGCCGGGGATCACATCGCCCGGGCGCAGGTCTTCACGCACGACCAGCGCGGCGTCCAGCCACTGGCCGCCCGAGTACATGCGCACCGTCTCAACCCGGGGCACCTCGCGCGCCTCGTGGGTGTCGAAGCGCGGTTCTTTGGGCGCCACGCCCGGCACGACAGCCTCCACCGACACCGCCTCCACGATGAGCCGCTTGCCCTGCATGAGGAAGGCAAACCGCTGCCGGTAGGCGGCTTCAAAGCCGGCCTGGATCGCGTCCAGCGTGCCGTGGGGCACCACCAGGGCCGCATCGCTGCCCTCGTAGCGGACATGCACCCGGCGGTGCACGGTGACCGCGCCGACGTTGACCTGCTGACGCCCGAGTTCTGCTTGCGCGGCCTCGCCCAGGGCCTGCAGCTTCTCGGCAATCGAGGGCAGCGCCTCCTGCGACAAGGGCAGTTCCACCGCCTGCTCGCGGATCGCGTTCTGGTCGGCCAGGCCCATGCCGTAGGCGCTCAGCACACCCGCGAGCGGGTGCACGAACACACGCGTCATGCCCAGGGCGTCGGCCACCAGGCAGGCGTGTTGACCACCCGCGCCACCGAAACACTGCAAGGTGTAGCGCGTCACGTCGTAGCCCCGCGCCACCGAGATCTTCTTGATCGCGTTGGCCATCTGCTGCACGGCGATGTGGATGAAACCCTCGGCCACCTCGGCGGCATCGCGGCCGGTCTGCGAGGCGAGCTCGTTGAACTTCGCCTGCACCGCTTCGGCGCTCAGGGCTTCATCGGCCTTGGGGCCGAACACCTTGGGAAAGTGACGCGGCTGGATCTTGCCGAGCATCACGTTCGCGTCCGTCACAGCCAGTGGTCCACCCCGGCGGTAGCTGGCCGGCCCCGGGTTGGCGCCGGCGCTCTCGGGGCCCACGCGAAAGCGCGCGCCGTCGAACGACAGCAAGGACCCGCCACCCGCGGCCACCGTGTGGATGCTCATCATGGGCGCGCGCATGCGCACACCGGCCACCTGGGTTTCGAACTCGCGCTCGAACTGCCCTGCGTAGTGCGACACATCGGTGGAGGTGCCTCCCATGTCGAAGCCGATCACCTTCTCAAAACCCGCCAGGCCGGCCGTGCGCGCCATGCCCACGATGCCACCGGCGGGCCCGGACAGGATGGCGTCCTTGCCCTGGAAGGCATGGGCGTCGGTGAGGCCACCCGACGACTGCATGAAGAACAGCTTGACACCCGGCATGTCGCCAGCCACCTGCTCCACATAGCGGCGCAAGATGGGCGAGAGGTAGGCGTCCACCACGGTGGTGTCGCCGCGGCTCACGAACTTCATCATCGGGCTGGTCTCGTGCGAGGTGCTCACCTGCGTGAAGCCCAGCTCGCGCGCGATGCGGGCCGCTGCCTGCTCGTGCGCGGTGAAGCGGTAGCCGTGCATGAAGACAACGGCCACGCTGCGCAGGCCGCGGGCGTGCGCCGCCTGCAGATCGGCGCGAAGGGCGGCCTCATCCAGTGCCTGCAACACCTCGCCTTGCGCACCGAGCCGCTCCTGCGCCTCGATCACTTCGGCGTAGAGCAGCTCGGGCAAAACAATGCGCCGGTCAAACAGGCGTGGTCGGTTCTGGTACGCGATGCGCAAGGCATCGCGGAAACCGCGCGTGGTCACCAGCAGCGTGGGCTCGCCCTTGCGTTCGAGCAGCGCGTTGGTGGCCACGGTGGTGCCCATCTTCACGCACTCCACTTGGTCGGGCGTCACCGGCTCACCCGGCTTCAAGCCGAGCAGGTGGCGGATGCCGGCCACCGCCGCGTCGCGGTACTGCTCCGGGTTTTCGGACAGCAGCTTGTGCGTGATGAGCGAGCCATCGGGGCGCTTGCCAACGATGTCGGTGAAGGTGCCGCCGCGGTCGATCCAGAACTGCCAGCGGGGGTCGATGTGGGTCGTCGTCATGGTGTTCACAAAGATGCGGCAGACCGGGCTGCCTGGTCGTAGATGCCGGAGAGCACGCGCAACAGGCGTGCGAGCTCTCCGATGTCGTGGTTGAGCGCGTCGTCGGCCTTGAGTGCGTTGATGAGGCAGCTGTCGCGGATCTCGCGGTAGCGCGTCACATAGGCCTTGCCTTCTTCGGTGGGACCGTAGGTGACTTCCTTGCCGTTCTTGCTGGAGAGCACCACACCCAACGCCTGCAGCTTCTTCAAGGAATAGTTGATGAGGTGCGTGTCTTCCACGTTCATGATGAACGCGATGTCGGCCAGGCGTTTGTCGCGTGCGCGGTGCGTCACGTGGTGCAGCACCAGCACGTCCAGCGCCGTGAGGTCCTTGAGGCCGGCCGCGCTCATGCAGTGCACCACCCAGCGGTGAAACGCATTGCCCGAGACGATGAGGCCGAATTCGAACTCGCTCATCTCTGCGCTGTGCGGCGACACCAGGTGCGCCGAGGACACGATGGGTTGCGATGGCAGTGCAGGTGGCTTGGTGTTTGCTTTGGTACGGGCCATGGTGTGGGATGCCTTGAAGAGGTGCGGAGCAGTTTATGTTTTTTGCCGACGATTTACCATTAATTTGTTGACATATAGGGAAAACACCGATCACACTTCGTCCGCTCGCCGATAGAGTCCATCCGCTGCCCTGTCCCTCAGTTCCCACCCCATTCAACGGAGCCTTCAACATGAAACGTCGTCTGTTCAGCGTCACCCTGGCCGCCTCTGCGCTGGCCCTGAGCCTGCCCGCCACCGCCCAGACCAAGTGGGATCTGCCGGCCGCCTACCCGGCCACCAACTTCCACTCCGTGAACCTGGCCGCGTTTGCAGCCGACGTTCAGAAGGCCACCGGCGGCAAGCTGCAGATCACGGTGCACCCGGGCGCGTCGCTGTTCAAGGCACCCGAGATCAAGCGCGCCGTGCAAGGCGGACAAGCGCAGATCGGCGAAATCCTCCTGGCCGCTTACCAGAACGAATGGCAGATGTTCGGCGCCGACGGCCTGCCCTTTCTGGCCACCAGCTACGCCGACTCCATGAAGCTCTACCAGGCGCAGAAGCCCATCCTGGAGAAGAAGCTGGCCGAACAAGGCATGACCCTGCTCTACACCGTGGCCTGGCCACCGCAGGGCATTTACAGCAAGAAGCCTGTGATGAGCGGCGCCGACCTCAAAGGCAGCAAGTGGCGCGCGTACAGCCCGTCCACCTCGCGCATCGCCGAACTGGTGGGCGCGCAGCCGGTCACGGTGCAGGCCGCCGAGCTGTCGCAAGCGCTGGCCACCGGCGCGGTCGAAACCAACATGACCTCGGGCGCCACCGGTGTGGACAGCAAGCTGTATGAGCACCTGAAGTTCTACTACGACGTGCAGGCCTGGTTGCCCAAGAACGCGGTCATCGTGAACAAGCGCGCGTTTGACGCGCTGGACAAGCCCACGCAGGACGCGCTGCGCAAAGCCGGCGCCGATGCCGAAGCACGCGGCTGGGCCGCTTCTCAAAAGGTCAACACCGACACGCTGGCCATCCTCAAGACCAACGGCATGGCGGTGGAGCCGCCCTCGGCCGCGCTCAAGGCCGACATGCAGAAGGTGGGCGAAACCATGCTCAAGGAATGGCTGGAGAAGGCCGGTCCCGAGGGCCAGGCGATGCTGGACGCGTACAAGAAGTAATCACCCCCGCCGCGCAGGTGTGGGGACCACCCCCGCCGCGCTCCGCGCGACCCCCTTAGGGGGCGGCACCTGCGGCCTGGCAGAGCCAGTTCCGCGGTGCCCGCTGGGTTGGACCCGGGCATGCGCAACGGGTCATTCAACTGAAGTCACATTCCCATGCGCAAACTCCTCGATTCCCTCTACCTCGGCGCGGCCTGGCTGGCCGCACTGTTCATGATCGGCGTGCTGGTCATGGTGCTGCTCTCCATGCTGGGGCGCATGCTCCAGTTCTACGTGCCCGGCACCGACGCTTACGCCGGCTACGCCATGGCGGGTGCCGGCTTTCTGGCGCTGGCCCACACGCTCAAGAGCGGTGAACACATCCGCGTGACGCTGATCATCGGCAAGCTCACGGGCGGCGCCCGGCGCGGGCTGGAGTTGTGGTCACTCACCGTGGCTGTGCTGCTGGCAGGGTTGCTCGCTTTCTACACCTGGCGCCTGTCGTGGCAGTCGCACCAGTTCCACGACATCTCCACCTCGGCCGACGCCACGCCGCTGTGGATTCCGCAGATCCTCATGGCCGTGGGCACCACGGTGATGCTGATCGCCTTCATCGACGAGTGGGTGCTGGAGCTCCTGCGCAAACGCTCACACAACAGCGTGGAGACCCGCCATGAATGAACTGCTCGTCACCTCGCTGCTGATCGTGGCGCTGTTTGCCCTGCTGGGCAGCGGCGTGTGGATCGGCCTCACGCTCGCGGGCGTGGCCTGGATCGGCATGGAGATGTTTTCCTCGCGCCCCGCGGGCGACGCCATGGCCATCACCATCTGGGGCTCGGCCAGCAGCTGGACGCTGACCGCGCTGCCGCTCTTCGTGTGGATGGGCGAGATCCTGTTCCGCACCAAGTTGTCCGAGAGCATGTTCCGCGGCCTCGCACCCTGGGTCAACGCCCTGCCCGGCCGTCTGCTGCACACCAACATCCTGGGCAGCACCATCTTTGCCGCCGTCTCCGGATCGTCGGCCGCCACGTGCGCCACCATCGGGAAGATGACCATCCCCGAGCTCACCCGGCGCGGCTACCCGCCCGAGAAGATCGTGGGTTCGCTGGGCGGTGCCAGCACGCTGGGCCTTCTCATTCCACCGTCGATCATCATGATCGTCTACGGGGTGGCGGCCGAGGTGTCGATCGCCAAGCTGTTCGTGGCGGGTGTGCTGCCCGGCCTCATGCTGGCCGGCCTGTTCAGCGGCCACCTGATGATCTGGGCCTTGCTCAACCCGAAACAGGTGCCCAAGAGCGACGTGAACATGACGCTGGCGCAGAAGCTCAGCGAATCGCGCCACCTGATCCCGGTGATCCTGCTCATCGGCGGTGTGATCGGCACCATTTACACCGGCATCGCCACCGCCACCGAAGCGGCGGCCGTGGGCGTGGTGGGTGCGCTCATCCTCTCGGCGGCGCAAGGCTCATTGAACTGGGCCACGTTTCGCGACTCCTTGCTGGGCGCCACGCGCCTCTATTGCATGATCGCGCTGATCCTCGCGGGGGCGGCCTTCCTCACGCTGGCCATGGGCTACATCGGTCTGCCGCGCCACCTCGCCGAGTTCGTCACCGGGCTGGGTCTGTCGCCTGGCGTGCTGCTGCTGGCGCTCGCGCTGTTCTACATCCTGCTCGGTTGCTTCCTGGACGGCATCTCCATGATTGTGCTGACCATGGGCGTGATCCTGCCCACGGTCACCGCCGCCGGCATCGACCTGATCTGGTTCGGCATCTTCGTGGTGATCGTGGTTGAGATGGCGCAGATCACGCCGCCCGTGGGCTTCAACCTGTTTGTGCTGCAGGGCATGACGAAGCGCGAAATCACCTGGATCGCCAAGGTCTGCATGCCCTACTTCTTCCTCATGGTGCTGGCGGTCATGCTGCTGTGGTGGTTTCCGCAGATCGTGACCTGGCTGCCCTCCAGGATGTGAAGTCGCCATCCCCTAAGATGCAAGGCCCGCCACTTCCCAAAGTGGCGGGCCTTTTTTGTATTGCCGATCAACAAGGAATTCCGTGTTCAAGAATGTGACGATCTACCGCATCGCGCCCGGCTGGAGCGCAACGGTGGCAGACATGGAGGCCGCGCTCGACGCGGCCCGTTTCAAACCCTGCGGCGCCACGCAGGACAAATCGGTCGGCTGGGTGGAGCCGCGCGGTGAGGCCCACGGCCCGCTGGTGGAATCGGTGGCCGGCCAACGCATCCTCAAACTCCAGATCGAGACCAAGGGCGTGCCCGGCTCGGTGGTGAAAAAGAAGGCGCAGGAAGAAGCCGACCACATCGAGGCCACCACCGGCCGCAAGCCCGGCAAGAAGGAAACCAAGGCCCTGCGCGAAGACGCGCTGCTGGCCCTGCTGCCCCAGGCGTTTGCACGCCAGATGAACGTGTGGGTCTGGCTCGATCTGGAGAACGGCTGGCTGGTCACGGACGCCAGCAGCCAGGGCAAGATCGACGAGGTGGTGACGGCGCTGGTGCGCGCCTTTGACGGCCTCGTCATCACCCTGCTGCAGACCGCCGTGACGCCGCAGACCGCCATGACGCAATGGTTGTCGGCCACCACCCCGGACGAATGGCCGGGCGGTTTTGCGGTGGAGCGCGAATGTGAACTCAAGTCGGGCGACGAAGAAAAGTCGTCGGTGAAGTTCACCCGCCACAACCTCGCCACCGACGAGGTGCGCCAGCACATCACCGAGGGCAAGCTGCCCACGCGCCTGGCGCTGAGCTGGGAAGGCCGCATCGGCTTTTTGCTCACCGAATCGCTGCAGCTGAAAAAGATCAACTTCCTCGAAGGCGTGTTCGACGGCCGACCCGACGAAGGTGAAAACGGTTTCGACGCCGACGTGGCCCTGTCCACCGGCGAACTGCAGAAACTGCTGCCCGAACTGGTGGACGCGCTGGGTGGCGAGATGGCGTTTGGCGCTGCGCCCGCGAGTGACGCACCGGCTGCGGTGCAGCCCGCTGCCGTGACCACCGACGGCGACGACGAAGGCCCACCCTTCTGAGCCCTGAGCCATGAACACCCTGCCCAGCGTCATCGCCATCTGCCTGGGCGCCTGCGTGGGCGCGCTGGCCAGATGGCGGCTGGGCTTGTGGCTCACCACACCCGGCGCGCTGCTGCCCTGGGGCACGCTGGCGGCCAACTGGATCGGCGCCTATGCCATCGGCCTCGCTTTCGCGTTCTTCCAGGCGCAGCCGCAACTCGACCCGGTGTGGCGGCTGGCCATCGTCACGGGCCTGCTGGGCGCGCTCACCACCTTCTCCACGTTTTCCATCGAAGTGATCACGCTGCTGCAACAAGGCCGCGTGTTGATGGCCAGCGGTGTGGCCGGGCTGCACCTGTTCGGCTCGCTGCTGCTGACCTGGCTGGGCATCAAGACGCTGGGCTGAAACATGCGCCACCGGCTGCGGGGCCGGTTCGGTAGCGAACAGACGTGAAGCCGCCCTGCGTCGACAGTGGGCTCCCTCGAACCTGAGCCCGCACCATGACCACCATCCGCACCGGGCAAGCACCCGACACCCTGAGCCGCGAAACGTTTGGTGCGCGTTTCCGCGCATCCTTCATCGACCCGGCCTACCGGGCCGAAGACGCGGCCATCGTCCGCATGGAAGCGATCGCCTGGGAGGCCTACAACGAAGGCCGCAAGGCACCTTTCACACAGAAGGCGGGCGCGGGCTACACCGACCCGGCCTACGATCTCTCGACGGAATGGGTGGCCACGAAGGCCCGCATCGACGCGGCGCAGGCACGCTGGGCGCTGGCCGACACCCCCACCCGCGCGCTGCTGGTCTGCGGCTCGGCGCGCAACGACGGCACCTGCCCCGGCGAGATGTCCAAGAGCTTTCGACTCACGCAGATCGCGCGCGAAGCGCTGGAGGCCGCCGGCGTGGAGTGCGATGTGCTGGACCTGAGTCTGGTCACGTCCGAATACCAGCTCCACATCCACCCCTGCAAGGGCTGCGTGTCCACCGCCATGCCGCTGTGCCACTGGCCCTGCAGCTGTTACCCCAACCACGCGCTGGGCCAGACGCACGACTGGATGGCCGAGATCTACGAGCGCTGGACCGCCGCGCACGCGGTGCTGATCGTCACCCCGGTCTACTGGTACCAGAGCCCGGGCCCGCTCAAGCTGATGATCGACCGCCTGGTGTGTGCCGACGGCGGCAACCCGGACCCGACTTCCACCGGTGGCAAGCAGGCTGCGCTGGCCAAAACGCTCGAGATGGCGGGCTGGGACTACCCCAAGCACCTGGCCGGCCGGGCCTACGGCGTGGTGGTCCACGGCGACGTGGCGGGCATTGAAGGCTCCCGCCGATCGCTGTGCGACTGGCTCGACTGGATGGGCTTCGTCGACGCCGGCGCGGTGGCCCGGCTGGATCGCTACATCGGCTACTTTGAGCCCTACGCCACCAGCCACGAGGCGCTCGACCGCGATCTCGATGTGCAGGAAGAAACGCGGCAGGCCGCCCAGGCCCTGGCTGCGGTGGCTGCCGATCTGCGCGGCGGCCGCCTGCAGGCCTTGCAGCCCGATCGCCCCCGGCCACGACCCAAGTGAACCTGCGCAGGGCGGGCTGGCCTCAGCCCCCGCCGCGCTGCATGTAGAGGTCGAAGCGTTTCATGAAGGCGTAGCGCTGCTCGGCGTCCAGTCCTCTGAACACAAAGCTCACCCGAAGCACCGGCATGCGCATGAGCGCGATCACGCGCGGCGGCTGCGGCGCCCAGCTCACCGAGAGCCGCCCGGGCGGCACCTCGATGTCGGCTTGACTGCCCTCGCGGCGCCACACGCACGCGCCCACCGCCGCTGGCAACCAGCCCAGCCACTCGGCCTCGGTGCAGCCCATGTCGCGCTTGAAGCGCTCTGCATAGCTCGACTGCACAGCCCTCAGCCTCCGGCAATCGGCGGCCAGATGGCCAGCACATCGCCCTCGACCAGGGTCGCACTCAAGCGGTCTTCGGGCTGGATGTACTTGCCATTGACCAGCACCAGATGCACCAGCTTGGGCGGCAGGCCGAAGGGTTCGATGATTTGGCTGATGGGTGTGGCCGGGTCGATGTCCAGCGACACCTGGTTGCTGCGCCGGGCCTCGGGGGGCAGGTAGTCGGTGAGGGTGGCGAAGAGCTTGAAAGTGATGTTCATGAAACCGTTTCTATCTCAGCGGCGACGCTCATCCGCAGCACCCGCCCACTGCCCCTGCCCCTGTGCACTGGCCAGGTAGGCGTCCATCAACTTGGTCGGGTCGTGCATGAGGCGGTCTTTCCACTCGCCCAGCTTCACCTGGCCTTCCACCAAACCGCGCATCACGCCCACGTGCTCGGTCCAACCCACCGAGTTGCAACCCACCATCACGTCGTCCTTGAATTGGAGGCTCAGGTGGCGGCCACCGGCCTTGTCGGTGAGCTCGGCGTGTTCACCGCCGGGCACACCTTCCCAGTTGCCGAAGCTGGTGGAAATGAGGCCCAGCGTGTCGAGCACGTTGATCTGCGTCACGCCCTTGAGGTCGGCCTTCTGGCCCACCATGTTGAGCGCGGCCACGCGCGCCTGCTCGGCGGCGTTGGGCTGGATGGCGCTCACGATGGTCTTGCCGCTGACCTTGTCAAACGCTTCGGCGCAATCACCGGCGGCGTAAATGCCGGGCACATTGGTCTGCAGGTGCTCGTCGGTGAGCACACCCACCAGGCAGGTGATGCCGGAATCTTTCAGAAACCCGATGGCCGGGCGCACGCCGGTAGCGCTGATCACCAGATCGGCTTCCACCGTCTGACCGCCCGAGAGCTTCACGCGCAGGCCCTTGGCGGGCTCGGACGAGCCCAGACCCATGGCACTGGCCAGCTTGCCGACGATGCCGGAGGGCTCGTTGGTGGCGACCTCGATCGCTTCGACCTTGGTGCCGGTGAACACCTTCACGCCCTTCTTCTCGCACCAGTCGCGGATCATGCCGCCGGCCGTGGGGCCCATCATGCGCGGCACCATGCGGTCGCCCATCTCCACCACGCTCAGTTCCACGCCGCGCGCAGCCAGGGCCTCCATGATGATGCAGCCGATGAAGCCGGCGCCCATCTGCAGCACGCGGGCGCCCGGTTTGGCCAGGGCCATGATGGCGCGCGCGTCTTCCAGCGTCCAGCAGGGGTGCACGCCGGGCGAGTCCATGCCGGGAATCGGCGGGCGCACAGGGTGCGAACCGGTGGCGATCAGCAGCTTGTCGAACGACAGTGTCTTGCCGTTGTCCAGCGTGACGGTGCGCGCTTGCGCGTCCACCTTGGTGGCGCGGCCGGGCACCTGGTCGATGCGCAGATCGGTGTAGTGCGTGAGGCTCTTGCGCAGGTAGGTGCCGGTTTCCTTGACGTTGCCGATCAGCAGGTAGGGAATGGCCATGCGCGAATACGGTGGCTCGGCCTCGTCGCCCACCAGGGTGATGGTGTCGGCGGGGGCGTGCTTGCGGATGGTCTCGGCGGCAATGACACCGGCGGGGCCAGCGCCCAGGATGACGTGGTGCATGTCGTGTCTCCTCGAAAAAAAAGAAAGGGGGCAGCGTGGTGACTGCCCCCTGGGTTCAGGCCAAAGGATGCTGCGGACCGAACCTCACAGGCTCAAGCGCGCCCGGGTCTCGGCGGTGGGGCGGCCTTCGGTGTCCCAGCCGCGTGCGGCGTAGTACTTGGGCAGCATCTCGGGCAGCTTGCTGACCATGCCTTTGGAGGCACCGGTCTTGGCGGCTTCGGTCAGCAGTCGCTTGGGCAGGCTGTCGTCCTTGGCCGTGAAGCCGGCGGCGTTGTTGAACTCGCGCTCCATGTTCCAGATGCGCTCACCGATCTTCTCCAGCTCTTCGGTGGTGAACTCTTCGTTGCACGCGGCCTGCAGCTGCGGTGCCAGATCGGCCACGCCCCAGGCGAAGGTGGTGAAAACGCACAGGCCCGATGAGTCGAACGCGGCGGTGGCGTCCTGGAACGCCTTGACCAGCTCCGGCTTGCCTTCGCTCTCGACCGGATCGGTCTTGACCGGGATGCCCAGCACTTCTGAGGCGATGGTGTAGCCGCGCAGGTGGCAGGCACCGCGGTTGGAGGTGGCGTACGCCAGGCCGATGCCCTGGATCGCGCGACCGTCGTAGGCCGGGAATTCCTGGCCCTTGACGCTCATCGACAGGTCGGGGTGACCGTACTTCTTGGTCAGACGGGCCGAGCCCAGGCCGATTTCCTTGCCGAAGCCTTCGCCCTTGGCGGTGATCTCGGCAAAGTGGGCCAGCGCTTGCGCCGAGCCGAACTTGGCGTCGATGCCGAGTTGCTCCTTGGTGAGCACACCCATCTCGTAGAGCTCCATCACCGCGCCCACGGTGGCACCGAAACTGATGGGATCAAACCCTTCTTCGTTGCACAGCAGGTTGGCGTATTGCAGGGCTTCCAGATCGTTCACGCCGTTGGCTGCGCCCAGCGCCCAGGCCGCTTCGTATTCCAGGCCGCCATTGGCGCCCCAGTACTGCGGCTTGTTCTTCACGGTGAAGTGGCCTTCGTCCATCTTGCTGATGCGGCCGCACGCGATGGTGCAGCCAAAGCAAGCCTGGTTGGTCACCAGGTGCTTCTTGCCGTCGCTCTCGCGCGGCGTGACCATGGCTTCGGCCGAGATGTCCTTGGCGCCTTCGAACTGCACATCGCGGTGGTTGCGGGTGGGCAGCGCGCCGATCTCGTTGATCACGTTCATGAGCACCTGGGTGCCGTAGGCCGGCAGGCCCTGACCCGTCACGGCATTCTCGGCCAGGATCTTCTTCTTCTCGAAGGTGGTCTTCATGAAAGCCTTGGGGTCGCGGATGTTGCCCACGCCCTTGGTGCCGCGCACCGCAATCGCCTTCAGGTTCTTGCTGCCCATGACGGCGCCCACGCCCGAGCGGCCGGCCGCGCGGTGCAGGTCGTTCACCACGGCCGCGTACAACACGCCGTTCTCACCGGCCTTGCCGATGCTCGACACGCGCACCAGTGGGTCCTGCAGGCTGGACTTGAGGACTTCCTCGGTCTTCCAGACGCTCTGGCCCCAGAGGTGACCTGCGTCGCGCAGTTCCACTTCGTCGTCGTTGATGTAGAGGTACACCGGCTTCGGGGACTTGCCCTCGAAGATGATCATGTCCCAGCCGGCCATCTTGAGCTCGGCGCCCCAGTAGCCGCCCGAGTTCGAGCAGGCAATGGCGCCGGTCAGCGGGCCTTTGGTGATGACGGTGTAACGGCCGCCGGTGGAGGCCATCGTGCCGGTCAATGGGCCGGTGGCCCAGATGATCTTGTTCTCAGGCGACAGCGGGTCGACCTTGGGGTCGACCTCGGTCACCAGGTACTTGCTGCCCAGACCGCGCGAGCCGATGTAGGAACGTGCCCACTCGGTGTTCAGCGCTTCGGTCTTCACGGTGCCCGCGGTCAGGTTGACGCGGAGGATTTTTCCAGCCCATGACATGTTGATGCTCCTTTTGTGTGGGTGGGATTACGCTGCGGACGGCTGGTTGCCCAGCTTGTCGGCCCACTGCTTCATCTTGTCCATGCCGGTCCAGTTGGCATCAATGAACGTGATGGCGGCGGTCGGGCAGGCTTCGGCGCAGGCCGGCTCGCCACCGCAGAGGTCGCACTTCTGGACCTTGCCGGTTTCCTGCACGTAGTTGATGGTGCCGAACGGGCAGGCGATGGTGCAGACCTTGCAACCCACGCAGGTGGTCTCGTTCACCACCTTGGCGCCCGTCACCTTGTCCACCGTGATCGCCTCCACCGGGCAGGCGTGCAGGCACCAGGCCTCGTCGCACTGCGTGCAGGTGTAGGGCACCTTTTTGCCGGTGTGGTGGAAATCAAAAACCTTGATGCGCGACTTCGAGGTGGCGTAGGTGCCGTAGTTCTCGAACGAGCAGGCCATTTCGCACTGCAAACAGCCAGTGCACTTGTCGGGGTTGATGTGAAGGACTTTTTGCATCGTTGTCTCCGGGTGTGGGTAGAGGCCCGTCGTGCGGCTTGTTATGCAGACCTCTTCATACGATTGTTTGGTTGTGCCTGCGTTTCAGTTTCAGGGTTTACCCGCAACTTCTCCGCGCCCATTTAAAAAGTCTCAGATTGAGACACCGGGGGGCCCTGCATGAGACAACCCATGTCCGACCGGATTGGTCGGGGAAGCCGGTGTATGAATTGAATTGCATAGGAAATCCAATTAATTCCCGCAACCCTGTTCATTGGCATTCGAAGGCCATTCGTCTCAATTTGAGAAAGATTGAAACGGCCCAATTCAATTGAGGGTTATCACTCAATTCGGCGGTCAATCGAGCGTGTTTCACTCCCCCTCGCCCACAACACAAGGAGACCGACATGCAGGTTCAGATCCGGGTCAACGGCAAGGCCGTGACCGTCGATGCACCACCCCACACGCTGCTGGTTCAAACCCTGCGCGAGCACCTCAAGCTCACCGGCACCCACGTGGGTTGCGACACGGCGCAATGCGGTGCCTGCACGGTGCTGCTCGACGGCCGCGCGGTGAAGTCCTGCAACATGCTGCTGGCGCAGGCCGCCGGCAGCGAAGTCACCACCATCGAAGGGCTGGCCGCTGCCGACGGGACCATGCACCCCATGCAGGCCGCGTTCAAGGACTGCCACGGTCTGCAGTGCGGCTTCTGCACGCCCGGCATGGTGTTGAGCGCGGTGAGCCTGTGCAAGACCCATCCCAACGCCAGTGCCCAGGACATCCGCGAGGGCCTGGAAGGCAACCTGTGCCGCTGCACCGGTTATCAAAACATCGTCAAGGCCGTGCAGCAGGGTGCTGCGGGCGTGAAGGCATAAGGAGCCAGCAACATGGGTGCCATCGACTTCGCCAAGCTCCCCCACATCGGGGAATCCCTCCTGCGCAAGGAGGACTACCGCTTCCTCACCGGTGCGGGCCAGTACACCGACGACATCGTGCTCGCCAACATGCGCCAGGCGGTGTTCGTGCGCTCGCCGCACGCCCACGCCCGCATCGTCGGCATCGACAAGACCGCCGCACTGGCCGCGCCCGGTGTGGTCGGCATCTTCGACGGTGAAGACGTGGCTGCCGACAAGATCGGCGGCCTGCCCTGCGGCTGGCTGATCACCGACACCCAGGGCCAGCCCATGAAGGAGCCGCCCCATCCCATCCTGGCGCACGGCAAGGTGCGCTATGTGGGCGACCACGTGGCGATGGTGGTGGCCGAGACGCTGGAACAGGCGAAGAACGCCGCCGAGCTGGTGGTGGTGGACTACGAAGCGCTGCCCGCCGTGGTGGACGTGCGCGATGCCATGAAGCCCGGCGCCGCCGCACTGCACGACGCTACGCCCGGCAACCACTGCTACAAGTGGTCCATTGGTGACCAGGGCCAGGTGGACGCTGCGTTCGCCAACGCCGCGCACGTGACCAGGATCGACCTGATCAACAACCGGCTCGCGCCCAACCCGATGGAGCCGCGCGCGGTGATCGGCTCGTACAACCGCGCCGGCGACGACTACACGCTGTACGTGGCGAACCAGAACCCCCATGTGGAGCGCCTGCTGCTCACCGCTTTCGTGATGGGCCTGCCCGAGCACAAGGTGCGCGTGATCGCGCCCGACGTGGGCGGCGGCTTCGGCGCCAAGATCTACCTGTATGCCGAAGACGTTTGCCTCACCTGGGCCGCCAAAAAGCTCAACTGCGCGATCAAGTGGAACTGCGACCGCTCGGAGGCGTTTCTGTGCGACGCGCACGGCCGCGACCACGTGACCCACGCCGAGATGGCGCTTGACAAGGACGGCAAGTTCCTCGCCTTCAAGGTGCACACCGACGCCAACCTCGGCGCCTACCTCTCCACCTTCTCCACCGCCGTGCCGACCATCCTGTACGCCACGCTGCTCGCCGGCCAGTACAAGACGCCGCAGGTGTATGTGGAGGTCGATGCGTGGTTCACCAACACCGCGCCGGTGGACGCTTACCGGGGCGCCGGCCGGCCCGAGGCCACCTACCTGCTGGAGCGCATCGTGAGCCGCGCCGCTTGGGAGACCGGCCTGTCGCAGGACGAGATCCGCCGGCGCAACTTCATCACCGAGTTCCCCTACCAGACACCGGTGGCGCTGCAATACGACACGGGTGACTTCCCGGCCTGCCTCGACAAGGCCAACCAGTTGGCCGACATTGCCGGCCTTCCGGCACGCAAGGCGGCGTCTGCCGCCAAGGGCCTGGTGCGCGGCATCGGGTATTCCAGCTACATCGAGGCCTGCGGTCTGGCGCCATCCAACATCGCCGGCGCACTCGGCGCGCGCGCCGGCCTGTTTGAGTGCGGCGAAGTGCGCGTGCACCCCACCGGCAGCGTCACCGTGTTCACCGGATCGCACAGCCATGGCCAGGGCCACGAGACCACCTTCGCGCAGGTAGTGGCCTCCCGCCTGGGCCTGGATCCGTCGCAGGTCGACATCGTGCACGGCGACACCGGCCGCGTGCCCTTCGGCATGGGCACCTACGGCTCACGCTCCATCTCGGTGGGCGGTGCGGCCATCATGCGGGCGCTCGACAAGATCGAGGCCAAGGCCAAGAAGATCGCAGCCCACCTCATGGAAACGGGCGACGCCGACGTGGACTTTGCCAACGGCGAGTTCACCGTGAAAGGCACCGACAAGAAGGTCACCTTCGGCCAGGTGGCGCTCACCGCCTATGTGCCGCACAACTACCCGCTGGACAAGCTGGAGCCGGGCCTGAACGAAACCGCGTTCTACGACCCGACCAACTTCACCTACCCCGCCGGCACCCACATCTGCGAGGTCGAGATCGACCCCAACACCGGCGTGGTGCGGGTCGACCGCTTCACCGCCGTGGACGACTTCGGCACCATCATCAACCCGATGATTGTCGAGGGACAGGTGCACGGCGGCCTGGTGCAGGGCATCGGGCAGGCCCTCATGGAGCAGTGCGTGTACGACCGCGAAACCGGCCAGCTCGTGACCGGTTCGTTCATGGACTACGCCATGCCGCGCGCCGACGATTTCCCCGAGTTCACCCTGGGCCACGTGTGCACGCCCTGCACCACCAACCCGCTGGGGACCAAGGGTTGCGGCGAAGCCGGTGCCATCGGCTCGCCACCGGCGGTGATCAACGCGGTGCTGGATGCCCTGGCGCCGCTGGGCGTCAAAGACCTCGACATGCCGGCCAGCCCGAACCGTGTGTGGACGGCCATCCAGTCCGCCAAGCCATAAGGAGACCACACCATGTACGCATTCACCCTTGAACAACCCACCACCCTGGCCGACGCCAAACGCCTGACCGCGGGCGGCGCGCAGGCCCTGGCCGGTGGCCAGACCATGCTCGCCTCGATGAAGCAGCGGCTCATGCAGCCCGAACAGCTGGTGGATCTCGGCCATGTGGCCGAGCTGCGCGGCATCAAGGTGGCGGGTCAGAACGTCGTCATCGGCGCCATGACCCGCCACCAGGAAGTGGCCAACCACGCCGACGTGCGCAAGCACATCCCCGGGCTGGCCGCGCTGGCCGACGGCATCGGCGACCGCCAGGTGCGTGCCATGGGCACCATGGGCGGCTCGGTGGCCAACAACGACCCCGCCGCCTGCTACCCCAGCGCGGTGCTGGGCCTGGGCGCCACGGTGCACACCGACCGCCGCACCATCGCCGCCGACGATTTCTTCCAGGGCCTCTACACCACGGCCCTCGATGCGGGTGAGCTGATCACCGCGATCAGTTTCCCCGTGCCCACCAGATCGGCGTACGCCAAGTTCCGCCAGCCCGCTTCGCGCTTTGCGCTGGTGGGCGTCTTCGTGGCACAGACCGCGGGCGGCGTGCGCGTGGCCATCACCGGCACCGGCAACGGCGTGTTCCGCCACGCGGGGTTGGAGGCAGCGCTCAACCAGCGCTTCACGCCCGATGCGGTGGACGCGGTGGTGATCGACGCCAGCGAGATCAACGGCGACCTCCACGCGAGCCAGGCCTACCGCACGCACCTCATCAAGGTGCAGACGCAGGTGGCGGTGGCGCTGGCCAACGCGTGAGCACGTCGCCCGCCACCCCGGCTGTGGACTCCATCGACAGCCTGACCCACGCCCTGCAAGGCGTGGGATACCACGCACCACGGCGGCTGGCCACCGCCGTGTTCCTCGCGATCAAGCTGCAGCGCCCGCTGCTGCTCGAAGGCGAACCCGGCGTGGGCAAGACCGAGCTGGCCAAGGCCCTGGCCCGGGTGCTGAGCCGACCGC
>NZ_JAOASO010000014.1 GCF_030158645.1 Hydrogenophaga sp. | reverse complement strand
CGGCGCGCAGGGTGAGGTCCAGGCACAGGGCCACGAGCGAGCCCTTGGTGTAGTAACTCACCGTGGCGTTCGGCGTGTTCTCGTGCATGCGGTAGTACTTCACCCACGCGTCAAAACTGGCCTGTGCCACGCTCTGCACATGGCGCCCCGGGGTCTGCTGCACCTGGTTGATGGTCTTGGCCACCAGTTGCAGGTAGGCCGTGTCGTCGATGAGGCCGGCGCGGCGCAGCATCAGGTCGTCGTAGTAGCTGGTGAAGCCTTCAAAGAACCACAACAGCTCGGTGTAGTTCTCAGCGGTGTAGTCGTAACGCTTGAATTCGGTGGGGCGCAGGCGCTTGACGTTCCAGGTGTGGAAGTATTCGTGGCTGATCAGGCCGAGCAGCGTGGTGTAGCCATCGGTGGCCTTGAGCGCGGCGGGTTTGTCGCTGGTGGACGGACGCAGCCGGGGCAGGTCGGCGCGCTGGCAAATGAGGGCCGTGGAATTGCGGTGCTCCAGCCCGCCGTAGCCGTCGCCGCTGGCGTGCAGCATGAAGACGTAGTTGGAAAAGGGCGGGGCGCCGTCGCCGTGCCAGAACGCGATCTGCGCTTCGCAGATGCGGCGCGTGTCGTCGATCAGGCGTTCGCCATCGAGCCAGGCACCTGCGCCGCTGATGACGAAGCGGTGCTCAACGCCACCGGCTGTGAAATGGCCGTTCCAGAAGCGGCCCATCTCCACCGGGCAGTCGGCGAGTTCGTCGTAGTCGGCCGCACGGTAATGTCCGAAGCCCGCAGCGTCCACGCTGTGGGAGGGCAAACCGGTGACCAGGTTCCAGCCCTCGGTGGCCACACCGGGCACGATCTCCAGGGCATGGGGCGTGTCTTCCTGGCCCGCCACCCGCAGGCACAGGCTGGTGGCGTTGAAGAAGCCGCGCGTGCTGTCGAGAAAGGCGGTGCGCACCGACGCATCGAATGCGTACACCGCGTACTGCAGTTCCAGCGGCTTGCCCGCCACCGTGTTGGCCTGCCACTGGTGCTTGTCGAGCTGTTGCATCGTCACCGGTTGACCGTCTTGCCACGCTTGCAGGTTCTGCAAGTGCTGCGAAAACTCGCGCACCAGATAGCTGCCCGGGATCCACACCGGCAGGCTCACCCGCTGGTTTTTCGCGGGTTGTTCGATCAGCAGCGTGACGGCAAAGAGGTGCGCGTTGGCGTCCAGCACCGAGACGGTGAAGCGCACGCCGACAGAGGGGGTGGGACGTTTGGGCATCAGAGGGCTCCTGCGCCGATGAAGCAACTCAACGATGCGATCGCGGAGAGCCGGAAGCGCAACTTGAGCCAGACCGCCAGCCCAGCCGGCGGGTACAGCTTGCGGTCGACCAGGTAGCAAATGATCAGCACCAGACCCAGCCAGGCCAGGCCTGCGTAAGGCGGCATCACCAGACCGGGCCAGGCCAGCAGGGAGGGCAAGACGCCCCAGATGAAATGCACCTTGCCATCCGGCCCGCGGGCCATCTGGCTCCAGCCAATACCCCAGTGGATACCGCCCAGGAACGAGGCGATGAGCGCGGCGTAAGCGGCCAGCGCCAGGGCCACCCAGGGCTGCAGGTCGGGCGTGACCAGCCAGACCAGCAGGGCCAGCCCGACCAGCGGGATCAGGCCGGCATGCCCGAGGTGGCGAATGAGGGCTTGCTCACGGTGCTCACCGGCTGCAACAGACAAGGGCATGCTGAGGGGCATCAGTTGAGCATCGTTTCGATGCGGTCCGCCGTGATGTAGCCCGGCACCCGGGTGTCGTTGACGAAGATCATGGTGGGCGTGCCCTTGATGCCGTGTTTGCTGGCCAGGCGGCTGTTGCGCTCGATCGCCGCGGTGTCACAGGTGGCGGCAGCGGGCGGCTGGTTGTTCACCATCCAGTCGCTGTAGGTTTTGGCCTTGTCTTTGGCACACCAGATGCTGCGCGCTTTCTCAGCGGAGTCCGGGCCGAGCACGGGGATGAGGAAGACGTGCACCGTCACGTTGTCGAGCTTGGCGAATTCCTGGTGCAGGCGTTTGCAATAGCCGCAGTTCGGGTCTTCAAACACGGCCATCTTGCGCTTGCCGTTGCCCCGCACGAGGGTGAAGGCGTCTTTCATCGGCAGGTCTTTGAAGGCCAGCGCGGTGAGCTTGTCCAGGCGTTGTTCGGTCAGGTTGACGCGCCCCCGTGTGTCGATCAGCGTGCCCTGGATCAGGTAGTTGCCCTCGGCATCGGTGTAGAAGATGTCGCTGCCGTTGATGCGCACCTCGAAGATGCCGGGCATCGGCGTCTTGCTGACCTCGTCGATGGCCGGCAGCTTGGGCAGGCGTTCGGCCAGGTTCTTGCGGATGGCGGCTTCCTGCGCCAGCGCGCCCAGGGACAAGGCGGTCAGCGCCAGCAGCAACAGGGACTTGAAATGTTTCATCTTGTGGGCGCTCGGTGGCGATCGGGGAGGTGGGGGAAATCAGACCAGCTGGCCCATGGCCTGGCGCGCCAGCCAGCGCTTGAGAGGGCCGCTGCGGTTGAAGCTGTTCAGGCCCCAGTTGCGCAACGCTTGCAAACGGCTGTCTTCGTGGGCGAACAAACCGAACAATCCGTCGGTGACCCAGCCCATGGCATTCACTTCGGCAGCGCGCGCCCGCTCGTAGCGGCGCAGGAGCTTCAAATCGCCAAGGTCGCGCCAGTACTCGCGTGCATGCAACACGCGGGCGAGTTCAGCCACGTCGGCCAGACCCACGTTGAGGCCCTGGCCCGCGAGCGGGTGCATGGCGTGCGCGGCATCGCCGGCCAGCGCCACGCCGCCAGCGGCGGTGCGGGTGATCCAACGTTGGGCGCGCGACAGTTCGAGGGGCCAGGCCTGGGCGGGGCTTTCCATGTGCAGCTTGCCCAGGGTGCTGGCGCTGCGCGCCTGCACCGCCTGGGCCAGGGTGGAAGGGTCGGATTGCAGCCAGGCATCGGCCTGTGCTGCGGGAACAGACCACACCAGCGCCACCGAGTTCCCCTGTGCGCCACCCAGCGGCAGCAAGGCCATCACCTCGCCGTGGGCAAACCACTGGCGCGCCACGCCGCCGTGGGGCAGCTCGCAGCGCAGGCGGGCCGCCACCGCCTTGTGGTCGTAGGGGCGCACGTCGAATGCCAGCCCGAGTTGGTCGCGGGTCTGGCTGCGTTTGCCTTCGCAGACCACGGTGAGGGCGGCCGCAGGGGTCTCGGTCAGGCGCTCGATGCTGCCCTGGAAACCCACGGCATCGCTCAGGCGCTGCTCCAGTGCGGGCACATCCACGATCCAGGTGAGCGCTTCGCTGCCCTGGTCGCTGGCCGAGAAGTTGAGCTCGCCGCCGTCGTCGCCCCAGACCCGCATGGCGTTCACCGGGGTGATGGCGCTGCCTTGCGGGCCGCTCTCGTCGGTTTCGGGCCAGGCCCGCACCGAGCGCAGCAACTCGCGCGAGGCGCTGTTCAGTGCGTAGGCGCGCACGTCGGGGGTGTCGGTCTGGCGCGGGGGGCTCACCAGGGCCACGCGCAAGCGGTCACGGGCCAGCAGCAAGGCCAGGGTCTGGCCCACCACACCCGCGCCCTGCACGGCGACATCAAAACGCCGGGTGGTGCCGGTTCGCGGGGGTGTTGCATTCATGGGAGGATTCTAGGAGCAGGGCACAATCCGGCCCTTGCGCGGGCCAAACCCCTGCGGCCCGCCCCGGCTTTCCATTCCTCGACCTTGCTGCTCCGCCATGAACCCAGTCGCCACGTCCGCCGCCGACCTGCAGGCCACCATCGAAGAACTCTGGGTCTACCCGGTCAAGTCCTGCGCCGGCATCCAGCTCCGCGAATCCGAGTTGACCGACACCGGGCTGCTCTACGACCGTGCCTGGATGGTGGTGGATGCCGAGGGTGAATTCGTCAGCCAGCGCGAGCTGCCCCGCATGGCGCTGATCCAGCCTGCGTTCAAGATGGGCCAGTTGATGCTGCGCGCGCCGGGCATGTTGTCCTTGCACCTGGGACTGGACGTGGCCGAAGGCCCGCTTCAGGTGCGGGTGTGGGACGATGCGGTGGACGCGTACGACATGGGCGATGTGGCGGCCCAGTGGTTCAGCGACTTTCTCGGGCCGGACGCACCGGTGCATCTGAAAAAGTTGCGGCTGGCGCGGTTTGACCCGGAGGTGAAACGGCCCTGCGATCCCGCCTGGACCGGTGGACGCGAGGCCACCACCCAGTTCGCCGACGGCTTTGGCCTGCTGGTGACCAGCAACGCCTCGCTGGCCGACCTCAACGCGCGCCTCGTGTCCGCCGGCCACCAAGCCGTGGACATGCGCCGTTTCCGGCCCAACATCGTGCTCGGTGGCGTGGAACCGCACGACGAGGACCGCGTGGGCGCCATGACCATCACCACCGGCGACGGCGAGGCGGTGATCGAACCCGTGAAGCCTTGCGGCCGCTGCCCCATCCCCGACATCGACCCGACCACGGCCACGTCCAGCCCGGCGGTGGGCGACACCCTGCAGACCTACCGGCAAGACAAGCGTCTGCAAGGCGCTGTCACTTTCGGCATGAACACCATCGTGATCGAGGGCGACGGGCAGGTGTTGCGGGTGGGTCAGAAGGTCAGCGCCAACCTGAAGTTCGAATAGGCCCCCACGCTCCACCGCTGCGCGGGTCGCTGCCCCCCGAGGGGGCTGATCCGGCTTGGGGCGGCCCGGCGCCGTATCGTCTGACTTTCCTTGTTGCCCCGTAAAATCGCGGGTTCCCCGACCGATCCGAAAGTTTTCCATGAGCCTCCAATGCGGCATCGTGGGCCTGCCCAACGTGGGCAAGTCCACCCTTTTCAACGCGCTGACCAAAGCCGGCATCGCGGCTGAGAACTACCCCTTCTGCACCATCGAGCCCAACACCGGCGTGGTGGAAGTGCCCGACCCGCGCCTGGCGCAGCTGGCGGCCATCGTCGAGCCCGAGCGGGTGGTGCCGGCCATCGTGGAGTTTGTGGACATCGCCGGTCTGGTGGCCGGTGCCAGCACCGGTGAAGGCCTGGGCAACAAGTTTCTGGCCCACATCCGCGAGACCGACGCCATCGTCAACGTGGTGCGCTGCTTTGAAGACGACAACGTGATCCACGTGGCCAACAAGGTCGACCCGATCGCCGACATCGAGGTCATCCAGACCGAGCTGTGTCTGGCCGACCTGGCGGCGGTGGAAAAAGCCATTCACCGCGTGAGCAAGACCGCGCGCTCGGGCGACAAGGAATCCATCAAGCAGCTCGCCATCCTGGAGAAATGCCAGACCGCGCTGAACGACACCCAGCCGGTGCGCACCATCGACTTCAGCAAGGACGAGCAGGCCCAGCTCAAGCAGTTCTTCCTGATCACCGCCAAGCCCGCGATGTTCGTGGCCAACGTGTCGGAAGACGGTTTCGAGAACAACCCCTTCCTCGACCGCCTGCGTGAGTTTGCGAAAAAGCAGAACGCGCCTGTGGTCGCCATCTGCGCCAAGATCGAGGCCGAACTCTCCGAGATGGACGACGCCGACCGGCTCGAATTCCTCAAGGAACTCGGCCAGGACGAACCCGGCCTGAACCGGCTGATCCGCGCGGCCTACCAGCTGCTGGGCCTGCAGACTTACTTCACCGCTGGCGTGAAAGAGGTGCGCGCCTGGACCATCCACGTGGGCGACACCGGCCCGCAGGCCGCCGGCGTGATCCACACCGACTTCGAAAAGGGCTACATCCGCGCCCAGACCATCGCGTTTGACGACTTCATCAACTTCAAGGGCGAGCAGGGCGCCAAAGACGCGGGCAAGATGCGCGCCGAAGGCAAGGAGTACGTCGTCAAGGACGGCGACGTGATGAACTTCCTGTTCAGCAGCTGAACACCACCATGACCCAGACTGGCCAGCCCGAACCGCAGCGCCTGGCCAAGCGCCTGGCGGCGCAACTGGCGTGCTCGCGCAGCGACGCCGAAAACTACATCGCCGGCGGCTGGGTGCGGGTGGACGGCGTGGTGGTGGAAGAGCCGATGGAGCGCGTGCACGATCACCAGACGTTGCTGCTCGACCCCAAGGCGAAGCTGGAGCCGCTGGCGTCGATGACGCTGATCTGGCACAAGCCGGCCAACCGGGTGTTGCCCGACGAGCCGCTGCTGCCCGACGCGCTGGCGGCCAAGTGGTTCACGGACTCCAACCGTTTCAAGGGCGACCGCTCGGGCGTGCGCCCGCTCAAGGCGCACCTGCACAAATTGTTGCTGGTGTCGCCGCTGGGCACCAAAGCCAGTGGCCTGATGGTGTTCACGCAAAACCCGGGCGTGGCGCGCAAGATGACCGACGACGCGGGACAGCTGGAGCACGAATGGCTGGCCGAGGTGGCGGCCGATCCCGAACTGGAAGACGAAGCCCGGCGCGATGCGGTGCTGAAGTCTCTGGGCAAGGCGCTGTTTTTTGACGGCTGGGCCGTGCCCTCGGCGCGCGCGAGCTGGCAGAGCGAACTGCGCCTGCGCCTGGCCATCAAGGGCAACCGGCCGGGCCAGGTGGCGCACCTGTGCGAGCGCGCGGGTTTGCAGCTCACCGCACTGCGCCGACTGCGCCTGGGCCGCATTTCGCTGGCCGGGCTGCCGGTGGGCGAGTGGCGCTACCTGTTGCCCTACGAACGCTTCTGAGCCCGCGCGGCCCACGCGCTCAGGGCCATGGCGAACACCAGCACCACCAGGCCCACCCGGTTGAGGCTGAGCATGCGGCCCTGCGCAATCATCAGCCCGCCCAAGGCCGCGCCCATGGCCTGACCGGCGTACATGGCCGAGGTGTTGAGCGCCACCGTGGCGGGTGCCAGTGCCGGTGAGATGTGCACCAGCCGCGCTTGCTGCGCCGAGTTCACCGCAAAACAACCCAACGCCCACGGCACCAGCACCAGCGCCTGTTGCCACACGCCGCCCTGGCCCAGTGGCCACAGCAGCAGGCTCAGCACGATCAGCCCCAGCGCGATGAACACGGCACGTGCTGAGCCGATGCGGTCGATCCAGCGCGACATGCCCACGTTGCCTGCGAGACCGAAGGCGCCGAACCACAAAAACATGAGCGAGAGCGCACCGCCGCCCAGCCCCAGGGTCTGCAGAAAGTAGGGCGCGAAATACGAGAACAGCGTGAACTGACCGAAGGCCGAGAGCAGTGTCACGCCCACAGCCAGCATCAGTGGCGCCGAGCCCACGGTGGCCTGTCATGCCTGACGCGACAAGGCGGCGGGTTTGATGCCGTTGGGCATTTCGCGCCAGACCCAGGCCGCGCTGGCGAACGACATCAGCGCCACCAGCCCAAACGCCCAGCGCCAGCCGAGCGTGCCGCCGATCCAGGCCGACAAGGGCATGCCCATGACCGAGGCCACCGACCAGCCAAGGAACACGAAGGTGATGGCGCGCCCGCGCTGGTCGGGCCGCACCAGCAAGCCCACACAGGCCGCGGCCTGCGGCGTGAACACCGCCGGCGAAATGACGGCCAGCACCCGCAGCGGCAGCAGGCTGGCGTAGCTCGGTGCCAGCGCGCAAGCGGCGGTGAGCAGGCCATACCAGAGCAGCGAGATCGTGAGCAGGCGGCGCCGGTCCCAACCGGCCACCAGGCTGGCAAAGGCCGGCGCGCCCAGGCCCATGAGGATGGCCGCCGCGGTGATGAGCTGACCGGCTTGCGGGATCGACACGCCCAGCGAGGTGCTGATGTCGGTCAAGGTGCCCGGCACGACCATCACCCCGGTGCCGATCACGAAGTTGCCCACCATCAAGGCCCACAGGGCGCGTGGCAAGCCGGCTGGCGTTGAGCTCATGGTGCGATGGATCCGGGGAAAAACCAGAGCAGCGCCGCTGTCATGGTGAGGTAACGCGCGAACTTGCCGATGGCCATGTAGGCGATGCAGGGCCAAAAAGGGAATTTCATCCAGCCCGCCACCGCGCACAGCGGATCGCCCACCACCGGCAGCCAGCTCAGCAGGCAGGCCTTGGGCCCGAAGCGCTCCAGCCACGCCAGCGCCCGCAGCTCGGTGGCACCGCCTCGGGCTTTGTCCACCGCCTTGTGGGTGCCCAGCCCCATGGCCCAACTCACGGCTCCACCCAGCGTGTTGCCGGCGGTCGCCACCACGATCGCCGGCCAGAAGAGTTCCGGGTTGAGCTTGATGAGGCCGAACACCGCGGGCTCGGAGCCCATGGGCAGCAGCGTGGCCGAGACGAAGGCCACCACGAACACGGTGCTCAGCCCGTATTCGGGCAAAGCCAGGAGTTGCATCAGGTGGTTGAACCAGTCGGGCATGGGGAGCAGAAAAAAACGCCGTCGGTCGGCGTTGCAAGGGGCGATGGGGGTGGCTTTGCGCGTGGTGTTGTGTGAAAGGCGAAAGCAAGGGTTCGGATATCGCCTGCTGAAAAAACAGGCAGGTAGAATCGCGGTCCTTCGTGCCCCGCATTGGCCGGACCCGCGAAGCCCGTACCCAACCATTCGCATTCTCCCACCGCCATGCAACTCGGGGCCTTCTCCCTGCCCAATGCCCTGTTCGTCGCGCCCATGGCCGGTGTGACGGACCGGCCGTTCCGCAAGCTGTGCAAGCGGCTCGGTGCGGGCTATGCGGTCAGCGAGATGGTGACGTCACGTCCCGATCTGCAGGACAGCTTGAAGACCTCGCGCCGCGCCAACCACGAAGGCGAAGCAGCGCCCATCGCGGTGCAGATTGCCGGCACCGACGCGCAGATGATGGCGGACGCCGCGCGCTACAACATCGACCGCGGCGCCCAGATCATCGACATCAACATGGGCTGCCCGGCCAAGAAGGTCTGCAACAAATGGGCTGGCTCTGCCCTCATGCAGGACGAGGCGCTGGCCATCGAGATCGTGCAGGCCGTCGTGACGGCATGTGAACCGCACGGCGTGCCGGTGACGCTCAAGATGCGCACCGGCTGGTGCGCCAGCGTGCGCAACGCGCCCACGCTCGCACTCGCTGCAGAGTCCGCCGGCGTGCAGATGCTCACCGTGCACGGACGCACCCGCGAACAGGGCTACAAGGGCCAGGCCGAACACGACACCGTGGCCCACATCAAGAGCCGCGTGCGCATTCCGGTGGTCGCCAACGGCGACATCAACAGCCCCGAGCAGGCGCGCGATGTGCTGCGCCGCACGGGGGCCGACGCGATCATGATCGGCCGCGCCGCCCAAGGCCGGCCGTGGATCTTTCGCGAGATCGCGCACTTCCTGGCCACGGGCGAACACCTGCCGCCGCCCGACCTGGCCGAGGTGCGCGTGTGGCTGCTCGACCACCTGCACGACCACTACGACCTGTACGGCGAATTCACCGGCGTGCGCAGCGCGCGCAAGCACCTCGGCTGGTATGCGCAGTCGCTGCCCTTGCCTGCCGGTGCTGCGGCGGTGTTCCGTGCCCGCGTGAACACCACGACCACCGTGGACGAGCAGCTGCGCTGCGTGCGCGAGAGCCTGGACGCGTGGTCCAGCGACACAACAACAACCCCGAGAGACGACTGGAAACTGGCCGCATGAAACAGAACAAATTGCACGAGTGTGTGCGTGCCAGCATGGAAGATTTCTTCCACGACCTCAACGGCACCGACCCGGCCAACCTGCACGACATGCTGGTCAAGGCGGTGGAAAAACCCTTGCTCGAAGTGGTGATGGAGCAGGCGCAAAACAACCAGTCGCGCGCCGCGCAGTGGTTGGGCCTGAACCGCAACACGTTGCGCAAAAAACTGCTCGAACACAAGCTCATCGACTGAGTTCGCTCCCTTTCAAAAACCACCAAGACCCTGTCCATGCGCGCACTCATCTCCGTCTCCGACAAGACCGGCATCGTCGAACTCGCCCAGGCCCTGCACAGCCTCGGCGTGTCCCTCATCTCCACCGGCGGCACCGCCAAACTGCTGGCCGACCAGGGCCTGCCCGTGACCGAGGTGGCCGAGGTCACCGGCTTTCCCGAGATGCTCGACGGCCGCGTGAAGACACTGCACCCCAAGGTGCACGGTGGCCTGCTGGCCCGGCGCGATGTGCCCGAGCACATGGCCGCGCTCGAGACGCACGGTATCGACACCATCGACCTGCTGATCGTCAACCTCTACCCGTTTGAAGCCACCGTGGCCAAGCCCGGCTGCACGCTGGATGACGCGATCGAGAACATCGACATCGGCGGCCCGGCCATGGTGCGCAGTGCCGCTAAAAACTGGAAAGACGTGGCGGTGCTGACCGACGCATCGCAATACGCCGGCGTGATCGACGAATTGAAAGCGTCGGGCAAGCTGAGCGATGCCACGCGCTTCGCCCTGTCGGTCGCAGCGTTCAACCGCATCAGCAACTACGACGGTGCCATCAGCGACTACCTTTCCAGCATCACGTTCGACGCCGCTGCCGCCGTGCCTGCACGCAGCGAGTACCCCGCACAGGCCAATGGTCGCTTCGTGAAACTGCAGGACCTGCGTTACGGCGAAAACCCGCACCAGACCGCCGCCTTCTACCGCGACCTGCACCCCGCGCCCGGCTCGCTGGTGACAGCGAAGCAGTTGCAGGGCAAGGAGCTCAGCTACAACAACATCGCCGACGCCGATGCGGCGTGGGAATGTGTGAAGAGCTTTGACGTGCCGGCCTGCGTGATCGTCAAACACGCCAACCCCTGCGGCGTGGCCGTGGGCAAGGATGCGCTGGAGGCCTACAGCAAGGCCTTCCAGACCGACCCCACCAGCGCTTTCGGCGGCATCATCGCGCTCAACCGCGTGCTCGACGGCGCCGGTGCGCAGGCCATCAGCAAGCAGTTTGTTGAAGTGCTGATGGCGCCGAGCTACACGCCCGAGGCGCTGGCCGTTTTCCAGGCCAAGGCCAATGTGCGCGTGCTCGAAATCGCCTTGCCACCCGGTGGCCCCACGGCCTGGGACAAGGGCCTGAACCTGACCGACATCAAACGCGTGGGCTCGGGCCTGCTCATGCAGTCGGCCGACAACCACGTGCTCACCCGCGCAGACCTCAAGGTCGTGACGAAGCTGCAACCCACCGAACAGCAACTCGACGACCTCATGTTCGCCTGGACGGTGGCCAAGTTCGTCAAGTCCAACGCCATCGTGTTCTGCAAGGACGGCATGACCATGGGCGTGGGCGCGGGCCAGATGAGCCGCCTGGACTCGGCGCGCATCGCCAGCATCAAGGCGGGCCATGCCCAGCTCTCGCTGCAGGGCACGGCCGTCGCCAGCGACGCCTTCTTCCCGTTCCGCGACGGCCTCGACGTGGTGGTCAACGCGGGCGCGAGCTGCGTGATCCAGCCCGGCGGCTCGATGCGCGATCAGGAGGTGATCGATGCAGCGGACGAGCGTGGCGTGGTGATGGTCACCACCGGCGTCCGGCATTTCCGGCACTGACCGTGTTCGCCCCATGAAAAAGGCCGCTGTGAACAGCGGCCTTTTTTGTTGGACTTTGCGACGCTTCAGCGTGGAAGCCCTTTGAACACCTCGCGCGCCGCTGCCACCGTGTCCGCGATGTCCTGCGCCGTGTGCGCCGCGCTCACGAAACCGGCTTCGTACAAGGCCGGTGCGATGTACACGCCGCGGTCCAGCAAGCCGTGGAAGAGTTGGTTGAAGGTGGGGCCGTCGGTGGTCATGACCTTGGCGTAGTTCTGCGGCAGCTCGTCGAACAGGAAGAAGCCGAACATGCCGCCCTGGCTGTCGCCGCACATCGTCACACCTTCGGCATGGGCGGCGGCGGTCAGGCCGTCCACCAGCGAACGCGTGGTGGCCGAGAGGTTCTCGTAGAAGCCGGGCTTCTGGATCTCGCGCAGTGTGGCCAGGCCACAGGCCGTGGCCACCGGGTTGCCCGACAGCGTGCCCGCCTGGTAGACGCCGCCCAGCGGGGCGAGCTGTTCCATCACCGCGCGCTTGGCGCCAAAGGCGGCCAGCGGCATGCCGCCGCCAATCACCTTGCCCATCACTGTCATGTCGGGCTCGAAGCCGGGGATGAGTTTTGCGTAGACGCTCTGTGCGCCGCCCAGGGCCACACGGAAACCCGTCATCACCTCGTCAAAAGCCAGCAGTGCGCCGTGTTGGGTGCACAGCTCGCGGCAGCGCTTCATGAAAGGCACGCTGGCACGCACAAAATTCATGTTGCCCGCGATCGGTTCGATCATCAGACAAGCCACTTCGGGACCATGTTCAACAAAAGCCGCTTCGAGCTGCTCGACGTTGTTGTACTCAAGAACGATGGTGTGCTGCACCACCTCAGGCGGCACACCGGCGCTGGTGGGGTTGCCGAAGGTGGCCAGACCCGAGCCCGCCTTCACCAGCAGCGCATCCGCGTGGCCGTGGTAACAGCCCTCGAACTTGATGATCTTTTTGCGCCCGGTGGCACCTCGTGCCAGCCGGATGGCGCTCATGCCAGCTTCGGTGCCCGAACTTACGAGACGCACCATGTCGATGCTGGGCACGAGCTTGATGATCTCTTCGGCCAGCTCCACCTCTCGCTCGGTGGGTGCGCCGTAAGAGAAGCCTTCGAGCACCGCCTTCTGGACCGCCTCCACCACGGCGGGGTGGCCATGGCCCAGGATCATCGGACCCCAGGATCCGATGTAGTCGATGTAACGCTGACCGTTCGCGTCCCAGAAGTACGCGCCCTGTGCGCGTTGCACGAATCGGGGCGTGCCACCCACCGCGCGAAATGCGCGGACCGGTGAATTGACACCGCCCGGGATCAGGAGTTTGGCGCGGTCAAACAGTAGCTGGTTGCGGTCGACAGAAGTCATGGAGCGAGGCGGCGTTTGGTGAGGAAGGACGCGCAGCGTTGCGCGCGAGCGTGTCAATGGCGGGTGGTGTCCAGCGGGAAATCGTCGGCGTCGAGCGTGCTGTCCGAGGCTGTCTCCGCTTCTGCGTCCGCGCCGTCTTGATCGTCTTCGTGCGCCCAGAATAGCCGGTCGGGCACAGCGTGGCCCATGCCGGGTTGAAAGCCCGCATCAAGGCACTGGTCGAGATAGGTGAGCGCCTCCGCACAAGCCGATTGAAGATCGCTGCCGCCCGCGATCAACGCGCACAGCGCCGCAGACAGCGTGTCGCCCGCACCGGTGAAGGTGGCCTCGAAGCGCTCGTAGCGTGCTGTGGCCAGCACCGCCTCGGGCGAAGCCAGGTGGCTCTCCAGGTACTGATCGGCCGCGTTGAAACCCGTGACCAGTGTGTAGGGCACGCCGTGCACGGCGGCCGCGCGGGCCACATCGCGTGGGCTTGGTGGACGATCGCCCTCCCACTCGGGCAGCAGCCAGCGGCACAGCGTGCTGTGGTTGCCCACCAGCACGGTGGTCTGCGGCAGCAGGAGTTCGGCACTCGCGTCCAGGTAAGTCTCGATCGCCAGTTCGTCCCACCACGACAAGTCCGGCATGTAGGCAATGACAGGCACATCCGAGTAGTCGGCGGTGATCTCGGCCACCACGCTGAGGTTCTCCGGATTGCCCACGAAGCCGACCTTGAAAGCCTGCACCGGCATGTCCTCCAGCGCGCAGCGGGCCTGGTCTGCCACCGCCTCTTCATCGAAGGCAAAGTGATCGTGGATGTCGGATGTGTCGCGCACGTAGGCCCCGGTGACGACCGCGAGCACATGCGCCGACGCGCTTGACATCGCGGTGATGTCTGCGCTCAGGCCACCCGCACCGCTGGGGTCGTTGGCGTTGAACACCATCACGCAGGGCAGAGCGGCCTCGCCCGGTTGTGCGAGCGCCGCTGGTGTTGTTTTTTCGGGTGTATCGGGCATGGGTTGAGAGAGGGATCGGATTCGTGTGGAAGATGCCCGCAGAATCATCCTGACACTTCAAACAAAGCAATGGACAGAAGGCCGAAATCGGCTCCCGAAGGGCTGTACCTCGCTCGATACAATGCTTGCATTCTATGACAAGGCCCCCTATAACCATGACCGAAACCAAGACTTGGATGTGCCTGATTTGTGGCTGGATCTATGACGAGGCACTGGGCGCACCAGAGCACGGCGTCCCGGTCGGAACCCCCTGGGCACAAGTGCCGATGAACTGGACCTGTCCCGAGTGCGGCGCTCGCAAGGAAGACTTCGAGATGGTTCAAATCTGATTGCTGAACGCCGGACCCCGTCGCACCTGAGGTGCGCAGTCAAAGGCGCGGGCTCCTGGGCCCGAGTGCCACATCATGACCCTTCATTGGAGCCTGTGAACCGTGAGCCCAACCCCCGCCCTGAAAGTGCTGGTCGTCGACGACAGCAACACCATTCGGCGCAGCGCTGAAATTTTCCTCAAGCAGGGCGGACACGAAGTCCTGCTGGCCGACGATGGTTTCGATGCCCTGGCCAAGATCAACGACTACCAGCCCGATCTGGTCTTCTGCGACATTTTGATGCCCCGGCTGGACGGCTACCAGACCTGCGCCATCATCAAACGCAATGCCAAGTTCGCCAACATCCCCGTGGTGATGCTGTCTTCCAAGGACGGTGTCTTTGACAAGGCCCGCGGACGCATGGTGGGTTCCCAGGATTACCTCACCAAACCTTTCACCAAAGACCAGCTGCTGCAAGCGGTGCAGCAGTTTGGTGCCAACCTAGCTGGAGCTGCATGATGGCCATTCAGAAAATTCTCGTTGTCGATGATTCAAAAACCGAGCTCATGGTCCTGTCCGACCTGTTGAGTAAAAACGGCTACAGCGTAAGGACCGCCGAGAATGCGGACGAGGCCTTTCGTCGCCTAGGGGAGGAAAAGCCAGACTTGATCCTGATGGACGTTGTGATGCCCGGTCAAAATGGATTTCAGTTGACGCGAGCCATCACCCGCGACCCCCAGTACTCCAACATTCCGATCGTGATGTGCACGAGCAAAAGTTTGGAGACGGACCGGGTTTGGGGCATGCGGCAGGGCGCTCGTGACTACGTTACGAAGCCTGTGAATGGTGAAGAGTTGTTGTCAAAGATCCGGGCACTGGCCTGAACCACCTTGAATTGAATCCAACCGAGCATGGCCAAACGACAATCACTGAAGGAGTTGCAGGAACGTTTGGCTCAGCGGTTGAGCGTGGCCAAAACCGAGGCTGTGACAGCGGCCTGGCTCGCGGTCGAATGCAACGGAAGCCGCTATTTGCTTCCACTGGTCCAGTCTGGTGAGATTTTTCCTTGGTCTGCGGTTCAACGCGTGCCGTACACCAAGCCTTGGTACCTTGGCGTGGCCAGTTTGCGGGGCGGTCTTCACGGTGTCATCGATCTGGCAGCGCTCGTGAAATCTTCGGTGCCGGACGAGACGTCCCAAGCGCTGCGTGCCCAAAGCGAGCGCATCACCTCTGAATCCCGTCTGGTCAGCCTGCACACGGCCTTGGGTGTGAATGCCGTGATCTGGATCGATCGTCTTCTCGGCCTGCGAAGCGCCGCCATGTTCGGCGGATTCGGTCCAAGCCCCGACGGCGCACCTCCTTACTTCAACCGTTCGTTGACAGACAACCAGGGCCTGCAGTGGCAGGAGCTGGATTTGCAGGTGTTGGTGGGTGAACCCGAATTCCTCGCGATTGCAGCCTGACGGCGCGCAAGTTTGACCTGACAGGTCGTTTCCCATTTGTTTTCTGTTGGAAGGTGTTTACATGGCCACGCTTGATCGATTCCAGGGACTGTTCAAGAAAAAAGCCGATGATGAACGCGACCTGCACGCGGTGAGCGACCAGGAGGCCGCCGAGCTCGCGGCCGCCCGTCTGGCCCCCGATCCGCAAGCGGACGACTTTTCCGGCAACCTCCTCCTCGCAACAGACGAGGACGGTTCCGAGCAGTCGGGTCTGATCTCGGTGCCGTTGCTCGGGCGGCGGCCCGCAGAACAGCACCAGCGGACGCTGGCCGTCTTGCTGGCCTTTGGCCTGGTGGTGCTGGGCGCGGTCACCTTTTTCGTGTTGAGCCAGACCGAGAAGGTCAGCCAGCAACTGGCCGCCAGCGGTCAGTCCCTGATGCAGTCGCAGCGTCTGGCCAAGAGCGTGTCGCAGGCCTTGATCGGCAGCCCGGCGGCGTTTCCTGAGGTCCGCGACAGCTCCGACGTGTTGTCGCGCAGCGTGCGGGGTCTCAAGCAAGGTGACACCGAACTTGCCATCGACGCCTTGGGTCCCGACTACGCAGCCCGTCTGGACGAACTTCTGCCGCGGATCGATGCCGCTGAATCCAACGCTGCGGCTGTGCTGGCGCAAGAAAAAATCCTGACCCAGGTGGGCAACGCGCTGCGCACCATCAACCGGCAATCTTCCGATTTGCTGGAAATTGCAGAAACGATCTCGTCGTTGAAGCTTCAGCAAAACGCGCCCGCAGCCGAGATTTCGGCTTCGGGTCAGCTCGTGATGTTGACGCAGCGCATCGGCAAATCCGCGAACGAGTTCTTGACGCTGGAAGGTGTGAGTCCAGAGGCGGTGTTCCTGCTGGGCAAGGACTTGAACACGTTCAAGGAAATCGCAGAAGGTCTGCTGGGCGGCAGCGAAGAGCTGCGACTGGCCGCGGCCCGCGACGAACAGGTGCGTGAACGCCTCGGTGCCTTGTTGAAGCTGTACGAACAGACGCGTGTCGAAGCCGGCGCCATTCTGGGCAACTTGCAGGGGCTGGTGTCGGCGCGCGAGGCACAGTCCAGCATCATTGCCGACAGCGAGCCCTTGCGCCTCGGTCTGCAGGCCCTGCAGTCGGAACTCACTTCGCGGTCTGGATTGAGCGGCGGTGAATTCGGTGCCTTGCTGTTCTCGGCCTTGTTTGCGCTCTTGTGCGCTGGCGGCCTGGCTTATGTGCAACTGCAGGAAAGCCGGCAGCGTCAGCTGACGGCCGAAGCGCAGCGGGTGGCGGCAGAGTCTCAAGAGCAAGACGCCAAGCGCGTGAACGACGCCAACCAGGCCGCCATTTTGCGGTTGATGAATGAGCTGCAGACGGTCGCTGAAGGCGACCTGACGCAAGAAGCCACGGTGACCGAAGACATCACCGGCGCGATCGCCGACTCCGTGAACTACACGGTGGAAGAGCTTCGATCACTGGTGGGCAACGTGCAGGCCACGGCCACGCGCGTGGCGCAGACCACATCTGCTGTGGAAAGCACGTCCACCGAACTGCTCGCCGCCTCGACCGAACAGCTGCGTGAGATCCGTGAAACCGGTCAGTCGGTGCTGGACATGGCGCAACGAATCAACCAGGTGTCGGGACAGGCGCAGGAATCCGCCACGGTGGCCCGTGCGTCGCTGCAAGCCGCGGAGTCGGGTCTGCAGGCCGTGCAGGACGCCATCGGCGGCATGAACTCGATCCGCGACCAGATCCAGGAAACCTCCAAGCGCATCAAGCGGCTGGGTGAGTCGTCGCAAGAGATTGGCGAGATCACCGAGCTGATTTCCGACATTACCGAACAGACCAACGTGCTGGCGCTGAACGCCGCCATTCAGGCGGCCTCGGCCGGTGAGGCGGGTCGCGGCTTCTCGGTGGTGGCGGAAGAGGTGCAGCGACTGGCCGAACGGTCAGCCGATGCCACGCGCCAGATCTCGGCGCTGGTGAAGGCGATTCAGACCGACACGCAGGATGCCGTGGCCGCCATGGAGCGCTCCACGCAGGGTGTGGTCGAAGGGGCCAAGCTGTCCGACAACGCCGGTACCGCGCTGTCCGAAATCGACCGCGTGTCTCGCCGACTGGCCGAGCTGATCGAGCAGATCTCCAACGCGGCGTCCCGCGAAGCCGATTCGGCCAACGAGGTGGCCGGCAACATCCAGCACATCTTTGCCGTGACGGAGCAGACCGGCGAGGGCACCCGCTCCACGGCCCAACAGGTGCGTGAACTCTCCGCAATGGCCGAAGAGCTTCGCCAGTCGGTGTCGCGGTTCAAGATCGCCTGATCGCCCCGTCGGATTTTTTTCTCCAAGACCAACATGCTCGACACCGCCAACGACAGTCTGCAGATGGATCCACCTGTCGCCGACCTCGGTCCGTTGGCGTGGGTGTTCGATGAATTGCGCAAATCGTTGGATGTCGCCAACAAGGCCATCAAGCGGTTCGTGCGCGAAACCGAGCAATCGCGCTTGGACGACCTGCAAGCGGTCGATCCGGCGTCGCTGCGTCAGGCTCGTCAGTCGCTGCACCAGGCGGTTGGTGCGCTCGAGATGGTCGGATTGGGTGCTCCTGCGCATGTGCTTCGTGCCATGGAAGCCGCCGTTCAGCGTTTCACCCAGAAGCCGCAAAGCTGCACCGAAGCTGCCGCAGCGAAGGTTGAGCGCGCCAGTTTTGCGCTGGTGGAGTATCTCGAAGCGGTCTTGAACAACAAGCCAGTCCAGCCCGTGGCCCTGTTCTCCCAATACCGTGAGGTTCAGGAACTGGCTGCCGCCGAGCGTGTGCACCCTGCCGATCTTTGGCCGTTTGACCACCACGGGCTGAATGTGGCTGCGCCCACCGAGCGCGCGCCGCTGGAGTGCAATGCGTCCATCCGCTCGCTGTTCGATCGCTTGGTGCTGCTCGCCGTGAAGACAGAAAGTCCGGCGGCGGTGCAGCAGTTGGTGAAGATCAGCACCGGACTGTCTGCGGGGGCTGCAGATGCCCGCGCGCGCACCTTCTGGCGCGTGGCGGCCGGTTTCTTCGAGGCGGTGGCGCTGCGTCTGCTGCCCAGCGACGTGTACGTCAAACGCGCCTTCTCGCGCATCCTGATGCAGTTCGTGACGCTGTCGCAAGGCAAGCCGCAGATTTCGGAAACCCTGCTTCACGATCTCTTGTTTTTTTGCGCCCAGCCGAGCGAGGTGCCCAGTCAACTCGCCCCGCAGCTGACTGCGGTCAGACAGGCTTTTGGCCTGGGCGAGGTGGCAGCGGTGGACTACCACGTGGCGACGTTGGGCCGCTACGACCCCGCCGTCCTTGCGCAGGCGCGCAAACGCATCAATGCCGCCAAGGAAGCGTGGTCGTTGTATTCCGGAGGGGATGCCAGCCGCGCCCGCCAGGTGGCCGATCAATTCGGTTTGATTGGCGATTCCCTGCTCAAGCTGCACCCGGCCAGCACGGTGCTGGCCCAAGCCCTCGTGAAGGCGGCCGACCATGCGGTGCGCGAGCCTGGCGGCGTCAGCCCCGAGCTCGCCATGGAAGTGGCGACCACCACGCTTTATCTCGAAGCCGCGTTTGAAGACTTCGATCCCAGTGCGCCCGAACTGACCGAGCGAACGCAGGCCTTGGCCGACCGTCTGGAGGCTGTGATGGCAGGCCAGGCCGCACAACCGCTGGACACCTGGATGGAGCAGTTGTACCGGCGGGTGAGCGATCGTCAGACCATGGGCAGCGTGGTGGGTGAGCTCAAGGTGTCCCTGGGCGAGGTCGAAAAATCACTGGATCAGTTCTTCCGCACACCGCAAGAGAAGGCAGGCCTGCACGTGGCGGTGTCGCAACTGGCGCAGATGCGCGGTGTGCTCTCGGTGTTGGGGCTGGATCAGGCGGTGCATGCCGTCACCCGCATGCGCACCACCGTCGAGCAGATCCTCGACACCGAAGTGGATGAGGCCATGGCTCGCGAAGCCGGCACTTTCCAGCAGCTGGGCAACAACCTCAGTGCGATGAGCCTGCTGGTGGACATGCTCAACTACCAGCCCAACCTGGCCAGAAAGCTGTTTGCCTTTGATGAAGACAAGGGTGAGTTGCTCCCACTCATGGGGCGCACCGCAGCTGTGGACCTGCGCCATCCTCCCGCACGGGACGAAGCCCGCGCCATCAGCGAAGGTGTGCAGCAGGTCGTCAATGAAGTCCAGGGTGGCATGAACCTGGTCGACTTGAGTCAGCAGCTTGATTCGTTGGCCGAGCAAGCCACGCTCGCCGAGCAGTCGGGCGTGGCACGTGCGGCGAGGGAGGCCGCGGGTGCGGTGGTGGGCAACGACGCTGCCGTGGGCGCACAAGCGCTGGTGGGTCTGTCGGAAGCTTCCTTGGCAACCCAGGATCACGAGCCTGCAGCCGACACCGGCGGGGAAGACAACGACGAAGACGATCTCCTGGACATCTTTCTCGA
>NZ_JAOASO010000013.1 GCF_030158645.1 Hydrogenophaga sp. | reverse complement strand
CCAGGCGCTGCGTGTCCTCGAACATGCCGCGCGCAAACATCACGTAGAGCGCCGAGCCGACCACCAGCACCAGCATGGCCACGAGCAGCAGTGCGGCTTTGAACTCGAGGTTCTTGACCTCGGGTGTCTCGGAAACCTGGGGATCGTCGGGTGTGGCGTTCATGGGAGATCAGTAGTAGTTGCCGACCAGCGACATGATTTCGATGAGCAGCACAACGGAGAACAGGCGCGCGAACTCCGAGATGTCGCTGCGTTGCGCGTACAGGCCTTGCGCGTCCTGCTGCGCACTGCCGGCCAGCGGAACCACCGCCACCGCGAGACTGAAGAACAAGGTCTTGAGCGTGAAGATCAGCGTCACCGCCGGGGTGAACACCTGGCCCACGCTGCGCGTGTAGCCGGGCAGGCCCCAGTGCGAAAAGCCGTAGACCGTGAGGTAGGTGAGCACCAGCGCGATCACGCAGCTCAGCGCTGCGAGCATCAGCACCGAGAACATGGACGCCAGGGCGCGGGGCAGCAGCTCGGTGGTCAACAACACCCCCTGGCCCCATTCGCGGCCCGCGCGCTGGTGGGCAGACAGCTGCTTGCGCACCACCTGCGCGCCCGGCATGGCGTAACGCGCCGCGACGAACATGGCCGCGTACAGCGGAATGAGCTCCAGCACCAGCGTGCGCACCAGCACCCCCAGGGCGTACTGCGACAGGCCATAGCTGTAGGCGGTGGCCACCACGATGCGGATCAACACCAGGCTGATGAGCGCCGAGAGCACGAGGAAACCGGTGAGCAGCGGCGCGGTGGCCTGATGAACGTGCAACAACACACGCTGGCGAGGCGCGCCCCTGGCGTAGCTCGAGGGTGCGAGCGCCATCACCAGGATCTGCGCCCCCAGCATGACCACCTGCCACCAGGTGGTCCCCCACAGCCGCACTCGCTGGCCCCAACGGGTCATGAGCGTTTGGCTGGCTGCGACGGGGTTCATGTTTTGATGATAGTCCGCGGTGGGTGAACGCTTGACAGGTGCGCGGTGTGCAAAGGTGACAGCAGGCTGGTGAAAACGCGCATGGCCAAACCGGTTGGATGGGCTTCAATCAAGCCACCGGCCCCGACGGCCGACCATCCCTTCAGGAGCCCATGCATGTCTTCGACCCTTCCGCCGGTGGTGCGCCGCCAGACCATCGCCGACGCCCTGCACCGCACGGCCCTGCGCTTGCCCGACAAGACCGCCATTGTCTGCGGCGACACCCGCTGGACCTACGCCGACTTCGACGCCCTGGTGAGCCGCCTGGCCGCCGGGCTGGCGCACCTGGGCGTGGCCGAGGGCGACAAGGTGGCTGTGCTGGCGCGCAATTCCCACGGCTTCGCCGCCCTGCGCTTCGCCCTGGCGCGCCGCGGCGCGGTGCTGGTGCCGATCAACTTCATGCTCAAGGCCGATGAAGTGGCTTACATCCTGCGCCATGCGGGTGCGAAGACCCTGGCCACCGACAGCGGGCTGACTGCGCTGGCGCGCGAAGCCGCCGAACAGGACACCGCCGTGGAGCGCTTCATCTGGCTGCCCAGCGAAGACCCGAGCGAACCCGACCCCGCCATGCACCGCTTCGACCACCTGGCGGCCTGCCCCGACCCCCTGCCCGAGGTGGGCCTGGGCAGCTTCGATCTGGCCCAGATCGTCTACACCAGCGGTACCGAGTCCACACCCAAGGGCGCCATGCTCACCCACGACGCGGTGCTGTGGCAGTACGTGAGCTGCGTGATCAACGCCGAGATCGCCGAAGTGGACCGGGCGCTGCACGCGCTGCCGCTCTACCACTGCGCCCAGCTCGATGTGTTTTTCGGCCCGGCCATCTACATCGGCAGCAGCAACGTCATCACCTCCAAACCGGTGCCCGACAACCTGCTGGCCTTGATCGAAAAACACCAGATCACCAGCTTCTTCGCCCCGCCCACGGTGTGGATCGCGCTGCTGCGCTCGCCCTTGTTCGACGCCGCGAAGTTGAAGAGCCTGGTCAAGGGCTACTACGGCGCGTCCATCATGCCGGTGGAGGTGCTCAAGGAGCTGGCCTCCCGCCTGCCCGCCGTGCGCCTGTGGAACCTGTACGGCCAGACCGAGATTGCGCCGCTGGCCACCATGCTGGGCCCGCAGGACCAGCTGCGTAAACCCGGCTCGTGCGGGAAGGCCGTGCTCAATGTGGAAACCCGCGTGGTCAACGAAGCGATGGACGATGTGGTGGTGGGCGAGGTGGGCGAGATCGTGCACCGCTCGCCCCACCTGATGCTGGGTTACTTCAACGACCCCGAGCGCACCGCCGCGTCGTTTGAGGGCGGCTGGTTCCACAGCGGCGACCTGGCCCTGATCGACGACGAGGGCTTCATCACCGTGGTCGATCGCAAGAAGGACATGATCAAGACCGGCGGCGAAAACGTGGCCAGCCGCGAGGTCGAGGAGATGATCTACCGCCTGGCCGGCGTGAGCGAGGTCGCGGTGATCGGCCTGCCCGATGCGAAGTGGGTGGAGGCGGTCACGGCCGTGGTGGTGAAGGCAGGCCACCAACTCACCGAGGCCGAGGTGATCGCGCATTGCACCGAACACATGGCCAGCTTCAAGAGCCCGAAGCGCGTGGTGTTCACCGACAGCCTGCCCAAGAACCCGAGCGGCAAGTTGCTCAAGCGGGAGCTGAGATTGCGTTACGCAGACTGAACCTGCGCCAGCGCCCAGGCCACGTGTTCCCGCACCACCTCGCTGGGGTGGTCGACACGGGCTTGCAGGGCCTGCGCAATCGCCGGTTCGGGACCACAGCGCAGTGCATTGCCCATCGCCACGGCGATGTTGCGCAACCAGCGTTCGTGCCCGATGCGGCGGATGGCGCTGCCTTCGGTGCGGCGCAGAAACTCCGATTCACTCCAGGCAAAGAGTTCGGTCAAGGACGAGCCAGAAAAACCCGCGCGCTCATCAAAGTCGGGCAAGGGTGAGCGCTGCGCAAACTTGTTCCATGGGCACACCAGCTGGCAGTCATCGCAGCCGTAGATGCGGTTGCCCATGAGCGATCGCAGCTCGATGGGAATGGCGCCAGCGTGTTCGATGGTGAGGTAGCTGATGCAGCGCCGCGCGTCCACGCGCTGAGGGCCGGTGATGGCCCGGGTGGGACAAACGTCGATGCAGGCGCTGCAGCTGCCGCAGTGGTCGCTGACGGCCTCGGTCGGAGACAGCGCAATGTCCACAAAGATTTCGCCGAGGAAAAACATCGACCCTGCTTCGCGGTGCAGCGCGAGCGTGTGTTTGCCGCGCCAGCCGATGCCGCTGCGCGAGGCCAGCTCCACCTCCAGCACCGGGGCCGAGTCGGTAAACACGCGATACCCAAACGGTCCGACGGCTGCAGCGATGCGATCGGCCAGCGACTGCAGGCGGTTGCGCAGCACCTTGTGGTAGTCGCGTCCCCGTGCGTACAGGGAGACCACGGCCTCTTGCGATCGGTCGAGCCGTTCCAGCTCGATGGCCTGCCAGCCCTCGGGCGTGGCGCGCGGCAAGTAGTCCATGCGCGCGGTGATCACGCTCAGCGTGCCCGGCACCAGCTCGGCCGGGCGGGCCCGTTTGAGGCCGTGCGCGGCCATGTAGCCCATGTCACCGTGACATCCAGCCGACAACCAGGCCATCAAACCCGGCTCGGCAGCCGACAAATCCACACCGGTCACGCCGATTTGGGAAAATGCGAGCTCCTGGCCCCAGGCCTGAATCTGCGAGACGAGTTGAGCGGCATCCAAAGCGACATTCATGTGAAGGGCATTGTAGGAACCCCCCCGGCTCCTGCGGGGTCGGTGTCCGCGCTGACACCGTGGCAGGGTCGCTGGGCCTCCGAAGAGGACACCCAGTCCTTTGCTCAGCGCCTGGCCCTGTCGCCCGCCATCGCCCACGCCACCCTCACGCTGCAGGGCGATCTGGGCGCCGGCAAGACCACGCTGGTGCGCCACCTGCTGCGCGCGTTGGGTGTGCGCGGTCGCATCAAGAGCCCCACCTACGCGGTGGTGGAGCCGCACAGCGCGATGGACTGCCCGGTCATGCCCGCGGGTGAGCCGCTGTCGGTCTGGCACTTCGACTTCTACCGCTTCAACGACCCGCGCGAATGGGAAGACGCGGGCTTTCGCGAACTTTTTGCCAGCCCGGGTCTCAAGCTGGTGGAGTGGCCCGAACGCGCTGGCGCATTTCTGCCGGCGGTCGATCTGCAGATCGACATCCAACCCGACGACATGAACCCCCACACCGATCCGGAACACGACAGCGCCCGCACCGTGCGCGCCACCGCCCTCACCCCCACCGGTCTGCGCCTGCTGGAGGCCCTGGCATGACGGGTTCCATCAGCCGCCGCACCCTGCTGCGGTCGGGCACGCTGGTGCTGCTGCTGGGCGTGCAACACATCGCACGCGGAGCCAGCGTGCTGGCGGTGCGCATCTGGCCGGCCGAGGACTACACCCGCGTGACCATCGAGTCCGACGGTGAACTCAAGGCGCAGAAGTTCTTCGTGACCGAACCACCCCGCATGGTGGTGGACATCGAAGGCATCGACCTGCTGCCCGGCCTGCGCGAACTGGTGGGCAAACTCAAGTCGGACGATCCCAACATCGGCAGCATCCGCGTGGCGCAGAACGCGTCCAACGTGGTGCGCCTGGTGATCGACCTCAAGCAGGCCATCAAACCGCAGGTGTTCAACCTGGAGCCGGTGGCCGCCTACCAGCACCGCCTGGTCCTCGACCTCTACCCGGTGAACGCGCCCGATCCGCTGGAGCAACTGATCGCCCAGCGCATGAAAGACCTGGACGCCGCCAGCGAGCGCGCGGCACGCCTGCTGGGTCTGGAGATGGGCCAGGTGGCGGGCGGACCCAATCCGAACGACCGCGTGACCGCGGCCAACCCGGTGGACGACCCGCTGGGCGCGCTGATCGCCAAACGGGCCCAGCCCGGCACCGCCAACACCCCGGCGCCGGCAGGCAACACAGGCACGGCGGTGGCTGCCGGGTCGCCGTCCGGCAGCCCCGCCAAACAAGCCCCCGCAAAGCCCGGCAAGACCGAGCGCCTGATCGTGGTGGCGCTGGACCCCGGCCACGGTGGCGAAGACCCGGGCGCCATCGGCCCGGGCGGCACACACGAGAAAAAAGTGGTGCTGCAGATCGCACAAAAGCTGCGCGACCGCATCAACGACACCCGCGTCAACGGCAACCCCATGCGCGCCTACATGACGCGCGACAAGGATTTTTTCGTGCCGCTGCAGGTGCGGGTGCAAAAGGCGCAACGCGTGCAGGCCGACCTGTTCATCAGCCTGCACGCCGACGCGTTCTACACGCCGCGCCCGCAAGGCGCCAGCGTCTACGCGCTGAGCACCAAAGGCGCCAGCAGTGCGGCCGCGCGCTGGATGGCCAACAAGGAAAACGCCGCCGACCAGGTGGGCGGCCTCAACGTGAAAGCCAAGGACGCCACCGTGCAACGCGCCCTGCTCGACATGAGCACCACGGCCCAGATCAACGACAGCCTCAAGCTCGGCAGTGCCATGCTCGGTCATGTGAAGCAGGTGGGCAAGCTGCACAAACCGCGCGTGGAGCAAGCCAACTTCGCGGTGCTGCGCGCACCCGACATTCCCAGCGTGCTGGTGGAGACCGCGTTCATCAGCAACCCGGATGAAGAAGCGCGGCTCAACGACCCGAAGTACCAGGACGACCTGGCCGACGCGCTGTTGCGCGGCATCGTGGCGTACTTCAGCAAGAACCCGCCGCTGGCGCGCAACCGTCAGATCTAGATCGGGTAGATCAGCGAGTTGAGCACCATCTCGCTGTCGTACACACAGGTGCGGCTCTGCAGCTTCAGCCCCTCATCGGTGTTCACAAACGCGTCGATGTACCGCCCCACGTTGTAGACCTCGCTCACGCCACCGGGTTTGGTGCGGAACACGGCGTAGTTGGCTTCAGCGCGGATCGGATCGTCAGCCGTGCCCGCGCCCGCCTGCGTGATGCGCGCCGGGCTCACCACATGGCGCGTGTAGTACGGTCCGTGGTAGATGGTCTGGCTGGTGCCGTAGATGCGGTCGCGCAGCATGCCCTGGCTCTCCAGCGCGAGCAGCGCGAGCGGCAAACCCCGGTCGAAATTCTCACGGGCCTGCACCTTGTAACGCGCGTCTTCCACAAAGCACTCGGGCCATTCGTTGAAGCGGCGGTCGTCCAGCGTGGCGGCGTAGGCGGCATTGAAGCGGTCCACCGCATGGTGCAGCAGCAGGCTGTGCAGATCCTGGTCAATCACTGGCATGTCATTCCCCCATGGCCTTGCGCCAGTAGGCGTACATCGAGCGGATCAAGGTCTCGGTGACCATGTGCTCGGTGGGCGGCTGGCCCACGTCGTCGCCCCGGCCGCCGAGCTCCACCAGCGTGGTGCCGCCTTCGCCCCACTGCCTGAAACCGTCCTGGCTGAACTCGATGACCTCGCCGTCGTCCGCGCTCACAAAACCGGCGGGGCCGAACAGGTTGGCCTGGCGCAGGCGGCGCTGCGTCATCTCCTCGGTGTCGTCGGCAAAGCCGAAATGCGTCCACACAAAATCAAACTCACCCGCGCCGCGCGGCACGATGTGGCGTGTGGACAGCGAGTTCACCTGCTGCTGAATGATGAGGCTGGGGAACAGCGTGATCATGGTCACCGTGGGCGTGATGGTCGTGCCGGGGTTCGATGGGTCGTCCACCGTCCACCAAGGCTCGGGCACCACGTCGAGCAGGCGCTTGTCCTGCAGGGCCATGTCGGCCTTGAAGCTGGTCACGCCTTCGGTCACGCTCTGGTTGGCACCGCCATCGTTGCGGCGCGAAATCATCACCGCGTGCCGGCCGTGTTCGTCCATCACCATGCGGCTTTTCTGGTCGGCGCGCCACAGGCCGAAGGTCACGAACCACGTGTGCAGCAGACCCGGGTGGTACGGGTCCTTGATGTTCTCCATCATCAGCTTCCAGTTGCCGGGAATGCGCTGGCGGTTGTAGCCCAGCAGCTTGAGTTCACGGCCCTTGAAGATGCGGTCCAACCAGGGCATGACGTTGGGACCGATGTACTGCTCGAAGGGCTCGGCTTCATCACTGAAGGTGGCGAACACCAGGCCATGCAGCACGGCCACGCGCAGCTTGGTCAGGCCGTTCTTGCTGAGGTCGAAGTCGGCAGGCATGCCGCCGTTGACGCATTCCCCATCCTTCACACCGTCCTTGAAAGGCAGGCCGGCGAGGTCACCATTGAGTTTGTAGGTCCACTGGTGGTAGGGGCACACAAAGCTGCGCGCGTTGCCGGTCTGGCCGTCCATGGGCGGCTGGCAGAAGCGCACGCCGCGGTGCGCGCAGCGGTTCTCCACCACACGAATGCCGGGGTCGGTGCCACGGTCCTTGGGCGCCACGCGGTCGCGCACCATGATGACCTGGCGCTCACCGACCCAGCTGAGTTTGTAGTCGCCGGTGTTGGGGATCTCGATGGCCAGGCCCACGTAGGACCAGTGGGGTCCGTAGAACAGGCGCTCCAGTTCACGTTGGTAGAGGTCGGGGTCGGTGTAGGCCCAGAACGGAATGCGGCTGGTGCCGCGGTCGTGCCAGCGCACGAGGGCTTGCGGTGCGTTCATGTCTCCTCACGCTTCGTCTGTGTGTGGGGATAAATGATAAGCCTACTGATCAATTGCTGTTGTGCCGGTGGTCGGCGGATTTTTCTCCGGCCGGTCCGGTCATCGGCGGCCATGGGGCACGGCTCACACCAACACCACTGCAGGCCATCAACGCAACGAAGACAAAAAACCTCAGCCAGCGTCCCGCAACGACTGCTGCCGGGCCCGCCAGGCCCCGAAGATCGCGATGAACCCGGGGATGAAAATCATGGCCCAGATGATCTTGCTCAGGTTGGCCTGCACCCACGGCAAATTGCCGAAAAGATAACCCGCCCCCACCAGCCCCACCACCCAGATCAGGGCGCCCACCACGTTGTAGGCCGTGAACTTGGTGCGCGTCATCTCGGCCACACCCGCCACAAACGGCGCAAAGGTGCGAACAAACGGCATGAAGCGCGCCAGGATGATCGTGATGCCACCGTATTTCTCGTAGAACGCATGCGCCTGGTTGAAGGCGTTGCGGTTGAACAGTTTCGAGTTCTCCCACTGGAACACCTTCGGCCCGAAGTAGCGGCCGATGGAATAGTTCACCTGGTCCCCAAGGATGGCCGCCACGACCAGCAGCCCCATCGCCAGCGGCAGGCTCATCAACCCGGCGCCGCACAAAGTGCCCACCACAAACAGCAACGAGTCACCCGGCAGGAAGGGCATGACCACCACGCCGGTCTCGGTGAAGATGATCAGAAACAGCAAGGCGTAGACCCAGGCGCCGTAGTTCTGCACAAAGGTCTGCAGGTGTTGGTCCACGTGCAGGATGAAGTCGATGAGAAAGGCCAGGATTTCCATAGAGGGGCATTATCCCTGCGCCCTACAATTTGCCCGTGACAACCCCACCCAGCATCCTCAAGGCGCCGCGCCGGCCCATCCGCGAACTCCCCGACGAACTGATCAGCCAGATCGCGGCCGGCGAGGTGGTCGAGCGGCCGGCCTCGGTGGTGCGCGAACTGGTGGACAACGCCCTGGACGCCGGCGCCACCCAGATCACGCTGCGCCTGCAGGCCGGCGGCGTGCGGCTCATCAGCGTGGAAGACAACGGCAGCGGCATCCTGCGCAGCGAGCTGCCCAATGCCCTCAAACGCCACGCCACCAGCAAGATCGCCAGCCTCTCCGACCTGGAATCGGTGGGCACCATGGGGTTTCGTGGCGAGGCGCTGGCGGCCATCTGCTCGATTGCCGAGGTGTCGCTGCTCACGCGCGTGGACACCGACGACGAGCCCCACGGCTGGTTGCTCGACGGGCGCAGCGGCGAGCTGCAGGCAGCAGCGCGCGCACCCGGCACCACGGTGGAGGTGCGTGAACTCTTTTTTGCCACGCCCGCGCGTCGCAAATTCCTGAAGACCGACGCCACCGAGCTCGCCCACTGCATCGATGCGGTGCGCCGACACGCGCTCGCGCGGCCCGGGGTGGGTTTTGCGATCTGGCACGACGGCAAGCTGGTCGCCCAATGGCGCGCGGTGGGCAGCAGTGGCATGGAGGCGCTGCGTCAGCGCCTGGCCGATGTGCTGGGCGAAGACTTCGTGCAGCAGGCGGTGGCACTGAACTGGCCACTGGACGCGACCGAGGACGAGGGCACGCAACGCTTGCGAGTCTGGGGCTTTGCGGGTGTGCCCGACGCCGCGCGCTCGCGCGCCGACTGGCAGTTCGCCTACGTGAACGGGCGCTACGTGCGCGACAAGACCATCACCCACGCCGCGCGCAGCGCGTACGAAGACGTGCTGCACGGCCATCGGCAACCGGTGTACGCGCTCTTCGTCTCGCTCGACCCGGCGCGGGTCGACGTGAACGTGCACCCGACGAAGATCGAAGTGCGGTTTCGCGATGGCCGCGAGGTGCACCAGGGTGTGCGGCGCGCGGTGGAAGCGGCGCTGGCCGTGCCGCGCTCGGGCGGCACGGCCGAGCCGGTGGCCACAGAGGCTGTGACCGCATGGACGCCGACCGCGCGACAGGACGGCTTTGCATTTCGCCCCCGGGAACCCGAGGTGGGGCATCGGGTGAGTGATGTGGGAGCCTTGTGGGGCTATGGGTCTGGCGGGGCTTCGACAGGCTCAGCCCGATCGGACACCACCGCGCCCAACTCGCCAAGGGTCATTGGGGCTGAACCGACCTCCGTTCGGGCTGAGCCTGTCGAAGCCCTCACCCACCCTTCACCCTTGCCCGCCGGCGACTGGCCCCTCGGCCGCGCCATCGCGCAGCTGCAAGGTGTGTACATCCTGGCCGAGAACACACACGGTCTGGTCGTGGTCGACATGCACGCCGCCCACGAACGCATCGTCTACGAACGGCTCAAGCAGCAGCTCGACGACCGGCAGGTGGCCAGCCAGCCGCTGCTGATCCCGGCCACGTTTGCCGCCACGCCCGACGAGGTGGCCACCGCCGAAGATGGCGCGGAGGTGCTCATGACCCTGGGGCTGGAGATCACGGCCTTGTCGCCCAAGACGCTCGCGGTGCGGGCCGTGCCGACCACACTGGCGCAAGGCGACCCGGTGGAGCTCGCGCGAAGCGTGCTGGCCGAATTGGGCCTACACGACGCAAGCACCGTGGTGCAACGCGCCCGCAACGAACTGCTGGCCACCATGGCCTGCCACGGCGCGGTGCGCGCCAACCGGCGCCTCACGCTGGACGAGATGAACGCGCTGCTGCGCCAGATGGAAGTGACCGAGCGCTCCGACCAGTGCAACCACGGTCGCCCAACCTGGCGCCAGGTCGGCATGAAAGAACTGGACGCGCTCTTCCTGCGCGGGCGCTGAACGGTCTGTGCCTGGCCGCCGGTCGGGAAACTGGCGGGGAATCCGACCGCCAGCCATGATGGGGCGGCTCGTTGGCACGAAACCTGCGCGCGACGATGTCTGAACTTTTTGGTCCGCAAGGCCCTCCATCACGGTCATGAAACGCCTGATCGCCCTTCTGCTGGCCACCTTGGCCCTGCTGGCCGGGTGCGCCACGCTCGACGAGAAGCAGCGCGCCTGGATCTTTCAGCCATCCGACCGCAGTTGGGCCGGCGGTACCTACGCGGCCGAAAGCATGGAAAACGTGTGGATCGATTTCAGCTCCGAGGTCACCGGCAAACCCGTCAAGCTGCACGGTCTCTGGGCACAAAACGACAACTTCACCCAGCGCGCCGACGCGCCGGTCCTGCTGTACCTGCACGGTGCGCGTTTCAATGTCACCGGCTCTGCGTTCCGGGCCCAGCGCATGCAGGAGCTCGGCTTCTCGGTGCTGGCCATCGACTACCGCGGCTTCGGCAAAAGCACCAACGAGTTGCCCTCGGAGACCAAAGCGTACGAAGACGCCCGCGCCGCCTGGGACTGGCTGGGCGAGAAATACCCCGGCCGGCCGCGCTACATCTTTGGCCATTCGCTCGGCGGCGCCATCGCCGTGGAACTGGCGGCGCAGGTGAAAGACGAAGCGGGCACGGTGGTCGAAGGCACCTTCACCTCCATCCCCGACGTGGTGAGCACCTTCAAATGGGGCTGGCTGCCGGTGTCGCTCTTGATCACGCAGCGCTTTGAGGCGGTCAAACGCGTGCCCGAGATCGGCTCGCCGCTCCTCGTGGTGCACGGCGGTGACGACCGCCTGATCCAGCCGGAGCTGGGTCGCAAGCTGTTCGAGGCCGCCACCGGGCGCAAGGCCTTCGTGCTGGTGGAAGGTGGTTCGCACCACAACACCAACTCTGTGGGACAAGCGCAGTACCGCGTGGCGCTGGCCAGCCTGTTCGGTTTGCGTCCCGATGTGCAGGTGGTGAAGAACTGAGCGACGCGCCAGGGCTTTCGCGCGGGGTGTTCTGCTACCCTCGACCGGATGCCCGCCACGCCTTCTCTGCCCGCCCAAACGCCCGTGACGGCAAACGCCATGCCGCCTGCCCTGGTGGTGCTGACACTCTCCCTGCTGCTGGGACTGCAGCCCATCGCCACCGACCTGTACCTGCCCGCCCTGCCCGCGCTCACCGCGGGATTTGGCGCGGCCATGTCGCAGGCGCAACTCACACTCACCGCCTTGCTGCTGGCATTCGGCCTGTCGCAGATGTTCTGGGGACCGCTCTCCGACCGGTTTGGCCGGCGTCCCATCTTGTTGACCGGCATGGGCGCCTTCGTGGTGGCTTCGGTCGGCAGCACCTTCTCGCCCTCCATTGAACACCTCATCATCTGGCGCGCCGTGCAGGGCGCGGCCATGGGTGCCGGCGTGATGTGCGCGCGAGCCATCGTGCGCGATCTTTACGCGCCCACCGAGGGTGCGCGGGTGATGTCCAAGGGACTCACCGGTCTGGGTGTCATTGCCTGCGCCAGCGCACCGCTGGGGGGCTTCCTGTCCGACCTCATGGGCTGGCGCCTGTCGCTGATGGCGGTGGCTGTGTTCGGCGCCATCACGCTGGGTGTGATCGCCTGGCGGTTCGAGGAAACGCTGGCCGCGAAGAACCCGCACGCGCTGGAGCCCACCATGCTGCTGGGCACCTGGGTGCGGATCGCGCGCCACCCCACTTTCTGGGCGTTCGCCTTGCTGGCGGCCACGTCCTATTGCGGTCTGTTCACCTTCCTGGCGGCCTCGTCCTTCGTGTTCATTCAGGTGCTGGGTCTGTCCAAGACGGCCTACGGCCTGATGATGATGACGATGTCGCTGAGCTACATCGCGGGCACCTTCATCTGCCGGCGCCTGCTGCCGGTGCTCGGTGTGCGGCGCACGGTGGCGGTGGCGGCGGTGTTCACGCTGCTCGGCGGCAGCAGCATGGGTGTGCTGGCACTCATGGGCGTGCAAAGCGCCTGGGCCATCATGCTGCCCTTCTATTTGTTCATGATGGGCCACGGCGTGCACCAGCCTTGCGGCCAGAGCGGCGCGGTGGGACCCTTTCCGCAGTCCGCCGGGGCTGCCTCGGCGCTGGCGGGTTTCATCATGATGATCGCGGCCTTTGGGGTGGGCGGCTGGCTGGGCAAGAGTCTGGCGGCCATCCAGGCGGGCAGCGGCACGGTGCTGCCGCTCACCAACGGCATCTGGCTCTGGAGCGTGCTCATTGCACTGACCGCCTGGACGCTGGTGCAGCGTTTCGGTGAAAGCCGGCCCGGGCCCGGGCCCGAGCGGGCGATCCCTGTCGAACCAGCGCGAGGCTGACCCGACCCATGTCCGCGCCCTCTGTGTCCTGCATCGGCCTGGCCGGTCCCACCGCCAGCGGCAAGAGCGCGGCCTCGCTGGCCATCGCGCAACGCTGGCCGGTGGAAATCATCAGCGTCGACTCGGCGCTGGTCTACCGGGGCATGGACATCGGCACCGCCAAACCCACACCGGCCGAACTCGCGCAAGTGCCGCACCACCTGATCGACATCCTCGACCCGCTGGAGAGTTACAGCGCCGCCGACTTCGTGCGCGACACCACGCGCCTGGTGGGCGAGATCAACGGGCGTGGTCGCACCGCGCTGCTGGTGGGCGGCACCATGCTGTATTTCAAGGCGCTGGTGGTGGGCCTGGACGACATGCCGCCGGCCAACGCCGCCGTGAGAAGCGCGATCGATGCACGCGCAGCGGCGCTGGGATGGCCGGCGCTGCACGCCGAGCTGGCTCGGGTCGATCCGGTGACCGCGGCGCGCCTGGCGCCACTGGATGCCCAGCGCATCCAGCGCGCGCTTGAGGTTCACGACATCTCGGGCCAACCGCTCTCCAGCTTCCAGACCGGACGCACCCACAACCCCGACAGTCCGCTTGCACCCGAACACCTGATGTCGCTCGAACCGCGCGACCGCGCCTGGCTGCATGCGCGCATCGCGCAGCGCTTCGACGCCATGCTGGCCGAAGGCTTCATGATCGAAGTCAAGCGCCTGCGCGCGCGCGGCGATCTCTCCACCGACCTGCCCTCCATGCGCTGCGTGGGGTACCGCCAGGCCTGGGACATGCTCGATGCCTACGGCAACACGCTCAAGCCGGCGCAAGTCGCCGAGCTGCGCGAACTCGGCGTGGCCGCCACGCGCCAGCTCGCCAAACGCCAGCTCACCTGGCTGCGTTCCATGCCAGAGCGCCGGGTCATTGCGTGCGACGCACCCGACGCGCTGGCGCGCGTGCTCGAATCGGTGCAAGCCCTGTTGGGCGCACCCACTTGAACGGCATGTCACTCGTCGTTGAACAACTTGGAAAGCGTTACGGCAACACCTCCGTCTTCGGCGGCGTGAACCTCACGGTGGCGCCGGGCGAGTTCATCGCCATCGTGGGCGAATCGGGCGTGGGCAAATCCAGCCTGCTCAACTGCCTGGCCGCGCTGGACGACTGGAGCGAAGGCCGCATCACCCACACGGGCGTGGACCTCGGTGGTCTGAGCGACACGCAGCGCGCGCACTGGCGCCGCGAACACCTCGGCTTTGTGTTCCAGGCTTTTCACGTGTTGCCGCACCTGGACGTGGCACAAAACGTGGGTCTGCCCCTGCTGCTGCTGGGCCGACCCGATGCCACGCGCGTGCAGCAGATGCTGGACGCCGTGGGCCTGGGCGAGCTGGGTGCGCGTTTGCCGGCCGAGCTCTCGGGTGGTCAGTTGCAGCGCGTGGCGATTGCACGCGCGCTGGTGCACCGCCCCGGCCTGCTGCTGGCGGACGAGCCCACGGGCAACCTGGATCCGACCACCGCCGCGCAAGTCATGGATGTGCTGGAGCATCAGGCCCGCGAGAGTGGCGCGGCACTGGTGCTGGTCACGCACTCGCAGGCCGCAGCCGGTCGCGCGCAGCGGGTGCTGCACCTCACCGCGAACGGCCTGGAGCCCGCCTGAGGCCTCAGGTCTTCAGACTTTGAGGATGACGTCGTGGTCGGGCGCGAAGCAGGTGTGCAGCGGCAGCAGCGCGCCGCCCAGTGCGCGCGCATCCGAGCCGATGCTGCCCAGCTCCAGGCGTGGGCGGTGCAGGCCCTCCCAGCTGTAGGCCGTCAGCGCCGCGCGCGTGGCCTCGCACAGGGCGCGCAGCAGGTCGGGCGCCACCGCACCGTCCATGACCACCGCTTCCACGTCGAGAAACGCCGTGCCCGAGACCACGCATTGCGCCAGCGCCGGCGCGGCGCGCGCAATCCATTCCTGGCTGTACGGCAGCCAGGGCGATTGCAGGGCCCGCGCGTCGTAGGCCGCCATCGGGTCCAGGCCGTGCTGGCGAAATCGCTGCTCCAGGTCCCACAACGAGGCTTCGCCGATGAGCTGCGGCGCGAGCTCACCGCCCTGCGCCACGCGCAGCGGCAATGACGCCACCGCGCCGGCGTTGCCGTGGATGCCGCGGTGCAGGTGCGAGTCGAGCACCAGGCCACCACCCACGAAGGTGTCCATGAACAGGTAGAGAAAACTGCGGATGTCGCGCCCGCGGCCTTGCAGCAGCTCGGCCACGCAGGCGGCCGAGGTGTCCTTGGCAAAACTCACGGGCAGATCGGTGAGCTTCTGCACCTCGGCGCCCAGGTCGATCTGGTTCCACGCCTGCGATTGTTCGGCCGTGAGGCCCAGCATGCGGTGCCAGCCACCGAGCTGGAACGGAGCCGCCACGCCGACACCGACCACGCGGTCGCTCAGAGGCCCCAGCTTCTTGAGCAGGCGGTTGAGGTTGGTCTTGATCGCGGGCAGCAGCACCGGGATGTCGGGGAAGGCGTAGTCGAGCACGAGGCGCTCGCGCACCTGGCCGGTGAAGTCCACCAGCAGCCAGTCGGCGCTGCGCCGGCCGATCTTGATGCCGATGGCGAACGCGCCGTCGGGGTGCAACCCCAGCGGCACCGAGGGCTGGCCCACGCGCCCGCGCACCGGGGCCTCGCGGCGCAGCAGCTGGTCCTCGTCCAGCCGCGCGGTGATCAGGCCGATGGTCTGCGCCGTGAGCCCGGTGAGGCGTGCGATGTCGGCCTTGGCCAGGCTGCCGTGGACGCGCAGCGCCTGCAGCACCACGCGCTCGTTGAACTGGCGCATGCCCACCTGGTTGGAGCCGCGCGGGCGCAGGCGCGGCTGATCACCCGGTTCGGTATCGGGCAGGGCTTCGGTAGCGGCGGCGTCGTTGTTCACTGCGTCAGGTTCGATGTCGGATCAGGTCCGCAAAGTGTCGCCGATGACACCCTTGCGCAGGATGAAGTTGCCCCAGGGCTGCAGCTCGCCGGTGACCACGATGGCGTAGGCCTGTTTCACGCGCTCGTAAAAGGCAAACCGTTCCACCGCTTCGGCCTGGCCCTCCATCAGGCCCTCTGCGGACAGCACGGCCAGCGTTTCGCGCTGCAGGGCCGAGCGGTACGGCGCCTCGGTGCCGCCGACCTGCATGTAAGCCACGGGCTGCGGCACGTCGGCCGCCAGCGGCAGCACGCTGGCCACGGCCTTCACGGTGCGCGCCATGCCCACGCCGGGCAGGCGCAGCACGGTCTTGCCCGCGCCCAGGCTCATGGCGGTGAAGTTCGCATCAGTCAGCACCAGCGCGTCGTCGTGGCCCATCTCGGCCAGCAGTTTCAGCAGCTCGGGGCTGAGCAGGGGATCGATACCTTTGAGCATGGTCAGGCCAACGCCTCCGCGGGCAGTTCCTCGGCCAGCTTGGCGCCGGTCATCACGGCCACGGTGTCGCTCATGCTGATCACCTTGGGGTTGACGACCGCTGCGCGTTTGCCCAGGCGCGCGATGTGGATGCGGTCGGCGATCTCGAACACGTGCGGCATGTTGTGGCTGATCAGGATCACCGGCAGACCCTTGTCGCGCACGCGGCGGATCAGCTCCAGCACCATGTTGCCCTCCTTCACGCCGAGCGCGGCGGTGGGCTCGTCCATGATGACCACGTGCTGCGCGAAGGCCGCGGCGCGCGCCACGGCCACGCACTGGCGCTGACCGCCCGAGAGCGTTTCCACCGCCTGCGTCATCGACCGGATGCCGACCTTCAGATCGTTCATGCGCGAGATGCTCTCGCTCAGCATTTTCTTTTTGTCCATCATGCGCAGGAAGCGGCCCAGAAAACCCGGGCGCAGGATTTCGCGGCCCAGAAAGAGGTTCTCGGCAATCGTCATGGCCGGGGCCACGGCGAGGTCCTGGTAGACGGTCTCGATGCCGGCTCGGCGGGCGTCGATCGGGCTCTTGAAACGGATGGGCTGGCCGTCCAGAAAGATCTGGCCTTCGTCGGGAATGGTGGCGCCCGACAAGGCCTTGATCAACGAGGATTTGCCGGCGCCGTTGTCGCCAATGACGGCCAGGATTTCACCGGCACGCAGCTCGAAGTCGGCGCCGTCGAGCGCGGTGACCTGGCCGTAGCGCTTCACCAGACCCTTGGCCTGGATCACAAGGGGCTGACCAGAACCGGCAGCCGCCGGGCCGCCCCAAGGCTGACGGGCTCCCCCTTGGGGGGCAGCGCTCGAAGAAAGCGTGGGGGCAGTCATCAGCGCACTCCCTTGCGAGACATCTGGTCGGTGGCCACCGCGAGGATGACCAGGATGCCGGTGACGAGGATTTGATACACGGACGACACGCCCATGAGCGTGAGGCCGTTGCGGAACACACCCACGATGAGCGCGCCCACCAGCGTGCCGATCAGAATGCCGCGCCCACCGAACAGGCTGGTGCCGCCCAGCACCACGGCGGTGATGGCGTCCAGGTTCTCGGTCTGCCCGGCGTTGGGATCGCCCGCGCCGATGCGCGCCACGCTCAGCATGGACGCGATGCCGTAGAACACACCGGCGGCCACGTACACGCCCAGCAGCACCTTGTCGGTGGAAATGCCGGTCAGCCGCGTGGCTTCGGGGCTGTTGCCCACCGCGTAGATGTGGCGTCCGGGCGCGGTCTCGCGCAGCGCAAGCCAGGTCACGAGGTAGAGCACCAGCATGAGGATCACGCCGTAGAGCACGTTGGTGCCACCGATGCGCAGCGACTGGCCCAACCAGTTCATGCCCTCGGGGATGTCGGTGATGGTCTGCGAGCCGCTGTAGAGCTGGGTGATGGCGAACGCGATGTTGAGCGTGCCCAGGGTCACGATGAAGGGCGGCAGCTTGGCCTTGGTCACCAGCAGGCCGTTGACCAGGCCGAAGAGCGCGGTGGCACCGATGCCCAGCGCAATGGCCACCGGTGCCGACAGGCCGAAGTCGGCCGCCATCTTGGTCATGACGATGCTGCCCAGCGCCATGATCATGCCGCACGAGAGGTCGATGCCGGCGGTGAGGATGATCAGCGTCTGGCCGATGGCGATGGTGCCCACCACCATCACCTGCTGCAGGATCAGCGAAAAGTTTTGCAGCGTGAGGAAGCGGTCGCTCTGCGTGGCAAAGAACGCGCAGGCCAGCAGCAGCGCGATGAAGGGCCCGAGCGTGCCCATGGGGGGTAGTTTGGCTTTCATGTCCGTGCGCTTTCCATCACTTGTTGCCCCAGCACAGGTCCATGCCGGTTGTCACGTCCTTGCTGTCCACACCGGCCACGGGCTTGGCTGCGATCAAGGTCACGCCGGTGTCGGTGTAGCCGCTGACCTTCTTGCCGCTCCTGGCGTACTCCACACCGGCGGCCACCCCCATGGCGGCCATGCGCAACGGGTACTGCTGCGAGGTGGCGGCGATCACGCCGGCGCCCACGTCCTTGATGCCGGCGCAACCGCCGTCCACCGAGACGATGACCACGTCTTTTTCCTTGCCGGCGGCCTTGAGCGCCTTGTAGGCGCCGGCGGCGGCGGGTTCGTTGATGGTGTAGACCACGTTGATGCCCGGGTTCTTCTGCAGGCAGTTTTCCATGCCGGTCTGGCCCTTGGCGGCGTCTCCAAAACTGTCGGCCATGCACACCACCTCGGGCGGCTTGGCCAGGTCGTTGCTCTTCGCGTCCAGCGACTTCAGGCCGTAGCCCTGCAGAAAGCCGTTGTGGCGTTGGGCGCCCACCGGGTGGCCGGGGAACAGGTCGAGCGTGGCGATCACCGGGGTCTTGCCGCCGAGCGCGGCCTTGGCGTACTGGCCGATCAGCACGCCGGCCTTGTAGTTGTCGGTGGCGAACAGGCCGTCCACGGCGCTCACCGGCTCGGTCGGACTGTCGAGCGCGATCACCATCACGCCCTGCGCCCGCGCACGCTTGACCGCCGGGATGATGGCTTTCGCATCACTGGGCGTGAGCAGGATGGTTTTCGCGCCGGCGGCGATCATGTTTTCCATGGCCGTCACCTGCCCGGCGTTGTCGCCGTCGGTCTTGCCCGACGCGGTCAACAACTTGACACCCCGTTTTTTGGCCTCGGCATCGGCACCCTCTTTCATCTTCACGAAGAAGGGGTTGGAGTCGGTCTTGGTGATCAGCCCGATGACGATGGGGGCCTGGGCTTGCGCGAGCGACGCGGACAGGGCCAGCAGGGAAAACGCACACGCAGACGTGGCCAGTGTGGAGGGGCGGATGGTCATGTTGGTCTCCTCAGGTGGAAGGGATGTCTCAGGGATCACGCCGCCAGACTCTTGGGGTTTTCACGAGGCCCGTTGCGGTGTGGTTGAACTATATTTCGGGACAGGTTAATAAATCAACTGGATTTAGTTATGGTTTTCCCTAGTCCCCTCCGAAGCGTCCAAGTCGCCACCGCCGGCGAGGCCCTGATCGACCTGATCGAGGACACCGATGGGCGCATGCGTCCCTGCGCGGGTGGCGCCGTCTACAACCTCACCCGAGCGCTCGGCCTGCAAGGCGTGGGCACGCTGTACCTCAATCCCCTGTCGAAAGACCGCTTCGGCCGCCTGCTGGCCGAGGGGATCTCACAAGCTGGCGTCGCGCTCGCGCAGGCGCAACCGGTGCACGAACCGACGTCGCTGGCGGTCGTGGGTCTGGATGCGCAAGGCAAGGCCAGCTACAGCTTCTACCGCGAGGGCGTGGCCGACCGGCAGGTCTCGGCGCACGGCCTGATCGCGGCGTGCGAAGCCCTGCCCGACCTGCGCATCACGGTCACCGGTTGCCTCGCGCTGGCGGCCGAGGACAGCGCGACCTACGGGCCCTGGCTGCAGGCCCAGCGCGCCGCCGGGCGGCTGGTGGTGGTGGACGCCAACCTGCGCCCGGCGGTGGTGCCCGACATGGACGCCTACCGCGCCAGCGTGATGGCCGCCCTGCAACAGGCCCACCTGATCAAGGTGAGCGACGACGACCTCGACACGCTGGGCATCGCCGGCACGGACGCCCTGCACCAGGCCAACGCACTGCTGGCCAGCACGCCCGCACAATGGCTCGCGCTCACCCTGGGCGCCGGCGGCGCGGTGCTGCTGGCGCGCGACGGCCGGGCATGGCACAGCGCCGAGTCGGCACCGGTCAGCGTGGTCGACACGGTGGGCGCGGGCGATTGTTTTCTGGCCGGCCTGCTGGTCGCGCTGATGCAGCGCCCCGACATGCGACCAGGCACCCTGGCGGACGCGCTGCAACTCGGCGCCGACGATGTGCAACACCTGCTCGCCCACGCCGTGGCGAGCGCCAGCCTGTGCGTGATGCAGACCGGTTGCACCCCGCCCAGTCTGAGCGAGGTGGTGGCCCGCACCGCCGCCCACCCCCCGATTTTTCGCACCCTGTGAATGGGCGCGCGGCGCTGCGGCGGTTAAGGTGGAGGCAACGCCCCTCGCCCACACAGGCCGGCGTTGGCATCCTGTACCCGCGATGTAACTTAATTACATTACGATCCCGTTTTCTCAAGTAACTTGATTAGATCCATGGTCACCTCAAGCCCCACCACCGCCACCGCCACCCCGCAGGGCCCACTCGACCTGGTGATCTTCGGCGGCGCGGGCGACCTCTCGGTGCGCAAGCTGCTGCCCGCGCTCTACATGGCGCACCTGCACCACAACCTGCCCGAGGCCACGCGCATCCTGGCGCTGGGCCGCCAACCCTGGGACCGCCACACATTCACCGCCTTCATCGACGACAAGGTGCGTGGCTTCATCGATGCCGAAGCGCTCGAAGAAGCCGCCTGGGCCGCCTTCAAAGACCGACTCACCTATGTGTGCCTCGACGCCACGCAGCCGGCCGATTTCGAAGCCCTGGGCGCCGCGCTGCAACACGGCTCCGACCGCGTGTACTACCTGGCCACCGCGCCCACGCTGTTCACCGGCATCTGCGCCCACCTGGCCAGCGCCAAGCTGATCGACGCCCGCTCGCGCGTGGTGCTGGAAAAACCGCTCGGCCACGACCTCGCCTCGGCACGCCAGATCAATGAAGACGTGGGCCGGCACTTCAGCGAAGCGCAGACCTTCCGGATCGACCACTACCTGGGCAAAGAGACGGTGCAGAACATGATGGTGCTGCGCTTCGGCAACACCATCTTCGAGCCGCTCTGGCGCAGCCCGTACATCAAGAGCGTGCAGATCACCGTGGCCGAATCGGTGGGCGTGGGCAGCCGCGCCGGTTTCTACGACGGCACCGGCGCGCTGCGCGACATGCTGCAGAACCACTTGCTGCAGCTGTTGTGCATCGTGGCCATGGAGCCACCGGTCTCGCTCGACCCGGACGCGGTGCGCGACGAAAAGCTCAAGGTGCTGCGCTCGCTGCGCCCACTCAGTGTGGCCGACGTGGCCCGCGACACCGTGCGCGGCCAGTACACCGCCGGCAGCGCCAACGGCGACAAGGCCGTGGGTTATCACCAGGAAGACAACGTGCCGCCCGAGAGCGAGACCGAAACCTTCGTGGCCCTGCGCGCCCACATCAACAACTGGCGCTGGGCCAACGTGCCGATCTTCCTGCGCACCGGCAAGCGCATGGCCGAGCGCCGCTCGGAGATCGTCATCGAGTTCGCCGACCTGCCGTACACCATCTTCCCCGACGCACCGCGCCAGCCGGTCAACCGCCTCATGATCCGCCTGCAGCCAGAGGAACACGTGCAGCTGCAGATGATGGCCAAGGAGCCCGGCAGCGGCATGCGCCTGCGCCCGGTGAGCCTCAACCTGGATCTCGAGTCTGCGTTCAGCGCGAGACGCGCCGAGGCCTACGAGCGCCTGCTCATGGACGTGATCAAGGGTCGCCTCACCCACTTCATGCGCCGCGACGAATTGGAGGCCGCGTGGACCTGGGTCGAGCCCATCCTCGACGGCTGGAGGAACCTCAACGAAAAACCCAAGGCGTACACCGCCGGCAGCTGGGGCCCCGCGGCTTCGTCGGCCCTGATGGCGCGCGAGGGCTCGGCCTGGGTGGAGGAGTCATGAAAGAACACGTCTGCAATTCGGCCGCCGAGCTGGCCTGGCAACTCGCCGACACCATCGCGCAGAGCCTGCACCTGGCCATCAACCTGCGTGGCCACGCGGTGCTGGCGGTCTCGGGTGGCAAGTCGCCGATTGCCCTGTTTGAAGCGCTGCGCGTGCTGCCGCTGGAGTGGCAACGCGTGACGGTGCTGCTGGTGGACGAGCGCTGCGTGCCCCACGACCACGCCGACAGCAACACCGCCCTGGTGCGCCAGCACCTGCTGAAAGATGAGGCTGCAGCGGCCACCTTCGTGCCCTTTTTCGACACCTTGCCCGGCACGCTGGACGACAACGCCCTGAACCAGCTGGCCGAAGCCGCCAACCGCCGCCTGGCCACCCAGCCCTGGCCCATGGACATGGCGGTGCTCGGCATGGGCGACGACGGCCACACCGCATCGCTGTTCCCCGGCGCCCCCGGTCTGCGCCAGGCCCTGCACAGCAGCGGTCCGGTGGCCTGGGTGCGCCCGACCCCCGCGTCCAAGGCGCCGCATGCCCGCCTCACCCTCACCCTGCCCGCCCTGCTGGCCACGCGCGAACTCGCGCTGTCCCTCAGCGGCGCCAGCAAGCTGGCCGTGTTCCAGCAAGCCCGCCTCGGCGCCGACGAAGCCCTGCCGGTGTCCCTCGTCCTCAACCAGCACCAGACACCCGTGAGCGTGTGGCTGGCCTGAACGGAGCCCTCCCCATGACGACCCCCCTTCACCCAACGCTGCAACGCGTCACCGAACGCATCACCGACCGCAGCGCCACCACCCGCGCGGCCTACCTCGCCTCGATGGCCGCGCAACGCAAGACCGGCACCCAGCGCGCAGGCATGGGCTGCGCCAACATGGCCCACACCACGGCCGCGCTGCCGGCGGCCGACAAGCTCAAGATCCACGCCGAGCGCGCGCCGCACATCGGCATCGTCACGGCCTACAACGACATGCTCTCGGCCCACCAGCCGTACGAGACCTACCCGCAGCAGATCCGCGGCATCGCCCACGGCCTGGGCGTCACCGTGCAGGTGGCTGGCGGCGTGCCCGCCATGTGCGACGGCGTCACCCAAGGCGCCGCCGGCATGGAGCTCTCGCTGTTCTCGCGCGACGTGATCGCGCTCTCCACCGCGGTGGCGCTCTCGCACAACGTGTTCGACGCCGCGCTCATGCTCGGCATCTGCGACAAGATCGTGCCCGGCCTCTTCATGGGCGCGCTGCAGTTCGGCCACCTCAGCACCGTGTTCGTGCCCGCCGGCCCCATGACCACGGGCCTCTCGAACGACGCCAAGGCCAAGGTGCGCCAGCAGTACGCGCAGGGCCTGGTGGGGCGCGAGGCCCTGCTCGAATCGGAAGCGCAGGCCTACCACAGCCCCGGCACCTGCACCTTTTACGGCACCGCCAACAGCAACCAGATGCTGATGGAGATCATGGGCCTGCACCTGCCCGGCGCGTCCTTCGTGAACCCCGGCACGCCGCTGCGCGACGCCCTCACCGCCGAAGCCGTGAAGCGATCGGTGCTCAACACCGGGCGCACCGGCGCGCCCGCCATCTGCATGGCCGACATCGTGACCGAGAAAACCCTGGTCAACGGCATCATCGGTCTGCTCGCCACCGGGGGCTCGACCAACCACACGCTGCACCTGGTGGCCATGGCGCGCGCCGCCGGCGTGCTGATCGACTGGGACGATTTCGCCGAGCTTTCGCACGACATCCCGCTGCTGGCGCGCGTGTACCCGAACGGCAGCGCCGACGTGAACCACTTCCACGCGGCCGGGGGCATGGGCTACCTCATGAAGGAACTGCTCGCGGCCGGCCTGCTGCACCACGATGTGGTCACCGTGGTGGGCCACGGCCTGCAGGCCTACACGCAGGAACCCTGGCTCGACGGCGACCAACTGGCCTGGCGCCCGGTGCCCGCGCAGAGCGGCGACACCTCGGTGGTGCGCCCGGTGGCCGAGCCCTTCAGCGCCGACGGCGGCCTGCGCCTGCTGCAGGGCAACCTGGGCCGCAGCGTGGTGAAGGTCTCGGCCGTGAAGCCCGAGCACCGCGTGGTGCGCGCGCAGGCCGTGGTGGTGAGCGACCAGCAGGACCTGCTGGCGCTGTTCAACGCGGGCGAGCTGGAGCGCGACTTCATCGCCGTGGTGCGCTACCAGGGCCCGCGCGCCAACGGCATGCCCGAGCTGCACAAGCTCACGCCGCCGCTGGCCGTGTTGCAGGACAAGGGCTTCAAGGTGGCCCTGGTCACCGACGGCCGCATGTCGGGCGCTTCGGGCAAGGTGCCCGCAGCCATCCACCTCAGCCCCGAGGCGCTGGCCAACGGGCCGATTGCGCGCGTGCGCGACGGCGACTGGATCACGCTGGACTGCGAACGCGGCGTGCTCGAACTCGAGGTGGACGCCGCCACCTTCAACGCGCGCGAACTGCACCACCCCGACCTCAGCGCCAACCAGCACGGCACCGGCCGCGAACTGTTCGGCCTGTTCCGCCAGCACGCCAGCGTGGCCGAGCTGGGGGCCTCGCCGCTGTTTGCCTGAACCACAAGGAACCCCATGACCACCTGTTTCACCCGCCCCGCCTTCACCTCCCGCGTGGTGCCCGTGATCGTGCTCAACGATGCGGCGCATGCCGTGCCACTCGCCCATGCCCTGCTCGAAGGCGGCATCGACGTGATGGAGATCACCCTGCGCTCCGGCGTTGCCTTGCAGGCCATGGAAGCGGTGGCCAAAGCCGTGCCGCACATGCACCTGGGCGCAGGCACCGTCACGCGCGCGGTCGAGGTGCAGCAGGTGATCGACGCCGGCGCCAGCTTCGCCCTGTCGCCCGGCTGCACCGACGAACTCGTGCGCGCCGTGCACGCAGCGAATCTGCCCTTCATCCCCGGCGTGATGACACCCGGCGAGGTGATGCGCGCGCGCGACCACGGCTTCACCCTCATGAAACTCTTCCCCGCCTCGCAGGCGGGCGGTATCGGCATGCTCAAGGCGCTCGGCGCACCGCTGCCCGACGTGCGCTTTTGCCCCACCGGCGGCGTGAGCGTGGACAATCTGCGCGATTTTTTGAAACTGCCCAACGTGGCCATGGCCGGCGGTTCCTGGCTCACGCCGGCCGACCTGCTGCGCAATGGCGACTGGGCCGGCATCACGAAGCTGGCGCGCGAGGCCACAGCATTGGCCACCCAGCATTGAAAGGGAACAACAACGCATGAAACTGCCCACCACCCTGCCCGCCTGGCAACAGCTGCAAGCGCTCGCCGCCAGCCCCACACCCCACCTGCGCGAGCTGCTCACCGACACGCACCGCGAACACCGCATGACGGTGAGCGCCGCCGGCATCACGCTGGACACCAGCCGCCAGCGTTTGACACCCGCCATCCAGCAAGCGCTGATCGCCCTGGCCGAACAATCCGATGTCGCCGCCCAGCGCGACGCGATGTTTCGCGGCGACGCCATCAACGCCACCGAAGGCCGCCCGGTGCTGCACGTGGCGTTGCGCGGCGACCCGCTGCACGCCGGGCCCTGGGGCAACGCCGTGCAGGCCGATGTGCAGCGCGAGCTGGCGCGGGTGTGCGACTTCGCTCAGGCGCTCAACGCAGGCGCAGTGCTCGGTCACTCGGGCGAGGCCATCACCGACGTGGTGAACATCGGCATCGGCGGCTCCGACCTCGGCCCGCGCATGGCCATCGAGGCGCTGGCCCACCTGGCGGCCCCTGCCGTGCCCGGCGTGCGGGTTCACTGTGTCTCCAACCCCGACGCCTGGGCGCTCTGGAGCGTGCTGCGCGGGCTCGATGCCCGACGCACCCTGCTCGTTGTCTCGAGCAAAACCTTCACCACGCAGGAAACGCTGACCAACGCCGCCAGCGCACAACGCTGGTTGACCGACCACGGCTGTCCGCCCGAGCAGCTGTCCAAGCACCTGGTGGCCATCACCGCCAGCCCGGCGCAGGCCGCGAAACTGGGCTACCCACCCGAGCGCACCTTTCTGTTCTGGGACTGGGTCGGAGGTCGGTACTCGGTGTGGTCGGCGCTGGGCCTGCCGCTGGCGATTGCCATCGGCGCGGAGAATTTCCGCGCCTTCCTGGCCGGCGCGCGCGCCATGGACGAGCATTTCTGCACCGCCCTGCCCGCGCAGAACCTGCCCATGCAGCTCGCGCTGGCGGGCATCTGGAACCGCAACTTTCTGCAGCTGCCCACCCAGCTCATCGTGCCCTACGCCTCGCGGCTGGTGCGCTTCACCCCCTTCGTGCAACAGATGGACATGGAGTCCAACGGCAAGCGCACCCACAGCGACGGCACGCCCGCCACGGTGGACACCGGCCCCATCGTCTGGGGAGGCCTGGGCATCGACGGGCAGCACGCCTACTTCCAGCTCATCCACCAGGGTCAGCACACCGTGCCGGTGGACTTCATCGGTGTGCTGAACGAAGACACACCGCTGCCCATGGCCGCCACGCACCACGGCGTGGTCAACCTCAACCTGCGCGCGCAGGCCCAGGCCATGGCCTGCGGCCGCTCACAGCACGACACGCAGGCCGCGCTGATGCGGGATGGCATGAGCGAGGCCGACGCGGCCGCCATGGCGCCGCACCGCACGTTTGCAGGCAACATTCCCAACAACGTGCTGTGGCTCGACCGGCTGGACCCCATGCGCCTGGGTGCGCTGATCGCGTTGTACGAACACAAGGTCTTCACCCAGGCTGCCATCTGGCGCATCAACGCCTACGACCAGTGGGGCGTGGAGCTGGGCAAGACGATGGCGAAGGCGATGGAAACCAGGAATTGAGTTGCGTTGCGCCCGCTTCCTTTCAGAAGGCGAGCGGCATGCGGTGAAGTTTCGCCTCGCTTCGCTTCTGGCCAACGCCGTCCCACTGCCGGTCCCCGTGAAGCGCTGAGACGGCAGCGGTCGGCTGCCCATCCCGATCCATCCAAGAGGAGACACCATGCCCGCCTACATCTACGGCAACGTTGAAATCACAGACCCCGCCCTCTACGAGGCATACCGCCGCGACGTGCCCGCCCTCATCGCCGCACACGGCGGGCGTTACCTGGTGCGCGGTGGCGCGGTCACGGTGCTCGAAGGCAGCGGCGTGCCGCACCGGCAGGTGATCCTGGAGTTCCCCGACATGGCGCATCTGCAGGCCTTCTACACATCGCCCGAGTACCAGCGCCTGGTCGAGATCCGCCAGCGCGCGTCCACCGGCACACTGTTCGCCATCGAAGGTCATTGAGCGGGCTGCGGGTCTGTGCCCATCACGCTGTACCAATCCACCTTGCGGGTGACCACCATGATGGTCGCGAGCACGCCGAAGAGCAGCAGCGATCCCATCATCAAGGCGTTGTCTTCCGACACCAGAATGCCGTAGAGCACACCGTACAGCGCCACCAGCAGCGCGCTCATGCCCAGTGCGGGCCGCCAGCCGCGCAGCACATGGCGCAGGTAGTGTGTGAGCAGGCCGATGCAAGCCGCGCTGGCCAACAAGTAGGCCCAGGCGAAATCCAGGTGTTCGGAGAGCGAAAGCAACAACAGGAAAAACAGCACCAGCGCCGCACCGATCATGAGGTACTGCATGGGATGGATGCGCCAGCGTTTGACCATCTCCAGCACGAAGAACGCGGAGAAGGTGAGCACGATGAACATCAGCGCGTACTTGGTGGCGCGCTCGGTCAGGCGGTACACGTCCACCGGGTTGTCCAGCGACACCGAGAAGCTGTCGGGTGCGGAGCGCAATTCACCCTGGTGAGCAAACACCTGCTGCGCCTGGGTGGACAGCGACGGCACGCTCCAGCTGGCTTCAAAGCCCCGTTCGCTCACCTGGCGCGTGCGCGGCAGGAAGTCGCCGCCGAAGCTGGGATGCGGCCAGCTCGATGTGAGGTTCACGGTGTTTTCGTCGGCCAGCGGCACCCAGCCGATGCGCCCCGTGCCGGCGAGTTCGACCCCGAGGGTGATGTCGAACGCGGCGCCGGGCACGAGCAGTGCGGCGTCGACCGGAGCTGCCAGCGGCAGCGGCAGCTTCAGTGCCGCAGGGGATGGCGCCATGGCCACGGCCTGGCCCGCCACCGTGAGCTGTGGTGCGCTGAGCAGGCCGCGCAGATCGCTCACGCCCAACACCACGCGCGGCTGCCCGAGGGTGATCTCACCGTTCTTCTCCAGCGGCTCCACGGCGCTCCACACAAAGCGGCCGGTGCTCCGGTGGTTGCTGGTGAAGACCGTGACCGGAAAGATGCCGCGCCAGCGCGTCTGCGTCTCCAGCTGGCTGCGTGTGTCCAGGCGCGTGGGGAAACGCAGGGCCACGTGGGACTGGGTGACGCGCTCTTCGCGCGTTTCGCCGCGCCCACCCTCCACCGGCACGGTGCGCGTGAAGGTCTCGGTGTAAGGCACATGGAGAACCGGGCCGGTGATGGTTTGCGGACCGGCGTGGGCACGCGCGACCTCGCTGGCGGCTTCATCGCGGTAGGCGCTGCGTTCCTGGATGGTGTTGAACACCATCAACAAAGGCATCGACAGCAGCAGCATCAGCGACAAGATGACGAGCAGCTTGCTCAGCAGGGGGTGTTTGTTCAAGAGTGGCTCCGTGGTTGCAACGGTGCCAGTCTCTCCAGCGGGTGCGCAGTGGATGTGCAGTGCCGCGGTGGTTTGTGCAGTGGGCGTGAAAAGGCTCAGCGCGGCAGGCGCCAGATGGCCCGGCAACCGGGCGGGTGGTCCACGTTGGCCACCTCAATCTCGCCGTGATGCAGGTGGCTCACCTCTTTCACGAGACACAAGCCCAGGCCCGAACTCTTCTCTTGCCCCTCGCCGCGCGGCAGCGAGTAGAAGCGCTCGAAGATGTGCGCCAGCGCGTAGCCGGGCACGCCCGGGCCCTGGTCGCGCACCGACCACACCAACGCGTCGCCGTCCTGGGCCAGCTGAAGCCACAGCTCGCCCTGCGCGGGTGAAAAGTCGATCGCGTTGTCCAGCAGGTTCTGCAGCGCCTGGCCCAGCAGAAAAGGATCGCCGCGCACCGTCTGACCTGCGCCCAGCTCGTCACGCACACGCAACCCCTTCAGGCGCAGGCGGGGCTCGGCGCGCTGCAGCAGGTCGCGCGTCAGGTCGCTCAGGTCCACCCGCTCCTGCTTGTTCAATGCGCGCATCTGCTCGACATCGGCCAGCCGAAGCAACTTGTCGACGAGCTGGCGCAGGCGCTCGGTCTGGCGCTGGATGTTGCCGGCGAAGCGCTGGCGGTCCGGCTCGGGCAGGTCTTCTTCGAGCAGCTCGGCCGCACCCCGGATGGCGGCCAGCGGGCTCTTGAGTTCGTGGGTGAGCGTGTGCACGTAGGTCTCCACATAGGCCTTGTCCTCGAGCCTGATGCGCATGCGCTCCACGGCCTGGGCCAGGTCGTTGAACTCGGTGTTGCCGCTCAGGCGCCCGAAGCGCGGCAACGCCAAGCGCTCACCGCTGGCCACGGCGTTGGCGTAGCCGCGCAGGCGCGACAGCGAGCTGGCCATCCACCAGCTCAGCAGCACGCCGATCAGCAGCGACAAACCCAGCAGCCCCCAGGACCAGCGCAGGATGCGTTGCTGGCTGCGCTCGATGTAGGGCTCCAGGCTGCGATTGGGCCGCGAGACAGTGAGCGCGCCGATGATGCGCTCGCCATCGCGGATGGGCGCGGCCACGTGCATCACCGTGCTGTTGGGGTCGTTCGGATCGGCCAGGCTGGAGCGCGCCCCGTACTCGCCGCGCAGGGTGCGCAGCACGTCGTTCCAGCGCGAGAAATCCTGCCCCACCGCCTCTTGGCGCGTGTCGAAACGCACCATGCCCTGCGCGTCGGTGATGGTGATGCGGTAGTCGACGTTGTTCTTTTCAAAGCCCCAGATGCTCGCCCCCGGTTGCGCACCCGGGTAGGCCTGCAAGGCCTGCGCAAAGCCGCCGGTGGCGATGGTGCCGGCCTTCATGTCGGCGGCGGCGAGCTGAGCGAAGGCGTGGGCCGCGTCGATCAGGCTGTCTTCCATGGCCAGGCGCGTGCCGGGCTTGACCTCCTGCAGGAACACATTGAGCACCACCACCACCGCCACGCCCAGCACCAGAAAAAAGCCCAGCAGCAGCCGCAGACCGATGCGCATGGTTCAGTCCGCCACGCGGATCGAATAGCCCATGTTGCGGTGGGTCTGGATCAGTTCGCCCTGCACACCCCGCGCGCGCAGCTTGGCACGCAGCAACTTCACGTGGGCGTCCACCGTTCGGTCCGAGGTGTCCAGCGCGTCGCCCCACACCAGGTCCATCAATTCCACGCGCGAGAAGATGCGCTCGGGCCGGCGCAACAGCGTGGCCAGCAACTGGAATTCGTAGCGTGTGAGCGCGAGCCAATCGTCGCCGCAGCGGATGCGCTGCGCGGCCTCGTCGAGTTGCAAAAGCGGACCCGGCGTCGATGCTGTGGGTGCCGCCGCCTGGGGCAACGGCGCGCTGCGCCGCAGGATCGCGCGCACCCGGGCACACACCTCGCGCGGCGAAAAAGGCTTCACCACGTAGTCGTCGGCACCGAGTTCGAGGCCCAGCACGCGGTCGATCTCTTCGTGGCGTGCGGTCAGGAACACGATGGGCGTCTCGCTGGTCTTGCGGATGGCGCGGCACACATCGAAGCCACTGCCGTCGGGCACACCCACGTCCAGGATGGCGAGGTCGGGAGGTTGCTCGCGAAACGCATCAAGTGCCTCACTGGCCAGGCGCAGGTGTCGCACGTCAAAACCTTCACTCCGAAGCGCATACAGCAACGTGTCTGCGATGGCTTGTTCGTCTTCGAGCAGCAGGATGCGCTTTCGCATGGGCGGTTTCGGCGGGTGGATTTTGAGCGGCGGCTCATCTTAACGGTGGCCCTGGACACAGCTGGTTACCACCCTCACGCACAGGCTGCACATGCAGCGCACACCGATCCGGGACAATCTCCCCCCATGCCCAAGCCTTACCTTCGCCGTGCGGTGATCACCCTGGCCGTGATGCCCGCCGCCTTCTTCGCACCCGCCCTGCAGGCCTCAACCTTCGACCTGCCCCCGCTGGACAGCATCGTCAAGTACCAGCCCAAGTTGCCGCTGCAGGTGTTCACCGCCGACGGTGTGGAGATCGCGCAGTTCGGCACCGAGCGGCGCGAGTACCTGCCGCTGTCGCGCACGCCCAAGCTGCTGCAGGACGCCGTGCTGTCGGTGGAGGACGCCCGTTTTCGTGAGCACAACGGTGTTGACCCCCGGGGCATGGCCAGGGCGCTGGTGGCCGCCGTGACCGGTGGGCGCAAGCAAGGCGCGTCCACCATCACGCAGCAGCTGGTGCGCACCATGCTGCTCACGCGCGAGTTTTCCGCCGAGCGAAAAGCCAAGGAAATCTGGCTCGCCCTGAAACTGGAAGACGAGCTCTCCAAGGACCGCATCCTGGAGATTTACCTCAACGAGATCTTCCTGGGCCAGCGCGCCTACGGCTTTGCCGCCGCGTCACAAACCTATTTCGGGAAACCACTGGACAAACTCTCGCTGGCCGAGACCGCGATGCTGGCCGGTCTGCCGCAAAACCCTTACTACGCCAACCCGGTGGCCAACTTCGAGCGCGCCACACAGCGCCAGCGCGTGGTGCTGGAGCGCATGCGCGCGACCGACGCGATCACCGATGCGCAACTGGCCGCCGCGCGCGCCGAGAAGCTCACGATCCGCACGCCCGGCTTGCGCAGCGTGCACGCCGCCCACGTGGCCGAGATGGCGCGCCGCGCGGTGGTGGAGCGCTTCGGCACCGAGGCTTATTCGAACGGCTTGCGCGTCACCACGTCTTTGCGCGCGGCCGACCAGCGAGCGGCCCACGCAGCGGTGCAGCGTGGCGTGCTGGCCTTCGACCGGCGCGGTGCGTGGCGCGGACCGGAAGACATGGAGGCCCTGCCCTCGGGCGACGGCGCCGAAGTCGAACGCGCGGCCGCCGAAGCTTTGAAAGACCACCGTGACGACGAAACCCTGCGCGTGGGCATCGTGCTGTCCGCCAGCCCCAAGGCCATGCAGGTGCAGCTGTCCAGTGGCGAGCGCATCACCCTGCAGGGCGAAGGCCTGCGCTGGGCGCAGAAGGGCCTGGACCCCAAGGCCAAGGCGCCGTTGAAAGTCGCGCGCGGCGCCATCGTGCGGGTGGTGAGCGCGGGCAAGCTCAAGGGCCAGCCGGCCTGGGCCATTTCGCAATGGCCAGAAGCCGAGGCTGCGCTGGTGGCCATGGACAGCCACACCGGCCGCGTGCGTGCGCTGGTGGGTGGATTCGACTTCACCCAGCAGCCCTTCAACCACGTCACCCAGGGCTGGCGCCAGCCGGGATCGGCGCTCAAGCCGCTGCTGTATTCGGCCGCGCTCGAAGCGCGTGTGATGCCGGGCACCCTGGTCGACGACCTGCCTTTCACCGCGTCCAATGGCTGGAGCCCCACCAACAGCAACGGGCAGTACGCTGGCCCCATCACGCTGCGCCAGGCACTGGCCCAGTCCAGCAACATCGCCAGCGTGCGCGTGCTGCAGCACACCGGCACCCAGGTCGCACGCGACTGGACCGCCCGCTTCGGCCTGGACCCCGCGCGCCAGCCCAACGACCTCACCCTCGCCCTGGGCACGGGCAGTGTCACGCCGCTGCAGATGGCGCAGGCTTACGCCACGGTGGCCAACGGCGGCTGGAAGGTGGCGCCGGTGGTGGTGGAGAAGATCACCGATGCCCAAGGCAAGGTGCTGTTTGAAGCGCCCCCGCCCGAAGCGCTGACCGAGACCAACCGTTCGATCCCAGCGCGCAATGCCTTTGTGATGTCCAGCCTGCTCAACGAGGTGACGCGCAGCGGCACCGCCGCGCGCGCGCAGGCCATGCTCAAGCGGCCCGACGTCTACGGCAAGACCGGCACCACCAACGACGCGGTCGACGCCTGGTTTGCCGGTTACCAGCCCAGCCTGGCCACCGCCGTGTGGGTGGGCTACGACAAGCCGCGCAGCCTGGGCGGCGGTGAATCGGGCGGGCGCATCGCCCTGCCGATCTGGATCGACTACATGGGCGCTGCGCTCAAAAGCACGCCGGTGGCGCAGCCGCCCGCTGCGCCCGAAGGGCTGGCGCGCCAGGGAGAAGACTGGATCTACGCCGAATGGCAAGGCAGCGGCTCGGTGGCGCAGATTTCGGACCAGGGTGGCGTTCAGTACGCGCAGACGCCGGGTGCGGCGATTGGCGATGCCTTGAGCAGCTTCGGCGCCTGGTTGCGAGGCGACAACAGGCCCTGACCCAGGGCCTGCGTTGGGTGCTGATCTCGCTCCAGGCCCGCACGCTCACCAGCAGGCTCCACCCCAGGGCGATCAGCGCAAGCCGCGGCGGTACTTGTCGGCTTTCTGCGCTTCCAGAGCCGCTCGCTCGGCGTCCACCGAGGAACTCTCCTCCGTTTCTGTCGTGATCGGTTCGGACTGCAAAGGTGTGTCCACCGGAGCCGAGGGGCCTCCGCGTGGTCCGGAGAGCATCCGCTGCATGTAGAGCGCCAGTTCACGCAGGCGCTCGTTGTTGCTGCTCAGGGCCAGTTCGAGCACGGTTTGTGCGTATGCCGGATCGCTGAGCATGTTTTCCACTCGGATGCTGTGGCCAAACTCTCGCCGCATGGGCACCACCAGCTTGATCGCCTGGTGGACGAATGCACTCTGGTCGAAGGACATCACGGCCTCCTGGCTGTCGCATGCAGGCAGTCCACGTGCGGCATCACGTGGCGCTCTCGCCATGTTGAGCGAGGTCGAGCCCGACCATCTCCTGCTTCTCGGTCACCCGCAAGCCGATCAGCAGCTGTATGAATTTCAGCAACACGAAGCTGGTCACAAAGGCGTAGAGCATGACCGCCAAGCCACCCACCAGGTTGACCGCGAACGAACCCGATCCACCACCGACACCCGGCAGGGCAAACACAGGGGTCAGCAGGGTGCCCACCAAGCCGCCGATCCCGTGCAACGCGAACACATCCAACGAATCGTCAATGCCCGTGACCGTTTTCAAGCCGGTGACGGCAAAGAAACAGACCACGCTGCCCGCAGCGCCGATCGCCAGCGCACCACCCACGCCGGTGTAACCGGAAGCCGGCGTGATGGCGATGAGTCCGGCAATGGCGCCTGTGGCCATGCCCAGCACGCTCATCTGCTGACGGCGAAGCATTTCGCACACGCCCCAAACCAGCGCACCGGTACCCGCCGCCAGCTGCGTGCACAGCAGCGCGCCGGCAGCGCGGTTGCTGGCTTCGAAGGCAGAACCCGCATTGAATCCAAACCACCCTGCCCAGAGCAAGCCGGCGCCCAGAACGGTGAATGCGAGGTTGTGAGGAACCATGGGTTCGCGCCCAAATCCACGGCGTGGTCCGGCCGCCAGTGCAGCGGCCAAGCCGGTGGCGCCCGCCACGACATGAACCACAGTCCCCCCTGCGAAATCCAGGTGCCCCAAACCGGCGAGCCAACCTTCGGGATGCCACACCCAGTGAGCCACCGGGGCGTAGACCAGCACCAGCCACAACGCAGCAAACACCAGCGTCGCGCCGATCCGCATGCGCTCGGCGGTGGCGCCCAACACCAGGGCAAAAGCGATGATGGCAAAGGCCATCTGAAACAGAAAGAACACGGCTTCGGGAATGTGAGGCGCCAACACGTGTCCCGCGCCCTGGTTGCCGATCAGGCCAGCGGCCCACGCATTGCCGAACCCGCCCAACCAGGCTGAGCCCGACGCGAAAGCCAGCGAGTAGCCGATGACGGCCCAGAAAAACGTGATGACCCCGATCGCGCCAATGGTCTGAGCCATGATGGAAAGCGCATTGCGCTTGCGGAGCATGCCGCTGTAGAACAGCATGATGCCGGGCATGGTCATCAGAAACACGAGCACGGTGGACACCAGCATCCACGCGGTATCGGCACCGTTGATGCCGGTCGCAGGGGCCGGTGCCGGCACACCGGCAGCCGCGAACAATGGAAACATGAGGAGCGCTGTGAGCGCGCGGCGCAATGAAACAACGAACATGCGATTCACCTTGAAGGAAATAGAACCATGAACAACCCCCGGGCCGCAAAGTTGGCAGCCGGAATCGGTGACGCATCTTGTTTCAATTGTGGTTACTAGGTATGCATATTCCGATTGAAAGGTTATGAAATCCCGACGAAATAACTTTTTAGTATTCTTTTAGTGATGACTTGATGGGAGCAACCAGACTGGCAAAGACGCTTCCCCAGACACGACGGACCCTCTCCTGCCCTTCAAGTGACAGGCAAAAAAAAGCCGGCCTCAAGGCCGGCTGCGAAGCGATGGAGGGAGGGTCAGGGAGCGCAGATGCGCGCCTTGGCTTCCGCGTATTCGCGCTTGAAACGCGCCACCAGATCGGCCGCCGGCACCACTTCTCGGATCGCGCCGATGCCCTGGCCGCAGCCCCAGATGTCTTTCCAGGCCTTGGCAGCGTTGGCGCCCTCGCTGGTGCCGAAGTTCATCTTGCTCGGGTCGCTTTGCGGGAGGTTGTCCGGGTCCATGCCGGCATTCTGGATGCTGCCCTTGAGGTAGTTGCCGTGGATACCGGTGTAGAAGTTGCTGTAAACGATGTCGTCCGAGTTCGACTTCGTGATCATTTCCTTGTAGCCGTCCACTGCGCGCGCTTCGTCGGTGGCGATGAAGGCCGAGCCGATGTAGGCGAAGTCGGCGCCCATGGCTTGCGCCGCCAGGATGGCGCCGCCCGAGGAGATGGAACCCGACAGCGCCACCGGGCCGCCAAACCACTCGCGAATCTCCTGGATCATCGCGAACGGGCTCTTCACGCTGGCGTGGCCGCCGGCACCCGCCGCCACCGGGATCAGGCCGTCAGCACCCTTCTCGATCGCCTTGTGAGCAAACACGTTGTTGATCACGTCGTGCAGCACCACGCCGCCCCAGCTGTGCACACCCTGGTTCACGTCCTCGCGCGCGCCCAGGCTGGTGATGATGATCGGCACCTTGTACTTGGCGCACAGCTGCATGTCGTGCTCCAGCCGGTCGTTGCTCTTGTGCACGATCTGGTTGATGGCGAACGGCGCGGCCTTGTTGTCCGGGTGGGCTGCGTCGTGCGCGGCCAGGGCTTCGGTGATCTCGGCCAGCCACTCATCGAGCTGCGAGGCCGGGCGTGCGTTGAGCGCGGGCATGGAGCCCACCACGCCGGCCTTGCACTGGGCAATGACGAGCTTGGGGTTGCTGATGATGAACAGCGGCGAGCCGATCACCGGGAACTTGATGTTCTTGAGAACCGGGGGCAGGCTGCGGGCGGGTGCGGTCATGAAGTCTCCGTTGTGGTTGTGGTGGCGGATCAGAACGATTCGATGGCCAGCGACGTCACGGCCTCGGCACCTTCGACGATCGCATCGCGCGTGCCCGGGGCGCGGCTGAGGATGTGGTCGGCGTAGAAACGCGCGGTGGTGATCTTGGCCTGCATGAAGGCCACATCCTGTCCCTGGGCCGACAGGTCCTCGGCCACCATCAGCGAACGGGCGAGCTGCCAGCCAGCCATGAGGTTGCCGGCCAGCATCAGGTAGGGCACGCTGCCGGCAAACGCCGCGTTGGGGTTGCTGCGCGTGTTGGCGGCGATGAACTCGACCACGTCCACAAACGCCTCGCGCGCGGCCTTCAGGCGCTTGTGCACCGCCTTGGCGTTGGCGCTGTCGCGCTGGGCCAGCTCCGCCTCGGTCTTCTCGATCTGCGCCGCAATGGCCTTGGCACCGGTGCCGCCGTCGCGCGCGGTCTTGCGACCCACCAGGTCGTTGGCCTGGATCGCGGTGGTGCCTTCGTAGATGGTGAGGATCTTGGCGTCGCGGTAGTACTGCGCCGCGCCGGTTTCTTCAATGAAGCCCATGCCGCCGTGCACCTGCACACCCAGGCTGGTGACCTCCAGGCTCATCTCGGTGCTGTAGCCCTTGACCAGCGGCACCAGGAATTCGTAGAAGGCGGCGTTCTGCTTGCGCGTGTCGGCGTCCGTGTGGTGGTGAGCCGCGTCGTACGCGGCCGCGGCCACGGCAGCCATCGCACGGCAGCCCTCAGTCACCGATCGCATCGTCATGAGCATGCGCTTCACATCGGGGTGGTGGATGATGGGCGCAGCCGCAGAGAGCGTGCCGTCCACCGGGCGGCTCTGCACTCGGTCTTTCGCGTACACCACGGCCTTTTGGTACGCGCGCTCGGCGATCGCGATGCCCTGCACACCGACAGCGTAGCGCGCGGCATTCATCATGATGAACATGTACTCCAGACCGCGGTTTTCCTGGCCCACGAGGTAGCCCACGGCGCCGCCGTTGTCACCGTACTGCAGCACGGCGGTGGGGCTGGCCTTGATGCCCATCTTGTGTTCGATGCTCACGCAGTGCACGTCGTTGCGCGCACCCAGCGAGCCGTCCTTGCCGACCATGAACTTGGGCACCACGAACAGGCTGATGCCCTTCACGCCTTCGGGCGCGCCGGTCACGCGGGCCAGCACGAGGTGCACGATGTTCTCGGCCATGTCGTGCTCACCGTAGGTGATGTAGATCTTGGTACCGAACACCTTGTAGGTGCCGTCGGGTTGTGGCTCGGCTCGGCTGCGCACGGCGGCCAGGTCGGAGCCGGCCTGCGGCTCGGTGAGGTTCATGGTGCCGGTCCACTGGCCGCTCACCAGCTTTTCCAGGTAGGTGGCCTTGAGCTCGTCGCTGCCGGCGGTGAGGAGCGCTTCGATCGCACCATCGGTGAGCAGAGGGCAGAGCGCGAAGCTCATGTTGGCGCTGTTGAGGATCTCGCCACACGCGGCACCGATGGTCTTGGGCAGACCCTGACCACCGAAATCCGCCGGATGCTGCAGGCCTTGCCAGCCGCCTTCGGCGTATTGCTTGAAGGCTTCCTTGAATCCCGGCGTGGTGGTGACCTGGCCGTCCTTGAAGAACGAGGGGTTCTTGTCGCCCTCCCAGTTCAGCGGCGCGATCACGCCTTCGTTGAGCTTGGCACACTCCTCGAGCACCGCTTGGGCAGTTTCGAGTCCGGCATCTTCGAAGCCGGGCATCTGCGCCACCTGGTCGATACGCGCCAGGTGCTCGATGTCGAACAGCATGTCTTTGAGGGGTGCGGTGTAACTCACGGTCGTGTCTCCAGGAATGTCAGGGGTGCAGATACGAAAAGGGCATCGCGAACGATGCCCTTGCATTTTTCAGAGGGGTCAGAGTGCTTTGATCAATTCGGGCACGGCTTCGAACAGATCGGCCTCCAGGCCATAGTCGGCCACCGAAAAGATCGGTGCTTCAGGATCCTTGTTGATCGCCACGATGACCTTGCTGTCCTTCATGCCGGCCAGGTGCTGGATGGCACCGGAGATGCCGGCGGCGATGTAGAGCTGCGGTGCGACGATCTTGCCGGTCTGGCCCACCTGCCAGTCGTTGGGCGCGTAGCCCGCGTCCACCGCGGCGCGGCTGGCGCCCAGTGCGGCACCCAGCTTGTCGGCCAGCGGCGTCATCACGTCGTTGAACTTCTCGGCGCTGCCCAGCGCCCGACCACCGGAGACGATGATCTTGGCGGCGGTGAGTTCGGGGCGGTCGCTCTTGGCGATCTCGCTGCCCATGAACTTGCTCTTGCCGTCGTCGGCTGCTGCTGCTGCCGTTTCCACCGCGGCGCTGCCACCGGTGGCCGCTGCGGGGTCGAATCCCGTGGTGCGCACGGTGATCACGTGCGTGGCGTCCAGGCCCTGCACGGTGGCAATGGCGTTGCCGGCGTAGATCGGGCGCTCGAAGGTGTCGGCTGCAATCACCTTGGTGATGTCGGAGATCTGACCCACATCCAGCGCAGCGGCCACGCGCGGCGCCACGTTCTTGCCGCTGGCGGTGGCGGTGGCGGGGAACAGGATGTGGCTGTAGTTCGCGGCAATGGTCAGCACCTGCGCGGCCACGTTCTCGGCCAGGCCGTGTTCGAAGCGGGGGGCGTCGGCGTGGATCACCTTGCTCACGCCGGCGATCTGTGCGGCGGCGTCGGCGGCAGCGCCAGCGTTGTGCCCGGCGATGAGCACGTGCACGTCCCCTCCACATTGAGCGGCAGCGGCGACGGTGTTCAAGGTCGCGCCCTTGATGGAGGCGTGGTTGTGTTCGGCAATAACGAGTGCGGTCAATTGTCGGTTCCTCAGATCACTTTGGCTTCGTTCTTCAGCTTGTCCACCAGGGCGGCCACATCGGCCACCTTGACGCCCGCGCCGCGCTTGGGCGGCTCGCTGACCTTGAGCGTCTTGATGCGCGGCGTCACGTCCACACCGAGGTCTTCGGGCTTGAGGATGTCCAGCGTCTTCTTCTTGGCCTTCATGATGTTGGGCAGCGTCACATAACGCGGCTCGTTCAGGCGCAGGTCGGTGGTGATGACAGCCGGGATGGAGAGGGACACCGTTTCCAGGCCGCCGTCCACTTCGCGGGTCACATTCACTTTGTCACCGGCCACTTCCACCTTGCTGGCGAAGGTGCCTTGGGGCAGGTCGGCCAAAGCGGCCAGCATCTGGCCGGTCTGGTTGGCGTCGTCGTCAATCGCCTGTTTGCCCAGGATGATCAGGCCGGGTTGTTCTTTGTCGACCAGGGCTTTCAAGAGCTTGGCCACGGCCAGGGGCTGCAGCTCTTCGGTGGTTTCGACCAGGATGGCGCGGTCGGCGCCGATGGCCATGGCGGTGCGCAGGGTTTCCTGGCACTGCGTGACACCGCAGGAGACGGCGATCACCTCGGTGACCACGCCCTTCTCTTTCAATCTCACGGCCTCTTCCACCGCGATCTCGTCAAACGGGTTCATGCTCATCTTGACGTTGGCGATGTCCACGCCCGTGCCGTCGCTCTTGACGCGCACCTTGACGTTGTAATCCACCACGCGTTTGACGGGGACGATGACCTTCATGTTGGGTTGCTCCTGCTGTTGTGGAAAGGGACGTGCGAATTGACGTGCACGTCAACTGGCGGATTGTATGCCCCGCCCCTTTGCCGAGGGGGCCGGGGTGGGGAACGAGTCGGGATCTCGAAAAACGAACGATCGTGCTTTTTGGTGATTATAGGAGAACGATCCGAACCCACAAAGCCCTTATTTGTGGGCCCCCTCGCCAAGGTGTTTGCGCATTCACCGACCGAAGGGTCGGCGAACTCGGGTAAGCCATGAGACGGCGCACGATGGAACTGGCCTACATTGGCTGCGCTGATTTGTTTATGTTGAGCAACCATCTTCCTGCAAGCACATTGCACCCGTCCACAGGAGTTTCCGAATGAAGTCACGTTCCCTCGTTGCATTCGCCTTGTCATCCACCCTGCTTGCCAGCGGCTGGGTTTCGGCGCAAACGGTGTTCACCGTTTCCAGCTGGCTGCCGCCCAGCCACACGCTGAGCACATCGCAGAAGGCGTGGTGCGACATGCTGGAGAAGGAAAGCACCGGCCGCATGAAGTGCAACATCCTGCCCAAAGGGGTGGTAGCCGCCCCCGGCACCTTTGACGCGGTGCGCGACGGCCTGGCCGACATTTCGTACACGGTGGACGGCTACACCCCGGGTCGATTCATCAACACGCAGGTCGCCGAGTTCCCTTTTCTGGGCAACAACGCGGTGGCCACTTCAGTGGCTTACCAGCGGGTTTACAGCAAATATTTCGCCCCCCTGGGCGAGCACCGCGGCGTGAAGGTGCTGGCGGTCTTCACGCACGGCCCGGGCGTGATCTTCAACAGCAAGAAGCCGGTGAGTTCGGCCGCCGAAGCAGCGAGCCTGAAGTTCCGCATCGGCGGCGGCAACATCAACGAACTCTCCAAAGCCATGGGCTGGAACACCACGCTCAAGGCGGCGCCCGAGTCGTTCGAATTGCTGTCCACCGGTGTGATGGACGGCACATTCTTCCCGGACGAATCGATCGCCTCGTTCAAGCTCAGCATGATCAAGCACGCCACCGCCTTTCCTGGTGGCTTGTACAACACCAGCTTCGTCTTCATGATGAACCCGGCCAAGTACAACGCCCTCTCGGCGCAAGACAAGGCCGTGGTCGACAAGCTGTCGGGCGAGCCGGCCGCACGCCTGTTCGGCGAGGGCTGGGACAAGGTGGACGCGGCCAGCCGCGAGCTGCAAAAGACCCAGGGGGTGACCCGCATCACAGCAGACAAGGCTTTCGTGAAGGCGGTGATGGACAAGCAGGACTACCTGGAAACCAAATGGGCGGCCAGCGCGCAGGTCAAGGGCCTGAAGAACCCCAAAGAGGTGCTTGCAGAGTTCCGCGCAGAAATCGCCAAGGTGAAATAAAACCCGGGGCCACCTCGATGGCCCTGCCAGGCCGGCTGAGCGGAGCGCCCAGCCGGCCTTGTCACATCAAGACTCATCATGCTCAAGACGATCGAACGCACGCTGCGGTGGTCCACCGGACTCATGGCCGCCGTGGCCTTGTTCACCATCATGTGGCTCACCCTGGTGGACGTGACCGGGCGGCGCTTCTTTGACCACTCGGTGCCCGGCGGCCTGGAGATCACCGAGATCCTCATGGTCATCGTGATCTTCGGCGCCCTGCCCATGGTCTCCTGGCGCAACGAACACGTGGTGTTCGATTCGCTCGACACGTTCTTGCCCGACTGGGTTCGCGGCATCCAGGCCCGCCTGGTCAACCTGATCTGCGCGGGCGGCTTCGGTTTTCTCGCCTACCTCATGAGCACCCGCGCCGACCGTTTCGCCGAGTACGGTGACACCACCGTTTACCTTCAGGTCTCCATCGCCCCGGTGGCCTGGATGATGGCGCTGTTTCTGGCCATCACGGCCGCAGTGCACCTGCTGTTCGTGTTTGTCGTGGTGCCGGTGCCCTCGCCCCACCACCCGCCGCCGGCCGATCTGGAAGGAGCCTCCTCATGACCGAGGCCGCCCTGGGTTTTCTGGCCGTCTTTGCGATGGCCTTCCTGCGCATTCCGCTGGCGCTGGCCATGGCCATCGCAGGCCTGGCGGGACTGGGTCTCATGCGTGGCTGGCAGCCCGCATTTGCCAGCACCAGCCAGGTGATCTTCGAGACCGGCTTCGCCTACGTGCTGTCGGTGATCCCGCTGTTCATCCTCATGGGCAACCTCGTGGCGCGTGCCGGCATGGCGCGCGAGCTCTACACCGCTGCGAATGCTTTCGTCGGGCACCGCAAGGGTGGGCTGGCCATGGCCAGCATCATCGCCTCAGGCGGTTTCGGCTCGATCTGCGGCTCGTCGATCGCCACCGCCGCCACGATGACGCGCGTGGCCTACCCAGAGATGAAGCGCCACGGCTACAAGGACACACTGGCCACCGGCGCCATCGCGTCGGGCGGCACGCTGGGCATCCTGATCCCGCCTTCGACCATTCTGGTGATCTACGGGATCATCACCGAGACCGACATCGGCAAGTTGTTCATCGCGGGCATCCTCCCCGGTCTGGTGGCCATCATCTGCCTGTGCCTGGCGGTGGTCTACATCACCTGGCGCGACCCGCTCGCCGGCCCACCGGCCGAGCGTTTCAACTGGGCGCAGCGCCTGGCCGCCGTGCGCGGCATCTGGGGCGTGGGGTTGCTGTTCGCGCTGGTGATCGGCGGCATCTACGGCGGTGTGTTCACCGCCACCGAGGGCGCGGGCGTGGGCGCGGCGGGTGCGTTCTTCTTTGCCTTGTTGCGCGGCGCGCTCACCCCGCGCATCCTGCTCGACATTTTGGTCGAGAGCACCCGCACCACGGCCATGCTGTTCACCATCCTGATCGGCGCGATGGTCTTCACCAGCTTCATCAACTTCACCAGCATGCCGGGCGACCTGCGCGACTTCCTCCTGCAGTTCAGCCCGCACCCCCTCATGGTGGTGGTGGTCATGATGACGATCTACATCGCCCTGGGACTGGTGATGGAAGAGCTGTCGATGGTGCTGCTGACCATCCCGGTGTTTTTCCCGGTCATCACCGGGCTGGGCTTTGACCCGGTGTGGTTCGGCATCCTGATCGTGACCATCGTGGAGATCGGCATGATCTCGCCGCCGGTGGGCATGAACCTCTTCGTCATGAATTCCCTGCTGCCACTGGTGAAGCTCAAACACATCTTCCAGGGCGTCTGGCCGTTCGTCATGGCCGACATCGTGCGCCTGGGGATCCTGATCGCCTTCCCCGCCATCTCGCTGTGGCTACCGGGCTTCATGAACCGCTGAACCCCGAGGCTCGGCAGCGGGGGGCTGAATGTGCAGCACGCGCTGCGGATACGGGATCTGGATCTGGTTTTCGCGCAGCGCCTGCAGCACCTTGCGGTTGATCAGGGAGCGGATGTTGAGCGTGCCGTTCTCCGGATCGGCGATCCAGTAGCCCAGCGTGAATTCCAGGCCATCGGGCCCAAAGTTGGACAAGGCGACCGACGGGCCCGGCTCCTTGAGAACGCGGTCCTGGGTCAAGGCGGCGTCTCTCAGCAGCTCCATCACCTGGTCCACATCGCTCTCGTAACCCACCGACACCACCGTGGATTGCCACAGGCGGTCGTCGGCCAGCGACAGGTTTTCCACCCGGTTGATGATGAGCAGTTCGTTGGGCACAATGGACTCGCGCCCGGTGGTGGAGCGGATCACGGTGTAACGCGCGTTGATGTCGGTGATGATGCCTTCGAAGTTGTCGACCCGCACGTTGTCGCCGATGCGCATGCTGCGCTCGGCCAGGATCACGAAGCCGCTCACGTAGTTGGACGCGAGCTTCTGCAAACCGAAGCCAATACCGACACCGATGGCCCCGCCCAGCACCGACAGCGCAGTGAGATCGATGCCCACGGCCGAAAGCGCAATGATGAGACCGAAGAACATGAGCAACGCACGCGTGGCATTGCTCACCGCCTTGCGCAGCGAGAGGTCACCGCCCACCGCCTTGCGCAGCAGGCGCGTCTCGATGGCAGACGACACCCACAGCGACAGGATCAGCACCGCACCCGCCGTGAGGATGCCCTCGATCATGGTGCGCAAGCTCAGGGTGGAGGTGCCGATCTTCCAGGTGATCTGGTCCATTTCGGCCAGCACCACCGGCAGCAGCCCGCTCACCCACAGCACCATGGCCAGCCAAGCTACCCAAGAGATGGTGCGCTCCAGCACCCGCACCCAAGGCGCGGTGGCAAACGCCACCTGCAGCACCTTCACACCCACCCGGATCACCACCAGCGAGACCAGCACCGGAATGGCCACCTTGAAAGCGGCCAACGGCAGGCGCTCCATCAGCAAGGCGCGGGCCACATAGGTCAGCGTGAGCAGCAGCAGCGGGAACATCACGCCGTCGATGAGGTTGCGGCCAAACAGCACCGAGGCTTTGTCTTCCTGCATGCCCAGCGCCCGGCGCATCAGCCAGGTGACGCCCAGCGCCAACGCAATGCACACCACGAGCGCGCCGAGCTCGGTCAACACGGTGGGCTGGGTGAAGGCCGAGAGCCAAAGACCAAAATCGTCGATGGGTTTCGGGGCGGCTGAAGAAGTGGTTGCCATGGGGGAAAAAACGGTGTGCGTTGAAGGATCAGGCGCGCCAGCTTGGCGCGCGTTTGTCGATGAAGGCCTGCACGCCCTCTTGCGCCACGGGGTGCGCCATGTTGCAGGCCATGGTCTGCCCGGCGAGCTGGTAGGCCGCTTCGATGCCGGTCTCCAGCTGGCGGTAAAACAGCGCCTTGCCCATGGCAATGGCTTCGGGAGGTTTGGCCAGGATGCGGTCCACCAGGGTGGCCACTTCTTCGTCCAGTGCGTCGGGTGCCACCACCCGGTTGACGAGCCCACGCGCGCAGGCCTCGTCGGCCGAGATGAAATCGCCGGTGAGGAGCATTTCCATCGCCTGCTTGGGCAGGATGTTGCGCGACAAGGCCACGCCCGGTGTGGCACAGAACAGACCCACGTCGATGCCGTTCACGCCAAAGCTCGCGGCCTCGCTGGCCACCGCCAGATCGCACTGCGCGACCAGCTGGCAACCCGCCGCAGTGGCCAAGCCTTGCACGCGCGCGATGACCGGCACCTCCAGCTGGCGGATCGCCAGCATGAGCCGTGAGCAGCGCGCAAACAGCGCCTGGTAATAGGACCGCTCGGGGTTCGCCCTCATTTCCTTGAGGTCGTGTCCGGCGCAAAAAGCCTTGCCGCTGGCAGCGATCACGACCAACCGGGCTTGTGGATCAGCGGCCACCGCGGCGATGGCCGCCTGCAGCGCGGCGAGCATCGCTTCGGACAAGACGTTGAAGCTGCGCGGGGTATTGAGGGTGAGCGTGTGCACACCGCGCTCGTCGCGGGTGTGCATCAGCACGGCACCGTCAGCCGTGGGAGGTGAAGCGTTGGCGGTGTGGGTCATCGGCGCATTATCGGACGCCCATCCGCCGCCGAAGTTCAAACGTCGGCCAGCACCCGCAAATGCGCTTCCACGCTGCGGCCCAGCGCGCTCAGCGCGTAACCGCCTTCGAGGCAACTCACGATGCGGCCCTTCGCGTGGCGCTCGGCCACCTCCTTGATCCGCATCGTCATCCACGCATAGTCCTGCTCGACCAGACCGAGCTGCGCCATGTCGTCTTCGCGGTGGGCGTCGAAGCCGGCGCTGATGAAGACCATCTGCGGCTTGTGCGCGTCGAGCCGGGGGATCCAGCTCATGTCGATCAGCTCGCGGATGTCCATGCCTTTGGTGTAAGCCGGCACCGGCAGGTTGACCAGATTGGCAGCGGTGGAATGCTCACACGCCGGATAGAACGGGTGCTGGTAGAAGCTGCACATGAGGATGCGGTCGTCGCCCGCCACGATGTCTTCGGTGCCGTTGCCGTGGTGCACATCGAAATCGATGATGGCCACGCGTTTGAGACCATGACGCTCCAGCGCGTATTTGGCGGCCACCGCCACGTTGTTCACGAAGCAGAAACCCATGGCCTGATTGCGCGTGGCGTGGTGGCCGGGTGGGCGCACCGCGCAGAAGGCGTTGGGCATTTCGCCCGCCATCACCGCGTCGGTGGCGTCGATGGCGGCACCCGCGGCCATGAGGATGGCGTCCCAGCTGTGGGTGTTGATGGAGGTGTCGGGGTCGACCTGCGCGTGGGTCGGGCCGCCGGCTTTGATCTCGTCGCGCAGGTTGTCGCTCAGGCCGCGCAGCGACGCCAGGTGCATGCGGCCGTGGGCGAGTTCGAGGTCGGCCATGGAGGCGGCGGTGGCCTCGCGGCGCTCCAGCGCCACGTCGAGTCCGCTCATGAGCAAACGGTCCTCGATCGCGTCCAGACGCTCTGGGCATTCCGGGTGACCGGCGCCCATTTCGTGTCTCCAACAATCCTTGTGGGTGAAATACCCGGTGGCCTGGCCCATAACGGTTTTACGGTAAGGTTCGCGGCATGCAAGCCGACACAAAAATTCAACAATTGCTGAATCAGCTTAACACGGTGATCGTGGGCAAATCGCAGCAAGTTTCAGACTGCGTGGCCTGTCTTCTGGCCGGCGGCCACCTGCTGATCGAAGACGTGCCCGGCGTCGGCAAAACCACCTTGGCGCACGCGCTGGCCCGCTCGTTCGGCCTGCAGTTTTCGCGGGTGCAGTTCACAGCCGACCTCATGCCGTCCGACCTGGTGGGCGTGTCCATCTACGAGCGCGGTCGTGAAGGCTTTGTGTTCCACCCCGGCCCGGTGTTCGCCCAGGTGCTGCTGGCCGACGAGATCAACCGCGCCAGCCCCAAGACGCAGAGCGCGCTGCTGGAAGCCATGGAAGAAAAACAGGTGACGGTGGAAGGCGAAACCCGAGCCCTGCCCGAGCCCTTCTTCGTGATCGCCACGCAGAATCCGCACGACCAGCTGGGCACCTACGCGCTGCCCGAATCCCAGCTGGACCGTTTCCACATGCGCCTGTCGATCGGCTACCCCGACCGAGCCGCCGAGCGCGAACTGCTGCGCGGCCAGGACCGCCGCGACATGCTGGACAAGCTGCCGCCCGCCTTGACGCCGGCCGACCTCGCTGCCTTGCAGCACACCGTGAGCCAGGTGCACACCGCCGAGCCGGTGCTGGAGTACCTGCAAGACCTGGTGGCCGCCACGCGCAACGGGCAGTGGTTTGCGCAAGGCCTGTCGCCGCGCGCGGCGCTCGCCGTGGTGCGCTCGGCCAAGGCGCAGGCCTATTTGAGCGGGCGCGACTACGTGGCGCCCGACGACATCGCCGCCATCCTGCCGCAGACGGTGGCGCATCGGCTGATTCCGGTGCGCGATGCGGGGCGCGGGCCGGTGGAGCAGGTGCGCGCCATGCTGGAAGCCATTCCGCTCCCTTGACATGGTGGCCACCGCTGCGCGCTCGCCCGCTGGCGCCCTCACCTTGCAACCCTGGCGTCACCCGTGGCGCACGCTGCGTGCCCACCTGCAGACCTGGTGGCACAACCGTCTGCCCAAGTCCGACACGCTCACGCTGACCCAGCGCAACGTCTACATCCTGCCCACCCGCCCGGGCTGGATGCTGGCCATCACCCTGCTGCTGCTCCTCGTGGCCAGCATCAACTACCAGCTCAACCTGGGCTACCTGCTCACCTTCTTGCTGGCCGGCAGCGCGGTGGTGGGCATGCACGTGTGCCACGGCAACCTGCGCGGTACCACGCTGCTGCTCACGCCACCCGAGCCGGTGCATGCCGGGCAGGCGGTGGCGCTCACGGTGCGCCTCTCCAGCGATCGCCAGCGCACGCGCTACGGCCTCGGCATGGGCGTGATCGGCGCAGACCCCAAGCACGCACCCCTGGCGTGGACCGACGTGCCTGCACAGGGCAGTGCCCAGCTGCAGGTGAGCTTTCCGTCGCCCGAGCGCGGCTTGCACCCGCTGCCGCCACTGACCGCGCAGACCCTGTTTCCACTCGGCACCTTCCGCGTGTGGACCGTGTGGCGGCCGGCCTCGGGTGTGCTCGTGTACCCCGAGCCCGAGAGTCACCCGCCACCGCTGCCCCCGGGCGAGCCGCAAGCCGGCAGCTCGGGCGCGGCGCGTGTGCAGAGCACCGGTGAATTCGACGGCGTGCGCGCCTACCGCCGGGGCGATCCGCTCAAGGCGGTGGTGTGGCGCAAGGCCGCGCAGGCGTTCTCCAGCGGGCGCGACGATCTCGTGAGCCGCGACGCCTTGTCGCACCAGCGCCACCAGCTCTGGCTGGACCACGCGCAGTGCGGCGGCGCGGGCCTGGAAGCGCGGCTCTCGCGCCTCACGGCCTGGGTGCTCATGGCCGACCGGCAGGGGCTCGACTACGGCCTGCGCGTGCCCGGCCGCGAGATCGCACCCGACCAAGGGCCGGCCCACCGCGCGCGCTGCCTGGAGGCACTGGCCATATGTTGAACAACGAAGCAACCGGTTTTGCCGCCGGGCCGCCCCAAGGCAAAACGCGCCCCCTCGGGGGGCAGCGACCCGCGCAGCGGTGGAGCGTGGGGGCCACTCTACCCAGAGACACGCGCGACACGCTCTTTTTGCTCGCCGTCATCGGCTGGGTGGCCTTCATGCAGGTGGGTCACACGCCGTGGTGGTGCACCGCGCTCACCGCCGGTGTGCTGGTGTGGCGCACCACGCTCGCGCTGCGCGGCCTGCCGCTGCCCGGCTGGCCGGTGCGCGTGGGCTTGCTCTGCATCACGCTGGCCGCCACCTTCATGACCCACAGCACCCTGCTCGGGCGCGACGCGGGCGTGACGCTCATCGTGGTGCTGCTGGCGCTCAAAACCCTGGAGATGCGCGCGCGGCGCGACGCCTTCGTGGTGTTTTTTCTCGCCTTCTTCACGCTGCTCACACACTTCTTTTATTCGCAGTCGCTGTTGACGGCGGCGGGCATTCTGGTGGCGCTGCTCGGTTTGCTCACCGCGCTGGTGAACGCCCACATGCCGGTGGGGCGCCCGCCGCTGGCGCAGGCCGCGCGCATCGCCGGTGGCATGGCGCTCATGGGTGCGCCCATCATGCTGGTGCTGTTTCTGCTGTTTCCGCGACTCTCGCCACTGTGGGGCGTGCCGGGGCAAGACGAAACCGGGCGCAGCGGCCTCTCGGGTTCCATGAAGGTGGGGCAAATCGCGCAACTGGTTCTGGAAGACAGCATCGCCTTCCGCATCCGCTTCGAGGGCGCACCGCCGCCGCAAGGCCAGCTGTATTTCCGCGGCCCGGTGCTCAGCAGCTTTGACGGCAGCGAATGGCGCGCGCTGCGCTCAGGCTTCCCACCGTCGATGGCATTGCCCGCCGACCTGCAGGTGTCGGGCCCGCCCGTGCGCTACGACGTGACCATGGAGCCCAGCCGCCGGCCCTGGCTGTTCGTGATGGAGTCCACCCCGCAGGCGCCCGAGGTGCCCGACAACGCAGTGCGCATGAGCAACGAGCTGCAGTGGTTCACCCAGCGCCCGCTCAACACGCTGGTGCGCTACAGCGCCGAGAGTTACCCCAGCTTCCGCCACGGGCCGCTGTCGCAGGTGGTGAGCCTGCAAGACCAGATTGAACTGCCCGGCGGCTTCAACCCGCGCACGCTCGCGTTGGCCCAGGCGCTGCGGCGCGAACACGGCGCCGGCCCCGAGGCCAACCCCCAACTCATCGACGCCGTGATGAACCGCCTGCGCACCGGCGGCTACACCTACACGCTGGAGCCCGGCGTGTATGGTGCCAACACCGCCGACGAGTTCTGGTTCGACAAACGCGAAGGTTTCTGCGAACACATCGCCAGCAGCTTCGTCATTCTCATGCGCGCGCTCGACATCCCGGCGCGCATCGTCACCGGCTACCAAGGCGGCGAACTCAACGGCCTGGACGGCTACTGGACCGTGCGTCAGCGCGACGCCCACGCCTGGACCGAAGTCTGGTTGCAGGGCCAAGGCTGGGTGCGCGTGGACCCCACGTCTGCCGTGGCGCCGGGGCGCATCGGTTCGCTGGAGCGCCTGCGCGCACCGCAAGGCGCGCTGGCCGGCGCCATCGGCAACCTCAACCCCAACCTCGCTGCCCAGCTGCGCGCCGCCTGGGAAGCCATGAACAACAGCTGGAACCAGTGGGTGCTCAACTACACCCAGGGCCGCCAGTTGGACCTGCTGAAAAACCTGGGCTTCCAATCCCCCAGCTGGGCCGACCTGGCCTACGTGCTCATCGGCGTGGTGGTGTTCGTGAGCTTGCTGGGCGCCGCGTGGACGCTGTGGGAGCGCCAGCAACACGACCCCTGGCTGCGCCTGTTGCGCCGCGCCCGCGCGCGCCTGCACAAGCTGGGCGTGGAGAGTGCCGAGCACACGCCCCCGCGCGAGCTCGCTCGGCGCGTGCAAGACCACTGGGGTCACGGGGGCGCCGCCGCGCCGCTTGCACAATGGCTGCTGCGGCTCGAAGCCCAGCGTTACGCGCGACCCGGCGCCGGCCATGCCACGCTGGCCAGTCTGCAGAGCGAATTTCAACGACTGGCCTGGCCGAAAAGTCCCGACACCTGACAACGAACCCCACCACCAAGGCACCCCTTGTTTCATGTGAACCGTCTCCTCTGTGCCCTCGCCTCCGCCCTGCTGGTGAGCGCACCGGTCCTGGCCCAATCACCCGCCAAGGCCCGGCCCAACAACGCGGCCAAAGCCGCACCCGTCTTCACCTACGACCAGAGCGAAGCCGCCATGGCCTTCGCCACCGACCTGGCCGTGCGCCGCAACCTCGATCCCGCCTGGGTGCGCCAGCAGATCGGCCAGGCCCAGCGCATGCCCAACATCATTCGCCTGATGCAGCCCGCGCCCACCGGCACGCCCAAAAACTGGGCCGCCTACCGCGCCCGCTTCATCGAACCCATTCGCCTGCGCGCCGGGCAACGATTCTGGGAAGACAACCGCGAAACACTGGCCCGCGCCGAACTGGAATACGGCGTGCCCGCCAGCCTCATCGTGGGCGTGATCGGCGTGGAAACGCTCTACGGTCAGCACACCGGCAACCACCGCGTGATCGACGCGCTGAGCACACTGGCCTTCGACTTCCCGGCCAGCCACCCGCGCGCCAGCGCGCGCACCGAGTTCTTCAAAAGTGAACTCGAACAATTCCTGAGCCTGAGCGAACGCACCGGCACCGACCCGCTGAGCCCGCGCGGCAGCTACGCCGGCGCCATGGGCTGGCCGCAGTTCATGCCCAGCAGCTGGGTGAAGTACGCCATCGACTTCGACGGCGACGGCAAGGTGGATCTGTTTGACAGCCAGGCGGATGTGATCGGCTCGGTGGCCAACTACTTCAAGGCCTTCGGCTGGCAAACCGGCATGCCCACCCACTACCCGGTGAGCTTCGACACGACCAAGCTCCAGCTGGACACCCTGCTCGCCCCCGACATCCTGCCCAGCTTCAGCGTGGAGAGCTTCACCGCCAAAGGCGCCGTGCTCGACGGCCCCGCCCTGCAACACCCCGGCAAGCTCGCCCTGGTGCTGCTGGAAAACGCCGGCGCTGCGCCGACCTATGTAGCGGGCACGGAGAACTTTTACGTGGTGACGCGCTACAACTGGAGCAGCTACTACGCGCTGGCGGTGATCGAGTTGGGGGAGGCGGTGCGGTCGTTGATGCCGGCGCGCTGAGGGTCGAGACGAAACCCGTCAACCCATGCAAACGGGGGCCGAAGCCCCCGTTGTTCAGTCGACGAACACCGATCAGATGGCGTTGCGGCGGCGCAGGGCACCGGCGGCCAACAGGGCCACAGCCACCAGGGCCAGCGTGCCCGGCTCGGGCACTTCGCTCGATGCCAGGTCAGCGGTGCCCACGAACTGGGCGCGGAAGGCGCCAGGACCACCGTTGTTCTGGATCACGAAAGACAGCGTGTTCAAGCCAGCGACGAAACCACTGTCGAGCGTGAAGGCGTGCAACTGGTTGAAGTTCTGCACCACCACGCCCATCAGTTCGTCGCCGGTGCTCACGCCGTTCAGCAGAATGTCCAGGCCCTGGTTGTCAGCGCCCCACAAGCCGTTCAGCACAGCGGTGCTGGCGTTCAGGCCGGTCAGGTCGAAGGTGGTGGTGAAGGTGTAGGTCTGGTTGCCTTGCGCGTTGTTGGCCCAGATCCACTGCGACGTGGCGTTGTTGGCCACGTAGGCGGCGTTGGTCACCACGATCGGTGCCGTGCTCAGGCCGATGGTGTAGTGCGTGTCCGAACCGCCGAGCGCCAAACCACCCAGACCGACGCCTGCGGCGTTGACGCCGGTGTTGAAGATGGAGATGGGCGCGGCGAAAGCAGCCACGGGGACCAGCGCGGCTGCGGCCAGGGAAAGGGTGGCGACCGCGTGCTTGAAATTGAACGTCATGTGAACTGTATCCAACTGGGTTGATTTGTGCCTAGATGTTAATCACTATGCAGGTTCTGTGCCGGATAGATTTATCCATATGAATCAATGGACTTCCGGGATTTCTCTCGGGTCCGAACGTCAGCGTGTAAACGATCCCGACAGTAAGCGAATCAGCCACCGTGATGGAGTTCACGGCCCACAAAGACCGGCTGCGGACCAGCGCGCGATGCCCGCGAACCACCCAACCCTGCACGCGACAGCTGGGTTGGCACTGAAGTTGCTGCATCCTGACCCAGAGAGGCGCTGTGCCCAGCACACGCCAGCCTTGAAGACCGCTAGGGTTCCGGGCTCAGATCGCTTGCCGAACTGAGCTGTCTGGTCCGAGAGCAGTCGGCCACCATCGCGTGGTTCCACGGAGGGACAAAAGCCCGGGAGACGCTTGCGCTGCAAAGCCCATGCCTCTCCGCCTTTTGTCCCCCGCTCAGGAGCCCCGCATGTCCTTGCCTCTTGCCCCCCCCGCCACGGCGCCGCGCGCTGTTGGTGCACCCACCCGGCCCAGGAAACGCTCCAACCTGTTCATCGTGCGCGCCGGCATCTCGCGGCGCACCTATTGGGTGCTTGCGCTCACCGGTTTGTTCACACCTTTGGTGCTTTGGGCGGCGGTCGGCATCTGGGGCGGGATCGACCCGGTGTTCATGCCCACGCCGCTGGCGGTGCTGGCCAAGACCTGGACCTGGGCCACCGAGACGGGGCTCTTTGAAGACATGGGCATCAGCACTTACCGCGTGGTGGCGGGTTTTGTGCTCTCGGCGGTGATTGCGCTGCCGCTGGGCTTGTTGATCGGTTCGTTCCGCTCGGTGCAGGCGCTGCTGGAGCCGCTGACCGATTTCATCCGCTACATGCCGGCGGTGGCTTTCATTCCGCTGGTGATGCTGTGGGTGGGCATTGGCGAGGGTTCGAAGATCGCCATCATCTTCATCGGCACCTTTTTCCAGATGGTGCTGATGGTGGCCGAAGACGTGCGCCGCGTGCCGGCCGCGCAGGTGGAAGCGGCGCAGACCATGGGCGCCAGCCGCAGCGAACTGATTGAAAAGGTGATCTTGCCAAGCGCCAAGCCCGCGCTCATGGACACCTTGCGCATCACCATGGGCTGGGCCTGGACGTACCTCGTGGTGGCCGAGCTGGTGGCCGCCAACTCGGGCCTGGGCTACGCGATCCTGCGCGCGCAGCGCTTCCTGCAGACCGACACCATCTTCGCCGGGATCATCGTCATCGGCCTCATCGGCTTGGTCACCGACCAGCTGTTTCGCTGGGGGCATCGACGTGCGTTCCCCTGGCTCTACCTGAAAGGCTGAAGCCATGAGCACCGCCCACGTTCCCCTGCCCAAGATCGTCATCCGCAGCCTCACCAAGCGGTTTGACGGCGCCGCCATCAACGCGCTGGAAGGCATCAACCTCGACATCGGCGAGAACGAGTTCGTCACCTTCGTGGGTGCGTCGGGCTGCGGCAAGTCCACGCTGCTGCGCACCATCGGCGGGCTGGAAACCCAAACCAGTGGCGACCTGCTGGTGGACGGCCGCGCGGTGGACGGCCCGGGCATCGACCGCGCCATGGTGTTCCAGCACTACAGCCTCTACCCCTGGATGACGGTGATGGAGAACATCAAGTTCTGCCGCCGGCTCAAGGCCCACACCGACGGCAGCAGCTCGAGCGATGTGGAAGCCGCATCAGGGCGCGCCGACGCATTGCTGCGCCTGATGGGTCTGCAGCCCGTGGCCAACGCCTGGCCCAACCAGCTCTCGGGCGGCATGCAGCAGCGCGTGGCGATTGCGCGCGCGCTCATGGGCCGCCCCGACGTGGTGCTGATGGACGAACCGTTTGGCGCGCTCGACGCGCAAACCCGCGAGGTGATGCACGACCTGATCCGCTACGTGCACAAGCTGGAGAAAGCCACCATCGTATTCGTCACGCACGACGTGGAAGAAGCGCTCTACCTGGGCTCCCGCGTGGTGTTGATGGCGCCGCGCCCGGGCCGCATCGACACCATTTACGACGTTCCTTTTGGCGACGAGCGCGTGCAAGACCTCAAGCACGAGCCCGCGTTTGTGCAGCTCAAGCGCGACATCCTGGAACGCATCCGCGAGACCTCGGGCATGAAGACCGATCTGGAACAGCTGCAACGCCTCTCGGGCGTGGGCGTTTGATTTTTCAAGGAGACACCACATGAACCCACAAGACATCGCAGACCCGCTCACCGTGGTTCCGCCCAACCCGCCGCCGGCCGCGCCCGTGGACACCCCCGCGCTGTGGCAGCGCTTCCCCGCCGCGGCGCTGCAAGGCGTGGACACCGCCAAAGCCATGTGGAGCGAGGTGGTGCCCGGCGGCAGCCACTGGAGCTGGCGCATGCCGCGCGGCAGCGCCATCCGCTTTGTGGCGCTGGAGGCCGGGGCCAACGTGAGCCTGGTGCTGTATTCCGCGTTGGAAAAGCTGGAGCGCTACAACATGCCCGACAGCCTGAAGGCGCAGCACACGGCGCACTACACCCAGGGCCATGTGCTCATGAGCGACATGGGCCGCAGCATGGCCAGCTTCACGGCCGACAGCCTGGGCTGGCACGACCCGCTGGGCGCCCTGCTCGATGCCGAGCTGATGCAGCAGAAATACGGTGAGAAGCGCTACGAGCACGCGCGCAACGCCATGCACCGTTCGGGCAAAGACGGCCTGCTGATCGAGATCGGCAAGTACGGCCTTACCAAGCGCGATCTGATCGCGCCGGTGAACCTGTTCAGCAAGGTGGGTGTGGACGCACAGGGGCGCTTTGCCTTTGTGCCGGACCACGCCAAAGCCGGCGACTTTGTGGAACTGCGCTTCGACATGGACGTAATCCTGGCCATGAGCACCGCGCCGCACGGGCTGGACACCGCGCCCACCTACGCGCCCAAGAAGGTGGGTTTGCTGGCCTGGCGCTGCGGCGCTGCGCCGGCGAACGATGCGTGCCGCGCCTTCCGCCCGGAGAACGCGCGCGCCCTGCACAACACCGACATGCTGTACCTGTGAGGAGCCCCCGATGAACACCGAAGCCACCGACATCCGCATCCTGGAGAGCAGCCTCGACCCGGCCCACGCCGTGATGGACCAGCGCCACCCGGCGGGCGAGCCCATCCTGTTTGAAGTGAAGCGTGGGCAGACGCTGCGCATCGTCGACCTGGAGGGCAACCAGGCGGCCGATGTGCTGTTCTACAACCGCCACGACCCAGCCGAGCACTACAGCGCCACCAACACCATGCAGCGCCAGGGTGGCATCTACCTCACCACGGGTTCGGTGATCCGCAGCAACGACGGCAGCGCCATGCTCACCATCGTGGCCGACACCTGCGGCCGCCACGACACGCTGGGCGGCGCCTGCGCGGCCGAGAGCAACACCGTGCGCTACGCGCTGCAGAAGAAGTTCATGCACAGCTGCCGCGACAACTACCTGATCGCCCTGCAACACGCCGACGTGGGCCTGGGCAAACGCGACCTGGTGCCCAACATCAACTTCTTCATGAACGTGCCGGTGACAGCCGACGGCGCGCTGAGTTTTGAAGACGGCGTGTCGGGCCCGGGCAAGTACGTGGAGATGCGCGCCGACATGGACGTGTGGGTGCTGATCAGCAACTGCCCGCAACTGAACAACCCGTGCAATGCCTACAACCCCACGCCCATCCAGCTCCTCGTGTGGAACCCGGCTTGAACCTTCGCCGATGCGCGCAGCGGGACGACCCGCTGCCGCGTGACCCTTTCGCAGGACGGCCTGCCCTCTTCGATCCAAGGTTCCACCCATGTTCAGCAAGGTCCTGATTGCCAACCGCGGCGCCATCGCCTGCCGCATCATCCGCACGCTCAAAACCCTGGGCGTGCAGAGCGTGGCCGTGTACTCCGAAGCCGATGCGCAGGCCCGCCATGTGCGCGAGGCCGACGAGGCGTATGTGCTGGGCCCGGCCCCGGCGGCCGAGAGCTACTTGCGTGCCGACCGCATCCTGCAGATTGCGAAAGACTGCGGCGCGCAAGCCATCCACCCTGGCTATGGTTTCCTCTCCGAGAACCCGGCGTTTGCCGAAGCGTGCGAAGCCGCGGGTATCGCCTTCATCGGCCCTGCGCCCGCGCAGATGCGCGCCTTCGGCCTCAAGCACACGGCACGCGCTCTAGCCGAGCAGCGGGGCGTGCCGCTGCTGCCGGGCTCCGGCCTGTTGACCGACGTGGCGCAGGCGCAGAGCGAAGCGGCGCGCGTGGGCTTTCCGGTGATGCTCAAGAGCACGGCGGGCGGCGGCGGCATCGGCATGCGGCTGGTGGGGAACGCGACCGAACTCACCGACGCCTTCGACTCGGTCGGGCGCATGGCGCAGGCCAACTTCAAGGACGCGGGCCTGTTCATCGAAAAATACGTGGAGCAGGCGCGGCACATCGAGGTGCAGGTGTTCGGCGACGGCGCAGGCGGTGTGATCGCCCTGGGCGAGCGCGACTGTTCGGTGCAGCGGCGCAACCAGAAGGTGATTGAAGAAACCCCCGCGCCGGGCCTGAGCGACGCGCAGCGCAGCGAGCTGCACGCCACCGCCGTGCGGCTGGCCCAGGCGGTGAACTACCGCTCGGCCGGCACGGTGGAGTTCGTCTACGACGCGTCCACCGGTGCGTTCTATTTCCTCGAAGTGAACACCCGCCTGCAGGTGGAACACGGCGTGACCGAGCAGGTGTGCGGTGTGGACCTGGTGGCGTGGATGCTGCAGCTCGCGGCCGGCGACCTGCCGCCACTGCACACGCTGCAACCCTCACCCAAGGGCGCGTCGATTCAGGTGCGGCTGTACGCCGAAGACCCGGCAAAGAACTTCCAGCCGAGCGCGGGCCTGCTCACCGAGGTGGTGTTTCCCACCGATGCGCGGGTGGACAGCTGGGTGGAGCGCGGCACTGAGGTGCCCGCCTGGTACGACCCCATGCTGGCCAAGCTGATCGTCACCGCCGACACGCGCGACGAAGCGCTGACCAAGATGGAAGACGCGCTGGACGCCACGCGCCTGGCCGGCATCGAAACCAACCTGGGCTACCTGCGCCAGGTGGTGCGCGACCCGGTGTTCCGCGAGGGTAGGCAGGTCACGCGGTTTCTCTCCACCTTCGCCTACCACCCGGCCACCATCGATGTGATCGAACCCGGTGTGCAGACGAGCGTGCAGGACTGGCCGGGCCGCCAGGGCTACTGGGACGTGGGCGTGCCGCCCAGCGGCCCCATGGACATGCACGCTCACCGCGCGGCCAACGCGCTGGTGGGCAACACACCCGACGCCGCCGCGCTGGAGATCACGCTGGCCGGGCCCACACTGCGCTTCAACACCGCCACGGTGGTGGCGGTGACGGGTGCGCCCGCCAAGCTCACGCTGAACGGCGAAGTGGTGCCGATGTGGCAGGCCATTGACGTGCCCGCGGGCGGCACGTTGGCCGTGGGCCGCTGCGAACACGGTGTGCGCTTGGCACTGGCGGTGGCGGGCGGGCTCGACGTGCCGCTGTACCTGGGCAGCCGCAGCACCTTCACGCTCGGCCAGTTCGGTGGACACGCCGGGCGGCATCTGCGCACGGGCGATGTGCTGCACCTGGCGGGCGCGGCGCAGCAGGCGCCCACCCCCGAGGTTGTGATCCCCGATTACTCAAACCACTGGGACATCGACGTCCTCTACGGCCCGCACGGCGCGCCCGACTTCTTCACGCCCGACGACATCACGATGTTCTTCGGCACCGACTGGAAGATCCACCACAACAGCAGCCGCACCGGCGTGCGCCTCATCGGCCCCAAGCCGCAGTGGGCGCGCACCGACGGCGGCGAGGCCGGCCTGCACCCGTCGAACATCCACGACAACGCCTACGCCATCGGCGCGATCGACTTCACCGGCGACATGCCGGTGATCCTCGGCCCCGACGGCCCGAGCCTGGGCGGCTTCGTGTGCCCGGCCGTGGTGCTGCACGACGAGCTGTGGAAGCTGGGGCAACTGCGCCCCGGGGACACGGTGCGGTTTCACCGACAGGCCAACTCACCACTGAGCCCCATCCTCGACGACCGCGCAGCGCAAGGCGACCGCCCGCGCCGCGTGATCCGCCAGGCCGGTGATCGCTACATCCTCATCGAGTTCGGCCCGCTCACGCTGGACCTGGAACTGCGCATGCGCGTGCAGGCCTTGCTGCACGGCCTGCAAGAGAAGCAACTCCACGGCGTGATCGACCTCACCCCCGGCATCCGTTCGCTGCAGGTGCACTTTGATCCGGCCCTGCTGCCGCGCGAACAACTGCTGCGCACCGTGGCGGAGGTCGACGACGCGCTGCCGCCGGTGGACGAAATGGTGGTGCCTTCGCGCACGGTGGTGCTGCCGCTGAGCTGGGACGACCCGCAGACGAAACTCGCCATCGAAAAGTACATGCAGTCGGTGCGGCTGGACGCGCCCTGGTGCCCGAGCAACATCGAGTTCATCCGCCGCATCAACGGGCTGGACAGCATCGAAGACGTCTTCAAGATCGTGTTCGACGCGCGCTACCTCGTGCTCGGCCTGGGCGACGTGTACCTGGGCGCGCCGGTGGCCACGCCGCTGGACCCGCGCCACCGCCTGGTGACCACCAAGTACAACCCCGCGCGCACCTGGACGCCCGAGAACGCCGTGGGCATTGGCGGCGCCTACCTCTGCGTCTACGGCATGGAAGGCCCGGGCGGGTACCAGTTCGTGGGCCGCACGCTGCAGATGTGGAACCGCTGGCGCCACGGCACACCGGGCTCCGACTTCGAACAGCCCTGGCTGCTGCGCTTCTTCGACCAGATCCGCTTCGAGCCGGTGAGCGAAGACGTTCTCAAAACCATCCGCGCGAACTTCCCGCACGGCGGCTACGCGCTGCGCACCGAAGAAGGCACCTTCAGCCTCAAGGACTACCGGCGCTTCCTCGCCGACAACGCCGGGAGCATCGGCGCCTTCAAAGCCACCCAACAAGCCGCCTTCGAAGCCGAGCGCGAACGCTGGGTGGCCGCCGGGCAAAACGACTTCAACAGCGACGACGCCGCCGCCAGCGCGGGCGTGGCCGACGAGGTGGACCTGCCCGAGGGCGGGCGCGTGCTAGCCACCAGCGTGCCGGGCAACGTGTGGAAGGTGGCGGTGAGCGTGGGCCAGCAGGTGCAGGCCGGCGACGTGCTGCTGGTGATCGAGTCCATGAAGATGGAATTCAACTTGCTTGCACCTGCCAACGCCACGGTGCACAGCCTCATGTGCGCGCAAGGCGGTGCGGTGTCGGCCGGGCAGAACGTGCTGGTGCTGATCGACGAAGCCCTCTGAGTCCAGAACAACCACGGAGTGATTCCATGTCATTGAGCCAACTGTCTTTCGACCTCGCCAGCCTGCAAGCCGCCTGGCGCAGCGGCACCACCGCGCGCGAGGTGATCGCCGAGGCGCTGGCGCGCTGCCGCGCCGACACGCACCACGCCTTCATCCATGTGCTGACCGACGCCGAGGTGGCGCCCCTGGTGGCCCGGCTCGACGGCGTGGACCCGGCGAGCCTGCCACTCTTCGGGGTGCCCTTCGTGATCAAGGACAACATCGACCTCGCCGGCATTCCGACCACCGCCGGTTGCCCCGAGTTTGCGTACACACCCACCGAGAGCGCCTTCCTCATCCAGCGGCTCCTGGCGGCCGGTGCGGTGCCGGTGGCCAAGGCCAACCTCGACCAGTTCGCCACCGGCCTCAACGGCACCCGTTCCCCCTATGGCGCCTGCCGGAACGCGTTCGATCCCGACTTCATCTCGGGCGGCTCCAGCTCGGGCTCGGCCGTGTCGGTGGCCAAGGGGTATGCCACGTTTTCGCTGGGCACCGACACCGCCGGCTCGGGCCGTGTGCCGGCTTCGTTCAACAACCTGGTGGGCCTCAAGCCCACGCTGGGCCTGCTCTCGGGCACGGGCGTGGTACCGGCCTGCCGGTCGGTGGACACGGTGAGCATCTTTGCGCTCACCGCCGCCGACGCGCAGGCCGTGCTGGGCGCGGCCGCCGCGTTCGACGCAGGCGACGCCTACAGCCGTCCGGCCCAGCCCTTCGGCGTGGACTTCTCGGGCGGACCGTTCCGCTTTGGGGTGCCGCGCGCGCAAGACCTGGAGTTCTTCGGCAACGACGCGGCGGCGGCGCTGTTCAGCACGTCGGTGGAACGGCTCAAGTCTTTGGGCGGAACGCCGGTTGAAGTCGATCTCACACCCTTCCTGGAAGCCGCGCGCCTGCTCTACGACGGCCCGTGGGTGGCCGAGCGTTATGTGGCCATCCACGACTTCATCAACGCGCAACCCGAGGCCGTGTTTGCCCCGGTGCGCACCATCATCGAAGGCGGCCGCCTCGTGACCGGTGCGCAGGCGTTTGCCGCGAGCTACCGGCTGAAAGCGCTCAAGCGCGTGTGCGATGCGGTGTGGACCGACATCGACTGCCTGCTCACGCCCACCGCCGGCACCATCTACCGCATCGACGCCATGCAGGCCGATCCGATCCAGCTCAATTCCAACCTGGGCCGCTACACCAACTTCATGAACCTGCTGGACTACAGCGCGGTGGCCGTGCCTTCGGGCTTTCTGGCTGGCGGCGAGGCGCAGGGCCTGCCCTGGGGGGTGACGCTGGCCGCACCGGCCTTCAAGGACCTTGCGCTGCTGCGTTTGGCCGACCGGTTTCACCGCGCCGAGGCCTTCACACTCGGCGCCACGCCCACGCCGCTTGGCGGCACACCCGTCTGCACCGGCCTGCCCTCGGGCGAGGTGGGTGCGGCGGGCAGCGGCACGGTGCGCGTGGCTGTGTGCGGCGCGCACCTCTCGGGCCTGCCCCTGAACCACCAACTCACCTCGCGCGGCGCACGCCTCATCGGCAGCCCGCACTCGGCACCCGAATACCAACTGCACGCCCTGGCCGGTGGCCCGGTGCAGCGGCCCGGCATGGTGCGCGTGGCCCAGGGCGGATCGGCCATTGCGCTGGAGGTGTGGGAAATGCCCGCCGCGCACTTCGGCAGTTTCGTGGCCGGCATCACCGCGCCGCTGGGCATCGGCAAGGTGAAACTGGCCGATGGCAGCGAGGTGCCGGGGTTCATCTGCGAAGGCATCGGCATCGCGGGCGCCACCGACATCACGCACTTCGGCGGCTGGCGCGCCTGGCTGGCGGCGGGCGCACCGCGCTGAACGGCCAAGCGCCAGCGTCAGCGCGCAGGTCGGCGCACCAGGTGGTTCACCACCCAACCTTCGCACGCATCCTGGATGCAGGCCAGGGTGCGGTCGTAGCCGGTGGCCGCCGGGTCGGGAATGGTGGTGATCTTTTCCCGCCGCGCGTAGTGCGCCAGGTGGCGGATCTTGTGGCGCTGGTGGTCGGCGGCGATGGCCTCGGCCAGTGCGTGGCTGTCCCAATCCATCGCCAGCACGAGGTCGTGGCTGTCAAAGTCCCCGGCCGTGAGTTCGCGGGAGCGCAGGTGACCGATGTGGATCCCCGCGCGCGCCGCTTCGAAAATCGCCTCGCGCTCGGGCGGCTCACCGCCCGGCCAGACGTGGGTGCCGGCCGCATCCACCTGCACATGACCCAAGCCGGCGGAGTTGAGCTCGGCGCGCAGGAAGCCCTGCGCCAGCGGGCTGCGCACGCGGTTGCCGATGCACACCAGAAGGATGCGGCGCGGGGTGGTTTCAGATTTGGTTGTCATCAGAAATCCAATGTGGCTTGCGCGGGGATTTCGAGCTTGCGCGGTTTCGAGAGGTTCTCCGCTTTGCGGTTGCGCGAGCCGTGGCGCTTGACGATGCTGGCCTGCACCGCAGCCACGGCCGGGTCGGTGCGCAGCGCGTAGACGCGCTCTTTGGCTGCACGCGTGGCCAATTCCAGATCCACCAACGGCACCGCAATGTCCACGCCCACCGTCACGCCGCAGCGCGCCTGCAGCTCGGGCGGCATGAGCCAGGGCTGGAACAGCCAGGTGTCGGGCACGCGCTGCATCGCCGGTAGCCAGCGGCGCACAAAGTGGCCGTGCGGGTCGTGGTCCTGCGCCTGTTTGATCGGGTTGTAGACGCGGGTGGTGTTGATGCCGGTGGTGCCGCTCTGCATCTGCAGCTGGCTCCAGTGGATGCCGGGTTCGTAGTCGATGAACTGGCGCGCCAGCCACTCGCCCACCGGGCGCCAGTGCAGCCACAGCGGGTACGCCGCCACCGACACCAGCATGGCGCGCATGCGGAAGTTGATCCAGCCGGTCTCGCGCAGCATGGCCACGCAGGCGTCCACCAGCGGCCAGCCGGTGCGTCCATCCCTGAGCGCCTGCAAATGCGCCGGGTTGTGGTCGTGCTCGCGCAGGCCCTGGTAGCCGGGGTGCATGTTGTGGTGTTCGATGGCGGGCTCGGTCTCCAGCTTCTGGATGAAGTGGCAGTGCCAGTGCAGCCGGCTCATGAAGCCTTCCAGCCCCTGGCGCTGGCGGCCCGGCAGGCACGGGTCGTCCAGGCGGCTGCGGGTGGCCTGCACCACCTCGCGCAGGCTGAGGTTTCCCCAGGTCAGGTACGGTGAGAGGCGCGAACAGGCGCTGGGCGCCGAGAGCGGCGACGAGATACCGCCGCGGTAGCTGGCGCTGCGCTCGTGCAGGAAGCTCTGCAACACCTCCAGGCCTCGCGCGCGACCACCGCGTTGTCGCCCGGGTGGTTCGTGTGGGTCGAGGCCCAGTTCGTCTGCACTTGGCCAAGGGTCGGTGAAGCGCGGCAGCTCGGCCGCTTGCAGCGCCGGCGCGGGCGCTGGCTCGGCGTGCGTGAGCTGCTCCCACTGCCGCACCCAGTGCTTGCGTTCACGCAGGCCACGCACCACGCCGAACTGACGGAACTCGCGCCACGGCACGGCGCGTTCGGCGCACCACCCCTTGACGCGGCGGTCGCGCTCGTAACTGGCCGCATTGCCGGTTTCTTCGTGCGACAGCAGTTCAAGAAAAGGGGCTGCGTTGTGCAGGCGTTCCAGCACGTCCACCGCATCGCCCACCGCGAGCTGCAGCCGGCCGCCGAGGCGTTTGAGTTCGGCTTGCAGGTCTTTCAGGCTCTCCTGCACGAAGCCCAGGTGCTGTCGCGCGGCATCGGGCTGGTGCCACAGCGCGGGCTCCAGCACGTACAGGCACAGCACCGGCCCCAGGCGCGCGGCCTCGACCAGCGGCGCGTGATCCCACACCCGCAGGTCGCGCTTGAACCAGACCACCCGATACGTCATCGGGAGATTCTGATTCGTGTGGCACGGAGGTGCGTGGCTGGGGGCTTTGCCGATCGGTTTGTGGCCAGGCGAAAAAAAACCAGACCCGAAAGTCTGGTTTTCTTGATCAGGCGGTGGAGGCCTGAGCAGGATCAACGCGGGCTGCGACGGGCCATGGGGCGCGACGGTGCGCCTTCAGGGCGGCGCGGTGCGAATTCACCGCGCATGGCGCCGCGCTCGGCGTTGCCACGGTCGCTGAAGCCGCCGCGCTCTGCGCCACGATCGCCACCACGGTCACCCATGGGCTTGTCGCTGCGGCCGAAGCTGTTGAAGCCACCGGGCTTGGGGCCGAAGCCGGGGCGCGCCGGGGCGCGGTCGGCAAAGTTGCGGCCAGCAGCGGGGCGCGTGTCGGGGCGGTAGCCACCGGCATCACCACGGTTCTCGCCGCGGTTGTCACCACGGTCACCGAAACGGTTTTCACCGCGGTTGTCGAAGCGACCTTCCGGGCGCTGTGGCTCGGCACGGCCTTCGAAACGCGGGTCAAAGCGCGTGCCGGGGCGGCTGTGGTCCACGCGGGGTGCCTCGTTGCGGGCTTCGAAACGTGGCGCTGGGCCACGGCGGTCGTTGTTGCCGGCAAAGCGGTCGTTGCCACCGAAGCGGTCGTTCGAGCGGCCAGCCGGGCGGCCGCCGCGGCCGAAGGCCTCGTTTTGCGGCGCGCGCTGGCGTGGCTCGAGGCCGGTCACGGTTTCCACGTTGATGCGCTGGCGCGTGTAAGCCTCGATGTCGAAGATCTTGCGGCGGTCGCGCAGCTCGGCGAACGTGATGGCCAGGCCATCGCGGCCGGCACGGCCGGTGCGGCCGATGCGGTGCGTGTAGTCCTCGGCCTTCATCGGCAGGCCGAAGTTGAAGACGTGGGTGATGGTGGGCACGTCGATGCCGCGGGCGGCCACGTCGGTGGCGACCAGGATCTGCACCTGGCCGGCGCGCAGCGCCATCAGGCGGCGGTTGCGGATGCCCTGGCTCAGGGCACCGTGCAACGCGACGGCCGAGAAGCCTTCTTGCTGCAGGTCGTTGGCCAGGCCGTCGCACTCGATCTGGGTGCTGGCGAACACGATGGCCTGGTTGATGCCGGCGTCGCGCAGCCAATGGTCGAGCAGCTTGCGCTTGTGGTCGGCGTTGTCGGCCCAGAACAGCACCTGCTTGATGTTGGCGTGCTGCTCTTGCGGGTTGTCGATCTGCACCTTTTGAACGTGCTTGCCGTTCTCGTGCATCACGCGCATGGCGAGCTGCTGGATGCGCGGCGCAAACGTGGCGCTGAACATCATGGTCTGGCGGCGCTGGCTGGTGAGGTCGTTGACTTCGGCCAGGTCGTCGGAGAAGCCCAGGTCGAGCATGCGGTCGGCTTCGTCAACCACCAGGAACTGCACCTGGTCGAGCTTGAGCTGCTGCGAGCGCTGCAAATCCAGCAGACGGCCAGGGGTGGCCACCACGAGGTCGGCGTTCTGCAGCTTGGCGATCTGCAACTGGTAAGGCATGCCGCCCACCACGTTGGCCACGCGCAGGCCACGGCAATGGCGCACCAGGTCGATGGCGTCGTTGGCCACCTGCTGGGCGAGTTCGCGCGTGGGGCACAGGATCAGGGCGCCGGGGGTGGCGGCCTTGAAGTTGCGCGAGCTGGTCGGGTCCTTGCGCTTGGGCGCCTTGGGCGGCGCTTCGCCGCGGGCCAGGGCTTCGGCGGTCAGGCGTTCGCGCTCGGCGCGTTCCTTGGCGTCGGCATCGGCGCGCTGCTGCAGCAGGGTGTGCAACACGGGCAGCAGGAAGGCGGCGGTCTTGCCGCTGCCGGTCTGGCTGGAGACCATCAGGTCGGCAAAACGCGCTTCGCCCTGGGCCAGCATGGCCTTGGGGATGACGTTGTTCTGCACCTGGGTGGGCTGCACGTAGCCGAGATCGGCACAGGCTTGCACCAGCTCGGGTGCGAGACCCAGCAGCTGGAAGCCGTTGGGGCCTGCGGGCACTTCAGGTGCTGCGGCCTCGACGGTGTCGGTGGTGGAAATGATCTCTGCGTCGGTGTCGGCGGAGAGTGTTTCAGGCGTGAATTCGCCCATCGTTTCAAAAGAGTCGCTCATGTTCGTCCATGCGCCAAAAAATGCGCAATTGATCGAATGAAGACGCTGGGAAGATCAGCCGACCCGCAGTGGGGTGGCCGCTCCATGGCGCTAGATCCGTTCGTGGTTACAAAACATCAACCATCAAACGGTCTACGCGCCTTCGGTCAGCCTGGAAAAATTCCGGTGACGCTGGGAGCGAATGGTCCCCATCCGTTGGGCCAGGCTCTGAGGAGCTTGGCGGGTGTTGCGGTCTTTTCAGGGACTGCGCCACCGTTGCAATCGGGGGGCCTGTGTGTGAGGCAGATGCACAAATCATCGCAGTTGCCTGCGAAGCCGCTGATTATAGCCCGATTTTCAGGGAAAACCCTGAACTCTTTTTCGCCATCAGCTGAGAACACCCCTGACGATGTAGAAAAGCACCGCAGCGAGCACCGCCGTGGCGGGCACGGTGACGATCCACGCCGCCACGATGCGCATGACGGCCGAGCGCTTGACGATCTCTTTCTTGATCGCCTTCTTCATGGCCCGCTGCTCCCTCTTGGCCAGCAGGGCGCCCTCAGCGGTTTCGGTCGCCTGGCGTTGCCTGGTGCGCTGCTTCATCTCGGCGAGCATGCGTTTTTTCTCCTGCACCTCGGCCGCTTCGAAGCGGTGCAGGTAGGCCTCGACCTCGGCGCGGTCGGCACCCTGATGGCCGGCGAACACCACCGCTTCCATCTTGGCGTAGTTCACCTTGAGCAGTTCGCGCAGGAACCCCACGCCGAACACCGCGCCAATGGAAATATGCGTGGTGGACACCGGCATGCCGAGCTGCGAGGCAACGATCACGGTGAGCGTGGCCGACATGGCGATGGAGTAGGCACGCATGTTGTCGAGCTCGGTGATCTCCTTGCCCACGGTGCGGATCAGGCGCGCGCCGTAGAGTGCCAGACCGACCGACAAGCCCAGGGCACCGAGCACCATGACCCACAGCGGCGTGCCCGCCTTGGTGGCAATGGCGCCCTCTTTCACCGCTTCGTAGATGGCGGCCAGCGGCCCGATGGCGTTGGCCACGTCGTTGGCACCATGCGCAAAACTCAGCAGGGCGGCCGAGCAGATCAGCGGCCAGGTGAACAGGCGGTTGACGCCGTCCTTGCTGTTGTCCTGGCGGTTGGCCATGCGCGCGATCGGCTTGCGGATCAGCCACCAAACGACCACGGACACCACGAAACCGATGACCAGGGCGGTCAGGAAACCGATCTTGACCAGCTGGCTCACCCCTTTGAGCAACATGTAGGTGGTGTAGGCCCAGACCATGAGCGAGATGAGCACCGGTACCACACGGCTGGCGGCCTCGGTCTTGTCGCTGCGGTAGGTCACGCTGCGCTTGATGAGGTAGAGAAAACCTGCCGCCATGGCGCCACCCATCAACGGCGAGATCACCCAGCTGATGACGATGGCGCCGATGGTGTCCCAGTTCACCAGGCCCCACCCGCCCGCCGCAATGCCGGCGCCCATGACGGCGCCGATGATGGAGTGGGTGGTGGACACCGGCGCGCCCACCGCCGTGGCCAGGTTCAACCAGAGTGCACCGGCCAGCAGGGCCGAGAACATGACCCAGGCAAACAACGCGGGGTCGTTGATGGCGGCGGGATCGATGATGCCGCCCTTGATGGTGCCGACCACGTCGCCACCGGCGACGATCGCGCCCAGCGCCTCGAACACGGCGGCCACCAGGATGGCCCAGCCCATGGTCATGGCGCCCGAGCCCACGGCCGGTCCCATGTTGTTCGCCACGTCGTTGGCACCGATGTTCATGGCCATGTAGGCGCCCACACTGGCCGCCACGATCAGCAGCCACACCGCCGAGGAGGTCAGGCCCACGGTGGAGGCGCCGGTGAGCGAGGCATACACGCCCACCAGGATCAGGAACAGCACCGCAGCGCCCAGTTGCAGGGCCTCCTGGTGCTTGGAGATGAAGCGGCTACGGGCTTTTTTGGGCATGTGAATCTCGCGTGAATGTCACGATTCTGTCATGTTGATCAGGGGCGACCTCGCGCGGAAAGACCAGCGCGAAGGGCCGCTGCGCTCAGCGCAGGAAGTGCGTGCGGTAGTGTTCCAGCTCGTCGATGGACTCGTGCACATCGGCCAGCGCGGTGTGCTTCTGGTGCTTCTTGAAGGCGTCGTACACCTCGGGCCGCCAGCGTTTGGCCAGCTCCTTGAGCGTGCTGACGTCCAGGCAGCGGTAGTGAAAGTACGCCTCCAGCTTGGGCATGTACTTCACGAGGAAGCGGCGGTCCTGGCTGATGGTGTTGCCACACATGGGCGACCCGCTGCGCGGCACGTACTTGCCGATGAAGGCCAGCAGCTCGGCCTGTGCCTGCTCTTCGGTCACGGTGCTGGCCTTGACCTTGTCGATCAGGCCGCTCTTGCCGTGTGTGCCCTTGTTCCAGTTGTCCATGGCGCCCAGCACCGCGTCGCTCTGGTGGATCACCAGCACCGGGCCTTCGATGCGCGGCGTGAGGTTCGGGCCGGTGATGATCACCGCGATCTCCAGCAGGCGTTCCTTCTCGGGATCCAGTCCGCTCATCTCGCAGTCGATCCAGACCAGGTTCTGGTCGCTTTTGGCGAGGGTGGGGGTGTCGATGGCGGCGGGCGCCGGGGCCATGTTGGCCGGGTTGGGGGCTGAAGTCATCCCGCGATTTTCACCGATCGGCCGAATGCCCCGGACGGGCAAGGGCTGGGCATGGCCCTCGGAGCGTCTGGCGCAGGCGCTCTTCGATAGACTCGCACCCCATGGACACCGCTTCGCTCACCTTCACCGCCCTCTTCTGCGCCCTGCTGGTGCTCGGTCTGATCACCCGCACCGTGCTCGCGAGTCGACAGATCCGGCACGTGGCGCGCCACCGAGGCACCGTGCCGCCCGCGTTCAGCGACACGATTTCAACGACGGCCCACCAAAAGGCCGCCGACTACACCATCACCAAAACACGTTTCGGTCTGCTGGAGATCGCCATCGACGCGGCCCTGCTGCTTTGCTGGACGCTCCTGGGTGGCCTGGACTGGCTCAACCAGGCACTGCTCGCGTTCCTGGGCGGCGGCATGGTGCAGCAACTGGCGCTGCTGGGCTCGTTTGCGGTGATCGGCGGCCTGATCACGTTGCCGCTGGGCTGGTACGCCACCTTCCGCATCGAAGAGCGCTTCGGGTTCAACAAAATGACCACGTCGCTGTGGCTGGGTGATCTGATCAAAGGTGCGCTGGTGGGGGCGCTGGTGGGTCTGCCCATCGCCGCGCTGGTGCTGTGGCTCATGGGCGCGGCCGGCCCAGGGTGGTGGCTGTGGGCCTGGGGCGTGTGGATGGCCTTCAACCTGCTCGCGCTCGTGTTCTACCCCACGGTGATCGCGCCGATGTTCAACAAGTTCGAGCCGCTGGCCGACGAATCCCTCAAGGCCCGTGTGAACGCCCTGATGCAGCGCTGCGGCTTCGCGGCCAAGGGCCTGTTCGTGATGGACGGCAGCAAGCGCAGCGCCCACGCCAACGCCTATTTCACAGGCTTCGGTGCAGCCAAGCGCGTGGTGTTCTTCGACACCCTGCTCAAGCAATTGAGCCCCGAAGAGATCGACGCGGTGCTGGCGCACGAACTCGGTCACTACAAACGCCGCCACATCATCAAGCGGATCGTGCTGATGTTCTCGCTCAGCCTGGCGGGTTTTGCGCTGCTGGGCTGGCTGTCCAGTCAAGCCTGGTTCTTCACAGGGTTGGGCGTCATGCCCTCGCTGGACACGCCCAACAACGCGCTGGCCCTCATCCTGTTCATGATGGTCGTGCCGCTGTTGACCTTCTTCCTGTCGCCGCTGATGGCACAGCTCTCGCGCAAACACGAGTTCGAGGCCGACGCCTACGCCGTGGAACACACCAACGGGCCCGATCTGGCCAGCGCCCTGCTCAAACTCTACAAAGACAACGCCAGCACACTCACACCCGATCCGGTGTACGCCCGCTTCTATTACTCCCACCCACCTGCCAGTGAGCGCCTGTCGCGCCTGCAGGCCGCTGTCTGAACACATTCATGAACCCCATCCACCAGAACCGCCGGGCCCTGTCGGCCACCGAAATCGTGAGCCAGCTCACCCAGCTCAACGGCGAGTCCGTGCCGGGCTGGAAGCTGATCGACGGTGCGCTGGAGAAGGCCTTCACCTTCGCCAATTTCCACGAAACCATGGCCTTCGTGAACGCCGTGGCCTGGATCGCCCACCGCGAAGACCACCACCCCGACCTGGCCCTGGGCTACAGCCGCTGCACGGTGCGCTTCAACACGCACGACGTGGGCGGCATCTCGTTGAGCGACTTCCACTGCGCGGGTGCGGTGGACGCACTGCAGAAGGCCTGATGGCCGAACTGCAAACCGGGCTGGTCGTGGCGGCCCACGGTCGCCACTGCATGGTGGAAAGCACCGACGGCGAACGCCGCATCTGCCACCCGCGGGGCAAGAAGAACCCGGTGGTGGTGGGTGATCAGGTGCAATGGCAGATCACCGGCGACGAAGGCAGCATCGAACGCGTGAACGAGCGGCGCAACCTGTTCTACCGCCAGGACGAGATGCGCACCAAGTCGTTTGCGGCCAACCTCGACCAGGTGCTGGTGCTGGTGGCCGCCGACCCCGAATTCTCCGAGAGCCAGTTGACGCGAGCACTGATCGCTGCGCAGGCCGAGCGCATCGAGGTGCTGATCGTGCTCAACAAGAGCGACCTGCAGCCCGCGTTTGACCGGGCCTGGGCGCGGCTCGACCCCTACCGCCGCATGGGTTGCAAGGTGATGCCGCTGCGACTCAAGGCCGAAGGCCAGGATGCCGGTGGTGACGATGGCCTGGACGCGCTGCAACAGCGCCTGGCGGGCCAGCGCACGTTGGTGCTCGGGCCCTCGGGCGTGGGCAAGAGCACCCTGGTGAACCGGCTCGTGCCCACGGCCAAGGCGCTCACCGGCGAGATTTCTCGCGCGCTGAATTCTGGCAAACACACCACCACCAGCACCTCCTGGTACTGGGTGGACGAAGCCCGCACCACCGCGCTGATCGACTCACCCGGGTTCCAGGAGTTCGGCCTGAACCACATCGAACCCATGCAGCTCGCGCACCTGATGCCCGACCTGAACGCCACGCTGGGCAGCTGCCGCTTCTACAACTGCACCCACCTGCACGAGCCGGGCTGTGCGGTGGTGGCGCATGTGCAGACGGGGGACGCGGAGGTGACCGGGGGCGATCCGCTGGCGATCAGCGAGAACCGCTACCGCCTCTACCGCGAGCTGTTCGCCGAGCTCTCCGACAAACGCAAGTACTGAGGCAAGTACTGAGCTCGCTCAGAAACGCGCAAGCGTGACCAGCGCGAGCAGCAGCATCCACAGGACCACCGCGCGCCACACCAGCCCCACCACGCTGCCGAGGTGCGCCAGTTGCGGCTCGGGCCGGCTGCCGGGGTCGCCTTCTTCGGGCACCACCAGGGGATCGGGCTGCGGCGTGAGGCGCACGTTGAGCGCCCCCGAGGTGGCGGCCAGCACCACCCCGTTGCTCCCGGGTGCGAAGCGTTCGGCGTCGCCGCGCCAGCTGGCCACGGCCTCTTCGAAGTTGCCCACCACCGCGAAGCCCAGTGCCGTGACGCGAGCGGGCACGTGGTCGACGAAGGCCCAGGCCCTGGCGGCGGTCCGTTGCAATGCCACGCTCGGCGTGCCGTCTGGGCGCGCACGCCAGTTGCGCGACAGGTACTCGGCCGAGCGGTAGAACACCGCACCCGCTGGCCCCAGGCCCAAGGCCCAGAACACCACAAAACACACCAACACACCGAACACATGGCGGTGCGCCGAGAGCACCGAGTGCTCGATCACCTGGCGCAGCAGCTCGCTGCGCGGCAGGGTGGAGGCGTCCACCCGAAGCCAGGCGGCGAGCTTCTCACGCGCCAGCGCGTCGTTGCCCTCTTCGAGCGCGTTGCGGATCTCGCTGAAGTGGTGGCTGAACTGGCGAAAGCCCAAGGTCACGTAGAGCACCGCCACCATCCACGCGAAGGCCAGTACCGAGCTGAACCACCACAGACCCCAGTGCACGAGCGCCACGGTGAGCGCAGGCACACCCACAGCCAGCGACCAGGCCACCCACCCGTGCGACGACTCGCCCGCGTCGAGGTTGCGGCGAACCGTGCGCGACCAACCGCGCAGCGCGGCGTGCACCACGTTGTCGTAGGCCAGTGGACGGGCCTGTTCCAGAAGCAAGGCGATGAGGATGGCGAAAAAACCCATGGGTCGATCATAGTGGCCTGCACAGCGCAGGCAGCGGGGCCACTCAGGCGCTGAGCAGCCGGTAAAAGTTGCGCAGCATGCCCGCGGTGGCGCCCCAGATGAAGCGCTCCTGGTCACCGTCCTGATAGGGCATGGAATACCACTCGCGCACCACACCCTCGAAGTCGAACGCGTGCCGGCGGTGGTGCCGCGGATTCATGAGGAAGGACAACGGCACCTCAAATACATCGTCCACCTCGTCAGGATTGGGCACGAGCTCGAACCCCGGCTGCACCAGCCCGACCACCGGCGTGACGATGAACGAGGTGCCCGTGACATACACAGGCAACGTGCCCAGCACCTCGATGCGCTCGGGTGGAATGCCGATCTCTTCAAAGGTTTCTCGCAATGCCGCGGCGGTGGGGTCGGCATCGGTGGGGTCGATCTTGCCGCCGGGCAAGGCGATCTGGCCCGAATGGGTGGAAAGGTGGGCGGTGCGTTGCGTGAGCAGCAAGGTGAGCTCGTCGCGCATCACCAGCGGCAGCATCACAGCCGCATGGGCTGGCACCCGGTCGGCGAACTTGATCTCGCGCACCAGCTCGGGTGTCCATGTTGGCGGGTTGGCGAACAACTGGCGCAAACCTTGGGCCGTGAGGCGTTCGGGGTGCGCAGGGTGCGTGATCTCCTCTGCGTTGACGATGGGCACCAGGCGGGGATCGAAAACAGGCAACAGTTGGGTCATGGGTCGCAGAGCATAGGCCAGACGCAAAAAAGCCGCTCCAGGGAGCGGCTTTTTGATGGCGAGGCACACGAAGGCTTATGCAGCCTTGGCGCCCAGCTTTTCCTTGATACGTGCCGACTTGCCGCTGCGGTCGCGCAGGTAGTACAGCTTGGCACGGCGCACATCACCGCGGCGCTTGACTTCGATTTTGGCGATCAGCGGGCTGTACAGCGGGAAGGTGCGCTCGACGCCTTCACCGTTGGAGATCTTGCGAACGATGAAGCTGGAGTTCAAGCCACGGTTGCGGCGGGCGACCACCACACCTTCGTAGGCCTGCAAACGTTTGCGGGTGCCTTCGATCACGTTCACGCTGACGATCACCGTGTCGCCGGGGGCGAACGGCGGAATGACTTTGCCGAGGCGAGCAATTTCTTCTTGCTCAAGGGTCTGGATGAGGTTCATGGTTTCCTGTTCGTCGATCATTCCCGCGCTGCACTAAAGGCCACGAATCCGGCAGGGGCCCTGTCCAACCTGTTGCAGAAGATCTGCTGGGGTTGCGGGCTGACCCGGTCGCGGCGGCCGGTAGAGGATCGAAAAGCCTTGGATTATAGCAAGCCCTGCGCTCGCAGGAAACTTTGGTCGGCGGCGTCGAGCAAACCCTGCTCCCGGGCACGGGTCAACAGGTCGGGCCTTTGGCGGGCCGTGACCAGCAAACTCTGCTCGCGCCGGTGGCGGGCAATGCGTTCGTGGTGACCGCCCAGCAGCACCTCGGGCACCGGCATCGGTCCTTGGGGACCGTGCCAGATTTCGGGGCGCGTGTGGTGTGGGCTGTCGAGGAGGCCGTCCAGCGCAGGGTTGAAACTGTCCTGCTGGTGGCTGCCTTCGTCGCTCAGCACGCCGGGCTGCAGGCGTGCCACCGCATCGAGCAGCGCCATGGCGGCAATCTCGCCGCCCGAGAGCACGAAATCACCCAGGCTGATCTGCTGGTCGACACAGGCGTCGATGAAACGCTGGTCGATGCCCTCGTAGCGGCCGCACAGCAGCACGGCGCCCTGGCTGGCAGACCAGCGCTCGACACCGGTGTGGTTGAGGGCTTCGCCAATGGGCGAAAACAAAACGACTGGCGCACGGGCGTCTTCGGACTCACCGCGTTCCGCGCGCACCGCCTGCAAGCACTGCCACAGCGGCTCGGCCATCATGACCATGCCTGGGCCACCCCCGAACGGACGGTCGTCCACACGGCGGTAATTGCCTTCGGCAAAGTCGCGCGGATTCCAGAGGTGAACGTCGACCAGCCCGGCTTCAAACGCGCGTCGGTTGATGCCGTGTTGCAGAAACGGCGCAAACAGTTCGGGAAACAGCGTGATGACGTCGAAGCGCATCAGGACGTATCAATAGTCTGTTTGCCAGTCGGCGGTGATGCGGCGTGCCGCCTTGTCCACGTTGTCGATGTAGGCCGCGACAAACGGAATCATGCGTTCGGCCGTTTGCTCCACGCCGTCGACGGTATCGGTGTATTCGAGCACCAGCACGGCGTTGGGGCCGGTGGCCATGAGGTCGCGAACCACGCCCAGGTGCACGCCTTCGCGGTTGACCACGTCCAGGCCGATCAGGTCGACCCAGTAGTACTCGCCTTCGGGTGTGGCCGGGAAGGCACTGCGCGGCAGGTAGATGCGCACACCCTTGAGCGCTTCGGCCGAATTGCGGTCGTTCACGCCTTCGATCTGGGCCACCAGACCGTCGGTGTGGGGCTTGACCTCGGCAAGGCCGATGCTCACGCAACCCGAAAACGCCGAAAAGCCGCGCGCGAAGCGGGCTTCGGGCGGCTCCAGGAACCATTGGGAGGAGGCGATCAGCGCCGAGGTGTCGGCGCTGTAGGGCAGGATGCGAACCCAGCCCTTGATGCCCCACGCGTCCTGTACTCGGCCCAGCTCGACGGCGTCGGCCGGGAGGGACGACGCCGTGAAGGCGCCGGACGCGGGGTTGCTCACCGTGGGGTCAGCAGGATCAGGCCGCGACAACGGCCTTGGCGGCGTTTTGCTTGACCAGACGCTCGACCGTGTCGGACGGGGTGGCACCCACGCTCGTCCAGTAGGTCAGGCGATCCAGGGCGATGCGCAGCGGCTCTTCGCCACCGCGTGCCAAGGGGTTGTAGAAGCCGATGCGCTCGATGAAACGGCCGTCGCGGCGGTTGCGCTTGTCAGCGACAACGATGTTGTAGAAAGGACGGGACTTTGAGCCGCCGCGGGAGAGTCGAATGACGACCATGATTTATCCTTCGGGTGGAGAGGTGCCGAAATTGGCACATCACTGGATCTTTCGATCCGCTTGATTGCAGCGCTTGAGACACACGACTGACCACCCGGCCAGCGAAACGCCACGAAACCCGCGATTATAGCCCGTCTGTTGACCCCGAAGCTCACAGACTCCACCCTGCTCGTTCTGAAACATCCCATGCCCACGATCCGCCCCAGCCGAGAAGACGATCTCGATGCCATCACCCGCATTTACGGCCACCACGTGCTGCACGGCACCGGCACCTTCGAGACCACCCCGCCCAGCCTGGCCGACATGACCACGCGGCGCGCCGACGTGTTGTCCAAAGGCCTGCCCTGGCTGGTGGTCGAAGACGGCGGCCAGGTCGTGGGTTTTGCCTACGGCAACTGGTTCAAGCCCCGACCAGCCTACCGCTTTTCGGTGGAAGACTCGATCTACATGGACCCGGCCGCGCACGGCAAGGGCCTTGGCCGTGCACTGCTGGCCGAGCTGATGGCTGCGCTGGAGCGCAGTGGCGTGCGCAAGGTCATGGCCGTGATCGGCGACTCGGCCAACGCCGGTTCGATCGGCGTGCACAAGGCGCTGGGCTTCGAGACGGTGGGCGTGGTGCAGTCCTGCGGCTGGAAGTTCGACCGCTGGCTGGACATCGTGCTGATGCAGAAAACGCTGGGTGTCGGTGACACCACACCGCCTGAAAGTGCCGCGTGACCGGCCGCGGCAAGAACAAGACGCTGGCCGCGGTGCTGGCGGTGCTGGGGGGCACGCTTGGGCTGCACCGTTTTTACCTGCGCGGTCTGGGCGACTGGATCGGCTGGCTGCACCCGATCCCTGCGGCCTTGGGCTGGTGGGGTGTGGACCGTGTGCTGACCTACGGTCAGGACGACAAGCTCTCGTGGGTGCTGATCCCGCTGCTGGGCATGACGATTGCCGCCAGTTGCCTCACCGGCATCGTGTACGCGCTCACCGATCGCGAGAAGTGGAACCGCTGGTTCAACCCGACGCTGCCGGTGGATGCCAACGCCGGCGCCACGCACTGGCTCACCATCGGCACGCTGGTGCTCGCGCTGCTCATGGGCACCGTGGCCTTCATGGGCACCCTGGCGTTTGGCATCCAGCGTTACTTTGAATACCAGATCGAAGAGGCCCGAAAGATCAGCCAATGACGGTGATCAGTTGATCCACGACATGGCCAGCATGAAAAAGCTCAGCGTGAAGAGCGACACCAGCGTGGTCATGCCCATGCTGGCGGTCGTGAGTTCCTGGGCAGCGTCGTAGCGCTGGGCGAACAGGAACACGTTGGCCCCGATGGGCAGCGCGCCGGCGACCACGATCACGGTCAGGGGCAGACCGGTGATCCCCATCGCCCAGGCGCTCAGGCCCACCATCACGGGCAACACGAGGTTCTTGGAGACGGTGATCCACAGCGCGTCGCGCAGGTGACCTCTCAAAGGGGTGCTGGCGAGCGTCACGCCCATCAACACGAGCGACAGCGGACCAAAGGCGTTGCCCAGCAGCAGCAGCGGCTTGTCGATCACCGCCGGCAGCGTCAGGCCGGTTTGCGAGAACAGCAGACCGCTGATGATGGGCAGGGGAATCGGGTGGATCAGCGCCCCCTTGATGGCCGAGAACGCGGTCTGCCACAGGTGGGGCGCACGCTCACCACCCGCGCGGGCCTCGCGCGCCACCGCCAGCTCCAGCACGATGGATCCGGTGGTCAACAGGATGAGCGCGTGCACCGACACGAGCGTCAGCAGCGTGACCAGCCCGGCCTTGCCGTAGGCCAGTTCCACCAGCGTGATGCCGATCATGACCATGTTGGAAAACACCCCCGCCATGGCCATGACCACGCTGGTGCGGTTGAAGCCGCGCCACGCGATCGACGCGGCCAGCAGCAAGAGCGCCGCGGGAAAATAGGCCAGCACCGGCCTCAGGTCGAGTTCTTCGAAGCGCACCGCGCTCATGGTGCGAAACAGCAGCGCCGGGATCAGCACCAGAAACACGAGGTTGGAGAGGTCCTTCACCGAGGCGTCGCGGATCCACTGCAGCCGCCCGGCAAGAAAGCCGATGGCCATGAGCAAAAAGACGGGGGTGAGGGACGCGACGGCGGGGTGGGCAGCAAAGTTCACCCGCCGATGGTAGCCGCGCTAGGGCACGCCCACGGCGTTGGTGATGCGGTAGTACAGGCCGTAGGGATCGTTCTGCAGCACGTGGAAGGTGCCTTCAACCACCACCGCTTCCAGCTTGTATTTCACCGGCGTCTTGGTGCGCACTTCGACCATGCTCTCGGGCCCGCCCGGGGTGCAGAAACCACAGGTGAGCGGCACCGACGCCAGCAGGAAGTGGCGCTGGTTTTCGCCGGGTTCCAGCGGCATCATGAAGCCCTGCAGGCGCAGCGTTTTCTGGTGGAGCGCGGCCACCGGCGCGGGGTACACCGGCACGATGCGCTTTTTCTCGACCTTGGTGGTGATGTCGGTCAGTGTGGACCACGCCACCACGTCGGTGCGTTTGGGCAGCGGCGCAAACGGACTCAGCGGGCTGTGCACGCCGGCGCCCTGCCCGTGCGGCAAAGCCGAACCCGAAGGCTGCGGGGTGTCCGGCGGCAGCGGTGAGCTCAGCGTCTGCGCGGACACGCCGGCCACCAGAACACTGCTCAGCCACAGGCCAGTGAAGAAGGTTCGCATCGGCTCAGGCTCCTGGGTGGATGCACGGGATGTCAGTGGGCGTGGCGCATGCCACAGTACTTGCCCAGAGCCAGACCCTTGCAGGCCGCCTGGAGTTCCGCCATGCAGACTTTTTCACCTTTCCCGGCCTCCAGGCACTTGGCCGCGCCTTCGTGCGCAGCGGCCATGCCGCGGTGGCGCTGGATGTCTTCTTTCACTTCCTGGTCGGAGTGTTGGGCCATGGCGGAGGCGCACAGGAGCACGGCGGACAGGAACAGAACGGTTTTTTTCATGGGATCACCTCGAGTTGAGAAGTTGGGAAACATCGACACGGTAGGCACTGACAACCGGCACCAGCGCCGCCACCACCGCCACGCCCAAGGCCAGCACAGGCACCCAGGCTTCGCCAGGGACCCATGACCAGGCGTTGATGGCCAGCGACTGGCTGTCCATCAACAGGGAACCGAGCAACGCCGCCAGACCGTGCGCCGCCAGCAGACCGAGCACACAGGCCAGCGCCGCCAGCCACAGGGCCTCGCACAGCAGCAGCAGGCCCACGCGCGTGGCGGGTGCACCCAGCATGCGCAGCATGGCGAGGTCGCCCCGGCGCTCGCGCACCGCGCTCCACAGCGCGATGAACACCGAGAGCGCGGCCACGCCCAGCAGCACGGCACCCAGACCCTGGAGCAGTTGCGTGCCCACACCCACCATGGACAGCAGACGTGTGATCTCCAACGCCGGCGCAGCGGCCTGCATCGACGTGGTGCTGTTGATGAGGCGCGGGAAGCTCACCGCCGCCAGGGGCGTGTTGTAGGTGATGAGCGCCAGCGTCACCTCGCGTTCCTCGGCCAATGCCTCGGCGAGTTCCAGGCGCTCGGCCGCGTCCATCTGGTCGCCCGCGTGCATGTCGTCGTGCACCTGCCAGACCGATTCGGTGGCGGTGAGCACCAGCCGGTCGAGCACGCAGCCGCACGGTGCGAGCACACCGCTCACGGTGTAGGGCGTTTCGCCGTGCATGGCGCCGCCCGCGCCCAGACCGTGCGCTCCTTCAAACGCCTGGCCCGGTTGCAGCCCGGTGATACTGGCCACCTGGGCGCCGAGCACCGCCTGCATCGGCGTTGACCAGAGCGCCCCTTGCGCAAGTTGCGCGCCGTAGTGCGCGGCGTAGTCGGTCGTGGTGCCCACGATGCGGAAACCCTGCAGGTTGTCGCCCAGGCTCAGGGGGATGAGTTTGCCCACCTGCGGGTGCTGCGCGAGCCGCTGCACCTCGGCCAGCGGGATGTTGCCCGGCGGCACGTCGAGGTGGAACACGCCCGCGAGGATCAACTGCATGGGGCTGCCCTTGGCGCCCACCACCACGTCGATGCCGGCCAGGTCGCGTTCAAACGCGCGGTCGATCTGGTCGCGCGCGATCAGCACGAACGCGATCGACGCCAGGCCGAGCGCCAGCAGCAGCAGGTTGAGCGCGGTGGCCAGCGGGCGCGACCACAGGTAGCGCCACGAGAGACCGAACACGTTCATGCGGCCACCGGCACAGCGATGTCGAACGCGAGCACGCTGGCCTGTGGCAGCGCCTGTACCACCCGCGCGTCGTGCGTGGCGATCACCAGGGTGGCGTTGAGCTCGCTCGCGCAGCCGCGCAGCAGGTCGACCGCAGCCGCGCACGCCGCGTCGTCGAGGCTGGCGGTGGGCTCGTCGGCCAGGATCACGCTGGGGCGCAGCAACAGCGCGCGGGCCAGCGCCACGCGCTGGGCCTGTCCGCCCGAGAGTTGTGCCGGCTTGCGCGCGGCCAGGGGCGCCAGGTCGAGGGCCTGCAGGGCATGGGCCACCGCGGCCTTGTCCTGCGGCAAGCCAGCGGCAAAAAACACCAGCCCCAGGTTGTCGGTCACCGACAAGGCTTCGCTCAGGTGCAGCTTCTGCGGCAGAAAACCGATGTGCCGTGCGCGCCAGGCATCACGCGCGGCGGCGGCCAACACGCCCACCGACTGGCCGCCCACCACCACCTCACCCTCGGTGGGCGTGAGCAGGCCACTGGCCAACGCGAGCCAGGTGGACTTGCCGCTGCCCGAAGGGCCGCGCAACAGCAGCGTGCCGCCCTGCGCCACCGACACATCCGCAAAGCACAGCGGCTCGGCACCCGGGTAGGCGAACCGCAACCCGCGGCTCTGGATCATGCGTCTGACCCCGCGCAGCCCGCGCAGGTGCCGTGGATCGACACGTCCACCCGGTTGCCCTGGTGGCCGAGGCGCGCCAGCGCCGCAAACAGGTCGTGCGTCACGGCGCGCGTGGGCTCGCTGGCATCGGTGAGGTGGAACTGCCGATGGCAGGCATCGCATTCAAATCGCGGCGGGGCACCCTCTTCCTGCCCTGGCGGCGAAATCAACGCCAGGCTGAAGTGCCAGGTGCGCGCGTCGTCGGCCTGGCGTTGCAGCACGCCGCAGGCGGCCAGGCGGTCCAGCAGGCGATAGAGCGTGACGCGGTTGATGTCGAGGCCGCGCGCCGTCAGCGACGCCAGCGCCTGCGCGTGCGTCAGGCCGCCGGGCGGGCGGGCCAGGAACAGACCGAGCACGGCGCGGGTGGCGAGCGTGCGGCGCAGCCCGGCCTTCTCCAGGCGGGACTGGATCTCGGGCGGAACGCCCAGGGGTTCTTTGGGTGTGCGTGGGTTCAAGGGACACGTCTTCGCTTTATCGCAACTGGGTTGCGTTATGATGCCTGCTACCGCAATTCAGTTGCATTATCGCCGCCCCAAGGAACCCCGTGCAAGCCCACCCCGCCGCCGCCAGCAGCCCCCCGGCCATCGCGCTGCGCAACCTCACGCTGGGCTACGAGCAACACCCGGCCGTGCACCACCTGTCCATCACCATCGACCCGGGTTCGCTCGTGGCGGTGGTGGGGCCCAACGGCGCCGGCAAGTCCACGCTGGTCAAGGCCATGGCGGGTCGGTTGCGGCCCATCCAGGGCCGGGTCGAGGGCCTCGAACACCACCGCGTGGCCTGGCTGCCGCAGCACAGCGGCATCGACCGCAGCTTTCCCATGTCGGTGCAGGAGCTCGTGATGCTGGGTCTGTGGCACGAGGTGGGTGCATTGGGCCGCTTCACGCCGGCACACCACGCAAGCTGCCACCGCGCGTTGGACGCCGTGGGTCTGCTGGGTTTCGAGCGGCGCAGCATCGACACGCTCTCGGGCGGCCAGATGCAGCGCGCCCTGTTTGCCCGCCTGATCCTGCAAGACGCGCCCGTGGTGCTGCTCGACGAACCTTTTGCCGCGGTGGACCAGCGCACCACCGACGACCTGCTGGCCTTGCTGCACCGCTGGCACGTGCAGGGCAAAACCGTGGTGGCGGTGCTGCACGATCTGTCGCAGGTGCGTGCGCACTTCCCCCAGACACTGCTGCTGGCGCGCGAGCCGGTGGCCTGGGGTGCCACGGGCGAGGTGTTGACGCCGGCCCACTGGCAACGCGCGCTGCGCATGCAGGAACCGTTTGACGACGACGCGACCCTGTGCGCTCCGGCCAGCACCCATGCACACCGCCATGGAGTCTCGGCATGACCCCGCTGGACGCCGCCGACGCCACCACGCAGTTCCTCTGGGCTCACCTGTGGCTGGGGCCGTTCGTGGAATTTGGCTTCATGCGCAGCGCCTTGCTGGGCTGCGTGGCCCTGGCGGTGAGCGCCGCGCCGGTCGGCGTGTTTCTCATGCTGCGGAGCATGAGCCTCACCGGCGACGCCATGGCCCACGCCATCCTGCCCGGCGCGGCCATCGGCTATCTGGTGGCCGGCCTGTCGCTCGGCGCCATGACCTTCGGCGGCATCGTCGCCGGCCTGGCGGTGGCGGTGGGCTCGGGCCTGGTGGCGCGCAACACCGTGCTGCGCGAAGACACCAGCCTGGCCGCGTTTTATTTGTTGTCGCTCGCACTGGGGGTGCTGATCGTCTCGGTGCGCGGCAACAGCGTGGACCTGCTGCATGTGCTGTTCGGCACCGTGCTGGCACTGGACAGCGCTGCGCTCACCCTGCTGGGCAGCATCGCCCTGATCACCCTGGTGTCGCTGCGCGTGCTCCACCGCCCGCTGGTGCTGGACTGCCTGGACCCGGGTTTTCTGCGCGGCCACAGCCGCTGGAGCCCGGTGGCGCATTACGGCTTTCTGGCCCTGCTGGTGATCAACCTCGTGGCCGGCTTTCACGCCCTGGGCACGCTGATGTCGGTCGGCATGATGGTGTTGCCCGCCGCCACCGCGCGCTTCTGGGTGCGCCACCTGAGCGCCTTGCTGGGCCTGGCCGTGCTGTTCGCCCTGCTGGCCTGCGTGGTGGGCCTGCTGGTCTCCTACCACGCCGACTGGCCCACCGGGCCGGTGATCGTGCTCAGCCTGGGCAGCGCCTACCTCTTCTCGCTGGTGTTCGGGCCGCACGGCCTGCTGCGTCACCAGCGCCCCCAGTCCCTCCACCTCCAGGCCTGAACCGAAAGACCACCATGTTCCCCACCACGCGCTTTCCACGCCGCGCCCTCCTCGCTTTCGCCACGCTGGCCCTCACCGCCTGGTCGGCCCAGGCCCAGGCCCCCATCCAGGCCGTGGCCAGCTTCAGCATCCTGGGCGATCTGGTGCGCCAGGTCGGTGGTGACCGGGTCCAGGTCCACGTGCTGGTGGGCCCCGGCAGCGACGCCCACGTGTTCCAGCCCACGCCTGCGCAGGCGCGGCTGGTCGGACAGGCGCAGGTGGTGTTCTCCAACGGCCTGGGGTTTGAGGGCTGGATGAGCCGCCTGCTCAAGACCGCCGGCTACAAGGGACAGCAAGTCGTGGTCAGCCAGGGCATCGAGCCGATGAAGGAAGCCGGTCACGAGGAGAAGAAAGGTCACGCGCACGGCGCCCACGACCACGGCGAGACGGACCCCCACGCCTGGCAGAGCGTGGGCAACGCCAAGGTGTTTGTGAAAAACATCGCCCAGGGCCTGTGCCGCGCGGACGCAGCGGCGTGTGACGTGTACGACCGCAACGCCAGGGCCTATGTGGCGAAGCTGGACGCGCTGGACCGCGAGATCCGCGCGGCCTGGGCACCGATCCCGGTCGCCCAGCGCAAGGTGATCACCTCGCACGACGCCTTTGGCTACTACGCGCGCGACTTCAGCGTGAAGTTCCTGGCCCCGCAAGGCGTGAGCACGGAGAGCGAAGCGTCGGCCAAGGGTGTGGCCCGGCTGGTGCGCCAGATCAAACAGGAGCAGATCAAGGCCCTGTTCGTCGAGCGCATTGCCGATCCGCGCCTGATCGATCAGATCGGCCGCGAGACCGGCGTGAAACCGTCGGGAGAGCTGTTCTCCGACTCCCTCTCGGCTGCGGACGGCGCCGCACCCACCTACATCGACATGATGCGTTTCAACACGCGCGCGCTCACCACCGCCGTGCGCGGCGAGTGAGCGCCGCCCGCGCTGTCGCCTGACAGACTGCGCGGTGGCCGTTGCCTGGGATGCACGTGGCTACACTGGCGCCCCACCCTCCACCGCGGACCGATCCTTGCCCACCACCCACCTCCTGCTCGCCCTCTCGGTGGTTTTCGTCTGGGGCACCAACTTCGTGGTGATCCGCTGGGGACTGGACGGCTTGCCGCCGTTCCTGCTCGCCACGCTGCGATTCGCGCTCTCCGCCCTGCCCTGGTTGCTCTTCATTCCCCGGCCCACGGCGCCTTGGCACAAGATCGCGGCCTTCGGCGTGCTGCTGGGCGTGGGCCAGTTCGGCCTGCTGTTTCTGGCCATGCGCAGCAGCATCTCGCCGGGTCTGGCCTCGCTGGTGGTGCAGCTGCAGGTGTTCTTCACCATCGGCCTGTCGCTCTGGCTCATGGGCGAGCGCGTGCGCGGCTTCCAGATCGCCGGGTTGTTGCTCGCGATCTGCGGCCTGGGCGTGATTGCGGCCCACCTCGACGCCACGGTCACGCTGCTGGGCATCGGCACGGTGCTCAGCGCAGCGTTCTTCTGGTCGCTCGCCAACCTGGTGGTGAAGTCGCTCGGCCCGGTGAACATGCTGCACTTCATGGTGTGGAGCAGCCTTTTTGCGGTACCCCCGCTGTTCGCCCTGTCGTGGTTCATCGAGGGGCCAACGCTCATGCGCACCTCGGTTGAACAAGCCAGCGGTCTGGTGTGGGTCAGCGTGCTGTGGCAGGCCGTGGGCAACACGCTGTTTGGCTACGGCGTGTGGAACTGGCTGCTGGCGCGACACCCGGCCGCCACGGTGACGCCTCTGGCCTTGTTGATCCCGGTGTTCGGCATGGGCGCTTCGGCACTGTCGCTGGGCGAAACCTTGCCACCGTGGAAGCTCGGTGCTGCGGCGCTGGTGCTGCTGGGCCTGGCCGTGATCGTCTGCTGGCCGCTGGCGCAGGCCCGGCTCAAACGGGCCTGAATCCAGGGCCTTGAGACACTACTTCGCCAGACGCGCGAAGGTCTTGCGAAACTTCGCCACCTTGGGCGCCGCCACCATCATGCAGTAGCCCTGGTTGGGGTTGCGCTCGAAGAAATCCTGGTGGTAGGCCTCGGCGGCCGAGTAGTTGTCCAGCGGCACCACCTCGGTCACGATGGGTTTGCCAAACGCCTTGTCGCCGGTCAGCTCGTCGATCAGGTCCCGCGCCACCTCCGCCTGTTGGGGCGTGGTGAAGTAGATACCGCTGCGGTACTGCGTGCCCACGTCGTTGCCCTGGCGGTTCAGCGTGGTCGGGTCGTGGATCAGGAAAAAGATCTCCAGGATCTCGCGCGTGCTGATCTGCGCCGGGTCGTACTCCAGCCGCACCACTTCGTTGTGCCCGGTCGTGCCGGTGCACACCGCCTCGTAGCTCGGCTGCTTCACGTGGCCGTTGCTGTAGCCCGACTCCACGTCGGTCACGCCCTTGACCCCCACGTACACCGACTCGGTGCACCAGAAGCAGCCACCGCCCAAAACCAGAACCTGTCTGTCGCTCATCGTTCTCTCCATGTGTGTGGACCTGCATCGGTCGTTGCCGGCGCCGGTTTCTTTCAACGCCTCACTGTAGTGGTTGGGCAAAGCCACGCACCGCGCCCAGGAATGCCCCCAGCGCGGCCTGGTCTCTGTCGGTTTTCCACAGGCAGTGGGTTTCATAAGGCGGCGTGTCCACATCCAGCGGCACGAACACCGCGCCGGGCAGCCCGGCCTGCTGCAGCGCGGCCGGCACCAGCGCGCAGCCCAACCCCTGCGACACGATGGACACCACACTGAGCCAGTGGCGCAACTCAAACCGGATCTCGGGCGAAAAGCCCGCGTCGGCGCACAGACCGAGGATGCGCTCGTGGTAGTCGGGCGAGACAGCGCGCGAGACCACCGCAAACGGCTCGCCCTGCAGGCGCGCCAACGACAAGCGCTTGCGCTTCGCCAGCGCATGGTCGACCGGCAGGCAGGCCACGAACGGCTGGCTGGACACCAGGATCTGCGAGAAGCCGGCCGGCACGCGCGTGGTGTGCACGAAGCCGATGTCCAGCCGTTCGTGCATCAGGTCGATCAGCTGGTCGCTCGAACTCAGTTCGCGCAGCACCAGGCGCAGCTTGGGGTGGTCCACCGCGAAGCCTTGAAGGATTTGCGGCAACCCCCGGTAAAGCACGGTGCCGGCAAAACCGATCTGCAAACTGCCCAGCATGCCCTGCGACACCTCGCGAGCCTCCCGCGCGGCCAGGCCCGCCTGGTCCAGCAGCGATCGCGCGGCCGGTACGAACGCCTGCCCGGCGGCGGTGAGCTGCACGCCGCGGCTGTTGCGTGTGAAGAGCTGCGCGCCCACCGAGGCTTCAAGCTGCTGGATGTTGAGCGACAGCGGCGGCTGGGTGATGGCCAGGCGCTGCGCGGCCCGGCCGAAATGCAGTTCTTCGGCCAACACGAGGAAATAGCGCAGGTGGCGGAATTCCATGAATAGCTTTCCTGTATGGACGGATACCTATTCGATATTAGACAGGTATTCTTGAGCGGCAGACAATGCACGCATTGCCCCCCAACAACCGGAGACACCGACCATGCTTTCCCCCATCAAAGCCAAAGCCAGTTTCAGCTGGGAAGACCCCTTCCACCTGGACGCCCAGCTCACGGACGATGAGCGCGCGGTGCGCGATGCGGCCCACGCCTACTGCCAGGAAAAGCTGCTGCCGCGTGTGACCGAGGCCTTCCGCCACGAAAAGACCGACCCGGCGATCTTTCGCGAAATGGGTGAACTCGGACTGCTGGGCCCCACCATCCCCGAGGTCTACGGCGGCAGTGGTTTGAACTACGTCTGCTACGGCCTGGTGGCGCGCGAGGTCGAGCGCGTGGACTCGGGCTACCGCTCCATGATGAGCGTGCAGAGCTCGCTGGTGATGGTGCCCATCAACGAGTTCGGCACCGAAGAACAGAAACAGAAGTACCTGCCCAAACTCGCCAGCGGCCAGTGGATCGGCTGCTTCGGCCTGACCGAACCCAACCACGGCTCCGACCCGGGCAGCATGGTGACACGCGCCAAGAAAGTGGCCGGCGGCTACAGCATCTCGGGCAGCAAGATGTGGATCAGCAACAGCCCGATCGCCGATGTGTTCGTGGTCTGGGCCAAGGACGACGAAGGTTCGATCCGCGGCTTCATCCTCGACAAAGGCATGAAGGGTCTGAGCGCCCCGGCCATCCACAGCAAGGTCGGCCTGCGCGCCTCCATCACCGGCGAGATCGTGATGGACGGCGTGTTCTGCCCCGAAGAGAACGCCTTCCCCGAGGTGCGTGGCTTGAAGGGCCCGTTCACGTGTCTGAACAGTGCGCGCTACGGCATCGCCTGGGGTGCGCTGGGTGCGGCCGAGGACTGCTATTTCCGTGCCCGCCAGTACGTGATGGACCGCCACCAGTTTGGCCGCCCCTTGGCTGCGAACCAGCTGATCCAGAAGAAGCTGGCCGACATGCTGACCGAGATCAGCCTGGGCTTGCAGGGCTGCCTGCGCCTGGGCCGCATGAAGGACGAAGGCACGGCGGCGGTGGAGATCACCTCGATCTTGAAACGCAACAGCTGCGGCAAAGCGCTGGACATCGCGCGGCTGGCACGCGACATGATGGGTGGCAACGGCATCAGCGACGAGTTCGGCGTGGCGCGCCACCTGGTGAACCTGGAAGTGGTGAACACCTACGAAGGCACGCACGACATCCACGCGCTCATCCTGGGCCGCGCCATCACCGGCATCCAGGCATTTTCCTGAAGCGGCGGGGCACCGCCCCGTTTGCCAAGGCTTTACCCGCGGGACACGGTGGGCAGATGGGGTGTGGGGTATATTTAATAACCCACCGGTCATTAAAACCAGCCGCATGCCCCTGACTCCCGCCTCAGACCCCCGCCTCGCCGCAGACCCGGACGCACCGCAGCGCCGGACCCGCCGCAAACAGGCGCGGCCGGGGGAGCTGCTGGATGCAGCGCTCACACTGTTTGTTGAAAAAGGCTTTGCCGCCACCCGGGTGGAAGAGGTCGCCGCCATGGCGGGCGTTTCCAAGGGAACCCTCTTCCTGTACTTCCCGAGCAAGGAAGAACTGTTCAAGGCGGTGGTGCGCG
>NZ_JAOASO010000012.1 GCF_030158645.1 Hydrogenophaga sp. | reverse complement strand
CGCGCACCGCATCGATGGACGGATGGCGCCCCGTGGCCAGCAATTTATCGCGTGCACGCAGCACTTCGGATTTGTAGATTCCGGCTCGGGCCATGGCTCACCTCTTTATTTCGTACCGTAGTATGTACCATGATATTACATACTATATAGGAGGTCAAGAAGTCGAGATTTCTGGATAAACTAACATTGGGTAATGGCAGATTATCCAACGTGATGCTGCATTCTCATTCGGACTGTAGAGAAGCTTTGCGGGGGTACCAGCGACTCTGGGTCGCGAGGAAATATTTATCAATTTCGTTCAGCTTCGGTTCACCCACTTCTTCCTAAGCTCCGTCTCACATCAACCAAGGAGCTTTCCATGAAACGTACTTCCATTCTTTGTCTGACCACGTTGCTGGCGGCGGGCGTCCAAGCCCAGACCTTCAACGACACTGCCCGCGTGCGCAACGTAGAACCGCGGTACGAGAACATCTCCGTGCCGCGCAACGAGTGCACCAGCCAGTGGGTGACCGAGCAGCAACCCGTGGCGGCTTCGCGCAATTACGGGGGGCTGGCGGTTGGCGGTGTGGCCGGCGCCTTGCTCGGCAACCAGGTTGGCAAGGGCCGCGGCCGAGACGCCGCCACCGCGCTCGGTGCCGTGGTCGGCGCGCTGGCAGCCGAGCACTTTGCCAACCAGAACAACTGGGGTGGTGGCTACCAGCAGGCATCCCAGCCGCAGCAGCGCCAGGTGCAGAACTGCCGCACTGTCAACGACGTGCAGTCCCGCCTCACGGGTTACCAAGTCGAATACGAGTACCGCGGCCAGGTCTACAGCACGGTGACCCGCGAGAACCCAGGCCGCACCTTGCCGATTCGCGTTTCATTCACTCCGATTGAGAGCGAGTACCAGGGTGGACGCCAATACCAGGGCAGGCGTGATGAACGTGGCGGACGCGAATACCTTGATACTTACAACCGATGAACACATTTGCCAAACTACTCTGCGCCACCCTGCTGCTGGCATCCAACCTGGCCTGGGCCGATCTGAGCCGCGACGACGCGGCTGCAGTGGCCCAGCGGGCCAGTGGCGGCCGCGTGCTGTCCGTTGAGAAGCTCGAGTCTTCGGGCCAGCCGGTATGGCGCATCAAGGTGGTTACGCCGGCTGGTGAGGTCCGCGTGATCCAGATTGACGTCGTCACTGGCCAGACCCGCTAAGGCCAACCTGCTGCAGCTTCAGACCAATGCGCTTGTTACTGATCGAGGACGATGCCGCGCTACGGCTCACCTTGGCCCGCCAGCTGGAGGCCGATGACTACCGGGTCGACCAGGCCAAGGACGGCGAAGAGGGTCTGTTTCTGGCGCGCGAGTACCCGGTCGATCTTGTCATCGTTGACCTGGGGTTGCCCAAGCTGAATGGGCTGACCATCGTGCAGCGTCTGAGGCAGGCCGGAAGCGCCCTGCCCATTCTGATCCTCACCGCGCGCGGCAGCTGGCAAGACAAAGTGGTGGGCCTGGAAGCCGGGGCCGACGACTACCTGGTCAAGCCTTTCGAATACCCGGAGCTGGCGGCGCGGCTCAAGGCCTTGCTGCGGCGCTCGCTGGGGGCCCCCACTGACATGCTGACGCTTGGCCCCCTCAGCATCGACCCGTCGGCGCAGGCGGTGCGGCTCAGCGGCGCGGTGCTGGAGCTCACAGCGTTCGAGTACCGCCTGCTCGAGCACCTGGTGCGCCAGCGCCCGGCCATCGTCACCAGGCAGGCGCTGTCGGACTACCTGTACCCGCACGGGGAAGACCGCGACAGCAACGTTCTGGAGGTGCTGGTGGGCCGCCTGCGGCGCAAGCTCGACCCCGACGGCAGCGTCGGCCCGATCGAGACCGTGCGGGGGCGGGGCTACCGGTTCACCCTCGAATGAAGGCCGGCTACTCCATTCGTACCCGCCTGCTTCTGGGTGCTGCGGTGGTACTGCTGGCATTTATGGCCGGCGCGGGGCTGGCGGTGCAGCGTGCGAATACCGAAAGCGTGCAGGCGGCCTATTTCGGCCGGCTGCAGAGCACCATCTACCTGCTGCTGGCCGCTGCCGAACTCGATGCTGGCGGAGCGCTGGTGATGCCGCCAGAGTTTGCGGAGCCGCGCCTGTCGCTTCCGGGTTCCGGCCTGTACGCGGGCATATATAACGTGCTGCGCAGGGATCAGTGGCAGTCGGCCTCGACCCTGGGCCTGCAGCCACCGTTCCGGCGCAGCCAGCAACCCGGTCAATGGCGCAACGAGACGGTGGATGGGGCCGGCAAGTCCTTCCTGTCGGTCAGCTATGCCGTCACCTGGAAGGCCTCCGAGCGTGAGGCACCGCTGGTGCTCACGGTGCTGGAGGACCGCGCGGCCTTCGACCGCGAAGTCGGTGCCTTCACCCGCACCCTTTGGCTCTGGCTGGGGGGTGCTGCCGTGCTGCTGTTGCTGGCGCAGCTGTGGCTGTTGCGGTGGGGCCTGGCGCCGCTGCGGCACGTGGCCAGCGAGATCCGGCGTATCGAAGATGGCGGGCAATCGCGCATCGAGGGCCGCTACCCTACCGAAATCTCCAGCCTCACGGACAACCTGAACAACCTGATTGAGCAGGAGCGCAAGCGTCAGGCCCGACATCGCGACGCGCTGAGCTTTCTCGCTCACAGCCTGAAGACTCCGCTTGCTGTTCTGCGCAGCGCCATGGCCGAGCCGGCGCAACTGCCAGCCACCGTAGCCCAGCAGGTGAGCCGCATGGATGACATCGTGCAGCACCAGCTGGGGCGCGCCATCGCCGGGGGCGCCGCGCGTTTTGCGCCGCCACTTCTGGTGGCGCCAATCCTGGAGCGCATTCGCGACGCGCTGGCCAAGGTGTATGCCGAAAGGGCATTGGACTTCAGCGTCGAGTGCCCAGCCGACCTGACCTGGCGCATCGACGAGGGCGACTTGTTCGAGATGCTTGGGAACCTGCTGGACAACGGGGCCAAGTGGGCGCGCACCCAGGTCCTGGTGCGGATATGGCGTGAGCCGGGATCCTTGTGCATTCGCATCGAGGACGACGGCCCTGGATTCAGCGACACCGAGTCCATCCTGCAGCTGCACGTGCGGGGGGACGAGCGAATGCCCGGGCACGGCGTTGGGCTGGCAGTGGTGAGCGACCTGGTGGCCAGCCACCATGGGGAGCTGAAGCTTTCAGGTGGCTCATTGGGCGGCGGGCGGGTTGACATCGTGTTGCCGGTGCCTTGAAGTGGCCTGCTCCTCAGAAAAAGGTCAATGCGGGCTGCTATAGATAGCGGAGCGTCGGCCGGTCAGGCTGACCACTGCCCTGCGTCAAATCTGGGCCGCATTCCATTACAGGCTAAGTCAGAAAGCCTGCTGTCCCAATGCTTGGAATCTTCTCGAAGGCGGACGCGCTGGTCTCCCCAACCTGTTCAATGGGCTTTGCAGAACAGTGGCAGCTGGCAACACGGTCAATCCGTACTCAGGGCACCCACTCCCTTGAGAGCAGATCAACGAACTGCAGGCCAAGCTCTCGGCCACACCGCAGATCGAATACGTGGCCGTTCTCAACGACGACCAGGCCAGCGCCTCCATGCTGGTGACCTTCGACCCGAAGAACGGCAAGCTCACGCTGCAGCGCGTGGGTAGCTTCCAGGAAGCGAGCGAGAAGTCGCTGCAGCTCAGGGCTCTGCCGCCTTCAAGCGGTCCGCGCTCGCTGTAGTCGGCAAAGCTATGTTGTTTGCAGCCCGTGGCAGGCGAAGCGGCCGTCTAAGATTTCGTGCGAGGGCTCGGCATTCAAAAACAGCGCCAACATCCACATCTAGGGCGCTAGCTAGCTTGGTGACTTCGATCCAAGAGGCTGCGCCCAAGTGTCTTCAAACAGCACATCGTCCAACGCGCAACGCGAGGCCCACCGCTGCCGTTGAAGCATCGGTTCCTCGTAAAAATCATGCACGGGACCGATGCACAACAAAGCGATCGGCTCGGCCCCGTCGGGCATTCCAAGCAGGCACGCCACAGCGATTGGGTCAAACAGCGAAACCCAACCCATTCCAAGCCCCTCGGCCCGGGCGGCCAGCCAGAGGTTCTGGATCGCGCAGGCGGTCGAGGCGAGGTCCATCTGTGGAAGTGTCCTGCGACCAAACACATGCTGCTCACGTCCATCTGCGAGCGCGACCACCCAGACCTCGGCCGCGTCATTGACACCCTCGACCTTGAGGCGCATGAAAGCCTCTTCCCGCTCACCCAACGCTCTCGCAGTCTGCACGCGTTCTTGCTCCACCAATGCCTGCAACTTGCACCGCAGCAACGGCGACGCCACCCGCAAAAAACGCCAGGGCTGCATGAAACCCACGCTGGGCGCATGGTGAGCGGCGGTGAGCAGCCGGCGCATCAGCTCCGGCGCAACCGTTCCCCCTGCGAAGTGACGCATATCGCGCCGTTCAAAAATGGCGCGGTAAACAGCGTCTCGCTCGGCCGGGGAGAAGGTCCGATCAAGGGCAGGTTTGTCGGGCATGGCGGGCTCAGTATTCGATGCCGCACGGCGACAGGATGTTCGCGTTGGATGCGTGCTTATTGTTGGTCAATTCGGTCAGCCCCTCGTTGATAGCTGCTGATCAGTTCGATCGTGCGATGCTCGCTGAAGCGCCGCACGAGAAGCTATCAGGCACCGCGATGTCGTGCAGTCTTCATTGCCTTTCTCGCTCAGGAACGATGATGCATATAATTTCGCGCCTACCGTCAAGGGCGTAGGTGATACCTTGGCACTCCCTCTCTCGGCCTTGTCGTAGGACTTCTCGGCCGTTGGCGTTTCACTCCGCATGGAAGTCTGGGCTCAGTTGCACTGTCTCGCCAATGATCAGCAAACCGGGATGGGGGCCGTAGGCCGGGGCCTGTTCAACCAGGCGGCGCAGGCTGCAGGCCACCACGGTTTGTGTGGAGCGCGTGCCGTCGCGTACGACGGCCGCTGGGGTGTTGGGGCTCAGGCCGTGGGCGATCAGCCGTTCCGCGATGTGGGCTAGACGTTGTATTCCCATGTAAAACACCCGCGTTTGTCCGGGGCGCGCCAGCGCCCGCCAATCGTGCGTGGCTTTGTCGTCGGCCAGATGTCCGGGCAGGAACACGCAGCTGGCCGCGAGGTCGCGGTGAGTGAGGGGGATGCCCGCTCCTGCCGAGCAACCGCTCGCGGCTGTAATGCCCGGTACGACCTCGAACGGTACACGTTGCGCTTGCATGGCTTGCACTTCCTCACCGCCACGTCCGAACACATAAGGATCTCCACCCTTGAGCCGCACCACTCGCCGGCCCGCCTTGGCGTGCTGCACCAGCAGGGCGTGGATTGCCTCTTGTGGAATGGCGTGATTTCCCAGGGCCTTGCCCGCGAACACGCGCTGCGCTCCTTGCGGAATCAGCGCCAGCACCTCGGGTGAGATCAGACGGTCGTACACAACCACGTCGGCCCTTTGCAAGCGATCAAGCGCGCGTTGAGTCATCAGGTCGGCCGGTCCGGGACCGGCGCCGACGATGGAGACAAAGCCCCTAATGTCCGACTCATTCGGCATCAACGCCTCCGGGGCCCTGATGAAACACCAGCTCTTGCACCACTTGTCCGCCGACCAAGTGCTGGTCGATGATGCGGTCCATGTTGGCTTCAGTGACGTTGTAGTACCAGGTGCCGTCGGGCTGCACGCACATCACCGGCCCGCCCTTGCAGGCGGCAAAGCAACTCACGCGGCTGCGCTTCACACGCAACTCGCCCTCGTGCAAACCAGCGGCCTTGAACTTGTTGCCAAGGCTATCGAACAGGGCCTGCGAGGCGCCATCCTGCGTACAACGTGGACCGGTGCAGACCAACAGGTGGCGCTTGTAGCCGCCGATGTGAGGCTTGATGGGTTCGTGCATATCAGACTTGGAAAGGAAGAGTGCGCGCGAAGCGCAAATCACAACGGTCCCCGATACCGTCGCGCCACACCGAAACACGGCTCAAGCGGAACTCCGTCAACCCCGCAAACTGGGCGATGAAAGCGCAGAGGTTTTCGAGGGTCGGAATGCCCAGGCCGGGTACCTCGTCCAGCAGCCGGTGGTCCAACTGCGCACGCACCTGCGTCACCAGCAAACGCAGCTGCCCCAAATCGACCACCATGCCCGTGTGGGGGTCAACCACACCCATCACCGCGACCTCGCCTCGGTAGGTGTGCCCATGTATACGCGTGCTGGCTTCGGTCTCGATCTCGCGCTGAAGGGTGTGCGCAGCGTCAAAGAAGAAACTTTGCGAAATTTCGTATGTCATCGGATTCCGACCATCTTGTGGGTTTGCAGGGTCAGGCGCCAGCGGGGGTCACGCAGACAGTAATCAATGGCCCAGAGGGTGTTTTCTTTCAACGCAGGGCCGTCCATGGGCTGCAGCAGATGGCGCTCGAAGTTCAGTTCGATCAACGCGTCCAGGTCGATGCCGGGCTGGGGAACAACAACTTTGAGCTCGTGGCCCGCACGTATCTTCAGGAATGTGCGTACCTTGGGACTGACGCACAGCCAGTCCACCCCTGCAGGCGCAGCGATCGTGCCATTGGTCTCCACCGCAATCTCAAACCCGCCGCGGTGCAATGCGTCGATCAACGCGGAATCGACCTGCAGCAACGGTTCACCGCCCGTCAGCACGACCAGCTTGCGCCCCGCCACCGATGCTGGCCATTGGACTGAAACCTGGTCCGCCAGTGCCTGGGCCGAATCGAACTTCCCCCCACCAGTGCCGTCCACGCCGACAAAATCGGTGTCCCAGAACTGGCATTGAGCGCTCGCGCGATCGGCTTCCCGCCCGGACCAGAGATTGCAACCGGCGAACCGGCAGAACACTGCCGCACGGCCGACGTTGCCGCCTTCACCCTGCAGGGTATAAAAAACTTCTTTGACCATGTAGCTCATGGAACGGATCTCGTGGGTGGCATCAGGTGGTGGTTGGCATAGTCCGCTCAGGGGCGAAGTGCGCGCGCAGGAGCGCCTTATTCGGCCTGATCCTCTGCATCCGCCGAAGGGGCCACCCCTTCCTCGACGGGTGTGTTGAGCACGGCTTCAACGTAGTCCACCGGCAGCCGGTGCTGCTGCGCCAGTGCGGCCAGGCTCGCGCCATCGGCATGGTCGGCACGCAGGTTCTCCATCCAACCCAGCAAGCCGGTGGAAAGCGAGCGTCCTGCTTTCTCGCCCGTGCGGGTGCTGCCACCGTCGTCCAGGTCGTACTTGTTGGCGTAGCCGCGCGGCGTGACCATCAGGCCGTGCTGCACGAAGGTGTGGCTGTTGCCGATCAGTACCGTGGTCAGCATGCCGATGTCGCACTCGCTCATCTTGTCCAGCGTGGTGAACTCGATGCGCTCGCGCCGCCGGTAGGCCGACTTGACCACCGCCACCGGGGTGTCGGGCCGGCGATGGCGCAGCAACAGCGCCTGTGCCTGCACGATCTGCTGGGTGCGGCGGCCGCTCTTGGGGTTGTAGAGCGCCACCACGAAGTCCGACGCCGCCACCGCGTCCAGCCGCCGCGCGATTACGGGCCAGGGTGTGAGCAGGTCGCTCAGCGAGATGGAGCAGAAGTCGTGCGTGAGGGGCGCACCCACCAGCGCCGCGCAGGCGTTGATGGCCGATGCACCCGGCACCACCTCAACCTGGACGCCCGACTCGGGCGTCCAGCCGGCCTGGAACAGCACCTCATAGGTCGGCCCGGCCATGCCATACACCCCGGCGTCTCCGCTGGAGATGAGGGCCACCTTCTTGCCCTCGCGGGCGCTGGCCAGGGCATGGACTGCGCGGTCCAACTCCTCGGTCATGCCCTTGCGGATGACCTCCTTGCCTTCCAGCAGATCGGCCACGAGCTTGATGTAGGTGACGTAGCCCACCACCACATCGGCCTCGGCGATCGCGTCTCGCGCGCGCTGGGTCATGTGATCGTGGCTGCCGGGGCCGATGCCCACCAGCATGATCTTGCCTTTGACGTCGCTCATTGCGGGGCTTTCATGGCTGGGGCACAGCCCGCATCCGAGCGCTCCAGCACGGCCGCCACGGCGGGGTGCAGCCAGCGCTGGAAGGCCAGGCCGGCCAACACGCCGATGCTCAGCCAGAACGACAGCGACAGCCAAGCGGTGGTCCAGATGAACTGGCTGCCCAGCTGGCGCAGCGCCACCTGGGCCTCACGCGTGAAACCGGCCAGCGGGTCGGCCATGATGTGCGGCGCTCCGACCACGAAGGGCAACGCCAGCCAGCCGGCTGCGACGGCCCAGCGCAGGGGGCTGCGCACCAGCGCCACCGCCGCACAGGCCAGCGCCGCACCACCCGCCGCGAGCACCCACCAGCCCTGGCGCGAACCCAGTCGGGCTGCGTCCATGCCGGGGATCTCGGCGTGCAGGCCCAGCGAAGGCCAGAAGTGAAAGCTCAACCAGCCGGCGGCGGCCACCCAGGCGGCCAAGGGCAAAGCGCGCAAGGCGCTGCCGCGCCACTGGCACACCGCCATCACGGCCAGCACGAGCAGCGCCATGCTGAACGCGTGCAGCACATTGGCCACCCAAGTCCAGATCTGGCGCTCCACCCCATCGGCGGGCGTCCATGTTTCTGCGTCGTCACCATGATCGTGCGCCGCACCGTCCCCGTGTGCGTGCGTGTCGGCAACCGCCAACGCAGTCTCCACCTTCTGGCTTTCGAGCCCTTCAGCCGCCAGGATGATCGGCATGGTTTGCCATTGCTGCAGGCCCGATTGCAAGCCCCCCACCAGCATGGCCACGGCCAGCGCCGCCCAGATCAATCGTCGAAAAATCATGAAACTCTCCATACACAGATAGGTGGCAACCCGTCGGCCGCGCGATCCGAAACGCCCTAAGTGCCCCAACCGGGAACGCGGTGGAGCCGGCTTTGCCGGGCCACACGCGTTGCCCCCTTGAGGGGGTCGCGCGAAGCGCGTCGGGGGTGACTCTCTTAATGACAAGGCTTGACCGTGACGTGGCGCACATCGTGCGCGGCGTTGTGCGCGATGGGGCTTTCAGCAAAAGCCACGCCGTACAGTACGACCAGGCCCAGCACGGCACCAGCGCACAGTTGCAGCAGCAGGCTACGCGTGGCGCTCACGCGCTGGTCGTCGGGGATGGGGGTGGTGGTGGATGAAGTCATGGCGTGCTCCGTTCAGGGGTGAGAAAAAGAAAACTGTCACAGCGGGCAATGGAAACCGTGGCGTTGCGCCCATCGGCGCCACGGTGTTTGAATTTTTCGACCAGCAAGGCGGTCATGGGCAAAGCCTGTTCGTGGCCGAAGACTCGGGCGCCTGCCAGCAGGGCCGCGGCCTCGCTGACCGATGGGGTGCCGGTGTACCGGCGCACGGTCTCCGACGGGTTGGGCACCGGCACCCCGGCGAGCTGGGCAGGGGTAAAGAAGGTCATGGCCCAGCCTTGTTTGGCGGCCAGGGCGAGGAGGCCTGCTTCGTCAGCCTTGAGCGTGATGCTGGCCGCTGCCACCACATCTGGGGCCAACGCCCCGGCCTGCGCGAGCGCCGCCCGCAACGCGTCCTGCAGCGTGGCCAGAGGCGTGCCGCGGTCGCAACCCAGGCCCACAGCCACGTTCACGCCTGCGTCTCCACCGGCGGGCGGTAAACGACCAGGCGCTCGTGCAGTTCGGCCCAGTGCGCGGCGGTCACTGGCGCGTGGGTGATCCACAGCACGGCCTTGAAACGCGCCAGGTCCACGTCGGCCAGGCGCTCGAAGCGGTGGATACTGGGCGGAAGCGGCGTGGGCCGGGTCCACCAGTGCGGGCTGCCCGCTTCCTGCACCACGGCCACCGGCTCGCCGTTGACCACGTGGGCCGACACACGCGTGATGTTGATCTTGGGTGCCTCAACCTTCCACCCCAACTCGCGACCCAGGATGTCCACCGGAATGGTCTTGCCCACGTCCGACGCCGTGGTCAGCACCGGCGTGGCGCCGAGCAGGGTGGCCACGGTTTCGGCCATGGCGTTGGCGCCGCCGACGTGACCGGACAGCACCGGGATCACGAACTGGGCCGCGTCGTCCACCACCAGCACGCCGGGGTCTTCGTCTTTGCTCTTGAGGTGCGGCGCGATCAGGCGAACCACGGCGCCCAGTGACACAAAAAACACCACCTGATCGAAGTCGGCGAACAGCGTGGCGATCTCGTCGCGAAAGGCTCCGCTGTATGAGCGCACCGAGTTGGGCAGACCCGCCATCAGCGGCGCGAACTTGGTCGCAACGCACACGTGGGCTCCGGGCATCTGGCGCGCGAGATCGGCAGTCTGCTCGGCGCCGTGTTTGGTGATCGCCACGAGGACGACGCGCACAGCAGTTTCTTGGGTGGTCATTCCTGGGTTTCCTCTTCTTCAATTTCGGTACTGGTCTTCTTGCGGCAGCCGCGTTGCATGTCGCCGCGCTCGCGCCCGGGGTTCTTAACCAGCAGCAGCGACAGGTAGTTGACCTTCGTGCCCTTGAGTTCGGCCACGTCGGTGACGATGCGCTCAACCGGTGAGCCGGCTTTTTCGATGAAGCGGCTGTGCGCCAGCAGGCCGCGCCGCTCCAGCAGGGTGATCAGATCGTCCAGCAGCGGCTTGACCTTCATCAGCACCAGGGTGTCGAAGTCGTCGAGCATCTTCTCCACCGCCGCGATGCCGTAGGCGGCGGGCACGATGGCGATGGTGTCGTCCTGCTCCGAGAGCGGCACCTGCAGCTGCGCGCAGGCAGCGTTGAACGAGGTCACGCCGGGCACGATCTCGATGCGGGCCCCCGGGTCCAGCTCGCGCAGCACGCGGGCCAGGTAACAGAAGCTGGCGTAGGTGGAGGCGTCACCCTCGACCAGGAACAGCACGTCCTGCCCGCTGGCCAGCATCTCGCGCACCGTCTCCGCCGCCTTCAACCAGTGGCGCGCCAACTTCTCGGCGTCGTGTGTCATCGGGAACAGCAGCGACTGGTGCTGCCCGGGCAGCGCCAGCCCGGCGCGCAGCGCGATGTCCAGCGCGTAGCTGTCCTTGCGCAGGCTGCGCACCGGGTAGGTCCAGATGGCGTCGCGCCGCTCCAGCAGTGCCCAGGCGCGGCGGGTGATCAGGCCCGGGTCGCCGGGACCGAGGGAGACGCCAAACAGCGTGCCAGTTTGCGTCATGCCACACCTCCGGTCTGCGCGCAGACGATCCACACCGGGTTCTCCGCCGCCATGCGGTGCATGTGCAGGATGGGCTTGCTGCGCGAGCCCTGTAACTGCAGCACGTCCCAGCTCGCACGCTGCTCCTTCAACGTGGCCACGGCCACCCCCAGGTTTTCAATCGTCACGAAGTTCATCACCAGCCAGCCCTGCGGTTGAAGTCGTTTCAAGATCAGCGCGATCAGCTCGGCCAACTCTCCGCCCGAGCCACCCACGAACACCGCGTCCGGGTCGGCCCAGGCTTGCAGGCCCTCGGGCGCCTTGCCGTGCAGCAGGGTGTGGTTGCTGATGCCCATGGCCAGGCGGTTGCGCTGCACTATGGCCGCGTCGTCCGCGTTCTTTTCGATCGCGTACACATGGCCGTTGCGGCACAGGCGCGCCGCCTCCAGGCCCACCGCGCCCGAACCCGCGCCGATGTCCCAGACCACGCTGTCGGCGCGCAACTGCAGACGCGCCAGCGACACCGCGCGCACCTCGTGCTTGGTGATCAGCCCCTTCTCGGGGTGGCGCTGCTCGAAGCTCGCGTCCGGCAGACCCAGCAGCACCTGCGGCGCGCGCAGGCGGGTGCGCCAGAGCAGCACGACGTTGGGGTCGGCAAAGGGCATCTGCGCGGCGGCGCTGAGGGACATGCCGCTGACGATGCGTTCTTCGGGCTGGCACAAGCGTTCGGCCACGGCCATCTCGACCTCGTCCGCCAGACCCTCGGCGATCAGCATGCGAGCGATCCGGTCGGGGGTGTTGTCCGGGCTGGTCAGCACAGCCAGGCGGTCGTGCTGGCGGATATCGCGCAGCAGCGCGTACAGCCCGTGATTGGGAGGTGAGCCCGGCACCCAGTCGCCCGCGTCCTTGCTGTGCACGGAGGAGAACTTCATGTCCTGCCAGGGCAGGCCCAGCCGGGCGCAGGCGAGCTGTAGCGTGGACACGTTCGGCATCACCTCGATGGCCTCGATGCACAGGCGTGACGCGAGGTAGGCTGCGATGCCGTGGCACAGCGGATCGCCGGTGGCCAGCACCACCACACGCCGGCCCTCGGCCTGCGCGGCGCGGATCCACTCGGGCACCTGCGACAGCGCGCCGCTCAGGTCGTGCTGCACCGCGTCGGGCGAGATGTGCGCAGCCAGGAGCTGCAGCGTGCGCGTGCCGCCGATCACAAGTTGGGCCGCCCGCAGGTGCTGCAGCGCCGTGGTACCGAGGCTGGCAACGCCATCGTCCAGCACTCCAACGATGCGGCATTTGTCGATCACGGGAGCCACTTCCATGTCAGCCTTCCGCCTGCGCAATCTTGCGACCGTCAAAGTCGCAGACCAGCACCTGCAATTCAAATTGATCGGGGTAGCGCGTGCGCAGGGTCTGGATGACCTTCTGCGCCAGCGCGGTGTGGAACGCGCTGCCAAGGCCCAGCGCGTCCATGCGCTCGCCAGCGTAGCGCGCCGTCTCGTTACCGCGAATGGCCTCGCACACCTCGGGAGGCGCTCCCACGCGAGCGGCCAGATCGGCCAGCAGGCCGGTGTCCACCTCGGCGCGGCCCGCGTGGGTGATGGTTTCACCCTGGGCGATCTTGGTCAGCTTGCCGACCATGCCACCTATGATTACCTTCTTTAGCCCGGCCTTCACCGCCGCGCCCATGGCGTAACGCAAGAAATCGCCCATCTGCACGAACGCCGGCTCGGGCAGTTCGGGCATTTCTTCCATCACAAATTTTTCGGTGCGCCCGCCGGTGGTCAGCACCACCACGCCGTGGCCCAGCGTGCCCGCCACCTGCACGCCCTGCACCACGCTGGCGCGGTAGGCGGCGGTGGAATACGGCTTGACGATGCCGGTGGTGCCCAGGATGGAGATGCCGCCCAGGATGCCCAGGCGCGCGTTCAGCGTCTTCTTGGCCATCTCTTCGCCCTGCGGCACCGAGATACGCACCTCCAGGCCCATCTCGTCCAGCAGGCCCTGCCCCACCAGGCGAACATTGGCCTCGATGTTGCGGCGCGGCACCGGGTTGATGGCCGGGCCGCCCACCGCCAAGCCGAGGCCGGGCATGGTGACCGTGCCGACGCCGACACCGCCCGCCAGCACGACCTGACCCGGCTGCCCGGGCAGCAGGTGCAGGTCGGCGGTGAGGTGGGCCTTGTCGGTGCAGTCCGGGTCGTCGCCCGCGTCCTTGATCACCATGGCGTGGGCGGTGCATTGGGTGCCGCTGCCGTCCACCCGGCCGTCCTGCACGGCGAAGCGCACCACGTCGCCGTTGGGCAGCAGGCACTCGACCTCGCCGGGCACCTCTCCCGTGATCAGGCCGATGGCGGCCGCGCGCGCCGCCGCAGCGGAACACGCACCGGTCGTGAAACCGGTGCGCGTGCCGCGGGGCGCGTCTTTTTTCATCATGCGGCCAGTTCCCTGGCTTCGGCCAGGCCCAGCAGCGCGTGGATCGCGGCAACCACCAGGGTGGAGCCGCCCTTGCGGCCACGGATCACGATCCATGGCACATCGGTCTCCAGCGCCATCAGATCCTTGGACTCTGCCGCCGACACGAAACCCACCGGCATGCCCACCACCAGAGCAGGGCGCGCACCCTCTTCATGGATCAGGCGCACGATCTCGATCAGCGCCGTGGGCGCGTTGCCGATGCCGACGATGGCACCGTCGATCAGGCCCAGTCGGTGTGCCTTGCGCATGGCTTGCACCGCGCGGGTGGTGCCTTCGGCCTTGGCCTGCTCGATCACGTCCGGGTCGGAGATGAACTGGTGCGTGCTCATGCCGAAGTGCCCCAGGCGCGGCGCCGACAGGCCGACACAGATCATCTCCACATCCGCCACCACACGGGTTGCGCGAGACAAGATCGAGGTCACCCCCCGCTCCACCGCCTGGGGATGGAAATCGGTCAGGCCGTTGAAGTCGAAATCGGCATTGGCGTGGATCATGCGGCGCACGATGGGCCACTGTTCGGGCATGTAGGGGTGAGAAAGCACCTCGCGGTCGATCACGGCAAACGAGTCGTGCTCGATGGCGCGACCCGCTGCAGTGAGCTGCTCGGTGATGACGTTGGCCGTCTCAGGCGTTGGCATGGTCATGGGGGCGCTTGTGGCCATGGGCATGGTCGTACTCATGCGCGTGTACAGGTGCGTGGGGGTGTTCATGCGTCAGCATGGTCGTGCGTGTGGTCGTGACTGTGCGGCAACGCGTCGTCGTGGTGGTGACCTCCCATGCCGTGTTCCTCGGCAAAGCTGCGGTATTTGCAGCCGTCGCAAGGCATCAGCGCAACCGGCGCGTTGCGCCGCATGTCGTTTACGCGCTGCTCCAACAACTCGACAATTTCCTTCTCGAACCCAAAGTATTTGGTGGAGGCGAAACGCAGCGTCGGGTACTGAGCCTTCAAGTGCTCGACCTGACGGGTGATGCGCTCCACCAGCGTGCCGTTGAACAGGTAGTACGGCAGCACCACCACCTGCTTCATGCCGAGCATGCTCTGGCGCTGAACCGTCTTTTCCAAGCGCGGGTGAGTGATGCCGGTGAAGGCGAGGTCCACCAGATCGTGGTCGGTTTCCTCCAGCAACCAGCGCGCCATCTTGGCCATGTCGCCGTTGGCCTGCCGGTCCGACGAACCGCGCCCCAGCAGCACCACGCCGGTGGTGCTGGGGTCGGGCATGTCGAGCGCCTGCATCGCGCCCTTGAGGCGGCGGCGCAGGATGGCCAGGATCGGGTCGCAGGCACTCAAGTGCGGCGCATACAGGAACTGCACCAACGGGAACTGGAGGCGGGCGCCATCGATGGCCTGCGGAATGTCCATCTTCACGTGGCCCGCCGCGTTCAAGATCAGTGGCACCACCATCACGCGGCTGGCGCCGGTGGCGGCGCGCTTCAGGCCCTCGCTCATGGTGATCTCGGAAAACTCGATGAAGCAGACCTCGATGCGCCAGCCCGGCTGGCGCTGGCGCCACTGTTCGGCGAAGGAAAAGATCTCGTCGTTGCCCGAGGCTTCGCGCGAGCCGTGGCCCACCAGCAGAATGGATTCGGTGTTCATGGAGCGTCCGATGTGAGGGTTGAAGCGGGCACGCTGGCGCGCCGGAAACGGTGGGTGAAACTGGCGTCGTACAGCTTGGATTTCGCCAGGGTGGTCCATTGGCGCGCGCCCAGCGTGGGGCTGGCGATCACCATGGACTGGCTGGCGATTCTGGCGTCGCGGCACAGGGCCTGAATAGTGGCGACCGTGCCGCGCACGATCTTTTCCTCGCCCGGCCAGCTGGCCTTGTGCACCACCACCACCGGCGCGTCGGGCGACCAGCCCGCCGCCAGCAACTCGGCCGACACCTTGCCCAGCAAGGTGATGCTCAGGAAGATGCACAGCGTGCTGTGGTGCGCAGCCAGCTCACGCAGCGACTCGCCCTCGGGCATGGGGGTTCGTCCCTCGACGCGGGTGAAGATCACGGTCTGCGTGACTTCGGGCAGGGTCAGGCTCTCCACTGCTGCTGCCGCGCTGGCCATTGCCGACGAAACACCCGGTACCACCTGGATGGCGACGTCCGCCGCGTCCAGCGGCTGCACCAGCTCAATCAGCGCGCCGTAAAGGCCAGGATCGCCGGTCTGTAGCCGCACCACCGTATCGCAGCGGGCGGCATGCTCGATGAGCCAAGCAGACATCTGCTCCAGGGTCATGTTCTTGCTGTCGGCAATCGCGCAGCCTGCTGAGGCCCAGCGCAGGGCGGCTTCGCTGACGAGCGAACCCGCAAACAAGATCGCGCCGGCTCGCTCAATCAAGCCACGACCCTTGACCGTGATCAACTCCGGATCGCCAGGACCAGCGCCAACGAACCAGACCGTGCCCGACGTCATGCTTCATCTCCTGTTTGAATCCTCGACGACTCTGTCAGGATCACAAATACGTGCTGCGTACGCACTTTGCGAACGCTTTGACAACCTGTGCGTGAGCCAGCCCCGTCCACGAAGAACCTCCTTATGTTCTGCGCGTCGTGCATCACAGGTATGTGACCGAGCTCTCGGAACGTGCTCCGCACGCGGACAGGCGACCTAAGCTCCGGGGCCCCCACTTTGATGCCCAATGCGCACGGATACTCTATGGCCTCTTGCGGCAGACAGCGGGTGCTCAACTGGTCCTGGTTCATGCCAACACCTCCGGCAGAAAAAGCGCCGCTGCGGCCGTTGGACTGGACGCCATCCAGGCGTGGAAATAACTGGCTCGCAAGGCACCTCGTTGGTACACCGCCTCGCCAGCGCACTTTGCACCACCACGCGCGGAGGCCGTATGTAGCACCGGCTCCAGAGCTGTTTCGCAGACTGAATAGTGGAAGGTGTGTCCTCGCAGTTCGCCTGTCGCCAGTTCCAGCTTCTGTGGTCCCAGCGCGGCAAGTCGTGGCTGCATTCGCACCACACCCGGGAACAGACCCCACGACACATGGCTGCGCCCCTCCAAGTCCACTATTGCGTCGAACAGCACCATCATTCCGCCGCACTCGGCCCAGACCGGGCGTCCCGTGTTGACATGGACCACCAGACTGTCGCGGGTTGTGTCGCTGATCGACAAAGTTTCTGCGTGCAGCTCGGGGTAGCCACCGGGCAACCAGATTGCATCGCATGTGGGCACGGGATCGTTGGCCAGTGGCGAGAAAAACACCACCTGCGCACCCAACGCGCGCAAGGTGTCCAGGTTGGCAGCGTAGATGAAGCAGAACGCAGCATCACGCGCCACCGCCACCGTCTTTCCGGCCAACAGGGGCGCTATCGAAGGGCGCTCGGTAGGGGCGTCAAAGCTGACCGACCAACGCGCAAGATCGGCCGAGTCCAGCTTGCCCAGCGGCGTGCTAAGCAAGGCGTCGGCAGCGGCATCGAGCCGGGCCATTGCATCGAGCAACTCGCTCGCCACTGTCAGCCCCAGGTGGCGTTCGGGCAAGGCGAACGCAGGGTTGCGCATCACCGCACCCAACCAACGCGAAGCCGCCTCTCCGTCTTGCGAAGGCAGAGCATCTTGCAACATCTGTGCGTGCCGTCCGCTGGCCACGCGGTTAGCCAGAACTCCGGCCCAAGGCAGGCCCGGGCGGAAGTGCTGCAGACCAAAGGCCAGCGCTCCGAAGGTGCCCGCCATGGCCGATGCATCGATCACAGCCAGCACATGCAGGCCGAAGCGCCGCGCCAGATCCGCCGCACTCGGTTCGCCATCAAACAGGCCCATGCCCCCCTCAACGATGATCAAGTCGGCCTCTTGCGCAGCGACGTGTAGGCGCGCGCGGATGTCGAGCTCACCTGTCATCCACAGATCCAAGTTGTGCACCGGGTGGCCCGTTGCCAGCGCGAGCCACATCGGATCCAAGAAGTCAGGTCCGCATTTGAACGCCCGTACCTTTCGCCCAGCGCGCGCGTGAAGACGCGCCAACGCGGTGGTGACCGTGGTCTTGCCCTGACCGGACGCCGGGGCAGCCACGAGAATGGCGGGGCACATGGTGATCACTGTTGAGACTCTGCGTTGAGCGTCACGCAAGCCACTCGTCCCGGCAGGTTATGGCCGGTAGTGGTTTCGTCGAGCTTTCCACCCACACTGTTCAGGCACAGGCCCCTCGGCGTATCTCCTTCTACGGCGCGCCGGACGTATAACCGCCGACTCCAAAGACACGGCGGTGGATGCTCGTTAACTGAGTTGTCTAAGGCAACGGTCTCAAGACGCATGAAGGCGCCCCGGAGCACTTGTCCCATCGAACGCCCCGCAACGTCAGCGGCATTGGATACGGATGCCACAACGCCACTGGACAGGGCATTCGACCAGGGGTTCGCCATCGTGGCGGTCGCCGCAGTACCCGCCAGTGAGAAAAATTGCGGAGGCCGGGCGTGCGAAAGACAAGCCATCAAGCCAGTGGCGTCCCATCGGGGAACGCGCAGGTTGCGAAATTTCATGCGAAGGAAGCAGACCGGATCACGGGCTCTCACCGCCTTCCCCGACGGTGCTTGAGCGTCACGGCAGCACACCTGTTGCCAGACGCACCACCACCCTGTTGGCCGGTATCCGGGCTGACAGAACGACCTCCATCGCCTTCCCAGACGACTCGGTTGTCGTCCAGTGGCTGCGTGATGAAAGCTGAGTCGCCTGAACAATTCAGGCTTCTCGTCTGCTTACCGTTGCGGGGGCAGCGCAGGTTAGGTTCGTCCTTGTGGACTCGCCCTCCTGCTTCCCGTTGAACTGCGGCATGTGAACCACGCCGCGAGCACCAACGAAACAGAGTCTAGCAGGCTGCCGAAATACCTGCGGGCCAATCTACCGCCACAACGTGAATCGCTCGGGGGCCAGTTTCGGCGTTTGCTCGGCGGCAACTGCACTTTGTCGGTACCGCCACTGGCAGTCCACTGCCCTTGATCAATTCGGCGCTCAAGACGGGATTTCTTGACGTGCCCTTGTGTTTTGGCAAGAAGGAATTCACTTGCGCTGCGTTACACGGCTCGGTGGAGCGCATGCGGGCTGGGACGGATTGCTGACTTGAGGGTGCCTTGGCGCATCAAGGCTCGCGTGGACAACCGCTCCCGGACCCTGCATCGAGGTGGTGCATCAACACAGGCGCCATGGAGCGCAAGATCTGCACCGGCAGGCCGGAGGTGAAGCGGTGGTCAGCCGCGTTCGGTCCCACCACGTAGGCGGTCACGCTGCCGAAGTGCCTTGGTCCCAGGTAAAAAACGAAGGTGGCCGTGCGGTTCAGGGCCAGGCCGCCGCGCCCTTTCACCACCACGCGGTTGTCGCCGGTGCCGGTCTTGCCACCGGGCGACAGGTCTGCTCCCGAGGCAGACTGGAAGCTGCCGGCGAGCAGCCGGGCCGTGCCCGCCTCCACCACTTCCGACAAAGCTCTTTTCAACGCCAGAGCCACCTCGGGCGCCATGACCCGCTCACCCACCACTGGTGTGGGCCGCAGTGCGGTCTCCCACGGCGTGCCCTGCGCAAAATGCAAGTCTGAAATGCGGTGCGTGGGACGGCGGATACCACCGTTGACGACGATGCCCATCAACTCGGCCAGCGCGGCGGGTCGGTCCCCGGAGCTGCCCAGGGCCGTGGCCAGCGAAGGCACCAGATGGCCGAAGGGGTAGCCAAGGCGAGCCCACCGCCGGTGGATATCTAGGAAAGCCTCCACCTCCATCATGGTGTAAATGCGTGCGTCCTGGGCGTCCTTGGCACGCGTGCGAAACAGCCAGCGGTAGACCGCTTGGCGCTCGGCGGCACTGGCGGCGATCGCCTCGCTTAGGGTAGCGTCGGGGTGTTGCAGGCGGAAGGCCACCAGCCAGAGTTCCAGCGGGTGCACCCGGGCCACATAACCGCGATCCGGTAGGTCCATGGTGTCGGGCGCGAAACGCTTGTACAGCACGGCCACACGGGGCGCAGTGTGGGCCTGGTCGCCCAGCTGCGCCGATAGATAAACACCCAGGGCGTCGGGCGATGCGGCGGGCTCCAAGTAACGGAACACTGCGGTCAGCCGGTCGGCGCCAGGGCGCAGCCCGTCGAGCAGCATGTCGCGCAGTTCGGCCGGGGTGCGGTTGTCGGTCTTGCGCCAGAAGCGGCGCAGGAAGGCCTGGCCTTCGCGGTCGGCAAGCAGTTCTGGCAGCAGTCGAGACTGCTCTGGAAGCCAGTGTGGCCACCAAAACCCACATATTGAATGTTTTGCATCGACTCATAGACGGAAAGACGGCTGTGGCGGAAGTCAAGGCGCCCCAGGCATTGAAGCTATCGACGGAGCCGCAGGCAAACGTCCTGCGATATGACACTTTGCGCACCGCACGAGTCAATGAGGAGGTCCGCCATGGCACATGATTTGGCAACGACCTCCATCGTCGCACTTCTTAAAAGCCTCAAGATGCATGGCATGGCCCACGCAGTTGCAGAGCTGGGTGAGCAAGGGGCGCCTGCATTCGAAGCGGCACAACCCATTCTTGCAAAACTGCTAAAGGCGGAAACGGCTGAGCGGGAAGTGCGTTCGATGGCTTATCAGATGAAGCTCGCTCGATTCCCTGCCTACCGAGATCTTGCCGGGTTTGACTTTGCACAGAGCGAGGTAAATGAGGCCATGGTCCGGCAACTGCACAGAGGTGACTTCCTTGACAAGGCATACAACGCTGTCCTGGTTGGAGGGCCTGGCACTGGGAAGACCCATCTGGCTACAGCTATCGGCGTCCAGGCCATCGAGAACCAACATCGCCGCGTTCGCTTCCTCTCGACCATTGAACTGGTCAATGCGTTGGAGGTCGAGAAGTCGAGTGGGAACGCGGGGCAGCTGGCAAATCGACTGATGCATGTCGACTTGGTCATTCTGGATGAGCTGGGCTACCTTCCCTTCAGCGAGTCAGGAGGGGCGCTGCTGTTTCACTTGCTGTCCAAGCTCTATGAGAGGACGAGCGTCGTGATCACCACGAACCTGAGCTTCGGTGAATGGTCCAGTGTCTTCGGTGATGCGAAGATGACGACGGCGCTTTTGGATCGACTGACGCACCGATGCCATATTCTGGAGACCGGAAACGACAGCTATCGGTTCAAAAATAGTTCAGCAGGCCCCAAGTCCGAAAAGGAGAAAACGAAGCACTTATCCACAACGTGAGCTGCTTTGCTCACACAAGCGGGTGGGTCAGCATTCGATGGAAATCTCGGG
>NZ_JAOASO010000011.1 GCF_030158645.1 Hydrogenophaga sp. | reverse complement strand
CGGCGCGCTGGATCAACCACAGCTGCGCGCCCAACTGCGAAGCCGAGGTGGACGATGGCCGCGTGTTCATCCGGGCGCAGCGCAACATCAAGGCGGGCGAGGAACTGTTCTACGACTACGGGCTGGTGATCGACGAGCCCTACACACCCAAACTCAAGGCCGAATACCCCTGCTGGTGCGGCGCGAAGAAGTGCCGCGGCACCTTGCTGGCGCCCAAGCGCGCGGGCAAGGCTTCGAAACTGGGCTGAACGGCTCATGGCCGACTCCCTGATCCGCCACGCAGAAGCCGTCTGGCAGGCGGTTGAGCCGACGCTGCACGGCTTCACCGTCGAGGTGTTGCCCACCATCGACTCCACCAACAGCGAGCTCATGCGCCGTGCGCGCAGCGGCCTGATGGAGCCGGTGCTGCTGGCCGCCGAGGACCAGACCGCAGGGCGCGGCAGGCTCGGCAAGGGCTGGCACAGCAAGCCTGGCCAATCCCTCACGTTTTCACTGGCACTGCCACTGGCGCCGGCGAACTGGTCGGGCCTGTCGCTGGCGGTCGGCGTGAGCCTGGCGCACAGCCTGCACCCCGATGTGCGCCTGAAGTGGCCCAACGACCTTTGGCTGCACCAGCGCAAGCTCGGCGGCATCCTGGTGGAAACCGCCGGCCACGGCGAAGTCGGCCAGGGGCAGCGCATGGTGGTGATCGGCGTGGGCATCAACGTGGCGCGGCCCGAAGCTTCGGTGGTGGGGGCGCTCGTGCCGGACGGTGCCGCGGTCACCGCCATGGCGCCGGCCGGCCTGTCCGAGGTGCTGGTGGGGATCACGCCAGGCGAGGTGCTGGAGCGCGTGGCGCCAGCGCTGGTGCGCGACGTGCAAGCGTTTGCCTCGCAAGGTTTCGCCGCCTTTGTGCAGCGATTCGGCCAGCTCGACGCCCTGCAGGGCGAAGCGGTGCAACTCTCCGATGGGACGCGCGGCACGGCTTGCGGTGTGAACAGCGATGGCGCACTGCAGGTGCTGACCGAGCGCGGGATGCAGACGGTGTCCAGCGCCGAAGTGAGCGTCCGGCCATGTTGAGGTGGGTGATCTGCCTGCTGGTGCTGGGCAACGTGGGCTATTTTGCGTGGTCGCAGGGGTACCTGGACACGCTGGGCCTGAAGCCCGCCGAGCAGCGCGAACCGCAACGGCTGACCCAGCAGGTGCGGCCCGAAGCCCTGCGCCTGCTCAACGGACCCAAGGCCGACCCGGTTCGGCAGGCGAGTGCGGTGGCACCCGCGACCCCCGTGGCCGCTGCCGTCTCCCCACCAGAGCCCGTCCCCGCCGCAACCGAACCTGCGTCTGCGTCTGCGCCTGCTCCTGCTCCTGCGCCCGCTCCGGTTGCCGCACCAGCCGACCCGGGGACGGCCAGCAACGGCCCGCGCGCCTGCTGGCAGGTCGGCAGCTTCACGGCGGCACAAGCCGAGCTGCTGCGCGCCGAGCTGGCCTTGCTGGGGCTGCCCGCCGCCGGGTTTTCATTCAGCGAGGTGCGCAGCGGTGGCCGCTGGATCGTCTACATGGGGCGCTACGACAACCAGCAGCAACTTGATCGGAAGAAGGACGAGCTGCGAGCCCTGGGTGTGGCTTACCGCGAGATCACGGCGCCCGGCCTGGCACCCGGGCTGGCGCTGGGCACGTTCTCCACCGAGGCCGCCGCCCAACAGGCCCGGCAAAAGGCCGAACGCGACGGCATCCGCACCGCCAAAGTGGCGCAGGAGCGGGCCGAGAGCGTGAGCACCAACCTGCGCCTGCCCTCGATCAATGAAGCGCAACGCAGCGCCATCGATGGCCTGGGTGAGGCGATGGCGGGCAAGCGCCTGCAACGCTGCGTCTGAGGCGCACGGCCAGCGGGTTCCCGCCAGCGTCAAACGCCGGGCGTGCGGTGTGGACCGAGGCTGGCAAACCAGTCCAGCGCTTCGTTCCACAGCGGCAAGGCCTTGGGCCTGAAGTAGCCCATGTGGCCGATGGCGCCCAGACCCGAGCGCCTCGAATCCACGGTGACGCTGCGCACCGCTGCGTTGCGGTAGCCCGCCATGAAGGCGTCGCGCGAGGCCGGCGGTGCCCAGGCGTCGTCCAGTGCATTGACCGCCACGATGGGAAAACGAACGGCCGCGAAACGCTCGGTGGTGGCGCTCATCGCCGGGTCGTCGAAGAAATAGCGCGGGAAACGGCACCACTGGCGCCACTGGCGGTACACGTCGATCGGCAGGTCTTCGCCCATGCCCAGCCTGCTCCAGGGCAAATAGCCGTGCATGCGCGTCCACACCGGCCCCAGCACACGCCACATGAACAGCACGCGCAGGCGTTCCAGCGGCGGCATCCAGCCGTGCCAGCCGGCGCCGGTGGCAAACGTGTACGCGCCGTCCACCGCACCGGGGTCGGGCAGCAGGCCCAGCGCATGGCCGCCGTAGGAATGGCCCACCAGGAACAGCGGCATGCCGCGCTGGCGCATGGCTTCGACACCAGCGGCCAGGTCCAGCCGGCCCCAGTCGAGGTAGTCCATGCGAAAGCCCTTGAGCGTGCTCGGTGCCGACTGGCCAATGCCGCGGTAGTCGAGTGTGAGCACGTCAAAGCCGCGCCGGGCGGCGTGTTCGGCAAAACGCTTGTAAAAACCCTGCGGCACGGCGGTGGCGCCGCCCACCACCAGGTGACCCAGCGGCGGCCCAGGGCTGTGAAAGCGGTGCGCGACCAGCGGGTAGCCGTCGGCCGCGGTGAGCGTGATGCGCTCGGTGCGCACGTCCTGGGTGGTGGTGTCGGTGGTCACGGTGGGTCTCCTGTTCGGGGGTCAGCGGCTGGCGCGGGTGGTGAGCAGGGACAGCAAGGTGTCGGTGGCCTGCGTGATGGGTTCGATGCTCTGGGCCACGCGGGCCTGCAACAACCCGCCCTCGTAAGTGGCCACAACCAGGGCGGCGATGCCCCGGGCCTGGACCTGCGGCTCGCCGTGCTGTTCCAGCGCCAGTGCGATGCGTTCGCGCAGGGTGGCAAAGGCAAGGGCCAGCGCATCGCGCAAAGCCGCATCGTCGGGCGTGGTTTCCAGGGCCACGGTGGCCAGCGGACAACCGGCGCCGAATCCGGTGTCGCTCAGCCGCCCCGTGGCGCCCGCCATCCAGCGGCGCATGGCCTCGATCGGCTCGGGTGTGCTGGCCAGCAGGGCGTCCAGCCCGCGCAGCATGCGCGCGACCACATCGTCGATGGCGGCCACGGCGAGCTCGGTCTTGCCGCCGGGGAAGTGGTGGTACAGCACGCCCTTGGGCGCGCCGGCCTGGGCCAGCAACTCGGTCAGGCCGATGCCGTGCAGGCCGCGCCGGCGCAAGGCGTCGGTCATGGCAGCGATCAGGCGGTCGCGGGTACCGGGGGTGGGTGCTTCGGACATGTCCCGAAATCTATAGACCGGTCGGTCTAGTGTCAAGCCATGGCGTGTTGCGCAGGTTCTCCGGGCAACAAAAAAAGCGCCCGAGGGCGCTTTTTTGATCGATGCAAACGGGTACTTACTTGGCCATCACGCGAACCATCTCGAGGCACTTGTTGGAGTAGCCCCACTCGTTGTCGTACCAGCTCACCACCTTGACGAAGGTGCTGTCGAGTGCGATGCCGGCGTCGGCGTCGAAGATGGAGGTGCGGGTGTCGCCACGGAAGTCGGTGGCCACGACCTTGTCGGTGGTGTAACCCAGCACGCCTTTGAGCGCGCCTTCGCTTTGCGACTTCATCTCGGCGCAGATCTCGGCGTAGGTGGCGGGGCTGTTGAGCTCCACCGTGAGGTCGACCACCGACACGTCGGAGGTGGGCACGCGGAAGCTCATGCCGGTGAGCTTCTTGTTCAGCTCGGGAATCACCACGCCCACGGCCTTGGCCGCGCCGGTGCTGCTGGGGATGATGTTTTCCAGGATGCCGCGGCCGCCGCGCCAGTCCTTGTTGCTCGGGCCGTCCACGGTTTTCTGGGTGGCGGTGGCGGCGTGCACCGTGGTCATGAGACCGCGCTTGATGCCCCACTTGTCGTTGAGCACCTTGGCGATCGGCGCCAGGCAGTTGGTGGTGCACGAGGCGTTGGAGATGATGGCCTCGCCCTTGTAGGTGGCGTGGTTCACACCGTACACGAACATGGGCGTGTCGTCCTTGGAAGGCGCGGACAGGATGACCTTCTTCGCGCCGGCGTCCAGGTGCTTCTGCGCCGTGACCTTGTCCAGGAACAGGCCGGTGGATTCGATGACGATGTCGGCGCCGACTTCGTTCCACTTCAGGTTGGCGGGGTCGCGCTCTTGGGTGAGGCGGATCTTCTTGCCATTGACCACCAGGGTGTTGCCGTCGACCTGGACATCACCCTTGAAGCGGCCGTGCACGCTGTCGTACTGCAGCATGTAGGCCAGGTACTCGGGCTCCAGCAGGTCGTTGATGGCGACGACTTCGATGTCGGCGAAGTTCTGCAGCGCGCTGCGCAACACGTTGCGGCCGATTCGGCCGAAGCCGTTGATGCCGATCTTGATGGTCATGTCTCGTGTCTCCTGGAGGGTTTCAAACAAAGATGAACAAACTCATTTCGCCAGCACGGCGCGCACCGTGTCGGCCACATTCGCGGGCGTGAAGCCGAAGTGCTCGAACAGCACCGGGGCCGGGGCGGACTCGCCGTAGGTGTCCAGACCCACGACCGCGGCCACGCCGTATTTCCACCAGCCGTCGGTGGAGCCCATTTCGACGGCCACGCGCGGCACGCCGGCGGGCAACACCGACGCCTTGAAGGCAGCGCTCTGGCGGTCAAAGGTGGTGGTGCTGGGCATGGAGACCACGCGCACGGCAATCTTGTGTTCCTTGGCCAGCAGCTCCTGCGCCTTCAGCGCCAGCTGCACTTCGGAACCGGTGGCGATGATCACCGCCTGCGCCTTTTTCTTCAGGCCCACTTCGCTCGGCTCGGCCAGCACGTAAGCGCCCTTGCTGATGTCGCCCAGGTCGCTCTTGGGTGCGTAGGGCAGGTTCTGGCGGCTGAGCAGCAGCGCGGTGGGGCGGGTGGCGTTCTCCAGCGCCACGGCCCAGGCCACGGCGGTCTCTGCTGTGTCGGCCGGACGCCAGACGTCCAGGTTCGGAATGAGGCGCAGGCTGGCGGCATGCTCGACCGACTGGTGGGTCGGGCCGTCTTCGCCCAGGCCGATGGAGTCGTGCGTGAACACGTGGATGACGCGCTGCTTCATCAGCGCGGCCATGCGGATCGCGTTGCGGCTGTAGTCGCTGAAGGTCAGGAAGGTGCCGCCGTAGGGGATGAAGCCGCCGTGCAGCGCCACGCCGTTCATGATCGCGGCCATGCCGAATTCGCGCACGCCGTAGTTGATGTGGCGGCCGCCCTGGCCTTGCTCGTTCTTCACCACGTCACCGGCCAGGTTGAAGCGCAGGCTGGGGGTGGACTTGGTGTTGGTGAGGTTGGAGCCGGTGAGGTCGGCGCTGCCGCCCAGCAGCTCGGGCAGCGCGGCGGTGAAGGTTTCGAGGGCGAGCTGGCTGGCCTTGCGGCTGGCCACGGTCTCGGCCTTGGTGTGGGCGGCCACGGCCGCGTCCACCGCCACCTGGGCGAAGTTCTTCGGCAGCTCGCCCTTCATGCGGCGCACGAATTCCTTGGCGAGTTCGGGGAAGGCGGCCTTGTAGGCGGCGAAGGTGGTGTTCCACGTGGCTTCGGCGGCCTTGCCGGCGTCTTTGGCGTCCCAGGCGGCGTACACGTCTTTCGGAACGGCAAAGGGCGCGTGGCTCCAGCCCAGGGCCTCGCGGGTGAGCTTGATCTCTTCAGCACCCAGCGGCTCGCCGTGCGCCTTGGCGGTGTTGGCGCGGTTCGGGCTGCCTTTGCCGATGTGCGTCTTGCAGATGATCATGGTCGGCGCGTCGGCCTTGTTCTTGGCATCGGCAATGGCGCGGTCCACGGCGTCGGCGTCGTGGCCGTCGATCGGGCCGATCACGTTCCAGCCATAGGCGGCAAAACGCAGCGCGGTGTTGTCGATGAACCAGGGCGTGACCTGGCCGTCGATGGAGATGCCGTTGTCGTCGTACAGCGCGATCAGCTTGTTGAGCTTCCAGGCACCGGCCAGGGCGCAGGCCTCGTGGCTGATGCCCTCCATGAGGCAGCCGTCGCCCAGGAACACGTAGGTGTGGTGGTCGACGATGGCATGCCCGTCGCGGTTGAACTCGGACGCCAGCAGCTTCTCGGCCAGCGCCATGCCCACCGCGTTGGTGATGCCCTGGCCCAGCGGACCGGTGGTGGTTTCCACGCCGGGGGTGATGCCCACTTCAGGGTGGCCGGCGGTCTTGCTGTGCAGCTGGCGGAAGTTCTTGAGTTCGCCGATCGGCAGCTTGTAGCCGGTGAGGTGCAGCAGCGAGTAGATCAGCATGGAGCCGTGGCCGTTGGACAGCACGAAGCGGTCGCGGTTGGCCCACTGCGGGTTGGTCGGGTTGTGGCGCAGGTGCCGGCCCCACAAGGCCACCGCCATGTCGGCCATGCCCATGGGCGCGCCCGGGTGGCCCGAGTTGGCGGCTTGCACCGCGTCCATGGCCAGCGCGCGGATGGCGTTGGCCTGGGTCTGGGCTGACACGGCGGAGGCGGTGGGGATGGGGGTGCTGGCGGTGTCGGACATGGGGGGGTGCGAAAAATGGGGGTGAGGCTGGGATTTGCACGACGGCGCAAAACCACGGATTTTATCGGCCAGGCCATCGTCGACGGTGCGCCGCTGCAACCCGGCGGCGCACCAGCCCATAATTGTTCGACCCGTGCGGCCCTGCGCGCCCGGCACGGGCATCCACCCGCAGCCCATGAACCGACTCGCCACCGCACCCGCCTCCCCACCCCCTCTGGCCTCTGCCATGGTGCTCGCCGCCGGGCGTGGCATGCGCATGCGACCCCTCACCGACGTGACGCCCAAGCCGCTGCTGCCGGTGCAGGGCAAACCGCTGATGCAGTGGCCCATGGAAGCCCTGGTCGCGGGCGGCTTTGGGCGCATGGTGGTCAACACCGCGTGGCTGGGCGAGCAGATCGACGAGCACTGCGCGGCCTGGAGCCGTGAGCAACCCGGCTGCGACGTGACGGTATCGCGGGAGGGTGCCGACTTTGGCTACGCACTCGAGACCGCCGGCGGCATTGCCCGCGCATTGCCGCTGCTGGCCGAGGTGTTCTGGGTGCTGGCCAGCGACGTCTATGCGCCCGATTTCAACTTCAGTCAGGCCTGCGTCGACCGCTTCAAAGCCAGCGGTCTGCTCGGTCACATCTGGCTGGTGCCCAACCCGCCCCACAACCCCAACGGTGATTTCGGACTCGGCGCCGACGGCCTCGCCATCGGCCGGGCCGACCCAGCCTGGACCTTCAGCACCATCGGCCTGTACCGGCGCGAGCTGTTTGAACTGCCTTGGTGCGAGGTGTTGCCCGGCAACCCGCAAGGCACGGCCGAGCCACTGGCGCCGCTGCTGCGCCGGGCCATGGAAGCGGGGATGGTGAGCGCGGAGATCTACACAGGGCTCTGGGTGGATGTGGGCACGCCCGCGCGGCTTGAGGAACTGAACCACCGGGGCTGATTCCCCCCGCACACGGCGGGACGCCGAAAGTCCGAGAATGGCAACCATGGACTCCACCACCCACACCCACCTCTACGCCGAACGCCGCGCCCGTGTGGCCGCCTCGCTCGGCCCCGGCGGCATCGCCATCGTGCCCACCGCGCTGGAGCGCCCACGCAACCGCGACAGCGACTTTCTCTACCGGCACGACAGCTACTTCTATTACCTCACCGGCTTCACCGAGCCCAACGCCTGGCTGGTGATCACCGCCGAGGGCAGCACCACGCTGTTCTGCCAGCCCAAAGACCTGGAACGCGAGATCTGGGACGGCATCCGCCTGGGCCCCGAGGCCGCACCCGAGCACCTGGGCGTGAGCGACGCGTTCTCGGTCGCCGAACTCGACCAGCGCCTGCCGCGGCTGCTGGAGAACCGCCAGACCGTGTGGTACCCGTTCGCCACCCACACCGGCCTGGAAGGGCGGGTCAACGGCTGGCTGCAACCGGTGCGCGCCCGCGTGCGCCACGGCGCACTGTGCCCCGATGCGCAGCGCGACCTGTGTGGCGTGCTCGACGAAATGCGCCTGGTGAAGGACGCCTTCGAGCAGGACACCATGCGCCGCGCCGCGCAGATCAGCGCCAAAGCCCACATCCGCGCCATGCAGCGCAGCGCGGCCATGCTGCGTGCGGGCCTGGACGTGCGCGAGTACCACCTGGACGCCGAGCTGCTGCACAGCTTCCGCGAGCACGGTTCGCAGTACCCGGCCTACGGCAGCATCGTGGCCGCCGGCGCCAATGCCTGCGTGCTGCACTACCGTGCCGACGCCGCGCCCATCCGCAGCGGCGAGCTGGTGCTGATCGACGCCGGCTGCGAACTCGACGGCTACGCCAGCGACATCACGCGCACCTTCCCGGCCAACGGCGTGTTCACCGGTCCGCAGCGCGAGCTGTACGACCTGGTGCTGGCCAGCCAGATCGCGGCGGTCAACGCCACCAAAGCCGGCGCGCGTTTTGTCGATCCGCACGAAGCCACCGTGGCGGTGCTCGCGCAAGGCCTGCTTGACGTCGGTCTGCTCGACAGGAACAAAGTCGGCAGCGCGCAGGATGTCATCGCCAACCGCAGCTATTTCCAGTTCTACATGCACCGCACCGGCCACTGGCTGGGCATGGACGTGCACGACTGCGGCAGCTACGTGGAGCCGTCCGAGCTCGGCACGGTGAACGAGCGCAAGGACCCGCTGAGTGGCGAGACCATCAAGGACCGCCCGAGCCGCATCCTGCGTCCCGGCATGGTGCTCACCATCGAGCCCGGCCTCTACGTGCGCCCGGCCGAGGGCGTGCCCGAGCCGTTCTGGAACATCGGCATCCGCATCGAGGACGACGCCATCGTCACCGAGACCGGCTGTGAGCTGATCTCGCGCGGCGTGCCGGTCGAGGCGTTGGAGATTGAAGCGCTGATGCGCGGCTGAGGCCATGCAGGTTCTCAGCGTCAACACCGGCGCCGCGCGCGCCCTGCGCATCGGTTCACGCAATGTCGTCTCGGCCATCGGCAAAACGGCCGTGCCCGGGGCGGTGGCGGTGATGCCGCTGGGTCTGCTGGGCGACGAGCAGGCCGACCTCAGCGTGCACGGCGGACTGGACAAAGCGGTCTACGCTTACCCGAAAGAACACTACGCCTTCTGGGAGGCGCAACGCAGCAAGCAGGGTGCGAGCCTGTTCGACGACCCGCTGCCCCCCGGCTTTCTGGGCGAAAACCTCACGATCGAAGGCCTGCTGGAAACCGAGGTTTGGATCGGCGACCTGCTGCGCTTCCCCGGCTGCAGCCTGCGCGTGACCGCGCCGAGAGAACCTTGCTACAAGTTCAACGCCATCATGGGCCTGCGCGACGCGAGCCGCCTCATGGCGGATCGGCTGTGCCCGGGCTTTTACCTGTCGGTGGCGCAGCCGGGCCCCATAGAAAGCGGCCAGACCTTCACGCTGGAGCCCGGAACGCGCGGCCTGCGCGTGAGCGAGGCCTTTGCGGCCAAACGCCTCAAGCACCTGCGCTGAAATCCGCCCGCATGGAGTACAACGCCGGATGACCTCGCTTGCAGGCACCGTGCTGTGCCTCACCATGAACCCCTCGGTGGACGTGTCCACCCACACCGATCGGGTTGTGCCGACCGACAAGCTGCGGTGCGGCCCAGCCGGGCGCGACGCCGGCGGTGGCGGCCTCAACGTCGCCAGTGTGGTCCACCGGCTCGGCGGCCACAGCCAGGCGCTCTACCCCGCGGGCGGCGCAGCGGGCCAGTGGCTCACGGGACACCTCGCGCACGTCGGTTTGCCCGCCCGCGCGCTGCCCATTGCGCAGGAAACACGCGAGAACTTCACCGTGCAGGCGCTGGACACCGGCGCCGAATACCGCTTCGTGCTGCCCGGACCCACCCTGAGCGAAGGCGAATGGCAGGCCTGCCTGGACGCGGTGGACACCTGCCCCGAACCGCTGACACTGGTGGTGGCCAGTGGCAGCCTGCCACCCGGCGTGCCCGCCGACTTCTACGCCCGGCTGGCCCAGGCGACCCGCCAGCGCGGCGTGCGGCTGGTGCTCGACAGCTCGGGCCCGGCGCTGGCCGCAGCATTGCTGGCCGGTGTGTTCCTCGTCAAACCCAACCTGCGTGAGCTGCGCGAACTCACCGGCCTGCCGCTGGAACATCCCGCCGACTGGCGGGCCGCGGCACAGGCCCTGATCGACCGCGGCCAGGCCGAAGTGGTGGCGCTCACCCTGGGCGCCGGCGGCGCCCTGCTGCTTTCGCGCGATGGCGCCTGGCAGGCCGAGGCGCTTCCGGTGGAAGTGGCCAGCTCGGTGGGCGCGGGTGACAGCTTTGTGGGCGCCCTGGTCTGGTCGCTGCAGCAGGGACGGGCCTTGCCCGAGGCGTTCGGCTGGGCCATGGCGGCCGGATCGGCTGCGCTGCTCACGCCGGGCACGGGTCTGTGCCTGCCCCGGGACGTGCACCACCTGCAACCGCTGGTGAAGGTGATCGCGGCGTGAAGCCCCACATTGCCCCCGAAAAAGTCAGCACCGCCCCAACCATTTACGCAGTTCCACCGACTAGGGTTTTCCCGGGCGCGGAACTAGAATGCGCAACTCGCTTTCACATAGCAAGAATTCAGCACGACCGGAGACACGATCATGACGATGGACAACAGCCCCGAAAACAAACGCGCCGAGCTGCGACGAGCGGCCCTCGAGTACCACGAGTTCCCGACGCCCGGCAAGGTGGCGATTGCCGCCACCAAGCAGCTCACCAACCAGCGCGACCTGGCCCTGGCCTACTCGCCCGGCGTGGCCGCTCCGTGTGAAGAAATCGTGGCCGATCCGGTCAACGCGTTCAAGTACACCAGCCGCGGCAACCTGGTCGCCGTCATCACCAACGGCACCGCCGTGCTGGGCCTGGGCGACATCGGTCCGCTGGCCGCCAAGCCGGTGATGGAAGGCAAGGGCGTGTTGTTCAAGAAGTTCTCGGGCATCGACGTGTTCGACATCGAGATCAACGAGAAAGACCCCGACAAGCTGGTCGAGATCATCGCCTCGCTGGAGCCCACCTTCGGCGGCATCAACCTCGAAGACATCAAGGCGCCCGACTGCTTCTACATCGAGCGCAAGCTGCGCGAGCGCATGAAGATCCCGGTCTTCCACGACGACCAGCACGGCACGGCCATCGTGGTCGGCGCGGCCATCTTCAACGGCCTCAAGGTGGCCGGCAAAGACCCCAAGAACGTCAAGCTCGTGACCTCGGGTGCGGGTGCCGCCGCGCTGGCGTGCCTGGGCCTGCTGGTCAAACTGGGCATTCCCCGCGAAAACATCTGGGTCACCGACCTGGCGGGTGTGGTCTACGAGGGCCGCACCGAACTGATGGACGAAGACAAGATCGCCTTCGCGCAAAAGACCGAGCACCGCACGCTGCGTGACGTGATCGTCGGCGCCGACATTTTTCTGGGCCTGTCGGCCGGTGGCGTGCTCAAGGCAGACATGGTGAAGAGCATGGCGGCCAACCCGCTGATCTTCGCGCTGGCCAACCCCAACCCCGAAATCCTGCCCGAAGAAGTGAAGGCCGTGCGCGGCGACGCCATCATGGCCACCGGGCGCAGCGACTACCCCAACCAGGTCAACAACGTCCTGTGTTTTCCCTACATCTTCCGGGGCGCGCTGGACGCCGGCGCCTCCACCATCACGGTGGAAATGGAGATCGCCGCGGTGCACGCCATTGCCGAACTGGCGCAAGCCGAGCAGAGCGACGTGATCGCCGCCGCCTACGCCGGCGAGCAACTGATGTTCGGCCCCGACTACCTCATCCCCAAGCCGTTTGATCCGCGCCTGATGATGAAGATCGCGCCGGCCGTGGCCCAGGCCGCCGCCGACAGCGGCGTGGCGCTGCGCCCGGTCACCGACATGGCGGCCTACCGCGAGCGCCTGCAGAGCTTCGTGTTCGCTTCCGGCACGATCATGAAACCGATCTACGCCGCGGCCAAGACCGCAGCACGCAAGCGCGTGGCCTACGCCGAGGGCGAAGAAGAGCGCGTGCTGCGCGCCTGCCAGATCGTGGTGGACGAAGGCCTGGCCCGCCCCACACTGATCGGCCGCCCGGCCGTCATCGCACAGCGCATCGAGAAGTTCGGCCTGCGCCTGCGCGAAGAGCTCGACTACGACATCGTCAACGTCGAGCAGGACAGCCGCTACCGCGACTTCTGGCAAACCTACCACCGCATGACCGAGCGCAAAGGCGTGACCCAGCAGCTGGCGAAGATCGAAATGCGTCGGCGCCTCACGCTGATCGGCTCGATGCTGCTCCACAAAGGGGAAGTGGACGGTCTGATTTGCGGCACCTGGGGCAGCACCCACAACCACCTCGAGTACATCGACCAGGTGATCGGCAAACGCGCTGGCGGCAGCCCGAGCACCACGCAGGACGTGCGCATCTACGCCTGCATGAACGGCCTGATGCTGCCGGGCCGCCAGGTGTTTCTGGTGGACACCCACGTCAACTACGACCCCACACCCGAACAGCTGTGCGAAATCACGGTGATGGCGGCCGAGGAAATTCTGCGCTTCGGCCTGACGCCCAAAGCCGCGCTGCTGTCGCACTCCAACTTCGGATCGAGCAACCAGCCCAGCGCCATCAAGATGCGCCGCACGCTCGAGCTGCTGCGCGAGCAGGCGCCCTGGCTGGAAGTGGACGGCGAGATGCACGGAGATGTGGCATTGGACCCCGAGGCACGCGCCACGATGATGCCCAACTCCACCCTCAAAGGGTCGGCCAACCTGCTGGTGCTGCCCAACATCGATGCCGCCAACATCGCCTACAACCTGCTCAAGACCGCAGCCGGCGGCAACATCGCCATCGGCCCGGTGCTGCTGGGCGCCGACAAGCCGGTGCACATCCTCACCGCGAGTGCCACGGTGCGCCGGATCGTGAACATGACAGCCCTCACCGTGGCCGACGCCAACGTTTCGCGCTGAAGCCTTGAGAAAAAGCAAGCACTAACTCTTTCATACATCTCAGACGGTTGAATTTGCCTCCTTTTTCAGCAATCGCTTGCGTTTTTGGTCCGCCTCAGGCACACTAAGCGGCTTGGAATACAGGGTTAACCCGCCCCGCAACACCCCCTCAAAACGCGCTTGCGCGTGTTCTTTTGAGGCGTGTCGCAGGCGGGTTGATTGCATCAGGAGCAGGGAATTTCATGGACCTGAAGCGGATCGGGCGTGCGCGAGGTGTGGCAACACTCACCTTGGGTCTGGTTCTGGCGGCATCGCTGGGCACCTTTTTGGTGCAGGCTCGAACACCGCAAGACCCACTTCTGCCCGGCTCAAACGCCGCCGTGCTTGTCGAATCCGGTTTGCCCGTGCAGGGCAGGCAAGTGATGGATCTGATTCGGCAGGGTGGGCCATTCCGGTACGAAAAAGACGGCACGGTGTTCGGCAACCGGGAAAGGTTGCTACCGAGCCAACGGCGGGGGTTTTACCGGGAATACACGGTGCCCACGCCGGGTCTGAATCACCGGGGTGCCCGGCGGATCGTGTGTGGTGGATTGCAGCCCAAGGCGCCTGAGGCTTGTTATTACACCGAAGACCACTACAGCAGCTTCAAGCTGATCGTGCAGTGAGTCTTGGGTGGTGAGATCGGTTTTTTAACTTTGACCTTTGAAAGAGACGCGGAGATGGACACGCCACTTCGTAACGTACGACCCAATATCGTTCAGTCGATTCGCGCCCACGGCGTGAAAGACCTGCAGGCCGCGGCCGAGCACTTGGGGCACCACTTCCTGTACGCCAACCTGGCCAAAGCCCAGAGCAAGCAGGACGTGCTGGAATTGATCGCTGCGCAATACACCTTGCCCTCGCACTTCGGCAAGAACTTCGACGCGCTCTACGACTGCATGACCGACATGGTCCACAAGTCCGGACCGCAGACCGGTTTCATCGTGGTGTTGGAGCACATCCCGGCGCACGCCAAGTTCGACAAGGAAGCGCGCGAGCAGCTGCTGGACATCTTCCGCGACGCCGCCGATTACTGGTCGGACCGCAAGATCCCGTTCCGCTGCTTCTATTCGTTTTCGGTGGCGCGCTCACCCAAGGGCGAAGAGCCGATCGAAGTGCAGAGCGACGAACCCATGCCCACGGACAAGATCCTGGACGTGAGCCCGATGGCGCTGCGCATGAGCAGCCCGTTCAACGCCGGTTACTGGCTCGCGGCAGCCTGACCAGGCCTTTCCCCCAAAAGCCGCTGCGCATGCAGCGGCTTTTTCATGCCCGCAAGGTCTGGATCAGGCCGACGTACTCGCTCACCGGCACTTCTTCGGCGCGGCGCTGAAGATCGAACACGCCCTCAAAGCCCTGTTCCTCCAGCCAGCGGCCCAGCGTGTTGCGCAGGATCTTGCGGCGCTGGCTGAAAGCGACCTGCACCATGGTTGAAAAGCGCGCCACATCGATCGCTGGTGGCTCGGACAGCGGGACCATGCGAACGATGGCACTGTCCACGCGTGGCGGCGGGTCGAAGCTCTCGGGCGGCACAAACAGCACGTTGTCCATGGCGTAACGCCACTGGAGCATCACGGAGAGGCGGCTGTAGTCGGACGTGGCTGGGCGGGCCACCATGCGGTCGATGACTTCCTTCTGCAGCATGAAGTGCTGGTCCTGCACCACGTTCACGTGGTCAAGCAGGTGGAAGAGGATGGGCGTGGAGATGTTGTAGGGCAGGTTCCCGACCACGCGCAGCCGGGGCACTGCCAACTGCGAAGCAAGCGCAGTGAAGTCCACCTTCAACACATCGGACTCCACCACCTGGAGCTGGGCGTGTGCCCGCAGGCGCACCGCCAGGTCGCGGTCGAGTTCGATCACGGTCAAGCGGCCCAGGCGCTCTACCAGCGGCTGCGTGAGCGCGGCCAGGCCAGGGCCGATCTCCACCATGGCGTCACCGGGCTGCGGCGAAATGGCGTCGACGATGGCGTCGATGATGGCGCCATCGGTCAGGAAGTGCTGCCCGAACCGCTTGCGGGCGATGTGTTTCATGCGCCGGCCGCCTGAACAACCCGCACGGTCACAACAGCGGCGCTTCGCGGTATTCGACGTAGGCGCGACCGCGCACGTCCAGCACCCAGGTGCGCAGGGCTTCGTTGATCTTTTGTTCGCGCACCAGGCCACGCACCATTTCACGTTGATCGCGCTCCGACAGCGTGCTCTGACGGCGCTCGTCCACGCGGATCAGGTGCACGCCGAAACGCGACACCACGGGAGGCGACATCTCGCCGGGACGCAAACGCCCCATGGCGGCCTCGAACTCGGGCACGAACTGGCCAGCCTGCGCCCAACCCAGGTTGCCACCGTCCTGCGCCGATCCGTCCTGGCTGTGCTCGCGCGCCAGGGCCTCGAAGGTCGCCTGTCCGCTGGCGATCTGCTGGCGGTATCCGGCCAGCCGGGCCACGGCATCCGCTTCGCTGAGCTGCGGGCTCAGGCGCAGGAGAATGTGGCGTGCCCGCGTTTCGTTGACGGTCACATCGGGCAGGCCCGCCTGGCGCTTCTCGATGACCTTGAGCACGTGAAAACCCGCCGGGCTTCGCAAAGGACCGACGATCGAACCCGCGCTGAGCGAGCGGGTGGCTTCCACGAACAACTCTGGCAACCGGTTGGCCGGGCGCATGCCGAACTGGCCCCCATTGACGCGTTCCGCGCCTTCGGAGAACTCGCGCGCCAGTTCGCCGAAGTCACCGCCCGCGCGGGCGCGATCGGCCACGCCCTGGGCGCGCGCCTGCAACGCCTGCACGCGGTCGGGCGCCGCGTCTTCGGGCACCGACATGAACACCTGCGCCAGGTGGAGCTGCAGGCTGGACACGTCGTTGCTGCCCTGGCGCTCGCGGATGAAGTCGTCGATATCGGCTTCGCTCACGCGCACCTTGGAGTCGACCTCGCGCTCCCGCACGCGCTGCAACAGCAGCTGGTTGCGCAGGTCGTTGCGCAACTGGTTGATGTCGATACCATCGGCGGCGATGCGGCGGCGGAACTCTTCGGGCGTGAGCTGGTTCTGCGCGGCAATGGATTGCTCGGCCTGCGCCAGCGCCGCTTCGTCAACGCGGATGCCCAACTCGGCACCGAGTTGCAGTTGGGCACGCTCGCTGATGATCTGTTCGAGTACCTGGCGGGCGAGCTGGTCGCGCTCGGGCACGGGCGCCGATTGCTGGGTGAGCTGCTGTTCCAGACGCACCATGCGCTGGCGCACTTCGTTGTTGGTGACGGGCTCGGAGTTGACCAGCGCGACGATGAAGTCGGCGGTGCGCGACGTGGCGCTTGAGGCCGCTGGCGCGGTGGGCACGCGCAATCCGCTGGAGGGCCGCAGTGCCTGCGCGTGCACAACCGACGCCCCGAGCAGAGAACTGCACAGCAGCCAGACGGCCAGGCGGGGGAAGCGGGGGTGTGAGGAGCGGTCAGTCATATTGTTGGAACCGGCTGGGCGGGTTGATTTCTTCGCGCAGGTACTGGTAGCGCGGCACGTTGTCTTTGAGGGTCTTCAGCGGGTTGGAGCCGAGGCGGGAAAAACCCGTGAACTCCAGCTGGAACAGGATACGCTGGTTGGCCGACGCGTTGCTGCGCTGCAGGCGCTCGAGCACCACGCGCCCAAGCCAACAGCCGCCGTCGAACTCGAAGCCGGCGACCAGGTCGACCACCTTGCGGTCGGGCACGCTGTAGTTGATGCGGCCCACGCTGTACCACTGGCCCGGACCCAAGGCGCGTCCCCGCACCGCCGGGCCTGCGGGCGAACCCAACAGGTCGCTGAGCGGCCACTGCCAGCCCACGTCGAATTGTTCGCTGCTGCCGCGCTGCAGACGGTACGCGGCGCTGAGCACGCGGAAGTTGCTGGGTGTGTAGCGCCCGCTCAGGGTGGTGCGCACCGACTGGCGGTCGCCCGGGCTGTACTGCACGTTGGCGTCGGTCAGCCAGCGCGGGCTCCACTGCACGCGGGCGGCCAGCAGGATGTCGCTCAGGCGCTCGTTGATCGGGTCGCCACCGGCCAGCCCGGTGGCGTTGGGCAGGAACACCTCCTGGTCGCGGAACAGGTAACGCTGGGCCACGCCCAGGCGCACCACCTCGGCGCCGGTGTCGGGGTCGAGCAGGCGCGAACTCACGCCGACCGTGACCGCGCGGGTGTCGGAGATGCGGTCGTTGCCGCCAAAGGCGTTCTCGGTGTAGATCGAGGCCAGGTTGAAGTCGTTGGCCGCCGAGTCGTAGTTGGGCAGCAGGCGCTGATCGCGGTAGGGCGTCCAGGTGAAGAAGGCGCGTGGCTCCAGCGTCTGCGTGAAGCCGCGGCCGAAGTAGCTGGCATCGCGCTCGAAGATCAGGCCGCTGTCCAGGCTGACCGTGGGCAACACGCGCGATGCGCTGCGCGAGCCGTTCGCCAGGGCGCTGTCAAAGCTGTACTGGGTGGCGTGGATCTGGGCGCGCGGTTTGATGAACCAGCCCGGCGCCTGGAAGCGCCGGCTGATCTCGGCCACCGTGAGCGCGCGATCGCCGTTGGTCTGTCCGGTGAGCCCCGGCACCGACTGGAAACGGGTGTACTCGGTGAGCACCGACCAGTCGACCCCGCTGAGGTTGGCCACTTGCGCGTCGCTGCGACCATAGCGCACGGCCACCGAGGGCAGGCGGTCGTAAGGCGGCGTGATGGGCGCGTCGACGTCTTGCAGCGTCTGCCACGTGTAGGCGCCCGCGCTCACCGACCAAGGACCCTGTCCCCAGCTGTAGACCGCGTCGCTGGCCAGCAGGCGGGTGGTGAGCGATGCGGTGGCGCGCGGGAAGTCGCGCCAGTAGTCGTCGTCGCTCACGCGGTTGAGGTTGAGGTAGAGGCCCGCCGAGCCGCCAAACGCCGCGCTGCTGCCGGTGAAGGTCTGGTTGTGCTGGGCGGTGTAGCTCCAGCGGTTGGCATCGCGCAGCTGATCGGAAGGCATGAAGGCGCCCCGCACCTGGCCCGCGTACGTGGGCTGCAGGTAGCGCAGCTCGCCGCCCAGGTCGACCCCGCGCTTGCTCATCAACGTGGGGTAGAGCGTCGCGTCCAGGTTGGGCGCGATGTTCAGGTAGTAGGGCAGCGTGACCTCAAGGCCGCTGATGTTGTCGATGTTGAGCGTGGGCGGCAGCAGGCCGGACTTGCGCGCATCGGTCAGCGGAAAGGAAAAGTGGGGCCAGCCCAGGATGGGCACGCCCTTGAACTCCAGGGCGCCGTTGGTGGCGGTCCCCGTCTGGGCGACGTTGTCGAACTCGATCTTCGTGGCGCGCACCATCCAGGCGGGCATCCAGTCGGCGCCGGGCGTGCGCGGGCAGGTGGAGTAGCGGGCATCGAAGGCGACGGCCTTGTCCTCGCCCAGAAAGTCCACGCGGCTGGCGTCGCCCTGGCCTTCGTTCTGCAGCAGGTTGAACGTGGGCTGGGTGAACGTGCCCTGGTAGGTCTCGACGTTGATCTGCAGCTCCGGGCCTTGAAACCGGTCGCCGCTGCGGTTGATCAGCACGTTGCCCTTGGCCTGGGCATCGTTGGTGCGCTGGTCGAGCTGCAGCCGGTCGGCGCGGATCACGGTGTCGTGGCGACGCAGCTCGGCGCTGCCTTCGACCGCCGTCACGCCGTCGGTCTGGCCTTCAATGCGGTCGCCCGAAACAAAGGTCGGCGCCTGGCGCTTCGCGTCTTCGGGCAGGGTCTCCAGCAGCATGCCGCTGGAGCGCAACGACATGCCGGGCTGTGGCGCCTCATCACCGTCGCCCGACTGGGCGTGACCCAGCGTGTGGGCGCCCAGCGCGAGCACCGCGATCAAACCGCGCACCGCCAACGCCACGGGCGCTGCCTTCAGGCGGGGCTGCTCGTGCCCACCGGACAGGGCTGAAACACAGGGTGGGTGGATGCGGCGATTCAAGGGGAGGAAGTCGTTGACCGGGTCGATCAAAAGCGTGCGAAGCCCGCGGATCGGCACAGGGGGTTTGTAGAATCAGCGGCCATTATCCACTGCGCGATCCCGCGTGCGGCCCATTGACAAATGGCGCAAAAACACCCACCACCATGACCCAGTCCAACACCGCCGTCGAGTGGGCCGATCCCCAGCGCGAAGCCGCTTTTTCGACCTGGTTGGGCCCGCTGGCCGACCGGCTGGGTTTGCTGCCCGCCACCTTGCGAGCGGCATCGGCCGACGCCAGCTTCCGGCGTTACCTGCGGATCGACACGCAGGCCGGGCACAGCCTGATCGTGATGGACGCACCGCCCGCACACGAGAACTGCCAGCCGTTTGTGCACGTGGCCACGCTCATGCGCGAGGCCGGTCTGCTGGTGCCCGAGGTGCTGGCGTGGGACGAGCCGCAGGGCTTCATGCTGCTCAGCGATCTGGGCCACCAGACCATGCTCGACGGCATCGACCCCGACCACGCGCAGGCCAACCACGGGCGCTACATGCAGGCGCTCGACGCGCTGCTCGCCTGGCAGCTGTCGTCCAAACCCGGCGTGCTGCCACCCTACAACGAAGCCTTGCTGCGCCGCGAGCTGCAGTTGTTTCCCGACTGGTACCTGCAGCAGCACAAACAGTTGGCGTTGAACGACACGCAGGCCAACACCTTGCAGAAGGCCTTCGACTCGATCGTCGCGCACAACCTCAACGCCCCGAGCGTGTACGTTCACCGCGACTTCATGCCGCGCAATCTGATGCTGCCGCGCCAGCCCGGCGACACTCCCGCGCAACAACTCGGCGTGCTCGACTTCCAGGACGCGGTGCACGGCCCCATCACCTACGACATCGCCAGCCTCATGCGCGACGCCTTCCTCACCTGGGACGAGGACTTCGTGATCGACGTGACCGTGCGCTACTGGGAAAAGGCACGCAAGGCCGGCCTGATGGACTTCGAAGACTGGCACGCCGACTTCGGCGCCTTCTACCGCTCGGTCGAGTGGATGGGCCTGCAGCGCCACCTGAAAGTGGCCGGCATCTTCGCGCGGCTCACGCTGCGCGACGGCAAGCCGAAGTACCTGGCCGATGCGCCGCGCTTCATCGGCTACATCCGCCACACCGCCCACCGCTACCGGGCGCTCGGCCCCTTCCTGCAACTGATCGACGAGGTCGAGGGCCTGCAGGCCGCCTCGGGCTACGCCTTCGGGCGGATCTGATGCCGCGCTTTCACTGCCCCGCGCCGCTGCTCGCCGGCCAGAGCCTGGCCCTGCCCGCGTCGGCCGCGCGCCATGTGCAAGTGCTGCGCCTGCAGCCCGGACACGTCATCACGCTCTTCAACGGGGAAGGCGGCGAGTGGGCCGCCACCATCACCCGCATGGGCCGCTCCGACGTGGACGTGACCGTGGGCGCCCACACCGCCACCGAACGCGAACCGGGCCGCGCCGTGACGCTCGCCGTGGGCATGCCCGCCAACGACCGCATGGACTGGCTGGTGGAGAAGGCGGGCGAACTGGGCGTCGCCACGCTGCAACCGCTGCACACCGCGCACAGCGTGTTGCGCCTGGCGGGCGAGCGCGCCACCAAGAAACAGGCGCACTGGCAGTCGGTGGCCATTGCGGCGTGTGAACAGTGCGGCGGCAACCGCGTGCCCACGGTGCAGCCCGTTGCCGATGTCGCCGCCTGGCTCAAGGCGCTGCCGCCGGTGAACGCCACCGCAGCCGAGCTTCGCTGTCTGCTTTCGCTGGCGGAGGGCACACGGCCACTCGCCCAGGTCTTGCAAGCGGTGGCGCCCAACACGCCCGTGTGCTTTCTCAGCGGCCCCGAGGGTGGCCTGAATCCGCAAGAAGATGCCCAGGCCCGTGCGGCGGGTTTCGTGCCCGTGACCCTGGGTCCGCGCGTGCTGCGAGCCGAAACCGCGGCGCTGGCGGCCCTGACGCTCGCACTGACCTGAACGCGCCGCCTCAGGCGGTTTCCGGCACGAGGCGGAACACCGCCACGGTGGCATTCAATCGAGCGGCCTGATCGTTCAGGCTCTGGG
>NZ_JAOASO010000010.1 GCF_030158645.1 Hydrogenophaga sp. | reverse complement strand
GCGCCGTGCGTCTCAACTCCATCAAGCTCTCCGGCTTCAAGTCCTTCGCCGAACCGACCAACTTCATGCTGCCGGGCCAGCTGGTGGGTGTGGTCGGACCCAACGGCTGCGGCAAGTCCAACATCATGGACGCGGTGCGCTGGGTGCTGGGCGAGTCCAAGGCCTCCGAGCTGCGCGGCGAGTCCATGCAGGACGTGATCTTCAACGGCACCAACACCCGCAAGCCGGCCAGCCGCTCCAGCGTGGAACTGGTGTTCGACAACAGCGACCACCGCGCCGGTGGCCAGTGGGGCCAGTTCGGCGAGATCGCCGTCAAGCGCGTGCTCACGCGCGACGGCACCAGCAGCTACTACATCAACAACCAGCCGGTGCGCCGGCGCGACGTGCAGGACGTGTTTCTGGGCACCGGCCTGGGCCCACGCGCCTACGCCATCATTGGCCAGGGCACCATCAGCCGCATCATCGAGAGCAAGCCCGAAGAGCTGCGCCTGTTCCTCGAAGAGGCCGCGGGCGTCTCCAAATACAAGGAGCGCCGCCGCGAGACCGCGCACCGTCTGGCCGACACCCGCGAGAACCTCACCCGGGTCGAAGACATCCTGCGCGAGCTCAACGCCAACCTCGACAAGCTGGAGAAGCAGGCGGAGGTGGCTGCGCGCTACAACACGCTGCAGGCCAGCGCCACGCTTAAGCAGCACCAGCTCTGGTTCATGAAGCGCGCCGAGGCCGAGGCCGACCAGGTGAAGGTCAAGACCGACGCCGCACAGGCGGTCAACGACCTGGAATCGCGCACCGCCGATCTGCGCCGCATCGAAAGCGAGTTGGAGACCATCCGCCAGGCGCACTACGCCGCGGGCGACCAGGTCAACCAGGCGCAGGGCAAGCTGTACGAAGCCAGCGCCGAGGTGGGCAAGCTGGAGGCCGAGATCCGCTTCGTGGTGGAAGGCCGCACCCGCGTGGAGCAGCGCCTGGTGCAGCTCAAGGAACAAATTGCTTCATGGACCACGCGCAGCGAAGACGCAGCGGTGGAACTGGAGCAACTGGCCGAGGCCATGGTGCAGGCCGAAGACCAGTCGGTGGTGCTGGCCGCACAAGGCGAAGAACAATCAGGCGCCTTGCCCGCGCTCGAAGACAGCCTGCGCCAGGCCCAGGCCCGCGCCAACGAGCAGCGTTCCAGCGTGGCGCAGGTGCAGCAGCAAATTCAGGTGCTGGCGGCCGAGCAACGCAGCATTGAAGAACAGAGCCGCTCGCTCAACCAGCGCCGCGAGCGCCTCACCGCCGACCGCAACGCGCTGGCCGCACCCGATGAAGCCCGCTTGCTGAACGCACAGACCCAGCTCACCAGCGCGCAGGAAACGGCGGAGATGAACGACGCCGTGCTGCACGAGTTGCAGGACAGCGTGCCCCAGTTCGACGAAGCACGCCGCGCTGCCCAGCAGGCGGTGAACCAGGAATCCGCCAAACAGGCCGACCTGTCGGCCCGCATGGAGGCACTCAAGGCGCTGCAAGAGAAGGTCAAAACCGACGGGAAACTCAAACCCTGGCTGGCCAAGCACGGGCTCGACGGCCTGCAAGGCCTGTGGAGCCGCATCCACATTGAAACCGGCTGGGAAAACGCCCTGGAGGCCGCGCTGCGCGAGCGCCTGGGAGCGCTGGAGGTGTCGCGTCTGGACATGGTGCGTGCCTTCGGCAACGACGCACCGCCCGCCAAACTCGCTTTCTACAACCCGCCAGCGGCGCCGGCCAGTGTGGCCAGCACCACCGGCCTCAAGCCCCTGGCCGCCTGGCTGCGCCTGAACGACGCGGCCCAGCAAGCCCTGCTGGCCGAGTGGCTGCACGGCTGCCTGACCGCGCCCAGCCTGGAAGACGCCATGGCGCAGCGCGCCGAACTCCAGCCCGGCGAGATGATCTTCGTGGCCAGCGGCCACGCGGTCACCGCGCACAGCGTGAGCTTCTACGCGCCCGACAGCGAGCAGGCCGGCCTGCTGGCGCGCGCGCAGGACATCGAAAACATCGACAAGCAGTTCAAGGCGCAGGTGTTGCTCAACGAGCAGGCGCGTTCCAGCCTGATCCGCACGGAGGCGGCCTACACCGACGCCTCGCAGCGCCTGGTGAGCGCGCGCCGTGAAGCCGCCGAGTCGCGCACCCGCGCGCACGAACTGCAGGTGGAGGCGCTGCGCCTGACGCAGCTGGCCGAACAGACCCGCGCGCGCAGCGAGCAGATCGCGTCCGACCTGGCCGAGGTGGACGCACAGCTGGACGAACTGCAGGAACGCCGCGTGACGGCTGAGGCGCGGTTTGAAGAACTCGACATGCAGCTGGCCGACAGCCAGGAGCGCCACGCGCAACTGGACGACACGGTGATCGCGGCCGAACGCTCGCTGAACCAGGCACGCGAGCAGCAGCGCTCGCTGGAGCGCACCGCGCAGGAAGCCACGTTTGCCCTGCGCAGCCTGCAGGCGCGCCAGGCCGAGTTGCAGCGCTCGCTGGAGACGGCGGCCACCCAGGAGAAGTCGCTCGCAGACGAACAGCAGCGCGCCGCCGACGAACTGGGCCGCCTGAACGACGCTGCTGCGCAGGCCGGTTTGCAAAACGCGCTCGCCATGAAGCTGGAGCGTGAACAGGCCCTGGGCGCGCTGCGCAGCCAGTACGACGACCTCACCGCCAAGCTGCGCGCCAGCGACGAACGCCGCCTGCAACTGGAGCGTGAACTGGAGCCGCTGCGCAACCGCATCACCGATTTCCAGCTCAAGGAACAGGCCGCGCGCCTGGGCGTGGAGCAGTACAGCCAGATGCTCGAAGAGGCCCAGGCCGATCTGGCCGCCGTGGCGCAAAGCATCACCGAAGGCAATGTGCGCCTGAGCGGCATGCAGGGGGAGATCGACCGCCTGCACCGTGAGATCCAGGCGCTGGGTGCGGTCAACCTCGCCGCGCTGGACGAACTCACCGCCGCGCGCGAGCGCAAGACCTTCCTCGATTCGCAAACCGCCGACCTGGTCGAGGCCATGAACACGCTGGAAGACGCGATCAAGAAGATCGACAACGAAACGCGCGACCTGCTGGGCAGCACCTTCGAGACCGTCAACACGCACTTCGGCAAGATGTTCCCCGAGCTCTTCGGCGGCGGCAACGCGCGACTGGTGATGACCGGCGAGGAGATCCTGGACGCCGGCGTGCAGGTGATGGCCCAGCCACCCGGCAAGAAAAACCAGACCATCCACCTGCTCTCGGGCGGCGAGAAGGCGCTGACCGCCATCGCGCTGGTGTTCGCGATCTTCCAGCTCAACCCGGCGCCGTTCTGTTTGCTGGACGAGGTGGACGCGCCGCTGGACGACGCCAACACCGAGCGTTACGCCAAGCTGGTCACGGCGATGGCCAAAGAAACGCAGTTCCTGTTCATCAGCCACAACAAGATCGCCATGGAAATGGCCGAGCAACTGATCGGCGTGACCATGCAGGAACAGGGCGTCTCCCGCATCGTGGCGGTGGACATGGAATCGGCCGCCGGCATGCTCGAACCCACTTGAACAACAACACCATGAGCACATTGCAAATCAGCCTGGCCATCATCGGAGGGCTTGTGCTCGCGGGTGTGGTGGCCTACAACGCCTGGGTCACGCGCAAAAGCGCGCCGCGCCTGGCGCGCGAGCGTTCGGCCCAAGGCACCGACGACGCCACCGGCGACGAAACCGTGCCCTACTCGCCAGACGACCTGACGGGCCACGAGATCCAGCGCATCGACCCGGTGCTGGGTGACATGCCCGGCGCGTCCCTGCAGCCCGACCCGGCCGCCATTGCCGTGGCTGCGGCGGCGGTTCATGTGAACCCGTTGCTGCACGTGCCCGAGCGCAAGCCCAGTCTGGACGCGCTGATCGACGTGATCACGCCGCTGGTGCTGGACCACGAGGTCTCGGGTGACGCGCTGCTGGCCGCGCTGCCCGGCACCCGACGCGTGGGCAGCAAGCCGTTTGCCGTCGAAGGCCTGTGCGATGCCACCGGCGAATGGGAAACGCCGCGCCTGGGTCAGCGTTACCGCGCCCTGCAGGCGGGTGTGCAGCTGGCCAACCGGGCCGGCGCGCTCAACGACATCGAGTTTTCTGAATTTGTGGTGAAGGCCCAGGCCTTTGCCGACGCGGTGGGCGCCGCGCCCGAGTTCCCCGACATGCGGGCCGAAGTGGCCCGCGCCCGCGAGCTCGACGCCTTTGCCAGTGGGCACGATGCACAGCTCGGCTTCACGCTGCGCGCGCGCCGCGCCGCCTGGAGCCCGGGGTATGTGGCGCAGCACGCCGCCAAGCTGGGCTTTGTGGCGGGTGCCTTGCCCGGTCGCATGGTGCTCTCGGGCAGCGAAAGCGGGCAGGCGCCCATCC
>NZ_JAOASO010000009.1 GCF_030158645.1 Hydrogenophaga sp. | reverse complement strand
CGCCTCACCGGGCGCGGCAACACCACCAACCTCGAACAGTTGCTGCTCAGCAAGCCCGACCTGATCGTGGACGCCGGCTCGACGCGCCAGACGTTTGCCGAACTGGCCGACCGCGTGCAATCGCAGACCGGCATTCCGTATGCGCTGCTCGATGGCCGTCTGTCGGCGGTGGCGCAGGGCTACACGCTGCTGGGCGAACTCACCGGCCGGCAGGAACGTGCGGCGCTGCTGGCGCGTTACACCGCCGACACCTTGCGCACGGTGCGCGAGCGCGTGGCCCGTGCGCCTGCGCAACCCCGCGTGTACTACGCGCGCGGCCCCGAGGGCCTGGAGACCGGGCTGGGGGGGTCGATCAACGTGGAAATCTTCGAGGCCCTGGGCATTCGCCACGTGGCCGCCGGGTTGCAGGGTGGCCTGGCCACCGTTTCCATGGAGCAGGTGCTGGCCTGGGACCCGGAGGTCATCGTCACCATCGATCAGACATTTGCCCAGACCGTGCGCAGCAACCCGCTGTGGCGCAGCGTGAGCGCGGTCAAGACAGGACGTGTTCACCTCTCGCCCAAGCTGCCGTTTGGCTGGATCGACTTTCCGCCCAGCGTCAATCGCCTGCCTGGCCTGTGGTGGCTGGGCAGCAAGGTGTTCCCGGCGCTGTTTCCGGAAGACCTGTCGGTGATCACGCGCGATTTCTACAAACTGTTCTACCAAGTCGACCTGAACGCCGAACAGGTGCAGCGCGTGCTGGCCGGCCGGGACTGAACCCATGCGCGGCGGAGCCTTCTGGGCGGTGGGCGTTCTGCTCGCGGGTGTGCTGGTGGCGTTCACCCAGGGCCGCACCCCGATCGCATGGGCCGACCTGTGGCAACTCGTGTGGTCCGTGATGCAGGGCATCCCTGCACCCAACGAGCAGACGCAGACCATCGTGCTGCAGATCCGGGGTCCGCGCGTGCTGGCCGCCATCGCGGTGGGTGCCGCGTTGGCGGTGGCCGGCGCGGCGTTTCAGGGTCTGTTCCGCAACCCGCTGGTCTCGCCCGACATCCTGGGTGCGTCCGCCGGCGCGGCGCTGGGCGCGGTGCTCGGCATCTACTTTTCCATCGGCGTGTTCGGCATCCAGATGGCGGCGTTTGCCGGTGGACTGCTGGCCGTGGCGCTGGTTTACGGCGTGGGCTCCACCGTGCGCAACAGCGACCCCGTGCTGGTGCTGCTGCTCGCGGGCATCGTCATCGGCTCGCTGCTGGGCGCCGGTATCGGCCTGGTGAAGGTGCTGGCCGACCCCTACAACCAGTTGCCCGCCATGACCTTCTGGCTGCTCGGCAGCCTCTCGGCCACGCATGTGGACGACCTGCCCGCGCTCATCGCGCCCGTGGCGCTGGGCACGGGGGTGCTGCTGTTGCTGCGATGGCGCATGGACGTGATGTCGCTGCCCGAAGAAGAGGCCCGCTCGCTGGGCGCGCGCACCACCGCCCTGCGGTTGCTGATCGTGGCGGCGGCCACCCTGGTCACCGCGGCCAGCGTGGCGGCCGCCGGCCTCGTGGGCTGGGTCGGGCTCGTGGTGCCCCACCTGGCGCGCTTTCTCGTCGGGCCGTCGTTCGTGCGCCTGCTGCCGACTTCGGCCCTGCTGGGCGGCGGACTGCTCTTGTTCATCGACACGCTCGCGCGCACCCTGGCCACAGTCGAGATTCCCCTGGGCATCCTCACCGCGCTCATCGGTTCGCCGTTTTTCATCGTCTTGCTGCGTCGGGCATCCAGAGGGTGGACATGAGCGCAGCGGGCCGCTCCCCAGCAAGCTCGCACCGCAGCCCGCAGGGCGAAGGTGGACCAGTGACCGCCATGCTGCAAGCCTCTGCGCTGAGCGTGGGCTACCCCGGCCACGTGGTCGGTTCGGGCCTCTCGCTCTCGCTGCACGGCGGCGAGGTGCTGGCGCTGCTCGGCCCCAATGGCTGCGGCAAGACCACGCTGCTCAAAACCCTGCTCGGTCTGTTGCCGCCGCTTGGAGGGGCGGTGCAGCTGCAGGGCCGGGCGCTGGCGCAATGGTCGCTGACCGATCGCGCGCGCGAAGTCGCCTATGTGCCGCAAGGCCAGGCCAGCACTTTCGGCTTCACCGCCCTCGAGATGGTGCTCATGGGCCGCACCGCACACCAGGGGCTGCTGGCCCGCCCCGGTGCGAAAGACCGTGCCATCGCGCAGACGGCGCTGCACCGCGTGGGCATCACGCACCTGGCCAACCGGTCGGTGCACCGCATCAGCGGCGGCGAACGCCAACTGGTGCTGATTGCACGCGCACTCGCGCAGCAACCGCGCGCTGTGATGCTGGACGAGCCCACCGCCAGCCTCGATTTCGGCAACCAGGGCCTGGTGATGCGCGCCATCCGCACGCTCGCCGGTGAAGGCCTGGCGGTTCTCTTCACCACGCACGATCCCAACCAGGCGCTGCGCTGCGCGGACCGCGCGATGCTGATGCGCGAGGGCCGCGTGCTGGCGGAGGGTGCGGTGGCCGATGTGATCAAGGCAGACGGTCTGCGCGCGCTGTACAGCGCGGGCGTGGTGCAGGTGGACGACGCTGCGGGCGGCCCGCCGGTTTTTCTGCCCGATTTCGGCGGGCCTGGCGGCTGAGCGGGTGTGACCTGTCGCACATTCGCATGTGCGACCATACCAACTCGCTTGCCAGTTCCAACCGTCACCCCCTCAAGGAGCATTCCATGGGCCTTTTCAGCAACATCCTCGAAAAACTCGGCATGGGCTCGCCCCAAGTGGTGCCGCAGCCACCCGTCTCGGCCCCGGCTGCTTCAGCGGCACCGGCTCCCGCGCCCGCCGCGGCACCGGCTCCCGCACCGGTGGCCTCCATCACCATGGTCGACGTGGTCGCGCTCATGGAGCAGAAGGCCGCGGCCAACCCGCAAAAGCTCAACTGGAAAACCTCGATCGTCGACCTGCTCAAGCTGCTCGACCTGGACAGCAGCCTGGCCGCGCGAAAGGAACTGGCCAAGGAGCTCTACTGCCCCGATGAGCTCATGGAAGACTCGGCCAAGATGAACATGTGGCTGCACAAGAACGTGTTGGCCCACATCGCGGCCAACGGCGGCAACATCCCCAAAGAACTGCTCGATTGATACTTTCGATGCTGGGATGAACCCGAGGCGGGCGTCAATTCCCGCCGCTCAGCATTGACAGTGCCTGCGCGCTGGCCTTCAATGAATTTTTCATTGCGGGAGATTCAAATGCGCGCCATCGGCTTGGGTTCAATCGTCATGGCTTTCCTGCTGCCGCTGGCCAGCTGGGCGGCCGATGGGCCGAGCTGCACAGCGTCGGCCACCGACAAAAAGCTCGCTGGCGCGGCCAAGAACTCGTTCATGAAGAAGTGCGAGAAGGACGCCGCCGCCACTTGCGATGCGGCTGCGGTGGAGAAGAAGATCTTTGGCGCCGCCAAGAGCAGCTTCACCAAAAAATGCGTCAAGGACGCCGTGGGCGCCGTGGGTTGATCGGACCGCGCGCTGTCGCGATGGCCGAACCACCCGACTGGATTCGCGCCGCCCGCGAGCAGTGGCACTGGCGCGGTCATGCGCGCCCGCCTTTCGCGGACGAGCCTGCGCCGGGGCAGACCTCGGTGTGGGATTTCCCGCGCCCACCCCAACTGGCGCCCGACACCCGCGAGGTGATCGTGCGCTGGGGTGAGCTGGAGGTGGCATGCACACGCCGTGCCGTGCGTGTGCTGGAGACGGGTCACCCGCCGAGCTTCTACCTGCCCTGGGCCGATGTGGCCCGCCACCTGCTGCAGCCCTGCGCGGGCAGCTCGTTCTGCGAATGGAAAGGCCCGGCACGCTACTGGAGCCTGGTGCATGGCGGCCGCAGCCTTGCCGCGGTGGCCTGGAGCTACCCCGAGCCGCTGGCGGGTGCGGAGGCATTGGCCGACTGCGTGGCCTTCTACCCGACCTACCTGGACTGCACGGTGGACGGCCATGCCGTGGTGCCGCAACCCGGTGGCTTTTATGGAGGCTGGATCACGCCCGAGCTGGCCGGGCCGTTCAAGGGCGCGCCGGGCAGCGCGGGCTGGTAGGTCGCAGCGTCAGCGCACGATGGCCACACCCTTGATCTGCGCAAACACCGGCTGACCGGGTTCGATGCCCAGCCGACGTGCCGAGAGCTGGCTGATGCGAGAGAGCAGGCGCACCGGCCGTGCTCCGTCCCCCAGATGCAGACCCACCAGCACCTGGCCGGGTGCGTCGTCCACCACGTCCACCACCCTGGCGCCGATCACATTGAGCACGCTGCTGTGTTCGGGGGCATGCAGCGACAAGCTCACGTCGCGGGCCTGGATGCGCACGCGCACCGGCGTGCCGTGTGGCAATGCGGCGCTGCCTGCTTGCGGCAGCAGCAGCCGCCCGCCCTCGAAGGCCAGCTCGCTCAGGGCATCGGCGGGTGAATGGCCGACCGCACGCGCTTCGATCAGGGCGGCGGCTGCATCGCCACGCGCCAGCGGCAGGTCGAGCCGGGTCATGAGGTCCATCACCGGCCCACTGCACAAGGCGCGGCCTTCGCCCAGCAGCACCACGTGGTCGGCCAGCCGCGCCAGCTCGTCGCTGGAGTGGGTCACGTACACCACGGGGATGTCGAGTTGCGCATGGAGTTGTTCGAGCCACGGCAGGATCTCGCTCTTGCGCGCCGCGTCGATGGCCGCCAGCGGTTCGTCCATCAGCAGCACGCGCGGGCTCGTGGCCAGGGCGCGGGCGATGGCCACACGCTGGCGTTCGCCGCCCGAGAGTTCGAGCGGCCGTCTCGCCAGCAGGTGCGCAATGCCCAGCAGCTCCAGCCCGTGGTCCCAGGCGTGGCGGCGTTGGGCGGGCGGCGTGCGCTGGAAGCCGAACAGGAGGTTCTCGCGCACGCTCAGGTGCTCGAACAGGCTGGCTTCCTGGAACACATAGCCCAATGCGCGCTGGTGCACCGGCCGCATCACGCGCCGTGCGCTGTCTTGCCACACCTCGCCGTCCACGCGCACCACGCCTTGTGCCTGGGGCTCCAGCCCGGCAAGCACCCGCAGACACGAGGTTTTGCCCGAGCCGGACGGGCCAAACAACACCGACACCCCGCGCGCGGGCAGGCTGAGGTCCACGTCGAGCGTGAAACCGGTGCGGACCAGCCGCGCGGTGAGTTGCAGGTCACCGCTCATTGGCGCGCTCCGCGCTGGCGGTGGTTGTAGAACTGCAGCGCCAGCAGCACCACGAACGAGAAGCCGAGCATCACCGCGGCCAGGCGATGGGCATCGCCGTACTCCAACGCCTCCACGTGGTCGTAGATCTGCACCGACACCACGCGCGTGACGCCCGGGATGTTGCCGCCCACCATGAGCACCACGCCGAACTCACCCACCGTGTGCGCAAAACTCATGATGACCCCGGTGACCAGACCGGGGCGGCACAGCGGCAGCACCACCGAGAAGAAGGTGTCGAGCTTCGAGGCGCGCAGGCTGGCCGCCGCTTCCAGCGGGCGCTCGCCCAGTTGCTGCATCGAATTCAACACCGGCTGCACCATGAACGGCAGCGAATAGAACACCGAGGCGATCACCAGCCCGGCAAAGCTGAAGGTGAGCACGCCCAGCCCAAGCGCCTGTGTGAGCCCGCCCACCGGGCCGTTGGGGCCCATCAGCACCAGCAGATAGAAGCCCAGCACCGACGGTGGCAGCACCAGCGGGATGGACACCAGCGCACCCAACGGCCGGCTCCAGGCCGAGCGGCTGCGCGCCAGCCACCACGCCAGCGGCACACCCAGCACCAGCAGGATGGCGGTGGTGAGCGCGGCCACCCGCAGCGTGAGGCCGATGGCCTGGAGGTCGGACGGTGTCAGCAGCACGGCTTAAATGTCGTATCCGTAGGAGCGGATGAGGGTCTTGATGTTGGGGCTCTTGAGCAGCTTCATCAGGGCCACGGCAGCTTCGTTGTGGGCGCCGCGCTGGAGCAACACCGCGTCCTGCCGGATGGGCGTGTACAGGTTCTGCGGCACCACCCACATCGAGCCGCCCTTGAGCCGGCCGCCTTCGAGCACCTGCGACATGGCCACGAACGCGATCTCGGCGTTGCCGGTGAAGGCGAAGTTGTAGGTCTGGCCGATGCTCTCGCCTTGCACGAGTTTGGGCGCGAGTGAAGCGGAAAGGCCGAGCTGGTCGATCACCTCGATGGCGGCTGCGCCGTAGGGCGCCGTCTTGGGGTTGGCCAGGGCCAGCTTGCGAAATCCACTGCCCTTGAGCACGGCGCCCTGCGCGTCCACCTTGGCCGCGTCGGCCGACCACAGCACCAGCTTGCCGGTGGCGTAGGTGACGCGGCTGCCCGGCTGCGCCAGTCCGTCGGTCTCCAGCTGGGCCGGCGCCTTGGTGTCGGCGGAAAGCAGCACGTCAAACGGTGCGCCGTTGCGGATCTGCGCATAAAGCCGGCCCGTGGCGCCCACCGTGATCTTGAGCGTGTGGCCGGTGGTTTTCTCCAGCACCGCCGCGATGGCCTTGACGGGTTCGGCAAAGTTGGCCGCCACCGCCACCTGGGCTTCGGCGGCGTGCAGCGAACCCGCCAGCAACAACAGCACGGCAGACCCCAGTGAATGTGCGAACATCGGCGCACCCCTCTCTATCAAATATCGCTGTTCCGAATCAGAATAGCGGTGAGTATAGACGGCACCCCAGGATCCCATGGCCTCTCGAAAATCCCTCCCTTCCACGACCAACGATTTGCCCCACGCCCTGACGGACGCCAGCGCCGACAAGCGCCTGGACGTGCTGCGCCACGTGGCCGCGGGTTGTTCCATCTCGCAGGCGGCGCGCCAGGTCGGCATCAGCTACAAGGCCGCCTGGCAGGCCATCGACACGCTGAGCAACCTCAGCGGTGTGCCGCTGGTGGAGCGCACCGTGGGCGGCGTGGGCGGCGGCGGCGCGCGCATCACCGCCGAGGGCCTGCAGCTGCTGACGCTCGCCGCCGAGTTGGCCCGCGCGCGCCAGCAGGTGCTGGCCCGCTTTGCCGGCGGCGCCATCGGCGAGGGTGGCCTGGGTCTTCGCACCAGCATGCGCAACCAGCTGCGCTGCCGTGTGCTGCGCTGCGCACCGCTGGCCCCCGGCGACCCGATGGTGGCGGTGACGCTGGTCACGCCGGGCGGCGCACAGCTGGTCTCCAGCGTCACGCAGGAGAGCGCCGACCTGCTGGGTCTGACCCCCGGCCTGTCCGTGCTGGCCTTGTGCAAGGCCACCGCGGTGGCGGTGTCGTTGAGCGCTTCGCACGCCGCGCCGGGCTCGCTCAGCGGGCGCATCGAGCGCTGCTCACCCGGCGCCCGGCAAGACGAGGTGGTGCTGGCCCTCGATGGCGGTGGTCATTGGGTGGGCTTTGCACGGCATCCGTTCACCGGGCAGGTGGGTGATGTCGCGTTGGCGGTCTTGTCGCCCGCGGCGTTGGTGATCGGCCTGGCTGGCTGAGGCGTGCCGTTGCCCGGCAGGCGCAGCGGGTGGTCGCCAGACGCGATGGAGCGTCAAACGGGGTCACGCTGCGTCGGCTTCACGGCTCCGCTGCACCGCCGGCGTTGCTGGATGGCACGTCCCCAGGCGACTTGATGCCTGCTCCCACCACGGTGAGATTCAATTCGGCCGTGTTGCCCCACGCTGAAGGGGCGACGTTGCTCACCGCGTTTTCGCTGTCGGGTTCCTCGTAAGCACTCGGCAGGGCGTCTGTGGTCACCGCGTTCTGCACGCGCGCGATGTGGGTGCTGCTGACGATCGCCATGTCCCGGCGGTTGTTGCTGCTGGCCTGCATGCCCTCGCCGTTGGGGGCTGTGATCTGCCCGGTGTGCGTGCCGCCCGTGAGCGTGTAGTTCGAGGCCAGGCCGCTGCCATCGGCCAGTGCCAGCGTGCCCAGATTCAAGGCTTGGACGCCCGCACCAGCGCTGGCGCTGGGAACGGTTCCGGCACCGCTCAGCATCAGCGATTCCGTCCCGATCCCGGTGCTGATCGCACCCTGGGTGCCAAACAGGGACGCGCCGAAGCTGGTCGTCCCGTCGTGCACACGCTCCCCGCTCAGGTTGACGATGGCCCGGTGGATCGTGAGCGTACCGCTGGCGTAGCTGATGATGTAGCCCTGCTGGGCCGAATAGAGTCCGCTCGGGGTCAAGGTGTAGCTGCCGGCGTTCACCGGGTTCTGGGAAATGCTGTCAACGGTCACCGTCCCCAGCAAACCGGCGTTGGGTGGGCTGCTGTAGCCCACGCTGTTCGAGCCCACGTACGCCCCGCCGTTGTAGGTCATGGTGGCGTCCAGGGCCGTCACGGTCAGCGGTGCCATGAAAGAGCGGAGCAGTGGATCGACCAGCCCCGCCTGGCTGAGCCAGGTGTCGGCAAAGTCCCAGCCGATGAAGTTAGCCTGCTGCTTCATCTGGGCGGAGGTCAAACCGGTGGCCCCGCTCGACGTGCCCGTGGCGATGCCTGGCGGTGCGCTGACCTCAACGTTCCAGTGGCTGTTGCTGACCGAGCCGTCGTTTCTTCCGACCAGGCTTCCCATGGAGTCTGGCTCGGCATTGGACACATCGGCAGAGGCGTAGCTCATGCTGATGTGGCCGCCGTTGTTGTGCCCGACCAGACCGCCGATCAGGTCCTGTTCGGCGGAGCTTCTGACCTCCCCGGTGCTGTAGGCGTTCGAAATGCTGCCCTCGTTCACGCCCACCAGCCCGCCCAGGCGGTTGCCAGCGACCGCCGAGCCCGAAAAGTAGCTGCTGTGGATGTTCCCCGTGCTTTCGTTCAGGCCGACCAGTCCACCCAGGTAGGTGTTGCCCACCAGGTTGCCCGTGGCATAGCTGTTGTGGATGGCGCCCCGGTTGATCCCGACCAGCGCGCCGACCGGGCCTTCGTTGCCCCATCCTGCCGTGTACGAGCTGACGTTCACCAATCCCACGTTGCGGATCCGGGTGTTGGCGCTGGTCGAAGCGAACAACCCGGAGGCTTTGACGCCAGTGACGGGGTCCTGGACAAGGCGCAGGTTCAGATCGGAAATGGTGTGGCCCAGACCATCGAACGTACCGGAAAAGGGCGAATGGGCGGTGCCGATCGGTGTGAAACCCGCGCCTGCATTCCAGCCGGCGGTCGAGCTTGCATCGATGTTGCTGCCGAGCACGTAGTGGCCGGCCAGCTGGCCGGTCATGCCTTGCAGGTCGGTACCGCTGGTGCTGGTCGGATCGCCCAGGCTGTTGATCACGGTGTAGACCGTCGGCGATGCGGTGTCGCTGCCCAGCCGGGTGCTGAAATTCTGGCCCGCTGGCAGGTCGATTTCGGCCTTCACCCGGTACGTGGCGGTGTTGCCCGCCGCGACAGCGCCCTGGCCGTATTCCAGCGCCAGGCTGGCCGTGCCGGAACCGCGCAGCGGCTGGTTGATGTGGATGTTGTTGTGCGCGGTCAGGGTCAGCCGGTTGGCCGACCATGCGATCGTGTCGTTGACGTGGATGTCGCCCAGGCCGCTGCCGGTGGCCACGGTCGCGATGCTGACGTTGCTGGTCTGCAGGGCGGCCGTGTAAAACGCGCCGGTCTGGTTGCCTCCGGTGGCCGCGATGGTGTAGTCGGTCGGATCGATCAGCCAGCTGCCGGTCCAACCGTTCACCGAGGCCGTCGTGACCTTGAGCGCATCGTCGAGGTTCACGCGCGCGGCCGAGGTCTCGATGAAGCCGCCCCGTCCCCCGGCCGGCGCGCTGGCGTCCAGCGTGCCCGCCGCGTTGACGGTGCCGGTCTGCATGTCGCCCAGCAACTGGATGCTGCCGTTCCGGTTGACCAGCGTTTGCGCCTGGATGACGCCGGTGTTGTTGACAACCGTCTTGAGCAGCTGGCCGGCGGCCTGGGCGGTCATCAGCACCTGGCCGCCGTCGGCCTGGATCAGTCCGCCGTTGCTGACCAGCGCATTGACGGCCCCCTGGTCGATGTTGATGTGGAGCAGACCGTCACCGGCCACATCGAGCGTGATGGCCTGACCGCCGGCCAGCGACACCGAGCCCATGCGCGCGGCGATCACGCCTTCGTTGCTCACGTGAGCGCCCAGCAGGGCGACATAGCCACCCGGGGCATTGAGCGTGCCCTGGTTGCGCACCGCCTGGGTGCTGCTGCCGGAGAAGGTGTAGCGCCCGGCCATGAAGTCGCTGTCGGTGATGTTGAGCGTGGAGGCCACCAGACCGCCCACGTTGACCGACGCGCCCTGGCCGAACAGGATGCCGTTGGGGTTGACCAGGAAGACCTGGCCGTTGGACGACAGGTTGCCCAGCAGGGTGGACGGGTCCGGGCCGATCACGCGGTTGAGTGCCACGGCGTTGGCACCCGGCTGCACGAAGAGCACGGTCTCGCCAGCGCCGATGCTGAAGCTTTGCCAGTTCAATGCCGTGCTCGCGCTGTTCTGCACGATGGTCACCTTCCCCGGCGTGGCCGTCACGCTGGCGCTGCCGGCCGTGACCTCGGCGCCCTGCGGCAGCGCGAAAGCACTCGTCGCACAGGCCAGCCAGAGCGAAGCCGACAAGGCCTTGAGCGCCCAGGGACCCGCGTGCAAGAAACGGGTGTCGGCGGTGGCCACCCAGGTGGCGGCGCGGTGGTTCCAGACGGAGCGGTGGATGTGGTTCATGGCATTGAAACGGTGTTTCGGGGACGTTGCCAGGTGCTGGGCAGCTGGTTCGAAGGCGTGCAGGGGGTTCAAGGCAGCGGGTTCAGAAGTACTTCACGCCCTGTACCCAGAACCGGCCGCTGGCGTCCGGTGCCGAGGTGGCAGGTTCGGAACCCACCTTGTGCGCGTAAAAGGCCTTGACGAAAAACGCATGACCGACCGACCAGTTCATGCCGACGCCGGCGCCGCTGAGCTTGCGGCTGTTGGTGCCGGGAACCCACGGGTGGCGGTTGAGCGTCACGGCACCGCTGTCGATGAAGCCGACCAACTGAACCTGTCCCGGCACGGTGGTGGTCACGGGCAAGGTGTACCGGGCTTCCAGCGTGAACACGAAACCCCGGTCGGCGTAACTTTCGCCTTCCGGGTAGGCGCGCACGGCACTGGCTCCGCCCAGTGGCATCTTTTCAGAGGCATCCAGATTTTTGGAAGCCAGCTGCCCGCTGGCCGCCGCATAGAGCTGGGTCGAAGCGCCGACGCTTTGCAGCCGGGCCAGGTTGAAGGCCAGCTTGCCGTAGGAGCCCGCGGTTCTGGCGCTGGAGGCGTCGGCCACCCGGGCCGCCGGGTCCTGCAGCTTCAGGTGGCCAGCCGATCCGGTGAGGCCGTAGGTGGTGACGGCCGGACCGGCCAGACGGTCGCGGTGGTCGCCCTGGAGGCCCAGCATGAGCACCTGGACCTTTTTCTTCTGGCGCAGGCTGGTGGCCCCCACCTGGTCTTGCAGGCTTTTGCTGTCAAAGGCCAGCTGGACCGACAGGTTGGACCGGCGCGAACGCACCAGCGGATAGCTGCCGTAGGCGCTGGCGATGCCCGCTGTTCCGCGGGCCTGCAAGCTGTCGAATTCCTTGCCCAGCCTGTAGTCGAGGCGGCCATACGCCACACCCACTTTCGCGCGCTTCACCGGCACCTGGTAGGCGGCGCGGGCGTAGTTCAGGCCTGTGCCCGAGCTCAGCACGCGCAGGCTGGCCACGTCGCCGTGGCCCCAGGGGTTGTTCAGGTTGAGCGTGCCGCCGACGCGGCCGCGCCCGGTGTAGCGGTTGCCATGGTTGTCGCCATCCACGCTGCCGGACACCAGGGGTCCGGGCAGCACGTCAAGAACCAGGTCCGAGCTGCCCACCGACGCGCCCGGTGTGAGGGTGGAACGCACCTGCACGCCCGGCAGGTCGTTCAGCAGCAGCAGGCTGCGTTCCAGCGGCGCGATGGTGACGGCTTCGTCGGATGCCGGCTCCACCAAACCCCGGACGACGCTGTCTTTGAGCCGTGTTTGGTTGCGAACCGTGACCGCGCCGTAACGTCCTTCCAGCACGGTCAGCGTGACCACGCCGTCCCGGATGTCCTGCGGGGGCAGGTAGGCCTGGGCCACGAAGTGGCCTTGCGCACGGTAGTGGTCGGACACGCGAACGGCCAGCCTGCGCAGGTCGGCCAGCGTCATCAGGCTTTGCGGTTGGAAGCCGCTGGCTTCGAGCAGCGTGGCCTCGGTGAACGCCCGGGCGCCGGTGATGCGCAGGGTGTTCACACGCACGCTGGTCGGGTCTGAGGAGGGCAACGGTTGCTGTTGGCCCTGCTCGATGCGGATGTCGGGCGCTTCGGGCGGCAGGCTGGGCGCTGGCGGGATTTGCTGGAGCTGGCTGCCAGCGCTCGGCGGCTGCTGCGCCCAAACGGCGGGAGCAGAGACCAGGAAGGGAAGGGCGGAGACAAGCCGAGTGAAAACCGACAACGTCGTGGAGCGTTTTTCTTGTTGCGTCATGGGGCTTTGCGGTGAAGAGACCCTTGACTATCGACGCCCCACCGCCATCACCAAAGGACGAAAAGGGTGGCAAATCCCCGCCAGTTCCTCCCGCCCTCTGCGCGCCGCTGTCGGGTTCGCGCCGACCCGCCGATTCACGCATCTGTCATCGCCCTGCCAACGCCGCTTCATCTGCGGGTCGCAGCATGGTCCCCAACCAACGGAGGATGGCCATGAAGATCGCAGTGGTGGGTGCAGGGTATGTGGGGCTGGTCACGGCGACCTGTCTGGCGGAGCTGGGCAACGACGTGATCTGTGTGGACCGCGACCACGGGCGCATTGCCGTGCTGCAGGCGGGCGGCGTGCCGATCTTCGAGCCCGGGCTTGACGATCTGTTGCAGCGCAACCGCAGCGGCGAACGCCTGCGCTTCACGACCTCGATGGCGGTGGCCGTGCGGCACGCCGAGGTGATCTTCATCGCGGTGGGCACGCCGCCGCAGGAAGACGGATCGGCCGACCTGCAGCATGTGCTGGCGGTGGCCACGCAAATCGGCCAGCACATGAGCGATTTCAAGGTGGTGGTCAACAAGTCCACCGTGCCGGTGGGCACCGGGCGGCGTGTGGAACAGGCCTTGCGCAGCGCGCTGGCCGACAGGTCACTCGGTGCGCTCGACTTTGCGGTGGTGTCCAACCCCGAATTCCTCAAGGAAGGCGCCGCGCTGGACGATTTCATGCACCCGGACCGCATCGTCATCGGCCTGCCCGCGGGCGAATCGGGCGAGACAGCGCGCCGCCTCATGACCCGGCTCTATGCCCCGTTCAACCGGCACCATGAACGCAGCCTGTGGATGGACGTGGCGAGTGCCGAGCTGACCAAGTACGCAGCGAACGCCATGCTCGCCACGCGCATCTCCTTCATGAATGAAATGGCCCACCTGGCCGACGCCCTGGGTGCCGACATCGATGCGGTTCGCCGGGGCATCGGATCGGACACCCGCATCGGCCACAGCTTTCTGTACGCCGGCGCCGGTTATGGTGGCAGCTGCTTCCCCAAGGACACGCGTGCGCTGGTGCACGCAGCGGCCGCACACGGCCTGCGCATGCGCATCGTCGAGGCCACGGAAACGGTGAACCGCACGCAGAAAAACGTGTTGGTCGAGCGCGTCTGTGCCCACTTCGGTGCCGATCTGCGCGGCTTGCGCCTGGGGGTGTGGGGGCTGGCCTTCAAGCCCAACACCGACGACATGCGCGACGCGCCCAGTCGCACCGTGATCCCCGGCTTGCTCGGCCGCGGTGCCGAGGTGCTGGTGCACGATCCGGTGGCGTCCAGCGAGGCGCAGCGCGCGCTCAGCGCCGACCTGGGGCGCCCGGTGGGCGAGGTGGACGGTCTGACGTTCGTGGATTCACCGCTGGGCGCGCTGGCCGATGTGGACGCGCTGCTGGTGCTCACCGAGTGGAAGTGCTTCCACAACCCCGACTTCGATGCCATGGCCCGCTGCATGCGCGCTCGTGTGATCTTTGACGGTCGCAACCTTTACGACCCGTCACTCATGGACGCCCTCGGCTTCGTCTATCAGGGCATCGGGCGGCGCGGCCTCGTCAGGCCCGACCGCCCGATGAAGGCCGGGCCAGCAGCTGGTGCCAGACCGTTTCAACCTGGCGTGCAATCTGCGCCCAGTCCTGCGTGAGCGTGGTGGCGCGCCCGCGTTCGCGCAGGCGCTGCACCAGCGCGGGGTTGTTCACCATCTCGATGGCGCTGCGAATGAAGGTCGCCTCGTCGCCCCGGGGTGCGAGCAGGCCGTTGTCGCCGTGGCGGATCAGCTCGGCAGCCGCGGCGTAGTCGAAGGCCAGCACGGCCAGGCCGCTGGCCAGCGCTTCGGGCGTGACGTTGCCGTAGGTCTCGGTGACGCTGGGGAAAACGAAGACATCGGCGCTGGCGTAGTGGCGTGCCAGTTCGTCGCCGCCCTGGGCGCCGACCATCAGCGCGTCGGGGCAGTTCTGGGCCAGCAGGCCGCGCAAGGGGCCGTCACCCACCACGACCAGCTTCAGATCCGGTCGCTGTGCGCGCATGGCGTGCCAGCAGCGCACCAGCAGATCGAGGTTTTTTTCCCGGGCCAGACGGCCGACCGAGAGCATCACCGGCTGGTCGGGTGACACACCCCAACGGGCGCGCAGGGCTTCGCTGCGGTGCGCTGGAGAAAACCGGTGGGCGTCCACCCCGCGGGCCACCACCATCAGCCGCTCGAAGCCCTGTGCACACAGGTCTTGCAGCAGGTCGTTCGACGGCACCATGGTGCAGTCGGCCAGGTTGTGAAAACGGCGGAGGTAGGCCGCGATCGGCTTGCGCAGCCAGCCGATGCCGTAGTGCTCGCTGTAGGCGTGGAAGTTGGTCCGGAAATCGGTGCTCAGCGGCAGACCCAGCTGGCGCGCGGCTTTCACCGCCGACCAGCCCAGTGGCCCTTCGGTGGCCACGTGCACGAGGTCGGGGCGCTGGCGGGTCCACTGGGCCACCAGGGCCCGCCTGATCGGCATGCCCAGGCGCAACTGCGGGTAGCGGGGAATCTCCAGCCCGCGCACCAGCAGTTCGTCGTTGCAGGCCTTGGGGTCGGCGTCGTCCAGCGGTTGCCGGGGCCGGATCAGCTGGATCGCGTGCTGGCTCGCCTGCAGTCGCACCACCAGCTGCTGCAGCGTGACCGCCACGCCATTGACCTCGGGCGGGTACGTTTCGGTGACCACCGCCACCCGCAAACGGGGCCGGGGCGCGCAGAGGTGTTCCACCCGCGGGGTGTCGCACGCGTCAAAGGTGTTCATGGGGTCCATGTTCCTCGCTGGCCGTAACAGCCGTGTGACAGCGGTGGTGTCACCACGCTTTCATTTTGGCCACCGAGCATCGCCCGCAGAGCCTTTCACCCGGAAGGGCCCTTGAACGAACGAGAGGCATTGCGTGAACACCTTGCTCCAGGAACTGCAGACCCAGCGCTGGGACGACCACCGCTACTACCACCACAGCCGCATCAACCAGAGCCTGCACCTGCTCAGCGCGTTGAGTTTTCTGGTGGCCTATGCCTTGCTCTTCACCGACCCGGCCCTGGCCGCGCTGGTGGCCTGGCTGGTGTCGATGGTGAGCCGCCAGGCCGGGCACTTCTTTTTCGAGCCCAAGGGCTTCGACGAGATCAACCAGGCCACGCACGAATACAAGGAGGCTGTGAAGGTGGGCTACAACCTGCGACGCAAGGTGGTGCTCATGCTGGTGTGGGCGGCGTCCCCCTGGCTGCTGGTGGTCGAACCCGGCCTGTTCGGGCTGATGGTGCCCCACACCGACTGGCAGGGCCTGGCGCACAACGTCGGCTGGATGTGGTTGTGGGTGGGTGTGGGCGGACTGGCGCTGCGGGTGTTGCAGCTGTGGGTGCTGAAGGACCTGCGCACCGGCCTGGTGTGGGCCCTGAAGATCTTGACCGACCCGTTCCACGACATCAAGCTCTACCACCGCGCGCCGCTGCAGCTGCTGCGCGGCGAGTGGCTGGAGCCCGGTCCGCGCGGCGGCTGACGCCGATCGGCTGTCCTCAGGCGCGGGGTGCCCGGCGCGCGCGCCACATTTCCGCGAGCACCCCGCGCTGCAGATCGCGCGCGGTGGTGCCTGCGGGCGTGCTCCACCAGCCGTCGGCGCTCATGCGCTCGCAAGCCAGGACACAGCGGCGCAGCACCTCGGCCATGTCCTGTTCGGTGTGCTGGAGGCTGAAGACCATGCGCCCGGTGCCCACCCAGCTCAGTGCCAGGCCTTGCTCACGCAGGTAGAACTGCAGCATCCAGTGGTAGCGCGAAGGCGCTGTGTAGTTCACTGTCCAGATGCTGGAGAGCCCAGCCACCCGCACCGGCACACCGGCGTGTTGCAGCCCGTCGTTGAAGCGCTGCAGGCGGGCTTGCCAGCGTTCATCGAGGCCGTCGTACAAGGCCTCGATGTCGGGCGTGTCCAGCCGCCGCAGAAACGCGTTCATCGCGCCCATCACATAGGGGTGTGCATTGAAGGTGCCCCGGGCGAAGCAGATGTCGGCCGGGCGCTCGGGGCGAAACCGCTGCATCCACGCGGCCCGGCCACAAACCACGCCCACCGGCAGGCCGCCGCCCAGCGTCTTGCCGTAAACGACCATGTCGGCCTGCACGCCGTAATGCGCCTGCGCACCGCCACGCGCCAGCCGGAACCCGACGAACACCTCGTCAAAGATCAGCGCGATGCCGCGCTGCGTGCACACCTCGCGCAAGCGCCCCAGCCACCGCGCGTAGTCCTCGCGCCGCGCGGGTTCGCTCAAGCGTGTGCCCATCAGGGTGGAGTCGCCCGGCGCGTTGCGGTTGGGGTGCAGGGCCTGCAGCGGGTTGACCAGCACACACGCGATGTCCTTGCGGGTGCGCAGCACCTGCAGGCTGCGCTCGTCCATGTCCTTGAGCGTGTACGCATGGCCGGGGGGCATCGGGTTGCCGGGGCCGGGCTGCACGTCGTCCCACCAGCCGTGGTATGCGCCGCAAAAGCGCACCAGCTTCTTGCGACCGGTGTGGTAGCGCGCCAGCCGCACCGCCTGCATCACGGCTTCGGTGCCCGACATGTGGAACGACACCGCGTCCATGCCCGAGAGGGCTTTGAGCCGCTCCACATTCTCGGCCACGCAGGGGTGGTAGCCGCCCAGCACCGGACCCAGCGCTGCGCCCAGTTCGGCGCCTTCGGCCATCGTGGCTTTGTAGAAGTCGACACCGAAGACGTTGACGCCGTAGGAGCCGGTCAGGTCCAGGCAGCGGTTGCCGTCCATGTCGGTCAGGCCCACGCCGTCGGCCTGTGCCCAGAAGGCGGGCAGGGGCAGGTGCTGGCGCACCAGCTCGCTGAACGGAAACGGCACCCGGTAGCGGCCGGTGAACTGCAGGTCGGGCAGCGCGCTGCGCGTCTGCGCGGTGAGCGCCAGGCCTTGCGGTGACTGGGCGTTCAATGCGGCCGACAAGCGAAAGAAGGCAGCCCGGCGCCGGGCCGCCACCTCGGGCAACGCACCGTCGGCCGCGAAGAAACGGTCCTCGGTGTGGCTGTAGCCGGGCACCCAGCGCGCCAGGCGCTTGGCCATGAACGAATGCCCGGCGAGCGACCGGTGCTTGGCGCGCGAGAGCTGCAGGCGCTGGTGCACCCACGGAAAGGCGGCGGCCAGCGCGCCAGCGGAGAGAACCCATGCGGTGGACATCTGACACACACCTGAAAAGTGGAGGTGGGACAGTTGTAGACCACCGCTTTGACAGAACCATGAACAACACCGCCTGGCGCGAAAAATTCCTGCTCAACGAGGACCTGAACTTCCTGCTCACCAACCGCATCCCGCGCGTGGCCGCCACCCGTTTCATGGGCTGGTACAGCCGCATCCGCAGCCCCGTGCTCACCCGCCTGTCGATCGCGGTGTGGCGGCTCTTCACCGACCTGGACCTGAGCGAGGCCCGCGAACAGCGGTTTGACAGCCTGCACGGCTGCTTCACACGCGCGCTCAAGCCGGGCCTGCGCCCCTTCGACCCCGACCCCGCCACGGTGTGCAGCCCGAGCGACGCCATCGTCGGTGCCTGCGGCCCGATCGAGGGCACCGATGTGCTGCAGGCCAAGGGCTTCCCGTACCCCCTGCGCGAACTGCTCGGGTCCGACGCCATGGCGCAGCGCATGCAGGGCGGGCGCTACACCACCTTGCGCCTCACCTCGGCCATGTACCACCGCTTCCACGCGCCGCATTCGCTGGCGGTGGACCGGGTCACCTACATCAGCGGTGACACCTGGAACGTCAACCCGATCGCGCTCAAGCGCGTGCAGCGCCTGTTCTGCAAGAACGAGCGCGCCGTCATCGAATGCCGCCTGAGCGCGCTGGGCGATGCCCCGCTGATCCTGGTGCCGGTGGCGGCGGTGCTGGTGGCCAGCATCCGCCTGCACTGGCTCGACGTGTTGCTGCACCTGCGCTGGCCCGGCCCCAACGTGATTCCCTGCGCAGCCACCCTGGCCAAAGGCGAAGAAATGGGCTGGTTCGAGCACGGCTCGACCATCATCGTGCTCACCCCGCCCGGGCTGGACCTGGCGCCGGGCATCCAGAGCGGTGTGCGCATCCAGGCGGGCCAGGCCCTGCTGCGGTAGCGGGCTGATGGCAGTGGGCCGCTGCACCTGCTTCAGCGGTCACGCCCACAGCGCACCCGCTCATTCCACGTGTGTGGGAGACGAAGGCGCGCGCACGCCTCCAGCAGAGACTGAGGCAAACTCCCGTCTGCGAATCGCCAGTCCACTGGCCTCCTCAACATCTTGGACGGTTCAATCTGTATCCCCTTGGCGGACTTCGACTTCATCCCCACCGATCCCTGTGCTGTCGAAAATGAGTTGCGCCGCGTGCACGCCCTCATGCAGCTTGAGCAAAAGGAAGACCAGGCGCAATTCGAACTCAAGAATGCCAAGGCCAGCATCCCGGAGCGCCAGCGGCGCGGCTTGACCTGGTATCCCGTCACCATCACCCAGGAAGACACCGGCTTTGGCGGCAAGGTGGTGCTGGAACTGGAACGACCCGCGAGCCAGCAAGGCCTGCACCTCTTTCAGGTGGGCAAGAACGCATCGCTGTTTGGCAAAGTGAACGGGCATTCGGCCGGTGACCAGCCCACGCTCAATGGCGTCATCACCAGCGTGCGGCGCAACAAGCTGCTGCTGACCACCACCAGGGAAGCGCTGCCCGACTGGGTGCTCGACGGCGGCAAGCTGGGCATTGACCTCACCTTCGACGAGGTGAGCTACCGCGAGATGAACCAGGCCATGCTGGAGGTGATGCGCGCCCGGGGCGACCGGCTGGCCGAGCTGCGCGATGTGCTGCTGGGCGCGCGGCAGGCCCGCTTTGGCGCGCCCCAGGCCGACGACCTGTTGTATCCCAGCCCGCTCAACGACTCGCAGCTGGCGGCCGTGCGCCACGTGATCACGGCCGAGGACGTGGCCATCATCCACGGCCCACCCGGCACCGGCAAGACCACGACGCTGGTGCAGGCCATACGGGAGACCGTGCGGCGCGAGCGGCGCGTGCTGGTGTGCGCGCCCTCGAACACGGCCGTGGACCTGCTCACCGAAAAGCTGGCCGAGCGAGGCGTCAAGGTGATTCGCCTGGGCAACCCCAGCCGCGTGTCGGACCTGCTGCTGGAGAACACCCTCGATGCCCGGGTGATGGCCCACCCGAGCTTCAGCAAGATGCGGGCGATGCGCCAAACGGCCGACCAGTACCGCAACACTGCCAACGAACGCGCCAGCGAGTACGTCCGCCATTTTGGTCACGAGGAACGGCAACAGCGCCAGATGCTGAAGGAAGAGGCGCGGCAGCTGTTCCTGCAGGCCGACGATCTGGAGCGCTTCATCACCGACGATGCGCTCGATGCGGTGCAGGTCATCACCTGCACGCTGGTGGGCGCGAGCAACCGCCACCTGCGCCACCTGAGCTTTGAGACCGTCTTCATCGACGAAGCCGCCCAGGCCCTGGAGCCGGGCTGCTGGATTCCAATCGCCAAGGGCCAGCGCGTGGTGCTGGCCGGCGATCACCACCAGCTGCCGCCCACCGTGAAAAGCGACAAGGCCGCCCGCGAAGGCCTGCGCGAAACCTTGTTTGAGAAGTGCATCCAGCGCCAGCCGGCCACGGCCCGCATGTTGACCCTGCAGTACCGCATGCACGAGCAGATCATGGCGTTCAGTTCCCAGCGGTTCTACGGCGGCCAGCTGCAGGCGCACCAGAACGTGCGCCACGCCGGCCTGGACGCCTACGACCTGGGCTTCGCACCCGACCTGCCGGTGGAATTTCTCGACACGGCCGGCTTCGGGTTCAGCGAAGTCACCATCCCCGAGAGCCGCTCCACCGCCAACCCGGAAGAAGCGGATCTGCTGCTCAGGCGCCTCACCCAGCTCCTGGAGCCCTACGACCCTGGCCAGCACGAGCAGGACCCGCTCACCATCGGCGTGATTGCGCCCTACCGCGCCCAGATCAACTGTTTGAAGGACGCCATTGAAGAGAACGAAGCGCTCAACGGCCTGCTTCAGCACCGCCTGCTCAGCGTGGGCACCGTCGATTCGTTCCAGGGCCAGGAGCGCGACATCATTGCGATCTCACTGACGCGCAGCAACCACCAGGGCGACATCGGTTTCCTCTCGGACATCCGCCGCATGAACGTGGGCATGACCCGTGCCCGCCGCAAGCTGCTGCTGGTCGGTGACTCGTCCACCCTCAGCGCCCATCCGTTTTTCAAGGACTTGCTGGCCCACGTGCAGTGCATCGGTGGCTACCGCACGGCCTGGGCCATGGCCGACTAGCCGCCACCTTGCTAGCACCGTTCAAGGCTGTTCGGCTTCAGCGTGTGTCGGTCAGGCAATTTTCGGTTGAACGCATGGACTCGCGCACGCCAGCCAGGCTGGAATGGCCCTGCAGGTTCACGGCCTTTCTCGCGGGTTTGAATCCAGTGCGGGGTCGCACTGCGTATCTCCTACAGCCACTGTTCAGGCTTCAACCCAAGGAGATTTCATGATCAAACAAACCCTCAGCAAAACGGTTCTGGCCCTGGCCATCGGCACGGCATCCATCGGCGCTTTCGCGCAGGTGATGGTGGGCGGCGCGCCCATGCTGGCCAGCAAGGACATCATCGACAACGCGGTCAATTCGAAGGACCACACCACGCTGGTGGCCGCCGTCAAGGCCGCGGGCCTGGTGGACACCCTCAAGTCGGCTGGCCCCTTCACCGTGTTCGCGCCCACCAACGCGGCGTTTGCGGCACTGCCCGCCGGCACCGTGGACACCCTGCTCAAGCCGGAGAACAAAGGCATGCTCAGCGGCATCCTCACCTACCACGTGGTCTCGGGCAAGTTCGACGCGGCGGCGATCAGCAAAATGATCGCCGACGGCAAGGGCATGGCATCGATCAAGACCGTGGCCGGTGGCACGCTCGTTGCCAAAGCCGCTGGCGGCAAGGTCACCGTGACGGATGAAAAAGGCGGTGTGGCCACCGTGACCATCGCCGATGTGTACCAGTCCAACGGCGTGATCCACGT
>NZ_JAOASO010000008.1 GCF_030158645.1 Hydrogenophaga sp. | reverse complement strand
ACCCTCTTCCTGTACTTCCCGAGCAAGGAAGAACTGTTCAAGGCGGTGGTGCGCGAAAACATTGCCGGGCGCTTTTCCGAATGGAACGAGGAGCTCGCGCAATTCAGCGGCAGCAGCGCCGAGCTGGTGCGCTACTGCATGCATTCGTGGTGGGAGCGCATCGGCATGACCCCCGCCTCGGGCATCACCAAGCTGGTGATGAGCGAGGCCGGCATGTTTCCCGAGATCGCGGCTTTCTATCAAAAAGAGGTGATCGAGCCCGGGCACGACCTGATCCGCCGCGTGCTGCAGCGCGGTGTGGACCGGGGCGATTTCCGACCGCTGCCCATGGAATACGCGGTCTACAGCCTGATCGCACCGATGATCTTCCTGCTGATGTGGAAACACGCCATGGCGCCGTGTTGCCCGGCCACCGCACAGATCGACCCCATGGGCTTCATCGATGCGCAGGTCGACCTGCTGCTGACCGGCATGCTGGCCGCCCCCGTCCATCCCGCCGCCTGACTCTTCAAACCCCCTGCCATGACTTCACGCCGCTCGCTGTCTTTCTGGATCAAGTGGCTGCTGCTCATCGCGCTGGTGCTCGGCATTGCCCTGGGCGTGACGCGCGCGCTGGGCAAACGCAAGGCCACCAGCGAAGCCGCCCGCGCTGCCGCCGAGTCGCTGCAGAAAACCCCGACCTACACACTCGCCGCCACCGACGTGGTGACGGTGCAAAGCATCGAACTCACCCAGACCATTGCGCTCTCGGGTTCGGTGGACGCGCTGCAGACCGCGGCCATCAAGGCGAAAACGGCCGGCGAGATCCAGGGCCTGAACAAGCGCGAGGGCGACGCGGTGAAAGCCGGCGAGGTGGTGGCGCGCATCGACAGCACCGAGGCGCAGGCCCGCGTGCGCCAGTCCCTGCGGCAGGCCGAGTCGGCCCAGGCGCAGGTGGCGATTGCGCGGCGCACGTTTGACAACAACCAGGCCCTGGTGCGCCAGGGCTTCATCTCCAACACCGCACTCGACACCGCCAGCGCCAACCTAGCCAGCGCCGAGGCCACGCACCAGGCCGCCCTGGCCGCGCTGGACATCGCACGCAAGGCACTCGCTGATACGACGCTGCGTTCACCGCTCACCGGCCAGGTGTCGGCCCGGCTGGTGCAAAACGGCGAGCGTGTGGGCATCGACACGCGCGTGCTCGACGTGGTGGACCTCTCAGGCTTCGAGATGGAAGCCGCCATCGCGCCCGCCGAAGCGGTGGCGGTGCAGGTGGGGCAAACAGCGCGCCTCACGGTGGAAGGCCAGCCGGAGCCGGTGCAGGCCACCGTGGCGCGCATCAACCCCAGCGTGCAGGCGGCCAGCCGCAGCGTGCTGGTGTACCTGCGCGTGCCATCCTTGCCGGGCATGCGGCAGGGGCTGTTTGCCCAGGGACACATCGTGGTCGGTGCCGTGAACGCGCTGGCTGTGCCCGCCTCCACCGTGCGCAACGACAAGCCGCAGCCCTATGTGCAGGTGGTGCGCGAAGGGGCGGTGGTGCATGTGCCGGTGCAACCGGGTGCCACCGGCCTGCAGGGCACCGAGCCCATGCGTGCGGTGACCGGACTGCCGGCCGGCACACAACTCCTGCGCGCCCAGGCCGGGTTGATCCGCGAGGGCACGGCCGTCAACCTGGCTGCGCCCGCCACCGTCACCAACTGAGCAGCCCGCCATGTGGTTCACCCAGGTCTCCCTGCGCAACCCGGTGTTCGCCACCATGGTGATGGTGGCTTTCGTGGTGCTGGGCCTCTTTTCGTTCCAGCGCCTGCAGGTGGACCAGTTCCCCAACATCGACTTTCCGGTGGTGGTGGTGACCACCGCCTACCCCGGCGCCTCGCCCGAGATCGTTGAATCCGAAGTCACGAAGAAGGTCGAAGAGGCCGTGAACGCCGTGGCCGGTGTGAACACCCTGACCTCGCGCAGCTACGAGGGCTCGTCGATCGTCATCATCGAGTTCCAGCTCACGATGGACGGCCGCAAGGCGGCCGAAGATGTGCGCGAAAAAATCGGCATCCTGCGCCCATTGCTGCGCGACGAGGTGGAAGAGCCGCGCGTTCTGCGCTTCGACCCGGCGGCGCGATCCATCTGGTCGGTGGCGGTGATTCCCGAAACCGTGAACGGCAAGACACCCAGCGCGGTGGAGCTCACCACCTGGGCCGAGCAGACCTTCAAGAAGCGGCTGGAGAACGTGCGCGGCGTGGGCTCGGTCACGCTGGTGGGCGGTACGCAGCGCGCCATCAACATCGAGCTCGACCCCTCGGCCATGGAGGCGCTGGGCGTGACCACCGAGCAGGTGACCACCGCCGTGCGCAACGAAAACCAGGACCTGCCGGTGGGCACCCTGAAAACCGGCGAGAGCGAGCGCGTGGTGCAGGTGCTGTCAAGGCTGCAGAACCCGCAGGACTTCGGCGACATCATCGTCGCGCGCCGGGCCGGCCAGGCGGTGCGCCTGTCGCAGGTAGCGGCCATCAACGACGGCACCGAGGAAGTACAGAGCCTCGCGCTCTACAACGGTCAACGGACCTTGCTGCTCCAGGTGCAGAAATCGCAGGACGAGAACACCATCGCCGTGACCGACGGTCTCAAGGCCGCGGTCGAAGCCCTGCGCCCCGAGCTGCCGCCCGGCATCCGGCTGGAGCAGATCGCCGACGGTTCGCGCCCGATCCGCGTGTCGGTGGACAACGTGCGCCGCACCTTGATCGAAGGCGCGCTGCTCACGGTGCTCATCGTCTTTCTGTTCCTGAACTCGTGGCGCTCCACCGTCATCACCGGCCTCACGTTGCCCATTGCGCTGATCGGCACCTTCTTCTTCATGAACCTGTTCGGGTTCACCATCAACATGATCACGCTGATGGCGCTCACGCTGTCAGTGGGACTGCTGATCGACGACGCCATCGTGGTGCGCGAGAACATCGTGCGCCATGTGCAGATGGGCAAGACGCCGTTCAACGCGGCCATGGACGGTACGCAGGAAATTGGCCTCGCGGTGCTCGCCACCACGCTGTCCATCGTGGCGGTGTTCCTGCCCATCGGTTTCATGGGCGGCATCATCGGCAAGTTCTTCCACGAGTTCGGCATCACCATGGTGGCGGCGGTGCTCATCTCCATGTTCGTGAGCTTCACGCTCGATCCGATGCTGTCGTCGGTGTGGCATGACCCGGAGATTGAAAAACACGGCAAGGGTGGCGCACCACGTACCTTCTACGACAAGACCATCGGCCGCGTCACCGGCTGGTTTGACCGTTTCCAGGACGACCTGGCCGACACCTACCAGACCACGCTGCGCTGGTCGCTCAAACACAAGCTGGCCACGCTGGGTGTGGCGCTGGCCACCTTCGTCGGCAGCCTGTTCGTGCTGCCGCTGCTGGGCACCGAGTTCGTGCCCAAGGCCGACTTTTCGGAAACCTCGCTGAGCTTTCACACCCCGGTGGGCTCGTCGCTGCAGGCCACCGAGGCCAAGACGCGTGAGGTCGAGGCCATCCTGCGCCAGTTCCCGGAGGTGAAGTACACGCTGTCCACGCTCAACACCGGCAACGCCCAGGGCACCATGTACGCCAGCGTGTACGTGCGCCTGGTCGACCGCAAAGACCGCACGCTGAGCGCCGACGCCATGTCGGCCCAGCTGCGCGAGCGCCTGCGCAGCGTGCCCGGCATCACCGTGACGCACGTGGGCCTGCTCGACGCGGTGGGCGGCAACAAGCAGGTGGAGTTTTCGCTGCAGGGCGATGACCTGGCCGAGCTGGAACGCCTGAGCGCCACCGTGATGGAGCGCATCCGCCCCATCGTGGGTCTGGTCGATCTGGATGCCAGCGTGAAACCCAACAAGCCCACCGTCGACGTGAAGATGCGGCGCGAGCTCGCTTCGGACGCGGGCATGAACGTGGCGGCGGTGGGCGGCGCGCTGCGCACGCTGGTGGCCGGCACCACGGTGGGCAACTGGCGCGCCCAGAACGGCGAGAGTTACGACGTCAACGTGCAACTGGCTCCCGGCGGGCGCGAGCGCGCCAGCGACCTCGAACAACTGCCATTCATGGTCGGCACCGCGGCCGACGGCACGGCCCGCGTGGTGCGCCTGGGCCAGGTGGCCGAGGTGGTGGCTTCGACCGGACCCAACCAGATCAACCGGCGCAACCTCAACCGCGAGGTGTCCATCAACGCAAACGTGTTCGGCCGCTCGGCCGGCGAGGTGTCGGCCGAGATCAAGCAGGTGCTCGACAGCACGCCGTTCCCGCCCGGCTACCGCTACGAGTTCGGCGGCTCCACCAAGAACATGCAGGAGTCCTTCGGCTACGCGGTCTCGGCACTCGCCCTGGCCATCATCTTCATCTACATGATCCTGGCCAGCCAGTTCCAGAGCTTCCTGCAGCCACTCGCCCTCATGACGGCGCTGCCGCTCACGCTCATCGGCGTGGCCCTGGCCCTGCTGATGTTCGGCTCCACCATGAGCATGTTCTCGGTCATCGGCATCGTGCTGCTCATGGG
>NZ_JAOASO010000007.1 GCF_030158645.1 Hydrogenophaga sp. | reverse complement strand
CCGAGATCGCGGTGAGCATCATGGCCGAGGTGCTGGCGGTGAAGAACGGCGTGCCCTTGCCGCGCGACATGGGTGTCGCCCACGCCAAGAACGCACGCACCGACAACACCGCCGAACCGTCGGGCGCGACCTGCTTTTCGCCCACCACCCCACCGTGAGTCCCTCCCAGGCATTGCAACCGCTTCGCACGGGGGTGCTCATCCTGGCCGCCGGCGCCGGCCGGCGCATGGGCGGGCGGGCCAAGTGTTTGCTGGAGGTGGAGGGCCACAGCCTGCTGGAGCGCCTGGTGCGCTCGGTGCGCAGCCTGGGGCTGCACACGCCGGTGATGGTGCTCGGCCACCACGCCGCCGAGATCCAGGCGCACCTGGCGCAATGGCCCGAGCACCTGACACCGCGCCAGGTGATCAACCCCGCGCCCGAAGACGACCCGGCTTCGTCGCTGCACATCGGGCTGCACGCGCTTGGTAACGACGTGCAGGCCATCCTGGTGCTGCTGGCCGACCAACCGCTCATCAACGCAGCCGACATCGGTGCCGTGCTCGACGCCTTCCAGCGCCGCCCGTCCGGCTGCCAGGTGCTGGTGCCCATGGTGAACGGCGTGCCCGGCCATCCGGTCATGTTCGACGCCGCGGTGCGCTCCGACCTGCTGGCCTCGCCCGGCTCCAGCTTGCGGCAATGGCGCGCGGCGCACCCACACGCCACCTTGTCCTGGGCCGTGGACAACCCGCACCACACGCGCGACCTCGACACGCCCGACGACCTGAACGCCCTGGCGCGCGACACGGGCTGGGTCTGCCGCTGGCCGGAGCCCGCGCCGGGGGTTAACACCGATCCCGTGAGCGGTTGATGCCCGTGCGGGGACGTTCAAACGCTGCTTTAATTCCGTTGTGACGTTGAACACCCAGCCACCCCTGACCCACCCGCACCGCCTGGCCTTGATCGAGCAGGCACGCAGGTCGGTGCTGGACACGCGCGAGCCCAGCGCGCCGGCGGAACTCTCACCTTGGATCGACCGGTCCTGGCGTCGCTGCCTGGGCATGGGCTTCAACCCGCACCAGCCCATTGCGTTCGACGCGGTCACGCACAGCGTGGTGCGCAACGCCATCGACGCCAACCAGCCGCTGCTGCGGGCCGCGGCGCCGGTGATCCAGTCGCTCACGCGGGCCATGGCCAACACGCGCTACTTCGCCATCCTCACCGACGCCAGCGGCATGGTGATCGACGTGAACGGCCCGGTGGACCGGCACAACCCGCAGGCATCCAACATCGCGCGTGTGGGGGTGGACCTGTCGGAGCGCGCCGTGGGCACCACCGCCATCGGGACCACGCTGGCCGAGTTGCAGCCGGTGTGGTTGCACCGTGGCGAACATTTCTTTGACGCCACCAGCGTCTACAGCTGCGCCGGCGCGCCCATCTGGGGACCTGACGGCCAGTGCGTGGGCATGCTCGACCTCACCGGCGTGAACGTGGTCGAACAACCCGCCCTCAAGCACCTGGTCACGCAGTCGGCGCGCAGCATCGAAAACGCGCTGGCGCTGGCCCGACCCCACCGTCTCCTGCTGAGCCTGAACTGGCCCGGCCAGTCGCTGGGCAGCGACAGCGACGGTCTGGTGTGTGTGGACGCCGACGGCCACATCACCGGCCTGAACCGGCCGGCCGCCGACATGCTGGGCATCACGCCGCTGGGCCGCGCAGGCCATTGCACCGATGTGTTCGCCGTGCCGCTGGAGACCTTGTTCGACGCCGCGCGCGCCCAGCGCAACGCGCTGGAAGTGCCGTTGTGGTCCGGGCTGCGACTCAACGTGCATGCGCGACTCAACGCGGGCGGCGAGCGCTCGCCCATGAACGCATCGGGCGCGGCCGTGCCGCTCAAGGACGTGGAAACCGCCCTCATCCGCAAGGCGGTGGAACAAGCGCGCGGCAACGTCATGGAGGCCGCTCGGGCGCTGGGCATCAGCCGCGCCACGGTCTACCGCAAGCTCATGCGCAAGAAACCCGGCACCTGACGCACCTCAAAAAAGGCGGCCGAAGAGCCGCCTTCCCGGTTTCACGCGTCAACGAACCGCGAAGCGCTCAGGGCGCGGTGAGTGTCATCCCGTGCTGCTTGAAGATCGCGAGCAGTTCGCCGCTGCTGCGGATGGACTGCAGCGCGGTTTCCAGTGCCTGGCCCAGGTCCTTGTTCTCGGCCTTGATCGCCATGCCCACGGGCCATCCGGTGTCGGGAATGCCGCTCAGCGCCAGTGGCGTGAGGCGGTACTGCCCGGGCTTGACCTCGGCACGCGAGAGCACCGACTCGGCCTGCGCGCGTGTCACATAGGCCGCCACCGCCTTGCCGTCCAGCATGGCCTGCACGGCCTGTGTGCCGGTGTTGTGGATGCCCACCTGCGCGCGCAGCAGGCCGCCGTTGTAGCCCATGAGCGCACTGGTCGCCCCCGCCCCGCGTTCGGCGGCCAGCTGGAAACCTTTGAGGTCGTCCGGGCTGGTCACTTCGGCGATGCGCGTGGTGTCGTGGGCGAGCACCAGCGACTGGCGCATGTACGGCGCCAGGATCAACACCTGGCGGTTGCGTGCCATGAGGTACTTGTCCCCGGGGACCTGCAGCATCACGTCGGCCGGGCCATAACCCAGGTAATGCCCGCGCCAGACCATGTTGCGCAGGTCGTCGTTCATGTTCTCGCCCGCGTCGAACGGCAGCAGCGAGAGCTTGAGATTGAGCTGTCTGGCCAGGGCGGCGGCGATCGACACGTCCAGCCCCTTCACGTCGTTGGCCGGGCCGTCGGAGAACGGCGCGTTGTCCTTGTAGACCGCCACCTTGAGCACGCCACTGGCGCGGATCCTGGCGAGGTCGGTCAGCTCGGTTTGCGCAGTCGCCAGCAGCGGCATGCCGGCCAGCAGCGGCAGCAGGCCGGCCAGGACCTGGCGGCGGTCCAGGTGTTTGTTGTGGTCTGTCATGTCTTGTCTCCTCGGGGTGCGGGCCGCAAGCAGCCCGCGGGTCATCACGGTTCGCGGCGGGTTTCCAGGTAGGTCTTGATCGACCAGATGGCTTCCTGCGTCAGCGTGCCTTCGAAGGGCGGCATGTACACGCGGCCATCGCGCACGCGGCCACGGCGCACGGTGGCCACGTAAAAGTCGTCCATCTCCTTGTAGCAGGCCGCCTTCTTGGCCGCATCGGCCATGCCCGTGCAGTCGGCGTCGAACTTGCGCAGGTCGGGCGACATGCCGCCCGAGATGGCTTCCAGTCCGTGGCAGCGCGCGCAGTTCTGGTTGTAGGCCGAGGTCCCGATGCGCAGGGCCTCCTTGTTGGCCGGGCCGGTGCTGTACGGGTTGGCGTCGAGCCACTTGGCGCCGAGCTGCGGCAGGCTGCTGGTGTCCACCGACTGCGGGGTCACGTCGCCGTGCGCCATGACGGCGGCCACGCCACAGGTGACGGCCAGTGCGAGCAGTCCGCGGGCAGCGCGTTTCGAAAGGGAATAGGTGCGGGTTTTCATCGGTGTGTCTCCAGGGTCAAAAGCGTGTTCACGGCTGGTGGTCAGCAAGAAGCAGGCCTTCCGTCAAAACCCGCACCGATGCACCCGACGTGTACCAAATTGCATCAATTGCGCAGCGGCTCTGCGCGCCACGTGTCACACCGGTCTGCGCCACTGGTGTCTTCTGGACCACCTTTCTGCCGGAAAAAGTAGTGCAAAAGCAGGCAGGTTACTTGCTACCAGGGCGCTGGTACACCCGACCCGGGTTGTTGCACACCGGGATTACCAGTGTTGTTTCCCGTGACAGTTATGAAGAAAATCACATGAGCCCACAAGACCGCGAACACACCGCGTCCAACCACCCTGCGGCCGACGAACCGCACTGGTCGGTGGATTGCTGGGGAGTCCTTCCCCCGGACCCTGGAGACCACATGAGTTCCGCCCTCTTCACGAGCCCCAACCCGGGTCACCGCGCCGCGCCACCGCTCGCAGGCATGCCCGGCGCCGATCACCACGATCTCATCGGCCAGTCGCACCGCCGCTCGCAGTCGTACGGGATCACCGTGACCGATGAGCCGGACTTTTCGAGCCCCACGCACGGCGTGCTGCCCGATGCGCTGGAAGAAAACCGCTTCCTGTTCCAGCACGCAGCGCCCGTGATGGAAACGCTCTACGACCAGATCGTCAACACCCACAGCATGGTGCTGCTCACCTCGGCCAGGGGCCTGGTGCTGCACTCGTTGGGTGACATGGATTTCCTGGAGCGCGCCTCGCAGGTCGCGCTCACACCCGGCATGGACTGGTCGGAAAAAAGCAAGGGCACCAACGCGATCGGCACCGCGCTGAGCGAAGAGGAAGCGCTCACCGTGCACGGCGGTCAGCACTACATGAACGCCAACAAGTTCCTCACCTGTTCGGCCTCGCCCATCTTCGATCCCTACGGCCAGGTGATCGGCGCGCTGGATGTGACCGGCGACCACCGCAGCTACCACCAGCACACGCTGGCGCTGGTGCGCATGTCGGCGCAGATGATCGAGAACCACATGTTCGCCGACATCTT
>NZ_JAOASO010000006.1 GCF_030158645.1 Hydrogenophaga sp. | reverse complement strand
TCTCAAAAAGGAAAGCCGATCCGGCGCCGGGCCGCCCCAAGCCGGATCAGCCCCCTCGGGGGGCAGCGGACCTCGCGCAGCGGGGGAGCGTGGGGGCCACAGCTCCGCCGCCGGGCCGCCCCAAGCCGGATCAGCCCCCACGGGGGGCAGCGGACCTCGCGCAGCGGGGGAGCGTGGGGGCCTTTTATATGGCTCTCGCCGTCATCTGCTGTGCAATGTAGTCCGCCTGCCGGATCGCCAGCGTAACAATGGTCAGCGTGGGGTTTTCCGCGCCGCCGGTGGTGAACTGGCTGCCGTCGCTGATGAACAGGTTGGGAATGTCGTGCGTCTGGCCCCAGGCGTTGCACACGCCGTCCTGCGGGCGCGCACTCATGCGGCAGGTCCCCATGTTGTGCGTGCTCGGGTAGGGCGGCGTGCGGAAGGTTTTGATGGCACCGGCCGCCTGGTAGATGCGCTCGCCCTGGGTGAACGCGTGGTTGCGCATGGCGATGTCGTTGTCGTGGTCGTCGAAGTGCACGTTGGGCACGTAGTTGCCCCACTGGTCTTTCACCTTCTCGTTGAGCGTCATGCGGTTGGTCTCGCGCGGCATGTCCTCGCCCACCAGCCACATGCCGGCGAGCTGGGTGTAGCGCTCCATCCACCAGGCAAAGTCGGCCCCCCAGCCACCGGGGTTCAGGAAGGCCGCCATGAAGGGCACGCCCAGCGCCAGGGTTTCCAGCTCGTACCCACCCGCAAAGCCGCGCCTGGTGTCGTGGCGCGCTTCGTCGCGCACGATGCCGGCCATGGTGGTGCCGCGGTACATGTGCACCGGCTCCTTGAAGGCGGCGTAGACCGAGCCGGTCATGTGGCGCATGTAGTTGCGGCCCACCTGGCCCGAACTGTTGGCCAGACCGTCCTTGAACATGTTCGACGCCGACAGCAGCAACAGGCGCGGCGTCTCGATGGCGTTGCCCGCCACGCAGACAATGCGGGCTTTCTGGCGCTGCTCCTTCTTGTCCTTGTCGAAGTACACGACACCGGTGACCTTCCCCGCGGGGTTGTGCTCGATGCGGGTCACGTGTGCTTCGGTGCGCAGCTCGAAGTTGCCGGTGGCGTCGGCCTTGGGCAGCTCGGTGTAGAGCGTGCTCCACTTGGCGCCGCTCTTGCAGCCCTGGAAGCAGAAACCCAGCTGCAGGCAGCGGCCCCGACCGTCCCGCGGCTGGCTGTTGATGGCCATGTTGCCGGTGTGCACGTCCTTGTAGCCGAGCTTGGAGGCGCCGTTGTACATCACCTTGAAGTTGTTGTTGCCCGGCAGACCGGGAATGCCGTTGGTGCGCGTCACGCCCATCTTGTCTTCGGCCTTGGCGTAGTAGGGCTCGAGGTCTTTGAGCGTGATGGGCCAGTCGAGCAGGTTGGCGCCTTTGATCTCGCCATAGACCGTTTTCGTGCGGAACTCGTGCTCCTGGAAACGCAGCGAAGCACCTGCCCAGTGGGTGGTGGTGCCGCCGACGGTCTTGCAGATCCAGGCCGGCAGACCGGCAAAGTCTTTCGCCACCCGCCAGCTGCCCGAGGTGGTGCGCGTGTCGAGCCAGGCCAGCTGGCTGAACGATTTCCACTCGTCGTTGATGAAGCTGGCATTGCTCTGCGCGGCACCCGCTTCCAGCACCACGACCTTGATGCCCTTCTGGCACAACTCGTTGGCCAGCGTGCCGCCGCCCGCGCCCGAACCGATGATGACGACGACCGAGTCGTCGCTGTGTGCAAACGTTGTCATGTGTGTCTCCTGGAGCGTCCCGGTGCGCGCACTGGCCCGGTCGCCACTTGTTGAACTCGTGGGGTAAGCCGGGGGAATCAGAGATCGGCGGCGGGACTGGCCTGCGCGGTGGGCGCGGGCAACCACTTCAGGTCCTGGAAGCCGCGCGTGATGTAGCCGCCCTTCTCCCAGGCCGAGCCGGGGTAACCGAAGGTGGCGTAGGCCATGTCGTTGTCGTAGAGGGAGGTCACGCACTGGCCGCGCACGGTGCCGAAGAACGGCTGGCCTTCCATGGCCTTGACCACCTGCAGCTTCTTGGCCTTGCCGGCTTTGATGAAGTCGCCGTTGGCGGCCTGGTTCAAGGCGGCGATGCCGTCCTTGAGCATCTTCGCCGCGCCGGCGTCGCCCGCGGCCTTGGCGTCGAGGTCCTTGGCCAGCAGGGCGTACACCGCGTCGGGCAGTTTGTCGTGCGGGTAGAGCACACGGCCCATGGCCATGAGGGTCTCGCCCTCGGCCTTGCTGAGCACCTTGAGTTCGACCGCCCACACCGGCGAGGGTGCGAGGCTGGCGAGCAAGCTGCCGGTGACCAGCGTGCCCATGAGCACACCCGATCCCTTGAGGAACTCGCGCCGCGCCAGCGGCAGGTTCATCCTGGGCACTTCGCCCACGTCTTCGTTGCAAGCGCTGGCCGTGGCGACGGCGGGGGCGTTCCCCTGGATGGCAATGACGCGCATGTTGTCTCCTGCTTTTGTGGGTCTCGCACCCGCAGGGCTTGCGGGTGTGAAAAGCAGTATTGCGCGCCCGGTCGGCGGGCGGGTGGTAGCTCGCTACCTACAGGGAAAACCCGGGCTGTTCAAGCCGCGCTCAGGCCTGTTTCAAATGACGGTGCACATACCGCTGCAACACCCCGTCCATGCGGGACTGCCAGCCGTCACCCGTCGACTTGAAATACGCCACGACCTCAGGGCTGTAACGAACAGATACCAACAACTTCTTGTTGTCCGATTTCGGTCGCCCGCGCAAAGCCTTCATGGGCACCATGGCCTTGAGTTGGGCAGGGGTGAGTGGCTGGGCGTCCTTGTCGGCGCGCGCCGCCGCCGTGATGGCCTTGTCTTCTGCCACGCTGGGCATGTGGACCGCAGGCCGTTTGACAGCGCCCCCTTCAGGGCGGGATGTTTTGGGACTGATCGCTTTGGACATAGTGCTTCACCTCACGTCGGTTGGCCCTGCGCAGACTGATGACCCTGCGCACAGATCCTCGGTCCACAAACGCCACGAAATACAGAATGCCGGTCTCCGGGGCCAGGGCAATCATGCGGCACTCTCCGTAGTCGAACCGGTCGTCGACCCAGACCAAGGCGTCATCCCAGGCCAACAAGGACGCCAGCGCCAGAGAAAGGCCGTGCTTCTTGAAGTTGGATGTGTCTTTCGCTGGATCGAACTCGAACTGCATTTTAATGTAGCTACATTAAATCAACTGGTCAACGTGGGCTTTGCGCCCACAGGCCACTCAACCCAGCAGCAGCGTCGCGGCGATGGTGGCCACGCCCAGGATCAGGTTGACGCCGACCCAGGTGCGGATGGAGGCCAGGGCGGCGCCGCCCGCGGGCCAGTCGCTGGCGCTCACGGCGCGGCTCAGGCGCTTGAACAGCGCGAAGCGGATGTGGCCAAAGACCACGATCATCAGGATGCCCAGCGTGGCCATCACGGTCCAGCCCAGCGGCATGTTGAACGGCAGGCCGGCCTGCACCGTTTCCTTGGCCACGCGGCCGATCATCCACAGGCCCGAGAACAGCACCAGCAAGACCACCACCTGCACGGTGGTGAAGAAACGTTGGAGCACGTCGTGCATCAGGCGGATGCGCAGTGGGGGTTCCAGCGTCTGCACGGCCGGGCGCAGGAAAGCGTGGGCGAAATACATGCCGCCGATCCACAGGACGATGGACAGGACGTGAACGAGCTTGAGACTGGCGTAGATCATGGATGCACTTTCGTTGGAGAGGAGAAATCAGACATCGGACAGCACACCGCCCACGCGGCGTTGCAGGCGGTATGGCGGCAAACCTTGCAGCATGCGCCGGCCGTAGCTCTGGCGCAGCAGGCGCGCGTCGTAGCAGACCACCACGGCTTCGTCGGTCTCGCTGCGCAGCGCGCGGCCGGTCCACTGCAGCAGGCGCGCACCGGTGGCGGGCACCACGAGTTCGCTGAAGGGGTCGCGGCCCTGGCTCTTGAGCCAGTCGGCGCGCGCCTGGCCCACCGGGTCGCTCGGTGAAGCAAACGGCAGCTTGGTGATGAACACCCATTCGCACAGCTCGCCGGGCAAGTCCAGCCCCTCGCCGAACGACTGCAGGCCGAACAGGATGGAGGCCTCGCCGTCGGCGACGCGCTCGGCGTGGCGGCGCAGCAGCACGGTGCGCGAGGCTTCGCCCTGCACCAGCACCCGGTCGCGCAGCGCGCCGTGTTCGCCGCGCTCCAGCAGGCCTTGCGCCTGGCGCATCTGCGCACGCGAGGTGAACAGCACCAGGGCGCCACGTTTCACCTCGCGCAGGTCTTCCATGAGCGAGGCCAGCATTTCGCGCGTGTAGCCCTCCACGTCCTTCGGATCGGCCACGGTCTGCACCACCACCAGGCGGCCCTGGCGCTTGTGGTCGAACGGGCTCTGCACCTCGCGCGTGGCCACCGCATCGTCCCAGGCCAGGCCCGACTCGTGCAGGAAATGGTCGAAGTTGCCGCAGGTCACGAGCGAGGCCGAAGTGACCACCGCCGCGCGCACCTTGTTCCACAAGTGGTTGCGCAGCAGGCTGCCGGGCTGCAGCGGGCAGGCGTGCGCGGTGAGCGTGACGAGGCCGTGGTGGATGCCGGCCTCCAGCCACTTGGCCAGCGGCGCCTGGCCGTCGGTGGGGGCCTGCATCCACAGCGTGGCGGTTTCCTGCGCGCTCTGCAGGCGCGGCGCGAGCACGCCCAGTCGGCTGTACAGCTTGGCGCAGCGCGCGGCATCGCCCGGGTTCTCGCGTGCGTTGGCCTTGAGCTGTGTGGCGAGCGCTTCAAACACCTTGAGCAGCGCGCTGGCGTTGGCGTGCATCTGCGCCACCACCTCGGTCCATTCGGGCGGCAGTGCGCCGCCGTCGAAGCGGTCGACGATGGGTGGGGCATTGTCGTTGAAGCCGCTGCGTGTGGGCGCACGGCCAGCGGTGCGGCCAGTGAGATCAAGCCAGGCCGGCAGCGCGCCGATGCGCTGCATGGCCAGGCGCGCCAGCTCACCCTGCGCGCTTTTGAGATCCTTGGCGAGTTGCGCCACGTCCGACGTGGGCCGGGCGTCCAGCGCACCGGCCACCTCGTCCACCGCGCGCGGCAGCTTGTCGAGCCAGTTGCTGCGCATGAGGTCCATGGAGGCGGTGAACTGGCCCTGCGCCACCGAACCCAGGTGGTGCGCTTCGTCGAACACCACGTAGCAGTCTTGCGGTGCGGGCAGCGCGTGCAGGCCCAGCGTGGAGAGCAGCAGGTCGTGGTTGACCACGATCACCTGGGCTTGCGCCAGCCTGGCTCGCGCCTGGTAATAGCTGCAGCTGTTGTAACTGGGGCAGTGGCGCGCGGTGCAGGTGTGGCGCTCGGCGGCCACGGGGCTCCACAGGCTGCCCTCGGGCGGTTCGTCGAGCCGGTCGCGGTCGCCGTCCCAGCTGCCGCCGTCCAGCGCGTTGGCCCAGGCGGTGTATTGCACGCCGCGCTCCTGCCAGCGCGCGGCGGCAGACGCCGAGGCCACGGCGCGCGCGGCCACACCGGAGGCGCTGGTGTCGGCAGGGGCGTCGTCGCTCTCGAACAGGTCGGCGCTGGCCGCGTCGCCGCCGCTGAGCTGGTCGAGCTTGAGGCGGCACACGTAGCGCCCGCGCCCCTTGGCCAGCGCAAAGCTGAAGGGCTGCGGCAGCGTGGCGGCCAGGGCCGGCAGGTCTTTGGCGATCAGCTGCTCCTGCAGCGCCACGGTGGCGGTGGAGATGATCACGCGCTTTTGCTGCGCCAGGGCCAGCGGGATCACGGTGGAGGCGTAAGCCGCCGACTTGCCCACGCCGGTGCCGGCCTGCACCACCGCGATGCCGCGTGCGGGCAGGGCCGCGTCCGACGCCACCGAGTCGTCGCCCGGCGTCACACCCGAGAGCGTGTGCGCGATGTGCGCGGCCATCTCGCGCTGGCCCGGCCGGGCGCGGTAGCCGCTGGCGTGGGCCACCACGTGGTCAAACGCCGCCAGGGCCAGCGCTTCGCGCGCCAGCGGGCCGCTGGACAGCGCGGCGCCGAGGGCAGCTTCGTCGGCGGTCGACTCGAGGGTGGTGGACATGCGGTGGCGAACAGGCAAAGCGCGATTGTCCCAGACACCACCAGAGGCCTTCGAGAACATGGTGCAATGCACAAGACCGACCTTCGGAAGCCACCATGACACCCCGATCCCGCACGAAACGCAAACCCGCTCCCCGCACCGCCAACGGCAAGCTCCCGATCGACCTCGCCCTGCAGGGCGGCGGCTCGCACGGCGCCCTCACCTGGGGCGTGCTCGACCGCCTGCTCGAAGAAGAGTGGCTGGAGATCGCGGCCGTCAGCGGCACCAGTGCGGGCGCCATGAACGCGGTGGCGCTGGCCGCCGGGCTCATGGACGGGGGTCGCGCGGGCGCGCAGCGAGTGCTGCGCCAGTTCTGGACGCGGGTGGCCGAAATCTCGCCCTTCCACACCCTGCAGAGCAGCCCGCTGGGCGCCGCGTTTGCGCCGGCCCAGGCGCTCATGGCGCCGTGGCTGGCGCCGTTCAAACAGTTCAACGCGGCCCTGGGCAGCCAGCTCTCGCCCTACCAGCTCAACCCGCTCAACCTCAACCCGCTGCGCGATGTGTTGCTGGAGACGGTGGATTTCAAACGCGTGTGCGCCTGCCACAAGACGCAGCTCTTCATTGCCGCCACGCAGGTGCGCACCGGCCAGCTGCGCGTGTTTGGCCAACACGAACTCACCGCCGACATGGTCATGGCCTCGGCCTGCCTGCCGCTCTTGTTTCAGGCGGTGGAGATCGATGGCGAAGCCTACTGGGACGGCGGCTACGCGGGCAACCCTTCGCTGCTGCCGCTGATCACCGACAGTCCGGCCGACGACCTGCTGCTGGTGCAGATCAACCCGCTGCAGCGCGAAGCGGTGCCCAAGCGCGCCAGCGACATCCTGGACCGCATCAACGAGGTGACCTTCAACGCCAGCCTGCTCAAGGAAATGCGCAGCATTGCGCTGCTCAAGCAGCTGATCGACGGTGAGGGCCGATCGGGCCAGCGCCACCGCCAGCTCCTGTTCAAGCGGGTGCAGGACCTGCGTGTGCACCTGATCGACGGTGGCGAATCGCTCAGCCCGCTGGGCGCGGCGAGCAAGACCGAAACGCAGTGGGCTTTTCTGTCCAAGCTCCACGAGCTGGGCCGCGCCTCGGCCAGCCGCTGGCTGGCCGACCACGGACATCACCTGGGCGAACGCAGCAGCTTCGATCTGGCGGGGGTGCTGGAGGGCTGAGCCTGACGCTGCGCGTACCAGGTGCGCGCGGTGTGTTCGATGTGCTCCAGAAAGACCGCGGCCAGCGGTGACAGCCGCTTGCCGCGCGGGTAAAGCGTCCACCAGTTGGACTGCACCGGAAAGCCCGCCACTGGCAGCTCGACCAGGCGCGCGTCGGCCAGCGGCGCCGCCAGGGCGTGGCGCGACACCACGGCCAGGCCCATGCCGGCGGCCACGGCCTCCTTGATGGCCTCGTTGCTCCCCAGCTCCAGCCGCACCCGGGGCGCAAAACCCTGGGCGGCGAAGTGCGCGTCGCAGGCCAGGCGCGTGCCCGAGCCCCGCTCGCGCACGATGAAACGCTCGTCCGCCAGATCGGCGAGTGCGATCCGGCGCCGCTGCGCCCAGCGGTGCGATGCCGACGCGATCACCACCAGCGGGTTGGGCAGAAAGGCGTGTTTCTCCAGCTCGATGTCGGGCGGCGGGATCGACATGATGTAGAGGTCGTCGCGGTTGTGGCGCAGCCGCTCCACCACCGCGTCGCGGTTGAGCAGCTCCAGCGCGATGTCGACCTCCGGATGCGCGTCGCAAAAGCTGCCCAGCAGGCTGGGCACAAAGTATTTGGCCGTGCTCACCACCGCCAGCCGCAGGCGACCGCGCGTGAGCCCCTTCATGGCGTCGATGCGCTGTTCGAACGCGGCCCATTCATCCTCCATCCGGCGTGCGGTGTCCACCAGCGCCTCGCCGGCCTCGGTGAGGAAGAGCCGCTTGCCGATCTGCTCGTACAGCGGCAGGCCCACCGCGTCGGCCAGTTCCTTGAGCTGCATCGACACCGTGGGCTGCGTCACATGGCAGGCCCGCGCCGCGGCCGTGATGCTCTTGTGTTCGGCCAGGGCAAGAAACAGCCGGAGCTGGCGGAAGGTGAAGTTCATAGGGTTTGCTCGATGCAATCCATCAGGAGAATTGATTTTTCATTATCGAACAACCCACCTAGCATCGCGGCCATGCCCAATTTGCTCGATCCCGCCATCCTGTTCTTCGTCTTCGGCGTGCTCGCCGGCACCGTCAGATCCAACCTGGAAATCCCGCCCCAGATCTCGCGCTTTCTGTCGCTCTACCTGCTGATGGCGCTGGGCCTCAAGGGCGGCTTTTCCCTGGCGAAATCGGGGCTCACGCCCGAGGTGGCCACCACCCTCGGCCTGGCCGTGCTGCTGGCCATCGTCATCCCGGCCATCAGCTACCAGCTGCTCAAGCGGCGCCTGAGCGGGTTCGACGCCGCCGCGATCGCCGCCACCTACGGGTCGGTCAGCGCGGTCACCTTCATCACCGCGGTGCAATTCCTGGAGAACCAGGGCACCGCGTTCGGCGGCCACATGGCCGCGGCCATGGCCCTGATGGAGTCGCCCGCGATCATCATGGCGGTGCTGTTCGCCAACAGCCTGCGCCAGCAAGCCGCGGTCGGTGCAGCCGCCGGCGGCACGCTCGTCCTGGGCGCGGGCACGGGTTCACCGATCCGGCTGGGCAAGATCCTGCACGAGTCGTTCACCGACGGTGCCCAGTTGCTGCTGCTCGGCGCCATGGTCATCGGCATGCTCACGGGCGAAGCGGGGCAAGCAGTGATGGCACCGTTCTCCACCGACCTGTTCAAGGGCATGCTGGCCTTCTTCCTGCTCGACATGGGCCTGCTGGCCGCACGCAACATGGGCGAACTCAAGGGGAAACCGGTCTGGCTGCTGGCCTACGCGGTGCTGGCGCCGCTGGTGCACGCCGCGCTGGCCCTGGCACTGGCCGCCGCCGCGGGCGTGAACGCCGGCAACGCGGCGCTGCTGATGGTGCTGGCCGCGAGCGCCTCCTACATCGCCGTGCCGGCGGTGCTGCGCCATGCCATCCCCGAAGCGCAGCCCGCGCTGTACTTCGGCATGTCGCTGGGCATCACCTTCCCGTTCAACATCGTGGTGGGCATTCCGCTGTACGTGGGTGTGGCGCAGCGCGTCCTGGGCTGAGCCGGTGCGTTTCGGTACACTCGCCGGCCCACACGATCACAGCTTCAGCCATGCCCTATTCCGTCTCCCACCACAAGCTCACCCAGATCCTCTCGGCCCACGGCCTCAAATCGGGCGACGCGGGCGGCATCGACAAACTCTTCGGCGGCAACGACGGCTACTACTGGTTCGGCACCGTGCGCGACCTCTGCCCACCCGGCAAGACCCTGGTGTGGGATTCGCAGTACGACATGGTCAACGCCATCCAGGCGCACGAGAACGCCACCGCCGCGGAAGACGAGATGAAGCCGCAGGTGCCCAGCGCGGCCAACATCGCCGCCCTCTCCAAAGCGCTGCACGACCCGCTCTGAGCGAGCGCGCCCTGGCTCAGGGCGCCGGTACGTGGAAACAGAACATCGCGCCCTGCCCCACAGCCCCCTGACCCCGCACGCCGCCACCATGGCGCTCCAGCACACGGTGGACCGTGGCCAGCCCGACGCCCGAACCCTCGAACTCGTGGTGGGCATGCAATCGCTTGAAGGGCTCGAAGAGCTGGTCAGCGTAAGCCATGTCGAAGCCGGCGCCGTTGTCGCGCACGCAAAACTCCTGTGCACCATCGGGACGGATGCCGTGGGTGAAGGCGATCTCCGCGTGCCGCGTCTGGCCGGTGTACTTCCAGGCGTTGCCCAGCAGGTTCTGCAGCACCACCCGCATCAGCCCGCGATCGGCCCACACCTGCATGCCCTCGTCAATGCGCCACTGCACTTCACGCGCCGGATCGGTGGCTGCGAGCTCCGCGCTGATCGAGTGCGCCATGCGCGTGAGGTCCACCGTCTCCAGACGCAGCTCGGTGCGGTTCAGGTGGGCCAGTGCGAGCAGATCGGAAATGAGGCGACCCATCCGCCGCGATGAGCTGCGGATGCGGTTGACGTAGGTGCGGGCCTCGGCGGTCAGGGTGGCACCGAACTCTTCTCCCAAGAGGCTGGCGAAGCCTTCGATGCTGCGCAAGGGCGTGCGCAGATCGTGCGAGACGCTGTAGGCAAACGCTTCCAGCTCGCGGTTGAGCACCGACATCTCGCGCGTGCGCTCGACCACCCGCAGCTCCAGCTCTTCGTTCAGGCGCTTGAGTGCTTCTTCGGCGTTGTGCATTTCGGTGATGTCCTGCACCGTGCCCACGCTGCGCAGCGCCACATCGCCGTCGAATTCGGTGAAGCCCGAGACCCGCACGTATTTCACACGTCCATCGTCCATGAGCAGGCGGTGCACCAGATCGTAGTTTTCGCGCGCGTTGAACGAGCGCTGGTAGGCACTGGTCACCAGCGCTCGGTCGTCGGGGTGCACACGGGTGATGAAGGCCTTGTAGGTGGGCGCGTCGGCGGGGTCCACCTCGAAGATGCGGAAGATTTCATCGGTCCAGCTCAGCTCGTTGGACGGCAGTTCGCGCTTCCAGCTGCCCACGCGCGCCAGGCGCTGGGCCTCTTTGAGGCGGGCCTCGCTGTCCTGCAACACCGCCTCGGATTGCTTTCGCAGGGTGATGTCCTGCATGGTGAACTGCATCAGCGGGCGCCCACCGAGCTCAAACGCCATGAGGTGGCCTTCACCGTCCCAGCACGTGCCATCGGGCCGCTTGTGGCGCCACTCGAACACCACCGCACCGGAGCGCCTGGTTTGCTCGACAAACGCAAAGCCTCTCTTCACCGACGATTCGCCGTCTTCCTGCGTCTTGGCCGAGAGGTCCATGGGCGTCGCCTCCAGCAAGGCCTCCCGCGTCGGGTAGCCGTAGATGCGCAGGGCGGCTGCGTTGCAGTCGACAAACCGGTAGGTCTCGGCGTCCATCACCAGCATCGCCAGCGGCGAGCTCTCGAACTGCCGCAGGCGCAACACCTCGCTGGCCTCCAGCGCCGAGGCCTTGCGGCCCAGGTGCATCAGCAGCGCCATGATCAGCCCCCCGCTCACCAGCAGCAGCGCGATGAGCGCCGCCGTCACCCGGCGGCTGCTCTGCAAGGCGGGCACCAAGGGCGCCAGCACCGCCTGATCGGCGATGCCGATGGCCACCACCAGACCCGAGGCATTCAGGCGGTACCAGCCGTAGGTGCGGGCAACACCGTCGACCAGCCCTTCGGTGCGAAAGCTGCCACTGCGCGAGTTGGTCTGGGTCAGGAACTCCCGCTCCACCGGCACACGGGTGCCCATGGCCGCCTCGTGGTCCAGGCTGCGGGCGAGAAAGGTTCCATCCGGCAAGATCAGGGACACCACGTCTTGCTCGGAGAGTTGCAGGGCGCCGAGCCTGCGCGCAATGAAAGCCGCGGAAACCATCATCTGCACCGAGCCCACAAAGCGCCCTTCCAGCAGAATCGCGCGGCTGACCACCACCTCCCAGCCATCGACCATGGGCGACTTCACCGGTTGGCCGATCACGAGGCGATCGTCGGTCGCCGCCTGGCGCTGGTCCTGGAAATGCGCCTGATCGCCGATGAACGCGCTGGCCTTGCCTTCCTGGGTGTCGTGAATCACATGGCCGTCGGCATTGGCCACCGAGATGTGGGTGACGAAACCGCGTGGCAGGGCCTGGATGGCCCCCAGCGCAACCTCGTTGAACCCCCCCGGGTCGCGCAACCACACGCGGCGAAGATCGCGCAACTGCAGATCCAGCGCCGTGATCAGGCCACTGACCTGTCCGCCCATGGCATCCGCCAGAAGGACGCTGCGCTTTTCCGCCTGCAGCAGCACCTGCTGCTCCAGCAGGGCCTGGGATCGCGCGGACTGCCACCACAGGAACGCCGCCGCCAGCACCGTGAACAGCGCCACCAGCAGCGGGATGAAGCGCGCACGGTTGCTCACGCGGCGGGCTCGCACGCTGAGCGGGTCGACACGGCGTGTTGAACGCGGAGAGTCATGGGCAGCCAGGGAGGTTCATCGGCGGTTGCCAATGTTTCAAAAATATACCCCGTGGGGCTCCCACTTGCGCAGCGGATTCACCCTATTTCAGCAGCCCTTTCAGCAGCTCGCTCAGCCCGTCCCAGACAATCTGCACGCCCAGGCACAGCAGGATGAAGGCCGAGAGGCGCAAAAAGATCACGCTGCCGGCCTCGCCCAGCGGCTTGAGGAGCTGCTGGGCGTAGCGAAACGCCAGGTACAGCAGCAGGCCGATGGTGAGCAGGGCCAGCACCCCGCCACCCATGCGCGCCAACGACAGCGCCAGGCGCGTGTCGTTCAGCGCCACCCCCACGGTGATGGCCGCCGCGATCGAGCCCGGCCCGCAGCTGATGGGAAAGGTCAGCGGGTAGAAGGCCTGGCGGCGCGCCTGCTCGGGCGTGAACGACTCGGCCAGCACGGTGCGGCGGTCGTCGCTGGCGTGGGCGGCGTTGAGCAGCCGCCATGCGGCCGCGGCCACGATCAGCCCACCGCCCACCCGCACGATGGGCAACGAGATGCCGAAGAACTCCAGCACGTAGGAGCCCACCAGCATCGAGCCCACCATGAGCGCGAACATGTTGCGCGCGATGCGCCGCGCCAGCAGCGCGCGCGTGCTGGGCGAGGCGCCCTCGGTGAGGCCGAGGAAGATCGGCGCGGTGGCCGCCGGGTTCAAGATGGGCAGGATGGCGGCGAACACGAACAGGTAGCTCTTGCCCACCGCCAGCAGCAACTCGGCGGTCATGCCGCGGGCGGCTGCGGCTGTTCGAGCAGGCTCTTCATGCGCCGGCGCAAGGCCTTGTCGCGTTGCTGCTCGTCGTCCCAGTCGGCGCGCACGCCGCGCCACAGCGCCACGGCCATGAGCACGATCACCAGCGTGAACGGCAGGGCGAAGACGATGGTGGCGGTCTGCACCGCCTTCACACCACCGGCCAGCAGCAGGCTGATGGCGATGCCCGAGACCAGCAGGCCCCAGACGATCTTCACGCGCGCGCTCGGGTTGGCCTGGCCGCCGGTGCTCATCATGCCCAGCACCAGCGTGGCCGAATCGCCCGAGGTGACGAAGAACACCAGCACCAGGATGGTGGCCACGCCGCTGAGCAGGCCGCTCATGGGCAGGGCTTCAAACATGGCAAACATGGCGGTGGACACATCGGCACCCACGGCCTCGGCCATCGGCAGGCCCTGCATGATTTCCTGGTTGAGCGCGGTCCCGCCGAACACCGAGAACCACACAAAGGCGGCCAGCGTGGGCGCCAGCACCGTGCCCAGGATGAATTCGCGGATGGTGCGACCGCGCGACACGCGCGCGATGAACAGGCCCACGAACGGCGACCAGCTCACCCACCAGGCCCAGTAGAAAACCGTCCAGCCGCTGACCCAGCCGCTGTCGCGGAACGGCGTCATGCGCAGGCTCATGCGAACGAACTCGCTCACGTAACTGCCCAGCGTGCTGGTGAAGGTGTCGATGATGGCCACCGTCGGCCCCATCACGAAGATGGCCAGCGTGAGCAGCGCGGCGAGCACCAGGTTGATGTTGGAGAGCCACTTGATGCCCTGGGTGACGCCCGTGACGGCCGAGGCCAGGAACAGCACCGTGGTCACCACGATGATGCCCACCTGCGAGGACTCGCTCACCGGCAAACCCATCAGCGCATTCAGGCCGCTGTTGATCTGCAGCGCACCCATGCCCAGCGAAGCGGCCACACCGAACGCGGTGGCGATCACGGCCAGCACGTTGACCACCGGCCCGAGCTTCTTGAGCGGTGCCCACGGCAGCGATTCCACCGCCGTGCTCACCAGGGCGGAGCCGCCCCGGCGGAACTGGAAGAACGCGATGGCCAGCGCCACCATGCTGTAGACCGCCCAGGGGTGCAGGCCCCAATGGAAGAAGCTGTAGCGCATGGCGGCGTTGGCCGCCTCGGGCGTGTTGGGCGCGATGCCGGGCGGTGGCGCGCCGTAATGCGAGATCGGCTCGGCCACCCCCCAGAACACCAGGCCGATGCCCATGCCGGCGGCGAACAACATGGCGAACCACGACCCGACCGAGAACTCCGGCTCATCGTCTTCCGCGCCGAGCTTCAGATCGCCATAGCGGCTGAAGGCCAGCACCATCGCCAGCACCACCAGGCCCAGCACCACCCACAGGTAGAGCCAGCCGAAGTCGCGCGTGATGACGGCCAGCAGCGTGTCGAACACCCCGCCCAGCGATGCGGGGGCGATCACGCCCCACAGGACGATGGCCAGGATGAGCCCGGCCGAGACGATGAGTTGCATGGGAAATGTCCTCCAGTGATGGTGTTCGCGCCGGTGTACGCCGCGACGTGGAAAGGGTCTGTCTGGCCGCACACGCAAGGTGTGGCCACTGCACAAGCAGGAGACGGGGAAGCGTGCGACGGCGGCGGTGGCCCGATGTGTCAGGGACTCCCGTCAGCACCCCGAGAGGGCGCTGGAACATGGACCGGCGGGGGTCGTGTCGCTGCGGGGCTGTCAGCAAGGGCCGGCACCGCCAGCGCCATGAAGGAGCGCCGGCCGTGCCGTCGGTGAGGGCCCACATTGTCCCCCGGTTGGTGCAAACCCTTGGGTCCAATGTGGGCGGCACGCGTGGGCCCAAAGCAGACACCTCGCACCCGCGGCACGACGACCCAGGGTCCTGCCGTAGCATCCCCGCATGTCCCGTGCGAACAAAGTCCTGCCCTTTCTCAACTGGCCGCGCCCCGACGCCGCCCTGCTGCGCGGCGAGGCGCTGGCCGGCCTCACGGTCGGGTTGATGGTGGTGCCGCAGGGCGTGGCCTACGCCGCGCTGGCGGGCATGCCGCTGATCACCGGCATCTACGCCTCGCTGCTGCCCGCGCTGATCGCGGTGCTCTTCAGTTCGTCGGTGCGCCTGTCGGTCGGTCCCACCGCGCTCACCTGCCTGCTCATCAGCGCCTCGCTCAGCGGCCTGGCCGAGCCCGGCAGCGCGCAGTGGATCGCACTCGCCGTGTGGCTCGCGTTGCTCAGCGGGCTGCTGCAGATCGCGCTGGGCTTTGCACGTTTCGGCTGGCTGCTCAACCTGGTGAACTCGCCGGTGCTCATGGCCTTCACCCAGGCCGCAGCGGTGCTCATCATCGCCTCGCAGCTGCCCGCCCTGCTCGGGCTGGGGGCCTGGGACAGCCTCGCCTGGCCGGCGCAGGTGCACCTGCCCTCGCTCGCCTTCGGCCTGGGCAGCCTGGGCGCGCTCGTGCTCGCGCGCCGTTGGCGCCCGGGCTTTCCCACCGTGCTCGCGGTGGTGGTGGCCAGCGCCGCCATCAGCCACTTCACCGGCTTTGAGGCCGGTGGTGGCGACGTGGTGGGTGCCTTGCCGCAAGGCCTGCCCACGCCCTACCTGCCCGGCTGGCCGGGCTGGAGCGTGCTGGGCCAGCTGGTGCTGCCCACGCTCGTGATCACGCTGGTGAGTTTTCTGGAAACCGCGTCCAGCGCCAAGGTGGAGAGCGGCCAGCGTGGTCAGCGCTGGGACCAGGACCAGGACCTGATCGGCCAGGGCCTGGCCAAGCTGGCCTCGGCCTTCAGCGGCGCCTTTCCCACCAGTTCGTCGTTCTCGCGCTCGGCGCTCAACCTCTACGCCGGCGCCCGCACCGGCTGGGCCACGGTGTTCTCGGTGGTGGTGGTGCTGGTGGCGCTGCTGGTGCTCACGCCGCTGCTGCGCCATGTGCCGATGGCGGTGCTCGCGTCCATCGTGCTGGTGGCCATCCTGGGCTTGATCAAGCCGCGCGCCTTCGTGCACCTGTGGTCGGTCTCGCGGGTGGAGGCGTGCATTGCCGGCATGACTTTTGCGGTCACGCTGCTCGCCGCACCCCGCCTGTACTGGGGCGTGCTGGCGGGCGTGTTGATGGCACTCTCCCATTTTCTGTACCTGCGGCTGCACCCCCGCATCATCGAGGTGGGCCTGCACCCCGACGGGAGCCTGCGCGACCGCCACCTCTGGCTGCTGCCGCCGCTGGCGCCCCACCTGTATGCGCTGCGCATGGACGCCGCGCTCGATTTCGCCACCGCCAACGGCTTCGAGCGCGCGATCGCCGAGCACATCGCAGCGCACCCCGGCACCCGCCATGTGATGTGGATCGCGCACCCGATCAACTGGATCGATGCCACCGGCGCCGAGGCCTTCGGCCGCCTGCGCGAGCACCTCGAAGAACGGCACATCGACCTGCACCTGGTGGGCATCAAGCTGCCGGTGGAGGCGGTGTTGCAGCGCGCCGGGCACCTGAACGCCGGTCCGCGCCTGCACCTCTACCGCACCGAAGCCGAGGCGTTGCGCGCCGCCGGTGCGCTGGCGCCAGCGACCGCCTGAGCCACCCGTGCGCGCCGCGGGATCAAGAAACGTGGGGTTTATGCCGATAACGTGACAAGTCCTGTGGTAACCCTGCACCAGGAACGTGACAGCGTCGGGCGGCTGCGATCCAATAGCCCGTGTTGCTGTTGGCATGCACACGGAGGTGTCAGCCGGGCTTAAGCCCCGGCGGTGAACATCGACCGGTCGGCCAACCGGGCAGCGAAGTCAGGGTTGAACAAAAAAAGAGAATGCTGTCTGGAGCCCCGATGAGCTGCCGCGTGTTGACGATCGATGACAACGAAAACGACCTGCTGTTCACCCGCATCGCCCTGGAGCGCAGTGGAGTCGCTTACGAGATCCGTGCCTTCGAGCGGGCACAGGATGCCCTCACCATGCTGTGCACCGACGAGGCACACGGCACCGACCTGATCCTGCTCGACATCAACATGCCGGTCATGGACGGCTTCGCGTTCCTGCAGGCGTTCGAGGCGCTGCCGGCCGCCCAGCGCGGAGACGCGGTGGTGGTGATGCTCTCTTCTTCCTCCGACCCAGCCGATCACCGCCGCGCCGCGCTGCACGCCAGCGTGCGGGGCTTCGTGAGAAAACCCCTGGACAAGGACACCGCCGCCGGGCTCGTGCGCCTGATCGGCCCGCGATGAACCAGGCCCCGTCACACCGCCGGCGGGCCCTGGCGCTGTGGTGTGTCGGCCTGCTGTTCAGCGCACTGGCCGGCTGGCTGGTGCAGCAGAACAACCAGCACCTGCTGCAGGAGCGCACGGAGGCCGCCGCCAACGAACTGGCCGCGCAAATCCAGCAGCGCTTTGCCCTGTACGAACATGCCCTCAGGGGGGCTCGCGGCGCGGTGGCCGTGGCAGGCGGGACGGCGGTCACACGCCAGCAGTTCAAGGCCTATGCGGACAGCCGCGACACCGCCCTCGAATTCCCGGGCGCGCGGGGCTTTGGTTTCATCCGCCGCGTGGAGCGGGCCGACGAAGCCGCTTTCCTGGCGCGCGCACGCGCGGAGGGCCCGGCCGATTTCAGCATCCGCGAACTGCAGACGCATGCGCAAGACCGTTTCGTCATCCAGTACATCTACCCGCAGGAAGCCAACCTGGGCGCGGTCGGCCTGGACATTGCCTCCGAAGCCAACCGCCGGGAAGCCGCACGCGCGGCGGCGCGCGACGCCCAGGCCCGGCTGACCGCGCCCATCACGCTGGTGCAGACCAGCGGGCGGGCCGGGCGGGGCTTTTTGCTGCTGCTGCCGGTGTACCGCGACAACCAGCCCTCGCCAGCGCCGTCGCTTCGCGAGGCCGCCACCCTGGGATGGACCTATGCCCCCCTCGTGGCGGACGAGGTGCTGGCCGACCTGGGCAGCAACCTGCGCGAGGTGGCCCTGTCCCTGACCGACAGCAGTGATCAACGGGCATTTTTTGAATCGCAGCCGGCGCCGCAGGCCCGCGCCAGCACCACCCGCCCCTTGAACGTGCAAGGCCGCGAGTGGGTCATGCAGGTCCGCGCGTTGCCGGCGCTCGAAGAGACGACCCGTGGCTTCCCCCCCAGCCTGGCCGTGCTGGCGGGTGTGGCCCTCAGCAGCCTGCTGGCAGCGGGCCTGTCCCTGTGGCTGGAGCGCCGGGCACTCGCGAGCCAGCCAGCACCGGCGCCGCCGACGCGCTGGCGGCTGGACCGGCAGGCCGTCACGCCCACCGCCTTCCTGCGCAGCCCCCTGGCGCTGCGGGCCGGGCTGGGGTTCGGTCTGGTGGGACTGCTGCTGGTGGGCTTCAACTACCGCCAGCAACTCGAGTTGCAACACCAGCAGGCCGAACAGTCGCTGCAGCTGGCGGTGGACACCCTGGCCCGAACCGCCGAAAACAAATACGCCGAGCGACGGCGCAGCCTGCTGTTTCTCGCCAACACGCCACCGATCAAGGGCCTGGTGCGGGCGATCGAACAAGGGGGTGTGGACCGACAGGGAGGGTCCACCGAAACCCAGTGGCGCCAGCGGATGGTGCAGATTTTTTCGGCCTACCTCACCGCCACGCCCGAGCCCTACCAGGTGCGGTTCATTGGTGTGGCCGACGGCGGCCGCGAACTCGTGCGCCTGGAACGCCAGGGCAACCAGGTGGTGCTCACACCGCAGCACCAATTGCAACAGAAGGGCGACACCGAGTACTTCCTCGAAGCCCTCCGCGTGGGCGAGGGCAATGTGTACGTCTCCGACGTCAACCTCAACCGCGAGCACGGCCAGGTCGAGCTGCCCCACCGTCCCACGATCCGCTACGCCACACCGGTGCACGACAGCACCGGCCAGGTGTTCGGCGTGATCGTGATCAACGTCGACCTGACGGGACGCCTGGGCGTCTTGACGGCCAGCAGCGGACCCCGACCGCAGATCTTCGTGACCAATGCGCAGGGGGACTTTCTGGCCCACCCCGATCCCTCGCGCACCTACGGTTTTGACCTCGGGCAGCGCCACCGCTGGAGCGACGAGTTCCTGCCCGCACAACCCCCGGTGGACTTCAGTGTGGGCCGTGCCGACTGGTGGCGGGGATCGGCCGGCGTGGCCATGGCGGCCGAGTCGATCGTGCGGGGCAACCCGGACTCGACCAGCGGCCTGCTGCGCTACACCGCCCTGCGACAAGACAGCGACCTGAGCGCCGCCGCCCTGGCCAGCGCCCGGGCGGGCGTGCCACCCTTGCTGGCCGCGGGCGGCCTGGGCGCGCTGATGCTCTACCTGTACTGGGTGGGTGTGCAGCGCAACCTGCAGGCGCGCGGCGACCGCTTGCGGATCGCCGCCATCGTCGACCAGTCGCCCGACGCCATCGTGGGCCTGGACACCGAAGGCCGCGTGACCTCGTGGAACCGGGGCGCCACACAGCTCTTTGGCCACACCGCCGACGAGGCGCTCGGTCAGGACCTCGACACCCTGACCATGCCGCCCGGGCAGAAGGAGCCGGCCATGGGTTCCCTGCCGAGTGCGCAGGACGCCGCCCCGCTGGAATTGTGGCGACAGACCCGCGATGGCCAGGCCGTGCTGGTGGCCCTGACGCTCTCGCGCCTGGACAACGAATTCGGCGAATCGGTGGGCGCGTCGGTCATTGCGCGCGACATCACCGCCGAACGCGCCGCCCAACGCAAGGTGGTCGAACTCAAGGATGGGTTGGAGCACGAAGTCCAGGAGCGCACCGCCGCACTGGCCGATGAGCACGACCGGCTCGAGAACATCTTGCTGGGCACCGACGCCGGCACCTGGGAGTGGAACGTGCAGACCGGGGAGACCCGTTTCAACGAGCGCTGGGCCGGCATCATTGGACACACGCTGGACGAACTGGGTGCGACCACCATCGACACCTGGATGCGCTTCGCCCACCCCGACGATCTGGCCGAATCGGGGCAGCGCCTGCAAGCCCACTTCCGGGGCGAGAGCGATCTCTACGAATGCGAAGCCCGCATGCGGCACCGCGACGGTCACTGGGTCTGGGTGCTCGACCGGGGCAAGGTCCGGACCTGGACCGCCGATGGCCTGCCCGAGTGGATGTACGGCACGCACCAGGACATCTCGGCCAGCAAACAGGCGCAGGAAAACACCACCCGCAGCGAGGCCTTGCTGCGCGGCGCCATCGACACGGTGGACGAGGCCTTCGTGCTGTACGACCCGGACGAGCGGCTGGTGTTTTGCAACGAGAAATACCGCGAGGTCTACCCCCGCGTCGCGCACCTCATGGTGCCGGGGGCGACCTTCGAATCCATCGTGCGCGCCGGCGCCGAACTGGGGGACTATGTGGCCGCGATCGGCCGGGTGGACGAATGGGTCGCCGAGCGCATGGCTGCGCACCGCAGCGGCCACACCGAACTCGTGCAACAACTCGCCAACGGCCGGACCCTCCGCATCATCGAACGCCGCATGGCCGACGGCCACACGGTGGGTTTTCGCATCGACATCACCGATCTGGTCCAGGCCAAGGAGAAGGCACAGGAGGCCTCGCGCATCAAAGGCGAATTCCTGGCCAACATGAGCCACGAGATCCGCACCCCGCTCAACGCCATGATCGGCATGACCCACCTGCTGGGCGACACCCCGCTGACCCCGTACCAGGCACAACTGCTGTCGAAATCGCAGGTGGCCAGCCGCGCGCTGCTGGGGCTGGTCAACGATGTGCTCGACCTGGCCAAGATCGAGGCCGGCGGCCTCGATCTGGACCACCAGCCGTTCAGCCCGCAAGACGTGCTGGGCGAGATGGACGCCCTGTTCCGCCCCCAGGCCGAGGCCGCCGGCATCGCCTATGCCATCACCGTGTCACCCGACGTGCCGCGCGTGCTGATGGGCGACGCCCAGCGCGTGCGCCAGATCTTCACCAACCTGATCGGCAACGCGCTCAAATTCACCCAGGCGGGCCATGTGCAGGTCGGGCTGGACGCGGTGTCGGTGGACGGCACCCAGGTGCGCCTGCGCGGCTTGGTGCGCGACACCGGCAACGGCATCGACACCGACACGCAGGCCCGGCTGTTCACGCCGTTCACCCAGGCCGACACCTCGTCCACCCGCCGCTTCAGCGGCACCGGCCTGGGCCTGTCGATCGTGCGCCAGCTCACCCGGATGATGGGTGGCGAGGTGGGGCTGCACAGCGAACCGGGCCAGGGCAGCGAGTTCTGGTTCGAGCTGGTGTTGCAGCGCCCGTCCGACGACACGCTGCAGGCCCTGCGCGCCGCCGCGCGCGACGACGCGCCACCGCTGGCGCGGCCCGGGCAGGCGCTGCACCACCTCAACCTGCTGCTGGTGGACGACAGCGAGATCAACCTGGAGGTGGCCGCCGGCCTGCTCGGGCGCGAAGGCGCCCGGGTGTGCCTGGCGCGCACCGGGCGCGAAGCGCTGGAGGCCCTGCGCGCCGCACCCGATGCGTTCGACGCGGTGCTGATGGACCTGCAAATGCCCGACATGGACGGCCTGGAGGCCACACGGCGCGTGCGCGCCGAGCTGGGCCTGACGAACCTGCCCGTGATCGCGCTCACGGCGGGTGCGCTGGCCGAAGAGCGCCAGCACGCGATGGAGGCGGGGATGAACGGCTTCCTGACCAAGCCACTGGACCCCGAGCGGCTGGTGCGCATGGTGCGCGGGTGCGTCGACCAGGCGCGGGGCTCGGTCGCACCGGCGCCCGACATGCCCTCCACACCCGCCTCGCCCGCCTCGCCCCTGGCGCCCGCCAGCACCTGGCCAGCCATCCCCGGCGTGGACAGCGCCCAGGCGCAAGAACGCCTGGGGGGCGATCTGGCGCTCTGGCTGAAACTGATGGACCGCCTGCTCGGCGAGTTTGGCGACCTCGCCACGCCCGGCCTGGCCCTGCCCGAGACCGGCACGGCGCAACAGGCCCTGGCCAGGCGCTTGCACAAGCTGCGCGGCAGTGCCGGCACGCTGGGGGCCG
>NZ_JAOASO010000005.1 GCF_030158645.1 Hydrogenophaga sp. | reverse complement strand
GACGAGACCTTCAACTACAGCGACGGCACCACCGGCAAACGCATCTGGCGCATGAAGCACCTCGGCAACGGCCGCTTCAGCGGCACAGCCGACGACGTGGTGGGCACCGCGCTGGGCGAACAGCAGGGCAACGCCTTCCGTTGGGGCTACACGCTGCTGTTGCCCGTGGACGGCAAGACCTACGAGGTGCAGTTCGACGACTGGATGTACCTGATGGACGAGCGCGTGATGCTCAACAAGGCCGAGATGAGCAAGTTCGGCATCCGCCTGGGCGAGGTCACGCTGTCGTTCGTGAGGCGTGCACCATGAGCACGCCGAGCGCCTTCGTCGAGTCGCCGACGCAGACCACCGCCACTGCCGCAGGGCAGCGCGGCTTCTCGCTGTTCAAACCCATGAACCCGCCCATCACCGACTGGCGCGGCCTGCGCGTGTGGCTGGTGGGCGCCTCCAGCGGCATTGGTGAGGCCACCGCCTCCGCCTTGCACGCACGCGGTGCGCAGGTGCTGGTGTCGGCGCGCAGCCGCGAAGCGCTGGACCGCTTCGTGCTGAACCACCCGCCGCAGCACGGCGTGAGCGCTCAGGCCTGGCCACTGGACGTGACCGACGCCGACGCCGTGGCGGCCACCACCCGCGAAATTCTGGCGCAGGGGCCGCTGGATCTGGTGGTGTACTGCGCCGGCCACTACCGCGAGATGCGCGCCACCGAGATGGACATGGTCGACCTGAAGCGGCACCTGGACATCAACTACGTGGGCGCGCTGCACGTGCTCGACGCGGTGGTGCCCGCCATGAGCGCGCGCGGTCGCGGCCACATCAGCCTCATCAGCAGCGTGGCGGGTTTCCGCGGCCTGCCCAAGAGCCTGGCCTACGGCCCGACCAAAGCCGCGCTCACCAACCTCGCCGAAAACCTCTACCTCGACCTGGGGCCGCTCGGCGTGGGCGTGAGCGTGGTGCACCCCGGCTTTGTGCAGACACCGCTGACCGCGCAAAACGACTTCACCATGCCCGCGCTGATCACGCCGCCGCAGGCCGCGCAGGCCATGATTGCCGACTGGGGCCGCGGCGTGTTTGAGGTGCACTACCCCAAGCGCTTCACACGCTGGATGAAGCTCATGCGCCTGCTGCCCTACCGCGCCTACTTCCCCGCGGTGCGCCGCGCCACCGGCCTGTGAGCGACCTGTGAGTGACGACACCCGCGCGGCGGTGGACCGCCTCTGCGCGTACTTCGAGACGATCTCGCCGCAGTCGGTGGCTCGCATCGGGGAGTTCTACACGGCCGACGCGCGCTTCAAGGACCCGTTCAACGAGGTGCACGGCATTCCTGCGATCGAGCAGGTGTTCCGCCACATGTTCGAGAGCCTGCACGAACCACGCTTCGTGGTGAGCAGCCGCATCGTCGACGGCACGCAGTGTTTTCTGGTGTGGGAGTTCCGCTTCCGCTTCAAGCGGTTCGACACCACCACCGAGCAGGTCGTGCGCGGTGGCTCGCACCTGGTGCTCACCGTCGGCGGGCGGGTCAAAGACCACCGCGACTACTGGGACGCGGCGGAAGAGCTCTACGAAAAACTGCCCGTGGTGGGCAGCTTGATGCGGTGGCTCAAGCAGCGAGCCAACAGCTGAGAGTGATTCACCGGAGCGCGTGACCCATTTCAGGATGCCGCGGAACTGGCTTTGCCAGGCCGCAGGCATAGCCCCCTGCGGGGCGACGCGCCGCAGGCGCGGCGCAGGGGGTCAATCCGGCTTCGTGTCGACGAAGCTGGGGCGCTGGTTGAGTTTTTCGCCCAGACGCGCCAGGTTCGGGTACGGCGTGCGCCAGTCAATCACCGGGAAGCGGAAATCGAGGTACCCCAGCGCGCAGCCCACCGCCACGTCGGACAGGCTGAAGTGGATGCCCGAGCAGAACGGCTTCTCGCCCAGACCCTGACTCATGCTCTTCAGGCTCGCCTCGATCTTGCCGATCTGGCGGTCGATCCAGGCGTTGCTGCGCTGCTGGTCGGTGCGCCCGGTCCAGGTCGACTCCAGGCGAGCGAGGATGGCGGCATCCAGCACACCGTCGGCCAGCGCTTCCCAGGTTTTCACCTCGGCGCGCTCGCGGCCTTGCGTCGGAATCAGCTTGCCCACCGGAGAGAGCGTGTCGAGGTATTCCACGATCACGCGCGAATCAAACACCGCTTCGCCGCCTTCCATCACGAGGCAGGGCACCTTGCCCAGCGGGTTGGAGGTGGTGATCTGGGTGTCGGCCGACCAGACGTCTTCCAGGATGAGTTGGTAGTCCAGCTTTTTCTCGGCCATGACGACGCGCACTTTGCGCACGTAAGGGCTGGTGATGGCGCCAATGAGTTTCATGGAGGACTGGTGGGTGAAGACGGTTGCCCGTGGGAAGGCGATTTTAGCCAGCCGGTCCCCACGCCCGCTGACAAGGTTCGCCGAAAGCCCCCGCCTCCTACAATCCCGGGATGCGCCCGACCACCCCAACTCCCTCCGCCTCCACCCCCGCGGCCGCCGCCTCCCCGGCCGCGCTGTCCCCCATCTCGGCCCTGTCCCCACTGGACGGTCGCTACGCCGGCCGCCTGGGCCAGTTGCGCCCGTTCATGAGCGAACTGGGCTACATGCACCGCCGCGTGCAGGTGGAAATCGCGTGGTTCATCGCCCTGTCCGACGCCGGGCTGGCCGAGTTCAAGCCGCTGTCACCCGGTGCGCGCACCTACCTCATGGGCCTGGTGAAGAACTTCAGCGAGGCCGACGGCCAGGCCATCAAGGACATCGAGAAGATCACCAACCACGACGTGAAAGCGGTCGAGTACTGGATCAAGTCCAAGTTCGAAGCGCGGCCCGAGCTGGAAAAAGCCGCCGAATTCGTGCACTTCGCCTGCACCAGCGAAGACATCAACAACACCAGCCACGCGCTGCAGCTCAAGGGCGGACGCGACGCCGTGCTGCTGCCGTCGCTGGACGCGGTGATCACCAAACTGCGCGAAATGGCGCACGCGTTTGCCGCCGTGCCCATGCTCAGCCGCACCCACGGCCAGACCGCCAGCCCCACCACCGTGGGCAAGGAAATCGCCAACGTGGTGGTGCGCCTGGCCGCCGCGCGCGAGAAGATCGCCAGCGTGAAGCTGCTCGGCAAGATGAATGGCGCCGTGGGCAACTACAACGCGCACCTGAGCGCCTGGCCCGATTTCGACTGGGAAGCCTTCAGCCGCAACGTGATCGAACAGCCCGAGCCGCTCGGCCTGGGCCTGACCTTCCAGCCCTACAGCATCCAGATCGAGCCGCACGACTACATGGCCGAACTGTTCGACGCGGTGGCGCGCACCAACACCATCCTGATCGACCTCTCGCGCGACATCTGGGGCTATGTGAGCCTGGGTTATTTCAAGCAGCGCCTCAAGGCCGGCGAGATCGGCTCGTCGACCATGCCGCACAAGGTCAATCCGATCGATTTCGAGAACGCCGAAGGCAACCTGGGGCTGTCGAACGCGCTGTTGCGCCACCTCAGCGAGAAGCTGCCCATCAGCCGCTGGCAGCGCGACCTGACCGACTCCACCGTGCTGCGCAACATGGGCGTGGCCCTGGGCTACGCGGTGCTGGCCTACCACTCCATGGGCGTGGGCCTGGGCAAGCTGGAAATCAACGAAGAAGCACTGGCCGACGATCTCGACAAGGCCTGGGAAGTGCTGGCCGAGCCGATCCAGACCGTGATGCGCCGCTACGGCGTGTCGGGCGCCTACGAGAAGCTCAAGGAAGTCACGCGCGGCAAGACCGTGACGGCCGAGGCCCTGCACGGGCTCATCCGCAGCCTGGAGATTCCCGAAGCCGAAAAAGAACGCCTGCTGGCCATGACGCCCGGCAGCTACACCGGCAAGGCCGCGGAACTCGCCAAGCGGGTCTGAGCCAACGGTCTACCGCGCCCGTTCCGCATAGCGGTTGAAGCGCCAGGCATCGTCTTCGATGGTGATGCGACGCCAGGTGGCGCGCTTCTCACCGGGCGACATCTCGGTCCAGCGCTGCACCTCGTCGAAGAGGCGCCCGCAGCCCTTGCACACCTCATCACCCTGGCTGGTGGAGCAGATCGCAATGCACGGCGTGTCGGGCGTGGTGTCGTACCAGGCCAGCCAGGCTTCGCGCGCCGCAGCGGGCAAGGTGGCTTCGTCGGCTTCGGTTTCGCGGAAAAACACCAGCAGGGCGTACACCTCGGCCAGGGCGCGCGTGGGCTGGGGCAAGGCCACGCCGTCGGGCGAGGGCGCGCGTTCGCGCCAGAAATTGATGGCGGCTTCGATGTCGGTGATGTGGATGCCGGCCATGGTGAGGAACCTTGAAAGAGGTCGGATGATAGCCAGCACGGTGACGTCCTCCGGTCCGCACGGTCAATGCGGGCGGTGCGCTGTGGGAACTGCGTACGCTGGCGGATACCCCCGACCCGTACAATCATCGGCTTGCCCGGAGGGCGGGGACGCACGCGGTGTCCCATGTGGCGAATCACACGGTGCACGAGCCGTGCTGGACGCAACCACCTGCATTTGAACAAACGACAACGAGGAATTTATGGATTTCCTGACTGCGCCTGCCTTCTGGATCGCCCTCGGGCAGATCATCATGATCGACATCCTGCTCGGCGGCGACAACGCGGTGGTCATCGCGCTGGCCTGCCGCAAGCTGCCCCCCGCGCAACGCACCCAGGGCATCATCTGGGGCACCGCCGGCGCCATCATCCTGCGTGTGATCCTGATCTTCTTCGCGATGACGCTGCTGGCCCTGCCGTGGCTCAAGTTCATCGGCGCGCTGCTGCTGGTGTGGATCGGTGTGAAGCTCCTGGCGCCTGACGAAGACGGTCATGGCGATCTGGCCACCAGCGACAAGCTGCTGGCCGCCATCAAGACCATCATCGTGGCCGACCTGGTGATGAGCGTGGACAACGTGATCGCCATCGCCGGCGCCGCGCAAAACGCGGGCGAACACCAGATGCTGCTGGTGGTGCTGGGTCTCCTGATCTCCATCCCGATCATCGTCTGGGGCAGCCAGCTGGTCATCAAGCTGATGGCGCGTTTCCCGATGATCATCACCGCCGGCGGCATGCTGCTGGGCTGGATCGCCGGCGGCATGCTGGTGTCCGACCCGGTGCTGGCCAACCCGGACAAATGGCAGTGGATGCTCAAGCTGCCGCAGAACGACATGATCAAGTACGGCGCTTCGGTCGCTGGCGCCCTGATCGTGCTGGTCATCGGCAAGTACGTGGCGTCGCGCCAGGCCAAGGCCGCACCGGCGCACTGACGCCGCTCCTCAGCCCACTTCAAGCCGGCCGACCTGATGAAACTCATCCTCAAATGGCTGCTGGCGGCCTGCGCCCTCCTGTTGGTGGCCTACCTCTACCCGGGGGTGCAGATCCAGAGCTTCACCGCAGCGCTCATTGCCGCGGCGGTGATCGGTCTGTTCAACGTGGTGCTGCGCCCCGTGCTCGTGATCCTCACGCTGCCGGTGACGGTGATCACCCTGGGCTTGTTCCTGTTCGTGATCAACGCGCTGTTGTTCTGGGCAGCGGCCAGCCTCATGGACGGCTTCGGCGTCAACGGCTTTGGGGCTGCCCTGCTGGGCTCGCTGATCTACTCGGCGCTGATGCTGGTGGTGGACGCCGCGGTCAAAGCGGTGCTCTGAGCCGCCACCTCGGCCTGAAAAGCGCTCAGCGCTTGCTCTCTTCCTCGTCGCGCACGCTCTCGCGCAACAACGCTTCCACCTGACGCCGACGGCTGTCCACGATGGCCAGCTCCATCCCGTCGGCGTTGCGTTGCGCCACCGGCAGCGACTGGGCCGCGCGGAAGCGGTCGGCCGCCCCCGCGTAGTCGAGTTGCGCGGCCCGCGCCTCGGCCTCGGCCCGCACCGCGCGCAAGGGTTGACCCTGCAACTGGTGGGCCCGCGCCAGGGTCTGCCACGCCAACGCATCGCGCGGCTGCAGCACCACCCAGCTTTGCAGGCGGCTCACCGCGCGCTGCGGCTCGCCCGAAGCCATGGCGGCCTGTGCCCCCAGCAACACGCCGGCCCGTGCGCTGCTGACCAGAAACCGGTCCCGCAATTCGGCGAGCAAATTGACCTGGGCCGGGGTGGCGGGTGACGTGGCAGGGGAGAGCAGCAGCTCCAGCATCAAGGCGTCGGTCGCAAAGCGGGTGTCGGGCGTGGCCGAATCGCGCAGCTCCTGCGCCAGTTCCAACGCGCGGTCGCGCTGACCCAGGCGCAATGCCGACAGGGCGGCGGCGTAGCGTTCGCCCGGTTTGGCTTGGGCGGCCTGCCCCACCTGCAACCAGCTGCGCATGCGGTCGGGACCGTTCTCGGCCAGGACACGCGCGCGGGACGCCATGAGGCTGTGGACGGCCACGCTCGGACCTGGCCGTCCCGCTGCGGCGGGCAAGCCGGCGCTGAGGCCGGGCAGATCCAGCTTGAGGCCACCCGCGCCCACCGGAGGAGCCGGGTCCGCTCCCGTGGTCAGGCCGGCCGCCACAGCCGGGGCCACAGGCCCCTGAGGCAACCGGGCACGCATGTCCGCAATGCGTTCGCTGCTCAGCGGGTGGCTGCGCAAATACGGAAAAGCGCCGTCGTCGTTCAGGCGCGAAGCCTGCTGCAGCTTGTCGAACATGGTCACGAAACCCTGTCCGTCAAAACCGGCACCGGAGAGCACCCCAAAGCCCACCCGGTCGGCCTCGCGCTCCATGTCGCGCGAGAAATTCAGCTGGGACTGCGCGGCCACCGCCGTGCTGCCGGCAATGGCCGCGCCCGCCACCTGCGCGTTGGACCCGGCGGCCAGCGCGCCGAGGATCATCGCGCCCATCATCCAGGGTGCCATGCGCTCCTCGCGCGTCATCAGGCGTGCAATGTGGCGCTGCGACACGTGGCTGAGTTCGTGCGCCAGCACGGAGGCCACCTCCTCGGGCCGCTCGGTCACCGCCAGCAGGCCCAGGTTCACACCGAGGTAACCCCCCGGCATGGCAAACGCATTGACCGTGCGGTCGCGCGAAATCATCAGCTCCCAGGCCAGGCGCTCGCCCAGCTCGGGCGGCACGTCCCCCCGCGCCCGCGCAGCACCCATGAGCGGCTGCCACAGCGCCTGCAAATAGTCGACCAGCAAGGGGTCGTCGAGGTAGTCCGGGTCCTGGTAAATGGAGCGGGCGATCCGGTCGCCCAACCGCCGCTCGGCAGAAACCGACATGCCCTCGGCACCCCCCAGGCCGGGCAGCGCCGACGCATTGGGCGGGTCGTTGACCCCCTGCGCGTTCGACAACGAGGCAGGCACCAACGTGGTCGACGCCAGGATCACCGCACCGAGGGACCACAGGCGAAGCCTGCGCGGACGTGTCGGGGTCGTCGACCGTGGGGTCAGGGGAGTGAAACGCATCGCCGTATGATGCCGCCAACCCGTCCCGGTTCAGTCAAGCCCGTGCAAAACACCCACCATGTCCGTTACAAACCCGTCCTCCGCCAGCCCATTGACGCACTTTGACGCCCAGGGCCAGGCCCACATGGTCGACGTGGGCGACAAAGCCAACACCCGCCGCGTTGCCGTGACCGAAGGCCGCATCACCATGCAGCCCGAAACCCTGGCATTGATTCAGGCCGGCAACGCCAAAAAAGGCGACGTGCTGGGCATCGCCCGCATCGCCGGCATTCAAGCCGCCAAAAAAACCAGCGACCTGATTCCCCTGTGCCACCCGATCGCGCTGACCCGCGTGGCGGTCGAATTCGACATCGAGCCCGACACCCACAGCGTGCTCTGCCGCGCCACCGCCGAATGCACCGGACAGACCGGCGTGGAAATGGAAGCCCTGTCCGCCGTGTCAGTTGCGCTGCTCACGATTTACGACATGTGCAAGGCGGTGGACCGGGGGATGGTGATTGGGGGGGTGCGGTTGATGGAGAAGAGTGGGGGGAAGAGTGGGCGGTTTTTGGCTCGCGGCTGAACTCCAATTCACAAAAATCTGTTTTATTAAGCTTCACCTGCTTACCACCAACCTCGATTCATTCCATTGGGAGAATTGTTTTGGCCAAACAACCCTAAAACGTTCGGTATGAAGCTCCGCCAACTTGGTCTCGCCAACCATTTCTGCTGCCTCAATCACTTTGATAATGATTTCAGGATCTGGAAAGTTCTTGAGGACTCCCAATGCAGCATCCAGCACCAAGGCAGCATTAGACGGGCTCACTGTCGTCGTATTCACAACGGCATAAAGGACGTAATGTTGAAACAGCCAACTTTTCCCGACCTTCTTCAAAGTGTCTGATCGATAGTTTTCGTGTCGATCAACACTTGGAGTAAAAAGTTGTGACACTTTGAAGTAGTCCCAAGCCAGATAGGTCAAGCCAGCAAGCGCCAGCATCGCAAAAGTCGCTCGCGCCGGAAACGACAGAAAAGAGAAGCTGGAGCCAGAGAGAACACTTTGGCTTGTGCGATTGCTGTGCCAAACCAGCCACACCGCGCAGGCCGCCATCAATTGAGTGACTCCAAACCACAAGGGGTATTCAAGCAGGCTGTGGCTACCCAAAAGCAGCAGTACACCCCAGGCAAGTTGCTCCGACGATTTTTTAGCATTCCATGGTTTGAACTTCACCACCACGAAGAGCAAAGCCATCATCAAAAATCCAGCCACGGGCAAGCCGATAGTCACTGCAAGATGAAGCGGAAAGTTGTGTGCATTGGACAGTTTTTCACAGAACCGAAGCCCATCGTATGGCGTTATGTAGTGGGCGTAGGCAAGGCCATTCCAGCCCCAGCCTGTCGAGGGCTTCATCAAAATCAATTGCAGGACATTCGACCAAATCACCCTGCGGCTGGAACAAGGGGAGGTCACTGCAAACCGACTGACCAGATCACGACCTGAAGCGATGCCCAATATTTGCTGCAACCAAGGAAGAAAAAACGCAGCAACGACATAAAAAGATGCTCCGAGCACAACCACCAACACAACTCTCCGGCTCAGTCGGCCCCAATACAGCATCAGTGCAGACACGGAGATAACGTGGAGCATGCCTGTACGGGAGGCGGTGGCAGCCAGACCAACTAACAGCACTGCCGCAAGGACAACTGCCCAGAATGACTTGAGATACCGGTTCAGCACCATCCACCACAGACTTAGCAGGCCTGCACCCAGCAGAGTCGCAAGCAGGTTGACTTGATGAACGTTTGCGAGCACGTGACCGGGGTGCGTCAGCACCATCAATGGTGAAAAATCATTCTCAAGGTCGAAGAACTGCAGCAGTCCTATCGCTGCACTGACCACGGCTGCCAACAACCAACCAGCCGCTATGGCAATGACTGCCCGTTGACGTGTCCAAGGCAAGAGCAAAAGCAAAACGAAACCAGAGGCCCAAGCGACAATGTTCGGCCACATGTCGTTCTTTGGTCCGTACAGCACCGGCCACAGCCACGGCAGTGCCACCAGCATGCCGCTGGCGGCACAAACCATCCACAGGCTGAGTTGTGAATTCCAAAGATTTGCGGATTTAGTGTTCATCGCTGACGTCACAGCCTGACCTCACTCACCAGCCGTCCAGGTGCAGGTAAGCACGCGGCCTCCCGGTTTGTCGCTCCACCAAAACCACCCAGTCGGTTACGACGTCAAGAACGAGTGGCACATAGCCGACTTGCTCATCGCTCAACCCCTTTTCCCTCAAGACGCCATCGAGTAAGCCTGTCTTTTGGGGATTCTTGATTCGCAAATCTGTGATAGGTCGCAATTGAGCCATCACTTCTGGAACTTGAGACTCGTAGCTTTGCCAACGCGAAGGGCGGAAAGAGGGGTGCAACCCTTGTATCGACATCTGGAGACTGGCCAAGTGATCCGAATCACCTGATCTCGCCAAACGCACGCCAATGAGCCTAGGACCGGCGTAGCTTAATGATTGGAGTTCAGCCGGGGCCTCATCCAATCGATCGATGTTGATGTCGAGCGCTTGGACAACGCGGAATCGATCACCTTCGAATGCAATAAAGACAGGGCGTGCACTGGCCACTTGACTTAACCCATAAACCAAAGCGGCCACCTGTATAAGCACGATCAATCCCAAGTCCAGTCGCCACTTGTTTCTTGATTTCGAGGGACTGAAAAGTACCAGCGTAAGCAATGGTCCACAGACCACATCTACGGCCATAAGAATCAGAAACAGTGTACTGCCGCCCGAAAGGTCGCGCAGGGCACCTGGAAACCAGACGGCAAACACAAGCGGTGCAACACACAGCGCAATAATCAAACTGATCGAGAAATGGATCAATGCAGCAGGCGCGGCGGCTAAGACTCTGTTTCTCAAAGGCATCCTCGCAACCTTCAAAAAAAAGGAGCGCCGATGGCGCTCCTTTGAAAAGTGACAAAAACGCTTACTTGCACTCTGATGGAGCGAAGCGAGCGGGAAGTGACGCGCCCGTTGCAGGGATGTTAGTCCAGCCGGTGGTTGCTACGTTTTGAGCAAAGCAACGCCACTGAACGGCTTCTGCTGGTGGCGTGAAAGCTCCAGTGCCGGTAGGAAGACCAGTGTTCGCGGGCGCGTTCGGAACCACATGGAGCGTTCCGCCTCCAGCAGCAGCAGTAGTCGTGATGGTGATCACACCAGTTGCAGGAACAATGGCGACACTTTGTACGTTTCGCGACGCAGAAGGAGGGGTATAGCCATTAGCGTAGCCGGAAGCATTTGCCGATGGGTTACCCGAAGACAACACATCTTGCACGTTGACCTTGGCCGCAGATGCTGCAACCAGGCCTTCCGACACTCGGGCACGAACTGTGTAGTCCTGGTAAGCCGGCAGAGCGACAGCGGCCAGAATACCGATGATGGCCACCACGATCATCAGTTCGATCAGGGTGAAACCTTTTTGCATGGAACGCTTCATGGGAAAAACTCCTTGGGGGTTGGGTTGGGTACGCAGGTCTATGAGCAGACGGCGTGCCAACTCGAACTGGGGTGTTTTTTGCGGCCTATTTCACGCTTCACCGCCTCCCGGTGACGGTTTGTGACATCTGGGTCGGTTGATGACCGACATTTTTTGTCACCCCGGTGGGCCGGGACCGTTTTTGTCACCCCGCCCCAGGGGGCGTCAAAGCTCGAAGGTCTGCCCGGCGCTGAGCCAGCGGATGTCGTGGCGGGGGTGGTTGGCGGCCTGCGGCACATCGTCGAAGCGCCGGATCTCGTCCATGATCAGGCCGGTTTCGGCGGGCTTGGTGTGGGTGATGTAGATGGGGTAGCGCCGGCCGGGGTCGATCTGCGCCAGCTCTTCGGCGAGCAGGCCGGGCGCCAGGTGCAGGCTGCGTCGGGCCAGCGCTTCTTCTCGGTCGCTGAAGGCGGTCTCGATCACCAACTGGGCCACGTGCAACTGGTTGACACGTTGCCAGAAGGCGGGGTTGCGCCCGGTGTCGCCGCTGAACACCCAATGGCCCGACGGCGTGTTGGCGGCAAAACCCACCGCGGGCACGGTGTGCACGGCCGGCAGCACTTCCACCGCCTTGCCACACACCCGCAACACCTCGCCCACGGCAATGGGCACAAAACGCATGAGTGGTCGCTCGGCGCTGGGGATGGCGGAAAAGTCGGGCCAGATCAGGTTGTTGAAGATGTGGGCCTTGAGGGCAGCGATGGTGCCGGGCAGGGCGTGCACCTGCAGGGGCTGAGCGCCAGCCGAGAGCCGGCGCGCGGCCACGGCGTCGAGCATGAGCGGGAGCGAGGCCACGTGGTCCAGGTGCGAGTGCGTGAGCAGCACATGGTCGATCTGCGCCATCTCGTCCAGGGTGAGATCGCCCACGCCGGTGCCGGCGTCGATCAGGACGTCGTGGTCGAGCAGAAACGAGGTGGTGCGGCAGCCATGGGCGATGGCTCCGGAGCACCCCAGCACGCGTACCCTCATGGGCTGTTTGGCTTGGTGTGGCCGGCCGCGCCGGTCCCGGGTTGCGGGGCTTGAAGGGTTTCGATCGGTGTTGCGCCGTCCCACGCAGGGTCCAGCGGCAATCGCCTGCGGGAGGCTACCCTCTGCGCGTACAAGCGGTAAAGGACTTTTTTGGCATTTAGCCGCTGGAGGTTGAGCAGGTGGACGTCGCACGCATCCCAGTCCTGCGCGCGCCAGGTCCGCAAGGCCTGCTGCCACAGGCGAAGTTCGTCCCGCACGTTGGCGGGAAGATCGTGGGCACTGCCCAGGGGGGTGTACAGGACGGTGGGCGCGTCATCGGGTGTGACACGCAGGCGATCGATCTCCTGCCACGCCAGGTCGGGTTGGCGCTGCCGTTCTTGTTCGGTGGCGATGCGGTCGACACCGTAGACGGCGCGCAAGGCGGCCGGGTTCAGCGGCGGTGAACTGCTGGTGTCCTGGTCCAACAATCGTCTCAGGCGAGCGCTGGCCAGACCCAGCAAGGTCGCGGTCACCACCATCAGCGCCGTGGCCGCCAGCGGCAGCACCAGGCCATGACGCAAATGCAGCCAGGTGTTGAGGCCGCTCACGGCCAGCAGCACGGCCAATCCGAGCGCCGCACCCGGCCACAGCCCCAGGCGCGGCAGGGCACAGGCCAGCAACAGACCCGACACGACCAGAACCACCAGCTCGTAGCCGAGCGCGTAGTCGGGCTTGACCGGGAGGTGCCCGTCCAGCAAGCCGGTGATGAGGTTGGCGTGGGTTTCGACACCGGGGTAGTCGGCCCCCACGGGCGTGAGGCGAAGGTCTTGGAGTTCGGGGGCGGTGGTGCCCAGGAGCACGATCTTGCCCCTGAGCTGTTCCGGTGCCAGCCGCCCCGACAGGACCTCGGCGGCCGAGACGTAGGCGAACGATCCACCCTCGGGGCCACCGCGTCCCCGGAAGGGCACCAGCGCAGACACCCGCTCGTCCACCGGGATGGCGATGGTCTGACCGTCGTGCTGCAGGCGCAGGCTCTCCAGGCCACTGAAACGCCGCGACATCATCAGCCCCGAGGCAAAACCGGGCTCCACGGGGGGCAGGCCCAACACCCGGCGAAACATGGCCAATGCCAACGATTCGTAGGCGCGGCCCTGGTATTCGGCCAGGAGCGGCAGCGAGCGCACCACGCCGTCCTTGTCGGGCAGCGCGTTGAACGCCCCCGCGTGGGGAGCGGCCTCGGCCAATGCCGGGATGTTGGACTCCACCGCGTCCCACTGGGTGATGCGCACCGGGTGGCCGCGCAGCACGTCGGCGCTCAGCACCGGGGCCGGCAGCACGCCGCTGCTGCGGGCGGCTGGTTCGTTGCTGAAAAAATAGCCCAGCACCACCTCACGGTCACGCAAGGCTTCGGCCATCAACGCGTCGCCGCCGGCCTGGGGGTCGGGCTGTGGAAACACGATGTCGAAACCCAGCACCGCGATGCCCTGCTGCTCGAACAAGGCGTCCACCAGCGTCGCCAGTTGCTCCCGCGGCCAGGGCCACGGCCCCACCGCTGCCAGGCTCGCACGGTCGATGTCCACGATGACGACACGCGACTCGAACGTGCCGGGCATGCTGGCGCGCAAGCGGACGTCGTACGCCTGGTTGTCGATTTGATGGAGCGCATCCGTCGGCACAAAGCCCAATGCATGCAGCAGGGCCAGCCCGAGCGGGATCAGCGTGATCAGAAAGCGCAGACCGCGCAATTTCAAGGTCTGCTGCATGGGGTTGTGGTGGCCCGCCTGGACCGTGGTGGTCGGGCGCCTCGGTCTTTCGCGACAGAGGCCAGGCCAGCGGTGGTGTGGTTACTGCTGCACGAACTGCATCTTGGTGCCGGCCAGTTCCAGCATGTCACCGTGGCGCAGGTTCACCGCGTCGGTGCCGATGGGGTTGCCATTGATGGTGGGCTTTTGCACACCCTCGACCAAAGCGACCACGAAGCCATGCGGGCGACGGGTGATGGCGGCCACGGCGACACCCGGTTTGCCAATGGTGGTGACCACCTTCACCAGCGGCACTTCGCGGCCTGCGGCAGTGCCCGACATCACCTTGATCGCGGCATTGGCAACCACCATGGCCACCGTGGGCTCGGGCGCAACCACCGAACCGGCGTTGATCACCATGGTCTTCTCGTGGTTCTCGTTGGCACCTTCGTGCACGAACTTGATCTTGTACTTGCCGATCTCGACCGTGTCACCGCTCTGCAGCTGCTGCTTCTTGATCGCCTTGCCGTTGACGTACGTGCCGTTGGTGCTGTTGAGGTCTTCGAGGAACACGTCCATGCCGGACATCTGCATGACGGCGTGCTCTCCACTGACCGCCAGGTTGTCGATCACGATGTCGTTGTAGGGACGGCGGCCGAGCGTGGTGCGGTCTTTGGTGAGCTGCACTTCCTTGATGACGACACCGTCGATGGAAACGATCATTTTCGGCATGGCCGACTCCTCTGGAACCTGTAGATCTGTTGGTCTGAATCTGAATTACTTGCCCAGCATGCGGGAAAGCAATCCTTTGCGCACCGGTCTCGAACGAGCATACGCCAGTATCACCGATATGTTGTCCCGCCCCCCGGCATCGTTGGCAGCATCCACCAGCGCCTGGGCTTTCTCATCGAGCGTGCCCGCGGTGACGAGTATCGCGGCGATGCGCTCGTCGCTCATCATGTCGCTCAATCCGTCCGAGCAAAAAAGGTAGAGATCTTCGTCCTCCACCCGGTATTCGTTGACTTCAAGCAACACCGTGTCTTCCACGCCAAGGGCGCGTGTCACGAGGTTTTTGTGGGTGGCGTACTGGGCCTGCTCGAGCGAAATCAGGCCGGCATCGATCTGCTCCTGCAGCAGCGAGTGGTCGCGCGTGATCTGCACGAAGTTGCCACCGCGCAGGCGGTAGCAGCGCGAGTCGCCCACGTGCCCGATCATCACGCGCGCGTCCAGGAACACCCCCATCACGAGCGTGGTGCCCATGCCGGCATACTGCGGATTGGAATTGGCGGCGTTGAAGATGGAGCGGTTGGCGTTGTCGATGCAGATTTCCATGGCGCGGCGCAGCTCGCGCACGCTGGCATCCACCCCGCCCTCGGCCATCCAGCGTCCCAGCTCGGTCTTGATGAAGGTGGTGGCCATCGCGCTGGCGACTTCGCCCGCGTTGTAGCCCCCCATGCCATCGGCCAGGACCGCAATCTGGTTCTCCGCGTCCAGCGACACGGAATCTTCGTTGTTGTCCCGAACCAATCCAGGATCGGTCAGACAAAAATACTCAAAATTCATAGTGTTCAAGTTATACCCGCAGAACGATCCGGTCTTTTCAGGAACCGCGTGACGAAGCGGGCGGCGGCGTGACAAGCGTGGCAGCCATGGCGTTTTCCGACGCGTGCGGGAAAGCGTGGGTGGCCTCAAACGCTGTGTCGCTGGTCTGCGACGGCTGCGCATCGGGCGGTGGCAAGTCAGCGCCAGACGTCAGGCAGCGACGCAGCTGCGCGGCCAGTTCGGCTCCGGTCTGGTAGCGATCGGCGGGCGACTTGGCCAGGGTTCGGTCCAGCACATCGGCCAGGGCTTGCGGCAGTTCGGGCCGCAGGCTGCGCACACTGGGCGCGGGCTGGTTGGCGATCTGGTACATCAAGGCCGCCATGGAATCGCCCTTGAGCGGCAGGCCGCCGGTGAGCAACTGGAACAGCATCACGCCCAGCGAATACAGATCGGAGCGGCCATCCACGTGCAGGCCGGCGAGCTGTTCGGGCGACATGAAACTGGGCGTGCCCAGCACCATGCCGGTCTTGGTCTTGCTCGAACCGGTGATGCGGGCAATGCCGAAGTCGGTCACCTTGACCGACTGGGTCGACGGGTCGTACATCACGTTGGCGGGCTTGATGTCGCGGTGCACCACCTGCTGGCGGTGCGCGTGGTCCAGTGCGGCGGCCACCTGTTCGCCGATGCTCAGCACGGTGGACACCGGCAACAGGTTGCCTGCGCGCGAAAACTCCACGAGATCGCGGCCCGGCAGGAACTCCATGGCAATGAAGGCCAGGTCGTGTTCTTCGCCAGCGTCGAAAATGGTGACGATGTTGGGGTGCTGCAGCCGGCCCGCGGTTTCGGCCTCGCGGAAGAAGCGCTCGCGCACATCCACGAGTTCCGAGCCTTCGAACTCGGCGCTCAGCGCCAGGGTCTTGATGGCCACCGTGCGACCAATCTTCGGATCGCGGCCCAGATAAACCACACCCATGGCGCCCTTGCCCAGCTCTTTCTCCACCTGGTAGCGGCCCAGCATGGGCTTCTCCACGCCGCCGTTGTCCAGCAGCAGCGTGCCGCCCGGATGCGACGATCCACCGCCGAGCACCACCGTTTCCGACAGGTTCCTGGCGCGTTTCAAACGCCGCTGCACATCGGCATCGGAACGATCGAGCTTGGCCATGTGCTCGTACACCGCCTCGGCCTTGTTGAACTGGCGTTTGCGCTCGAAATCGAGCGCCAGGTGCTTGAGGTTGTCCATCAGCGCGTCGCTGAACGGCACGCGGCGCATGCGGTCGAACGCCATGTCGAGTTGGCCCTGGCCTTGCAGCGCCAAGCCCATCATGCGGTTGGTCTCGGCCGATTCTTCGTCGGACTTGGCCTTGCCCGCTTCGGTGACGAGGAACCGCCGCGTGGTGAGTGCGAGATGACCCATGAAGAGAAGCGCTGCCGGAAACACCAGCTGCAGCCAGGTGGCTGCCATGGACAGCAAACCGAACTCGGCACCCAGCAACGCCACAAACAGCACGGCGGTGCACGCGGCACCCGCTGCGGCCGACAGCCGGGGCAGCAACCACACCACATAACCCACGATGAGCAGCAAGACCGCCAGCACCGCCACGCCACCCCACACCGGCTGGGTGATGTGGTGTCCGTTGAGGATGCTGGAGGTGATGTGGGCCAGGATCGCAGCGGGCGACATCGCGGCCGACACCGGCGTGGTGAACAAGGTGCCCACGCCCGCAGCGGTGGCGCCGACGATCACGATCTTGCCGGCGTATTTGGTGGCCGGGATGCGCCCGGAGAGCACGTCGTAAAACGAATCGACCGCGAACGCCGGTTTGCCGTCGCGATCGGGATAGAACTGCGGCAGCAAACGGGCGGCGGCGTCGGTGGGGATCAGGCTGCGGCCCAGTTGCACGCCTTCGCCCGGCAACAACCGCAAGTCGCTGGCCGTCAGGTTCAGGCTGTTGGCGGCGATGGCCAGGCCCATGGAAGGCACAGCGAAACCATCGAAGTGAACCAGCAATCCCTCCTGCCGCACCGAACCGTCCACGTCGGGCAGCTGGTTGAGGTGCCCGACGGCCCGGGCGGCCTCACCGATCGCTGGCAAAGGCTGTTGCGAGCGCAGGGCGGGCACGCCAAAGGCCGAGCTGTCCGGCACCGCGCTGCGCTGGGCGAACGCGGGCAGGGGCTGATCGGCACGGCCTTGCAGCTCACCGAGCTCGAACACCGAGGGCACGATGACGTTGCCCGCGCGGGCCATGCTGGCCACGAGCCGGGCGTCGGAGTCCAGCCGCTGCTCGGCCTCACCGATGAAGCCAAGCAGGCGCTGCCGTCCGGCGTCGCCCAGGTCGTTCAAGGGCTCAGCACCGGCGGTGGAGCCGTCCAGCAGACCTCGCAGTTCGCGCAACTGAACCAAGCCCCGGTCGGTCTGGGGTTCGAAGAAAAACGCGGTGTGCGCCACCGTCTTGGCACCGGCGGCACTGAGCTGGTCGATCAACTGCGCGTGCACTTCGCGCGGCCACGGCCAGCGCCCAATGTTGGCAATGCTTTCGTCATCGATGGCGATGATCGCAATGCGGTCGCTGGCCTGCCTGGACGTCTGTGTGCTGGCCAGATCAAAGAAGCGGCGCTCCAGCGCACCAAAAAAATCGGTGGCGGCGTGCAAGGCAAACACCGCTGCGACGACGGCCAGGCCCATGGCGGCGTCCGACCGCCACAGAGGTCGTTTGCGCTGGGGCCGGCTCTGGCGTTGTGGGGTGGACACGGATGGGAGTGATCGGGTTGGTTGCAAGGCGGGCTGTCGAGCACGCATGGCAGCGCGACCCTACTAGAGACATCGGGCATCCACGGCCGACATTGAGCCCGAGTTGTTGCATTCTGTTTCAAGGCCCGCCTCGGGAGCAAGCCGATCTGTGTGTTTGAAGCCGAACACACGCTGCAAGCGAAAAAAAAGGCAACGCAAGCGTTGCCTTTGTCACGTCATCCCAAACGCCGATTCACAGCTGGGCCTTGAGCAACTTGCCGAGTTCGGATGGGTTGCGCGTGATGATGAAGCCCGACTCTTCCATGATGGCGAGCTTGGCATCGGCCGTGTCGGCACCACCGGAGATCAGCGCGCCGGCGTGACCCATGCGCTTGCCGGGAGGAGCGGTCACGCCGGCGATGAAACCGACGATGGGCTTCTTCATGTTCGCCTTGCACCACATGGCGGCTTCGGCTTCGTCCGGGCCACCGATTTCACCGATCATGATCACGGCGTCGGTGTCGGGGTCGTCGTTGAAAGCCTGCATCACGTCGATGTGCTTGAGGCCGTTGATGGGGTCGCCACCAATGCCGACGGCGCTGGACTGGCCCAACCCCACTTCGGTCAACATGGCCACGGCTTCATAGGTCAGCGTGCCGGAGCGCGAGACCACGCCGATGCGGCCCTTGCGGTGGATGTGGCCGGGCATGATGCCGATCTTGATCTCGTCGGGCGTGATCAGGCCGGGGCAGTTCGGGCCCAGCAGCAAGGTTTTCTTGCCACCGGCGGCTTCCTTGGCCTTCATGCGGTTGCGCACTTCCAGCATGTCTTTGACCGGAATGCCTTCGGTGATGCAGATCGCCAGATCCAGGTCGGCCTCAACGGCTTCCCAGATCGCCGCCGCGGCGCCGGCGGGCGGCACGTAGATCACCGACACGGTGGCGCCGGTCTGCTGGGCGGCTTCCTTCACCGAGGCGTAGATCGGGATGTTGAAGATCGACTCGCCCGCCTTCTTCGGGTTCACGCCGGCGACGAAGGCGTTTTTGCCGTTCGCGTATTCCTGGCACTTTTCGGTGTGGAACTGACCGGTCTTGCCGGTGATGCCCTGGGTGATGACCTTGGTGTCTTTGTTGATGTAGATCGACATGGTGTGTTTCCTAGTCAGTTGAGGACAGCGCTCATGGCCGTCCCCAAGGTCATTACTTAACGGCGGCGACGATCTTGGTCGCGGCTTCGGCCATGGTGTCGGCCGCGATGATGGGCAGGCCGGATTCGGCCAGCATCTTCTTGCCCAGCTCTTCGTTGGTGCCCTTCATGCGCACGACCAGAGGCACGCTGAGGTTGGTCGCCTTGCAGGCGGTGATCACGCCGGTGGCGATGGTGTCGCACTTCATGATGCCGCCGAAGATGTTGACCAGGATGCCCTTGACCTTGGTGTTCTTGAGCATGATCTTGAAGGCTTCGGTGACCTTCTCGGCGGTGGCGCCGCCGCCCACGTCCAGGAAGTTGGCCGGCTCGCCGCCGAACAGCTTGATGGTGTCCATGGTGGCCATGGCCAGGCCGGCACCGTTCACCAGGCAGCCGATGTTGCCGTCGAGGCTGATGTAGGCCAGATCGAACTTGGAGGCTTCCACTTCGGCCGGATCTTCTTCGTCCAGATCGCGGTAGGCCACGATCTCAGGGTGGCGGAACAGGGCGTTGGCGTCGAAGTTGAACTTCGCGTCCAGTGCCATCAGGTTGCCCTTGGAGTCGCAGTTCAGCGGGTTGATCTCCACCAGCGACGCGTCGGTGTCCATGTAGCACTTGTAGATCTTGGCGAAGATGTCCACGGCCTGGTCCACGGAGGCGCCGGTCAGGCCGATGGCTGCAGCCACCTTGCGCGACTGGGCCTCGGTGATGCCGGCCAGCGGATCGATCATCTCGGTGATGATCTTCTCGGGCGTGGAATGGGCCACTTCCTCGATGTCCATGCCGCCTTCGCTCGATGCGATCAGGGCCACTTTCTGGGTCGCGCGGTCGGTGACCAGCGACACATACAGTTCGTTCTTGATGTCGGCGCCGTCTTCGATGTAGAGGCGACGCACCTTCTGGCCTTCGGGGCCGGTCTGGTGGGTCTTGAGCTGCATGCCGAGGATTTCACCAGCGATGCGCTTGACGTCTTCAACGGTTTTGGCCACTTTCACGCCACCACCCTTGCCACGGCCGCCGGCATGGATCTGGGCCTTGACCACCCACACGGGGCCGCCCAGCTTCTGGGCGGCTTCGACCGCCTCCTGCACCGTGAAAGCCGGGATGCCGCGGGGCACCGGCACACCAAACTGGCGCAAGATTTCCTTGCCTTGGTATTCGTGGATCTTCATGAGGGCTCTCTCAGGAATGGGTAGAGGGATCGTCGACCGATCCGCGTCGGGTGGTCGAAAGAGGGGGCACTGAAAAACAGTAACCGGTAACTGTATCATGGTGCATTGCACCAAAATCGCGCACGGCCAACCGCCAGCAAGCGCGATTGTTGGACGTTCTCCTGAACCCTCACTGACAAGGCGGACCGGCCATGGCCAAGGTTTTCATCGACGGCGAAGCCGGCACCACCGGGTTGCAGATTCGCGAGCGGCTGCAGCGCATGCCCGCCATCGAGGTGGTGAGCATCGCGCCCGAACGCCGCAAGGACCCGGCGGCCAAACGCGAACTCATGGCTCAGGTCGATCTCGTCATCTTGTGCCTGCACGACGACGCGGCGCGCGAGTCGGTGGCCATGATCGACGCCATGGTCGGCCACCAGCCCAAGATCATCGACGCCTCCACGGCGCACCGCACCGCGCCGGGGTGGGTGTTCGGCTTCCCGGAGCTCGCTGCCGGTCAGCACCAGGCGGTGGTGAACGCAAACCGCGTGGCCAACCCCGGCTGCTACGCCAGCGGGGCCATCGCCATGCTGCGCCCCTTGATCGACGCGGGCGTGCTGCCCGCCGATCACCCGGTCTGCCTGCCGGCGGTGAGCGGCTACTCGGGCGGCGGACGCACCATGATCGAGTCTTACCAAAAAGATGAAGCGCCGGCCTACGAGCTGTATGCGCTCGGCTTGCAGCACAAGCACATCCCGGAAATCATGGCCTACACCGGGCTCACGCGCCGCCCCATCTTCATGCCGGCGGTTGGCAACTTCGAGCAGGGCATGCTGGTCGAACTGCCACTGCACCTGGACACCTTGCCCGGTCAACCGACCCTGGCCGACCTGCACGCGGTCTACGCGAAGCACTACGCCGGCAGCGAGTGGGTGAGCGCCGAGCCGGCCACCGAGAGCGGCAAGCTCGACGCGCTGGCCTTGAACGACACGAACAAGCTGGAGATCCGCGTGTTCGGCAACGAAACCACCCACCACGCGGTGGTGGTGGCCCGGCTGGACAACCTGGGCAAAGGCGCCAGCGGCGCCGCGGTGCAAAACCTGAAACTGATGCTCGGGCTTTAAAGACCCGCGTCGTCGTACCCGGCGCCCTGCACCACGCGCCGGATCGCTTCACCGCCAAAGCCCCGCGAGGCGAGAAACCGCATCTGCTTGCCCCGCTCGGCCAGGTCGGCGGGCGGCTGACCAAACTTCTTGCGCCAGACCTCGCGGGCGCGCGCCACCTCGGTGCCTTGCAGATCCGCCACCGCTTGCGCCACGGCCTCGGGATTCAGGCCCTTGGCCTGCAACTCCTGGCGAACGCGGGAAGCGCCCAGCTTCGCCGAGCGCTGATGCACCACCGATTCGAGCACACGCTGTTCGTTGATGAAGCCCTTGGCCTCCAGCTCGTCCAGCGCTTTTGCGAGCTCGCCGGGTTCGGTCTCGTGCTGGCGCAGCTTGCGCTGCAGCTCGGCGCGCGAATGTTCGCGCCCGGACAGCAAGCGCAGAGCACGTCCCTTGAGGGAGATCTGGTCAAAACCCATGTCAAACGCTCACGATCTGTGCCGTGAGCGCTGCCTCACTCGGCCAGCGGCGCGGTGTCGGACGCCGCGGCCTTGCCCGCTTTTGCGGCCTTGCCACCCTTGGCAGGCGCTGGCGCCTCGTCCACCGGCAGCAGTGGAACGCCCAGCTCGGTGCGCACCTTGTTCTCGATCTCGACGCGCAACTCGGGGTTCTCGCGCAGGAATTCGCGCGAGTTGTCGCGGCCCTGGCCAATCTTTTCGCCGTTGTAGGCGTACCAGGCGCCCGATTTTTCGACCACGCGGTGCACCACGCCCAGGTCCAGGATCTCGCCTTCGCGGCTGATGCCTTCACCAAACAGGATGTCGAACTCGGCCGTCTTGAAGGGTGGCGCGACCTTGTTCTTGACCACCTTGACCTTGGTCTCGTTGCCGATCGCCTCCTCGCCCTTCTTGATGGTGCCGGTGCGGCGGATGTCCAGGCGGACCGAGGCGTAGAACTTGAGCGCGTTGCCACCGGTGGTGGTTTCGGGGCTGCCGAACATGACGCCGATCTTCATGCGGATCTGGTTGATGAAGATGA
>NZ_JAOASO010000004.1 GCF_030158645.1 Hydrogenophaga sp. | reverse complement strand
TCGCGCGCACCGACGCCTGGGAGATCGTGAGCTTCGAGCAGGAGCGTGAGGCGCCCCAGGGCTTCACCCAGCTGGCACCCGCCTGGTAATCAGCCCCATGCTGCTGTTTCGCTGGACCGTCCTGCTGCTGCTGATTGCCGCGGGCGTGTGCTTTGCGTTTTATGTGGGCACGGGCCAGGCCCGTTTCCGGACCTGGGGTGTGATCATCCTCAAGTGGACGGTGATCGCCGCACTGGGCTTCTTTGCGGTGCTGGTGCTCGAACGGCTCTTGTGAGCCGCATCCGCCGACGCTTCAGGCCTGCTCGCGCAGGTCTCTGATGAAGGCACTGAAGAGCTTGAGCCGCTCGGTGTTGATCAGCCCGATCTTCATCTCCACCGGCAGTTCCTCGCCGCGGCGGTCCACGAGGATGCGGCGCATGCGCTGACCCACAAAGGGCGCGTCCCCCGTCTGGTGAAACGTCGCCAGGGCCTCGATGAATGCGACCTGGTAGCGCACGGGCACCACCAGGTGGGCCAGCGATTCGCCCAGCGCTTCCTCGCGGGTCCATCCAAACAACTGTTCGGCCTGGGCGTTCCAGTCGGTGATGCAGCCCTCGAAGTCCATCCCGATGAAGGGCTCCTGCGCGGTGTCGATCACCGCTTGCGTGCGCGCTTCGTTCTCGTCAACGCGTTCAAAGCTGTCCTGCAGCTCGGCGGTGCGCTCCAGCACGCGCCGCTCCAGTGACACGTTGAGCTGGCGCAGTTCTTCCTCGTTGTGCTGCAAGGTGTGCACCAGCGAGTTGAAAGCGCTGCCAAGAATGGACACTTCTTCATACGCATGGGACGCGGGCGCCTTCACCGCATAGCCGGCCTCCAGACCGCGAGCCACGTCGGCCAGACCCAGCAGCGGGCGTGTGATCCAGCGTGCAAGGCCCCAGCCCAGCAACGAAAACAGCAGGGCGGCCACGCCGCCGCCCAGCAGCATGCGGCGGTGCATCTGGTCCACCGGTGCGTAGGCCTCAACCAGGTCTTGCCGCACCAGCACGCGCCACCCGAGGCCGGGGTAGTCCTCGAAGCCCTGGTCGCTGCTGAAGCCCACCAGGTACTCCTTGCCGTCCGGCCAGGTCTCCCGCACGAAGCCGCCCTCGCGGCCTTGGGCCGCTTGCACACTGGGCAGCTGGAGCACCGTGCCTTCCAACTCGGGGGGACCGAGCAACACCGCGCCGGTGCTGGAGAGGATGAGTGGGTCGATGGTGCGGCTGCGGCCCACCGGCACAAAGATCGCCTGTTCGATGTCCCGCGCCCACTTCCACGACAGGTGCACGCCCAGCACGCCGGTGATCTGGCCGTTGTCGTCCTTGAGCGGGAATGCAATGTCGACAAAGCGCATCGGCTCACCGCCCGCGCTGCCCATGAGCTGGGCCAGCAGCAGGGCCTCGTGCACGTCGCCCATGGACCGACCCTTGAGCGCGTTCTGAAACCATGGGCGCTGCGACACGTCGGCGCCTTCGAGCATGTTGCGGGTGGCGGCCAGTACCTTGCCCGCCGGGTCGGTCACGCCGATCCAGGCGTAGGTGGGATAGCTCTGCTGCAGGGCGTCGATCTCGTTCTGCACCTCGGCCAGGTCCAGCGTGCCGTTCAACCGGTTGGCGATGAGACGAACCTCGCGGTAGCGCTCGAACATGGCCTGGTCCAGGCGGCTGGTGGTCTGGTTCGCCAGCTCGGCGAGGTTGTTGCCGATGCTGCGCCGCACCTGGGTGCTGGCGGTGCGGTCGCTGAACGCAGTGAGCAGCACCGTGAGCAACAAGGACAGCAAGGTGAAGGCGAGCGCGAGCCAGGCACCCAGGCTGAGGCGGCGTGGAGCGAGGCCCATCTTCAGTAGATCCGGCCGGCCTTGTAGGCCGCGCTCGACCGCGCCTGCAGCGGCGAGACCTTGTTGATCGCCTGCAGCGTGCGGCTGACCTGCGCGTGCGTGATGGCCAAGCCCAACGCGTCGGCCGCGTCCTTGCCGGGCAGGCCGGGCAGCTTCAGCAGGCGTTTGACCATTTCCTGCACCTGCGGTTTGGCCGCCTTGCCGTAGCCCACCACCGCTTTCTTGAGCTGCAGCGCGGTGTACTCGGCCACCGGCAGGTGGTTGGCCACCAGGGCGGTGAGGCACGCGCCGCGCGCCTGGCCCAGCAGCAGCGTGGCCTGCGGGTTGACGTTGACGAACACGATCTCGCAGGCCGAGACCTCGGGCTGGTAGCGCGCCACCACCTCGGTGATGCCGTCGAACAGGATCTTGAGACGCGCGGGCAGCAGCGCGCCGTCTTTCGGGCTGGTCTGGATGGTGCCGCTGGCCACGTAGTGCAGGTTCGGGCCGTCGGTGTCGATCACACCGAAGCCGGTGCACTGCAGGCCGGGGTCGATGCCGAGGATTCTCATAGGTCGAAGGTCCAGCGCACTGAATGGAAGAACACCGGCGCGGCAAAGCAGAGCGCGTCCACCCGGTCGAGCAGCCCGCTGGCGCCGGTGGTGGAGCGGCCGGCAGAGCCCCAGTGGGTCACGCCGCGGTCGCGCTTGATCGCCTTCATCACCAGGTGGCCCATCGACCCGGCCACACAGGCCACCAGCGCCATGGCCAGCGCGGGCAGCGGCTTGAAGGGCGTGAGCCCGGCCAGCAGCGCACCGAGCAAGCCGCCCGCGGCCAGCCCCATGGCCCAGCTGCGCCAATGGAAGCTCTCGCTGATGGCGGGCGCCACCGGCGTGCCCATGCGGCGCGACGCGATGTGCTGCACCAGCATGCAGGTCTGCACCACCAGCACCAGAAAGAACACGAGAAAGGCGGTTCGGCCCACGAAACCGGGGAAGCTGAGCAGCAGCAGCGCGGGCACGTGGCTCATGCCGTAGACGCAGACCATGATGCCCCACTGCAGCTTGGCGTTGCGCTCCAGAAACCGCTGCGGGTCGTTGCCCAGCGCGCTTACCACCGGGATGGCGAGGAACACATATACCGGGATGAACACCGTGAAGAGGTTGAAGCGCTCGGTCCAGACCAGCGCGTACTGCAGCGGCAACACGATGAAAAAGGCCATCACCAGGCTGCGGTGGTCGCCGCGTCGCGTGGGCGAGAGGCTGATGAACTCGCGCAGGATGAAGAAAGAAACGAAGCCGAACAGCACGATGGCCACACCCTCGCCCAGTGCCCAGCCGATCCAGAACACCAGCGCCATGCCCCAGGAGCTGCGCAACAGCGCCTGGTTGTCGCGCAGGCGCAGTTCGCGTTCACCGGACTCGTCTTCGCCTGCGCGGCGCTCGCGCACCGACAGCAACACGCTCACGCCGCTCGCAATGAACAACAGGCCGAACAGCAACACGAACAACAGGCTGACCTGTTGGTCGCCGGTGAGGCCGCGCAGGAAGGTGCCCATGGATTCAGACCTCCCGCAAGGCGATCACCGCCTCACGAGCACGCTTGAGGAAATCGGCACGTGGTTCCTCGGCACCCAGTGCAACCGGTTCACCAAACGTCACCGAACACAGCACCGGCACCGGCACCACCTCACCCTTGGGCATCACGCGCTGCACGTTGTGGATCCAGGCCGGCACCAGCACCACACCGGGGAAGCGCTGGGCGAGGTTGTACAGGCCCGACTTGAAGGGTTGCGGATCTTCTTCATGGCCGCGTGTGCCCTCGGGAAACAGGATCAGCGAGTCGCCGCTGTCCAGCGCGTTGATGAGCGGCTGAAGCGGGTCCTCGTCGCCCTTGCGTTCGCGCTCCACATAGACCGCGTTGAACACCTCGGTGGTGATCCAGCGCTTGAAGTTCGAGGCCGTCCAGTAGTCCTTGGCGGCGATGGGGCGGGTGATGCTGCGCAGCTCGTGTGGCAGCGCAGCCCAGATCAGCACCAGGTCGGCGTGGCTCTGGTGGTTGGCAAAGTAAATGCGCTGCTCGGCCTTGGGCGGGCAACCGTGCCAGCGCGCCTGGGCGCCGGTGAGCAGACGCACCAGGCCCAGCAGGAACACGCTCATGGCGGTGGCGCGCAGGTTCATGGCAGGCGGACGTCACCCATGCGCGCAACAATGGTGCCGGTGCGCCGGGCCAGGTAGGCCGAGCCCTGGCGCGTTTCAAAGAACTTGGGCGAAGGCAGCATCACCGCGAGGCGCGCGGCCTCCGATGCGCTGAGCTTGCTGGCCGGTTTCTTGAAGTAACGCTGCGCGGCGGCCTCGGCGCCGAACACGCCTTCGCCCCATTCCACGCTGTTCAGGTAGATCTCCAGGATGCGTTCCTTGCTCAGCAGCGCCTCCAGCGCCACCGCCAGCACGAGCTCCTGGCCCTTGCGCAAAAACTGGCGTTCGCCCGACAGCAGCAGGTTCTTGGCCAGTTGTTGCGTGATGGTGGAGCCGCCCACCACCTTGGGTTCGCGCACCGGTCGGTTGGGTTGTGCGGCGGCGCGCTTTTCGGCTTGCTGCTGGCGCTTCTCGTTTTTCTGCCAGGCGGTTTCGATCGCTTCCCAGTCCACGCCCCCGTGCTCCAGAAAACCGGCGTCCTCCGATGCGATCACCGCGCGTTTGAGGTTCGGGCTGATCTGGTCACCCGCCACCCACTGGTGCGACCAGCGCCAGGTCTTGTCGGTGGTCATGCTTTCGTGCCCGACGCGCCAGGCCTCCGAGCGCATGAAGGCGGTGCTGGTCGGGTCGATCACCACCATGGCGGCGATGCGCAGCGCAAAAAACACCTGCAGCGCCA
>NZ_JAOASO010000003.1 GCF_030158645.1 Hydrogenophaga sp. | reverse complement strand
CGCCCGGCGCCATGGTGCGCAGCAGCCCGGGCTCCGGCCCCACGCCGAGCGGGAACAGGCTCACCACCATCACGAAAAACACCACCGCGGCCAGGGAGTCGGTGCGCCGGCGCAGCGCGATGCGCAGGTCGCGCCGAAAGACGCAGGAAAAGCCCTCCAGCCATCCCTGCGGCGCGGCGGAATCGGGTGAAAGGGTGGCCACGCGCGTGTTCACAGGCTGAGCACCTGGTGCGGCGTGTCGTCGAGCGCCACGCCCTGGTGGCTGGTGAGCACCACCGAGCCGCCGCGCAGCAGTTGCGCGCGGATCAGACCCTCGAGCCAGGCGGTGGCGGTGGCGTCGAGTGCGTTGAAGGGTTCGTCAAGCACCCACAGCGGTGAAGAACGCGCCAGCACCAACCGGGCGAGTCCACAGCGGCGGCGCTGGCCTTGTGAGAGGCGGCGCGCGGGCACGCGCTCGAAGCCGCGCAGACCAGCGTCTGCCAGGGCCTGCAGCGCGCCGGTCCGGTCGGCTGGCTGGCCGCCCAGCGTGCAGGCGGTGAGCAGGTTGTCCAGCGGCGACAAGTCGTCTTTCAGCGCGGCGGCGTGGCCCAGGTAGACGAGGTCGCGTCCCCACTGCTCGCGCTGCGCGGCCAGCGGCTGGCCCCGCCACAGCACCTCGCCCTCGGTGGGGCTGAGCAGGCCGCACATCAGGCGCAGCAGGCTGGTCTTGCCGGCGCCGTTGGCCCCCGCCACCCGCAGCAACTGGCCACCGGCCAATTGCAGGTTAAGGCCGCTGAAAAGGCTGCGTCCGCCTCGAACACAGGCGACCTGGCGCAGGGCCAGCGCCGCGTTCATGCACCAACCTCGGGGCGGGACGTGGGGTCAATCACGGAAGTGTCTCAAAACTCGAATGTCAACTTGATGTGACACTTATAGCACCAGACGCCAGGCCCGACCAACCGGAAAAACCCAAAGGCTGCATGGGTTTGAGGCGGCTTTCACCGGTTCATCGGGCTCCCCTCGGGACGCTCATCTTGTGTGCGCTGCACAAGAAAAGACCCTTTGACATTCCCAAGTGTCATGTTAGATTGACACCCATTGATGTCACACATTGCTGACATCCCGACCACGGTCAAGGGGCTCTCATGGACATGATGACTCGCATACAAGCCGCACTGGATCACGAGCTGACCCAGGCCAGCAGCCCCAGCGCCCCGCCCCGCTTGATGGCCGCCATGCGCCACGCCGTGTTTCCCGGCGGCGCCCGCATCCGCCCGCAGCTCTGCATGGCCGTGGCCAGCGCCTGCGGTGAAGACGCCCCCGCGCTGACCAACGCCGCCGCCATGGCCATCGAGCTGCTGCACTGCGCCTCGCTGGTGCACGACGACATGCCCTGCTTCGACGATGCCGACACCCGCCGGGGGCAGCCCGCCGTGCACAAGGTGTTTGGTGAGCCGCTGGCCCTGCTCACGGGTGATGCGCTGATCGTCATGGCCTACCAGATCCTGGCGCGCGCCGGCAGGCAGCACCCGAACCGCCTGGCCGGTTTGATCGACACCGTGTGCATCGGCACCGGCGCACCCGACGGCATCGTGGCCGGGCAAGCCTGGGAGTGCGAGAACCGCGTGAACCTGAGCCAGTACCAGCGCGCCAAGACCGGCGCCCTGTTCGTGGCATCCACCTGCGCCGGTGCGCAGGCCGCGGGCGCCGACCCCGAGGACTGGCGCGCCCTGGGCGAATGCCTGGGGGAGGCTTACCAGGTGGCCGACGACATCCGCGACGTGCTGATGCAGGCCGACGAACTGGGCAAACCCGCCGGACAGGACGCGCAGCACGGCCGCCCCAGCGCGGCGGCCGCCCTCGGCCTCGTGGGCGCCATCGACCATTTCCACGGCCTGATGCAGGCCGCCATCGATTCGGTGCCGGCCTGCCAGAGCCGCAGCGCCATGCGCCACCTGGTGCTGCACGAAGCCAGCCGGCTGATTCCGCAGAGCACCTGCGACCGCATCGAGCTGCAGCGCACGCCCGAACACCCCGCCGTGCGTCTGGCCGCCTGAAAGCCCCCGCCATGGCCGCGCTGGACACCCTCAAGCCACTCTCGGACGGGCCACCGCCCTCGGCGCGCGAGCGCCTGGCCAGCCGCATCGACCAGTGGATGACCAGCCCTGCGCTCAACCGCTGGGCCAGCCGCAGCGTGCTCACCCGCTGGTTGGTGCGCCGCCGTTCTGCGCAGCTGTTTGACTTGATGGCCGGCTTCGTGCATTCGCAGGTGCTGCTGGCGTGTGTGCGCCTCAAGCTGTTTGAACACGTGCTGCAAGCCCCGCGCACCGCCGACGAGCTGGCCACCCTGTGCCGCCTGCCCACCGCCCAGCTCACCCGCCTGCTCGACTCGGCGGTGGCCCTGCACCTGCTGGAGCGGCGCGGCTCTGGCCGCTACGGCCTGGGGACCATGGGCGCACCGGTGGTGGCGCACGCCGGCATCCGCGACATGATCGAACACAACGCCGTGCTCTATGAAGACATGCGCGACCCGCTGGCCCTGCTGCGCGACCCCAACGCCGCCCGCATGCACGCCTACTGGCCCTACACCGAAGACCCGTCCGGCAAGCCGCAGGCGCCGGCCCCGGTGGACCAGTTCGCGCGCTACTCGTCGCTCATGTCGACCTCGCAGCGTTTTGTCATTGAAGAGCTGCTGGGCGCCTACCCGTTTGCCGAACACCGCGTGGTGCTCGACGTGGGCGGTGGCATGGGCGGCTGGGTGAGCGCACTGGCCCAGCGCCACCCCCACCTGCAGTTGCAACTGTTCGATCTGCCCCCCGTGGCTGCGCTGGCCGCCGAGAACGTGCAGCGCCAGGGTCTGCATGAACGCATCAGCACCTTTGGCGGCAGCTTCACCAAAGACGCCCTGCCGCGTGGCGCCGACCTGGTGACCCTGGTGCGCGTGGCGCACGACCACCCGGATGGCGATGTGCGCACCGTTTTGCGCGCCATTTTTGACGCCCTGCCCCTGGGCGGTGCGCTGCTGCTGGCCGAACCCATGGCGCAGGCCGGCGGCGCACCCGAGCCCAGCGACCCGTATTTCCACTTTTATCTGATGGCCATGGGCTCGGGGCGCCTGCGGACTCCGGCCGAGCTCACCGCCCTCATGGCAGACGCCGGCTTCTCGCACATCGAACGCGTGCCCAACCCCATGCCGCTGCACGCACAGCTGCTGCTGGGCCGCAAATCGGGGAGCCCATCTAGGGGTTTACCCGCTGCTTCGTCTGAATCTGTCAATTTGTCTTGACACTTTAAGCTGTCACTTACTTAATACACATCATGCAAGCCCAAGCCATCGTTTTCCAGAGCCCGTGCAACCTCTCGGTGCGGTCGCTGGAACTTCGCGGCCTCAATGACGGCGACCTGGAGGTCGAGGTCGAGTACAGCGGCATCAGCACCGGCACCGAACGCCTTCTGTGGGACGGCAGCATGCCGCCTTTCCCCGGCATGGGCTACCCGCTGGTGCCCGGCTACGAAACGGTGGGCCGCGTGGTCCGCACCCAGGGCGACTGCGGCCAGGGTCTGGGCCGCATCCAGCCGGGCGATCAGGTGTTCGTGCCCGGGTCATACAGCTTCGAGGGCGTGCACAACCTCTTTGGCGGCGCCGGCTCGCGCCTGGTGGTGTCTCACGACCGCGTGGTCAAGCTGCACAACGACCTGGGCTCACAGATGGTGCTGCTGGCCCTGGCCGCCACCGCCTACCACTCGGTCACCTTCGGCGGCAGCCGCGCACCGGCCGCACCGCCCGAACTGATCATTGGCCACGGTGTCATGGGCCGCCTGCTCGCGCGCCTCACGGTGGCCGCCGGCGCCCCCGCACCCGTGGTGTGGGAAACGCAAGCCGCCCGCCGCACCGGCGCAGAGGGCTACAGCGTCATCCGCCCCGAGGAAGACACGCGCAAGGACTACCGCGCGATCTACGACGTGAGCGGCGATTCCGACATCCTGAACAAAGTGATCCCGCGCCTGGCCAAGGGCGGCGAGGTGGTGCTGGCCGGCTTCTACAAAAACGACATCTCGTTTGCCTTCGCCCCGGCCTTCATGCGCGAAGCACAGATCCGCGCCGCCGCCGAGTGGAAACGCGCCGATCTGCTGGCCGTGACGCAACTGGTGCAGACCGGGCGCCTGTGCCTGGACGGCCTGATCACCCACACCGAAACCCCGGCCCGCGCAAGCGATGCCTACGCGGCCGCCTTCGGCGATCCGCAGTGTCTGAAGATGGTCCTGGACTGGAGAAACTGATGAACGCAATCCCCGTCACCAACGTGCAGTCGGCGAAATTCATGGAGCAGCTGCGCGCAGAAGCCGCCATCGAGCCCACACCGGTGCACACCGGCGAAGTGAAGAAGGAAACCCAGATCATTGCCATCTACGGCAAGGGCGGCATCGGCAAGAGTTTCACGCTGGCCAACCTCTCTTACATGATGGCGCAGCAGGGCAAGAAGGTGCTGCTGATCGGCTGCGATCCCAAGAGCGACACCACCAGCCTGCTGTTCGGTGGCCGCGCCTGCCCCACCATCATCGAAACCTCGTCGAAGAAAAAGCTCGCCGGTGAAGCGGTGGCCATCGGCGACGTCTGCTTCAAGCGCGACGGCGTCTACGCCATGGAACTCGGTGGCCCCGAGGTCGGTCGTGGCTGCGGCGGTCGCGGCATCATCCACGGCTTCGAGTTGCTGGAAAAACTCGGCTTCCACGAGTGGGGCTTCGACTACGTGCTGCTCGACTTCCTGGGCGACG
>NZ_JAOASO010000002.1 GCF_030158645.1 Hydrogenophaga sp. | reverse complement strand
GCTTGCCGGAATCGAGCTCGACTTGCAGGGAACTTTCGGCCTCGGACAGGAGGCGACCGGTCAACAACTTGCCGGCTTCATCAAACAGAATGTGCATGGGCTGGATTGTCCCATGGGGGCGCTACAGGTTCAGGAACTGGAATACCGCGTCCATGTGGCCGTCGAAGTCGCTGATGGCGTGGTCGCTGCCTTCGAGCAGGCGCACCGTGCCCCCAGCGCAGAAGGCTTGCATTTCGCGCCAGTCCAGCACCTCGTCGCCCTTGGAAACGATGGCGAACAAGTGGTCCGCCGTGGTGGACCGTCGTGCCGCCAGCCGGTGGATGTCCGCCTGCTGCACCTGCAACTCGTCCACAAAGCCGGGCTGGAAAAAGAAACGCTCCAGCGGGTCGTGCCAGGCCGTCTGCTCGCCGATGTAAGCCGAAAGATCGCGTGCCGGGAACGGGGCGGGGTTGAGCAGCACCGCGGGGCAACCGGTCTGCAGCGAGAACCAGCGCGCGTAAAAGCCGCCCAGCGACGAGCCCACCACCGCCGTGGTGTCTCTCGGCCAGTGGGCCGTGCCCTGCATCACCAGTGCCATCGCCTCGGCGGGTGAGGGCGGCAGCGGCGGGCACCACCAGACAACGCCGGGGTGTTCGGCCCGCACCCGCGCGGCCACCTTCTGCGCTTTCATGGACTGCGGCGACGATCGAAAGCCGTGGAGATAGAGCAGGTGGGTGGTGGCATCGCGCATCGGGGAAGGATAATCCGAGGTGATGTCCGCCGTGTTCGACAAACCCTCCCTGCTGCAACGCATCGCCCCGATCTTCCAGGGCTTTGACCTCCCGCTGTTGCTGGCCATCCTGATCATGGCGGGCGCCGGGATGTTGACCATGTACTCGGTGGGCTTTGACCACGGCACGCGTTTCGAAGCCCATGGCCGCAACATGCTGATCGCCGCCGGCGTGCTGTTCCTCGTCTCACAGATCCCGCCGCACCGGCTGATGAGCCTGGCGCTGCCGGCCTACGCGGTGGGGGTGCTGCTGCTGCTGGGCGTGGAGTTTTTCGGCATCGCACGCAAGGGCTCGCAGCGCTGGCTGGACATCGGCGTCATCATCCAGCCCAGCGAATTGATGAAGATCGCCATGCCACTCATGCTGGCCTGGTGGTTCCATCGACGCGAAGGCCAGCTCAAAACGCTGGACTTCGCTGCCGCCGGGCTGCTGCTGCTGTTGCCGGTGGCGCTGGTCTTGAAGCAGCCCGACCTGGGCACCTCGCTGCTGGTGCTCTCCTCCGGCTTGTTCGTCATCTTTTTTGCCGGCCTGAGCTGGAAGCTGATCCTGCCGCCGGTGCTCTTTGGCGCAGTGGGTATCGTGCTGCTGATCACCTTCGAGGGGCAGCTGTGCGCGCCCGATGTGGATTGGCACGTGCTGCGCGAATACCAGCGCCAGCGGGTGTGCACGCTGCTCGACCCGTCCAAGGATCCGCTGGGCAAAGGTTTCCACATCATCCAGGGCATGATCGCCATCGGCTCCGGCGGGGTGTGGGGCAAGGGCTTCATGCAGGGCACGCAGACCCACCTGGAGTTCATCCCCGAGCGCACCACCGACTTCATCTACGCCGCCTTCTCCGAAGAGTTCGGCCTGGTCGGTGTCCTGGGTCTCATGGCCGGGTTCATTTTCCTCATCGTGCGCGGTCTGGTCATCGCCATGGAGGCTCCCACGCTGTTTTCGCGCCTGCTCGCCGGCGCGCTCACGCTCAACATTTTTGTCTATGCCTTCGTCAACATGGGCATGGTCAGCGGCATCCTGCCGGTGGTGGGCGTGCCCCTGCCGTTCGTGAGCTACGGCGGCACCGCCATGGTGACCATGGGCGTGGGGCTGGGCATGCTGATGTCGATCGCCAAGTCCCGGCGCTTCATGCAGTCATGACGGTCGCCTTTGTCGGGGCCGGCAACATGGGCGGTGCGTTGGTGGAGCGGCTCTGTGAAGCCGCCTGGCCAGTAACCGTGTGCGACACCGACCCGCTGCGCCAGCAACAGGCCCTGGCCGCCGGTGCCAGCCTGGCCGACACGCCGCTGTCGGCGGTGGCGCAACTCGGCCCGCAAGACGCGCTGGTGATCGTTGTGGTGGACGCCGACCAGTGCCGCGAGGTGCTGTGGGGCGAGCAGGGCGCATCCTTTGGCCTGCGGCCTGGGCAGGCCGTGGTGCTGTGCCCCACCATCGCGCCCGAAGACACCGTGGCCATCGCCCAGCGGCTGGCTGGGCAGGGCATCGATTGCATCGACGCACCCATGTCGGGCGGCCCGCAGCGGGCGCGAGATGGCCGCATGAGCCTGATGGTCGCCGCACCCCAAGCGGTGGTGGATCGCCACGCCAAGCTGCTGGCCGCCTTGTCGCTCAACGTGATGCGCGTCAGCGAACGTGTGGGCGACGGCGCGCGCACCAAGCTGGTCAACAACCTGCTCGCCGGCATCAACCTGGTGGGCGCGGCCGAAGTGTTGGCCGTGGCCGAACGCATGGGGCTGGACCTCACCACCACGCTGGACGTGATCGAGCGCTCCAGCGGCCAGAGCTGGATCGGCTCGGACCGCATGCGCCGCGCAATTGCAGACGATCTGGCGCCGCGCGCCCACGTGACCCTGCTGGAAAAAGACACCCGGCTGGCGGTGGCGGCAGCGCGCAGCGTGGGATTTGAGGGCCCGCTGGGTACCCACGCGGCGCGGGTGTTCAAAGACGCGGCTGAGGCGGGCATGGCCGACCTGGACGACGCCGCGCTGCTCTCGTTCCTGCGCCGGCCCGCCCCAAGACCCTGACGCGAGCGCGCGGGGCGGGTCGTTCTTACAATGGCCCCATGATTTCACGCGAACCCACCCTGGCCCGCCTGGCCACCGCCCAAAGCCTGCTCCTCGAACCGTTTGGCCTCACGCCCGCGCATTTGCAGCGTGCGCTGGGCGAGATCATGTCGCACGGTGTGGACGACGCCGACCTGTATTTCCAGACCACGCGCAGCGAAGGCTGGAGCCTGGAAGAGGGCATCGTCAAGACCGGCAGCTTCAGCATCGACCAGGGCGTGGGCGTGCGTGCGGTGAGCGGTGAGAAGACCGCGTTTGCCTATTCCGACGACCTCTCGTGGGACTCTTTGCTGGACGCCGCACACACCGTGCGCAGCATCTCCGGCCAGGGCCAGTCGAAGAAGGTGAAGACGCCCGCTTCCAAGGTGGCCAAGTCGCGCTCGCTTTACGGCGGCGTGGACCCGATCGGCACCCTCGACAGCACGGCCAAGGTGGCGCTGCTGGAGAAAGTGGAAAAACTGGCCAAGGCCAAGGACCCGCGCGTGGTGCAGGTGATGGCCGGTCTGGCCGCCGAACACGACGTGGTGCTGGTGGCGCGCGCCGACGGCACGCTGGCGGCTGATGTGCGCCCCCTGGTACGCCTGTCGGTCACGGTGATTGCCGAACAGTCGGGCCGCCGCGAAGTGGGTTCGTCCGGCGGTGGTGGCCGGTACGGCTTGGCCTATTTCGACGAGGCGATGGTGCAGTCGTACGTGGACGAAGCCGTGGCGAATGCGCTGACCAACCTCGACGCCCGGCCCGCGCCGGCCGGCGAGATGGTGGTGGTGCTGGGCTCGGGCTGGCCGGGCATCCTGCTGCACGAGGCGGTGGGCCACGGCCTGGAAGGCGACTTCAACCGCAAGGGCAGCAGCGCTTTTGCCGGGCGCATCGGCCAGCGCGTGGCGGCCAAGGGCGTGACGGTGCTCGACGACGGCACCATCGCCGACCGCCGCGGCTCGCTCAACGTGGACGACGAAGGCCACACCTCGCAGAAGAACGTGCTGATCGAAGACGGCATCCTGCGCGGCTACATCCAGGATTCGATGAACGCGCGCCTGATGGGCGTGAAACCCACCGGCAACGGCCGCCGCGAAAGCTACGCCCACGTGCCCATGCCGCGCATGACCAACACCTACATGCTCGGTGGCGACAAGGCGCCCGAGGAAATCGTGGCCAGCATCAAGAAGGGCCTGTACGCGGTCAACTTCGGCGGCGGCCAGGTCGACATCACCTCGGGCAAGTTCGTGTTTTCCGCCAGCCAGGCCTACTGGGTGGAAAACGGCCAGATCCAGTACCCGGTGAAGGGCGCCACGCTGGTGGGCAACGGCCCCGACTCGTTGACCCGCGTGAGCATGATCGGCAACGACATGAAGCTCGACAGCGGCGTGGGCACCTGCGGCAAAGAGGGCCAGAGCGTGCCGGTGGGCGTGGGTCAGCCCACCTTGCGCATCGACGGTTTGACGGTCGGCGGCACCGCTTAATCCGCTGCCTTGTTACCAGAAGCCGGGGTTTTCCCCGGCTTTTTCACGACTGCGTAGCGCAGCAGGGTCTGTTCTCGTGCCACTGCGTGGTCGACCACCGGCCTTGGGTAAGTCTTGCCCAGTTCCACACCCGCGCTGATCAGCTCCATCTCGCGCGCCAGCCATGGCGCATGGATCGCCGCGTCCGGCAGACCGGCCAGCTCGGGCAGGTAGCGCCGGATGAACTTGGCCTGCGGGTCGAACTTCTCGCTCTGGCTCACCGGGTTGAAGATGCGGAAGTAAGGCTGCGCATCGCAACCGCTGGAGCTCGCCCATTGCCAGCCACCATTGTTGGCGGCCAGGTCGAAGTCGATCAGCTTTTCGGCAAAGTAGCGCTCGCCCCACTGCCAGTGGATGCCGAGGTCCTTCACCAGAAAACTCGCCACCACCATGCGCAGGCGGTTGTGCATGTAGCCGGTCTGGTTGATCTGGTGCATGGCCGCGTCCACCAGCGGGTA
>NZ_JAOASO010000001.1 GCF_030158645.1 Hydrogenophaga sp. | reverse complement strand
TTGCCGTACGACATCGACGGCGTGGTCTACAAGGTCAACTCGCTGGCGTTGCAGCTCCAGCTGGGCTTCGTCACGCGCGAGCCGCGCTGGGCTGTGGCGCACAAGTACCCGGCGCAGGAGCAACTCACCACCGTGCTGGCCATTGACGTGCAGGTGGGGCGTACCGGCAAGCTCACCCCCGTGGCCAAGCTGGCACCGGTGTTCGTGGGTGGCGTCACGGTGACCAACGCGACGCTGCACAACGAGGACGAGGCGCGCCGCAAGGACGTGCGCGTGGGCGACACGGTGATCGTGCGCCGGGCGGGCGACGTGATCCCCGAGGTGGTGTCGGTGTTGCTCGACAAACGCGTGGGCGACCCGCAGCCCTTCAGCCTGCCGCGCCAATGCCCCGTGTGCGGCAGCGACGCCGTGCGCGAAGAAGGCGAGGTGGACTACCGCTGCTCCGGCGGCCTGTTCTGTGCCGCCCAGCGCAAGCAGGCGCTGCTGCACTTTGCCCAGCGCCGCGCGGTGGAGATCGAGGGCTTGGGCGACAAGCTGGTGGAGCAGCTGGTGGACGCCGGCGTGGTCAAGACCCTGCCCGACCTGTACCGTCTGGGCCTCGTGTCCTTGCTGGCGCTGGACCGCATGGCCGAGAAGTCGGCGCAGAACATCCTGGCCGCCCTGGAGAAATCCAAACGCACCACGCTGCCGCGCTTCCTGTTCGGTCTGGGCATCCGCCACGTGGGTGAAGCCACCGCCAAGGAGCTCGCCCGCCATTTCGGCCAGCTCGACCGCATCATGGACGCCAGCGTGGAAGCCCTTTCGGAGGTGAGTGACGTCGGGCCGGTGGTGGCGCAGAGCATCCGCACCTTTTTCGACCAGCCGCACAACCGCGAGGTGGTGGAGCAGCTGCGCGCCTGTGGCGTGACCTGGGAAGAGGGCGAACCGGCCGAGCGCGCACCCCAGCCGCTGGCGGGCAAGACCTTCGTGCTCACCGGCACCTTCCCCACGCTCAAACGCGAAGACGCCAAAGCCCTGCTGGAGGC